>CAYXLR010000005.1:2908-7849 GCA_964466035.1 uncultured Thermotogae bacterium
GAGGGAGAAGAAAGGCCTGAACCGCAGAGAGACGCAGAGGGGAAGCTTGAACCACGAAGAACATGAAGGGAATAGGGGACGATTGAATCGTAGAGAGCGCCAGGAAGGCATGAGCCAGGAGAAGCACGGGATGACCAACAGTCATCTTCTGGTCCACCGGTTCGGCTACGTCCGGCCGACCTCTCTCCGAGAGGTCACCGCGGCGCTTCGCGAGCGCCCCGACGCCGCGATCCTCGCCGGCGGGACGAACCTCCTCGTCGATCTCAAACTCGAACGGGCCCAGCCAGCGAATGTAATCGATATCACATTCGCCCCCGAGCTCCACGGCGTCGAGGAGCGCTCCGACGGCCTGTGGATCGGCGCGCTGACCTCGATCTACGCGCTCGCGACGTCGGAACTCCTCTGGAAGGAGTACACCGCGCTCGCCGAGGCGGCGGCCACGTTCGGCTCGACGCAGATCATGATGCGCGGGACGCTCGGCGGGAACGTCTGCAACGGATCGCCGGCCTCCGACACGGTGCCGGCGCTCGTCGCGTTCGGCGCCGACGCGTACCTCGTCGGGCCCGACAGCGAGCGGATGGTCCCCGTCGGCGACCTCCTCGAAGGTCCGGGCAAGGTCCGGCTGCGAAAGGGCGAGATCCTCGCCGCGATCCGGCTTCCGCGCGCCACCGGGCAAACCGGTTCCGCGTTCCTGAAGATCTCGCGCGTGCGGGCCGACCTGGCGAAGGTGAGCGTCGCGGTCCGCCTTTCCCGAGGGGAGGACGGGCGGTGCACCTCGGCGCGGATCGAGTTCGGGTCGGTCGGTCCGACGGTGATCCGCGCGCGAGAGGCCGAGAAACTCCTCATTGGTCGAACGCCGACCGAAGACGTGGCGTTCGACGTCGGATGCGCAGCATCCGCGGAAATCCAGCCGATCGACGACGTGCGGAGCTCTGCCGAGTATCGGCGGCGCGCTGCAATTGCGCTCACGCACGATTGCACACTTAAAGCATGGGAACGATGTGCCACAGGCGTGGCACATGTTCCACGGGGAAACGGCGATCTGCGGTCCGTTTCCCCGGTGGGCGAGCCATTGCAGTTGGGGCCGGATGAGACGACGCGGATCGTGCTGACGGTGAACGGGACGCGGCACGAGCTCGACGTGCGGCCGAACGAACTGCTCCTGAACGTCCTCCGTGAGCGGCTCGAACTGACCGGGACGAAGTACGGCTGCGGGATCGGCGAGTGCGGCGCGTGCACGATCTGGCTGAACGGCGTGCCGGTCCTCGGATGCCTCGTCCTCGCGGTCTCCGCCGACGGCGCGGTGGTCCGGACGATCGAGGGACTCGCCGCGCCGGACGGAACGCTCGATCCGCTGCAGGAGGCGTTCATCGAGGAGAACGCGTTCCAATGCGGCTACTGCACCCCCGGGATGCTGATGATGACGAAGAAGCTCCTCGAGGAGATCCCCGAGCCGACCGAGGACGAGATCCGCGACTACTTGAAGGGGAACCACTGCAGATGTACGGGATATGCTGCAATCGTTCGTGCAGTCAGCTCTGCTGCTAAAAGGGCGGCGTCATGACGTTGCCTGCGTTCGATCTGCTGCAGCCGGAGACCCTCGACGAAGCGCTGAAACTCCTCGGCGAGACGCCCGAGGCGGTGCCGATCGCCGGAGGGACCTGCCTGCTCGTCGACCTCCGAGAGCGGAAGACCTCGGCGGGCGTGCTGCTCGACCTGTCGCGGATCGAGGCGCTTCGCCGCGTCGAGATCGTCGGCGACGAGCTGATCATCGGCGCAACGGCGACGATCGCCGAGATCCTCGACGATCCGTCCGTCGCGGCACACGCCGGCGTCCTCCACGAGGCATGCAAGACGTTCGCCGCCCCGTTGATCCGCAATCGCGCGACGATCGGCGGGAACTTGGCGCACGCGTCGCCGGCGGCGGACACCGCCCCGCCGCTCCTGCTGCTCGACGCGACGATCGAGATCCAAGCGGACGGCCGGAATCGCGTGACGCCGCTTCACCGGTTCTTCGCCGGCCCGTGCGAGACGACGCTCAAGCCGGCGCACCTCCTGACCGCGGTGCGGATCCCGATTTCCGAAGGTACGCCGCGGTGGACGTACGAGAAGATCCGGCTTCGCAAGGCCGACGCGATCAGCGTCGTCAGCGCCGCCGCCTTGGCCGCCCCGAGCAAGGACGGCTCCCCGGAGGTCCGGATCGCCCTCGGCGCCGTTGCTCCGACACCGGTTCGCGCGTGGGACGCGGAAGAGACGCTCAAGGGCAGAAAGCTCACCCCCGAAACGATCGCGGCGGCGGCGAAGGTCGCCGCGGAGGAGGCGCGCCCGATCGACGACCTCCGCGGCTCGGCCGAGTACCGCCGGCGGGAGGTCGAGGTTCTGGTCCACCGCTGCCTGTCGGGCCTGATGGGGCCGAGCGGAGGTGAGGCCGATGGAGCCTAGGGCGATCACGTTTCGCGTCAACGGCCGGACGCACGACGTGGCGCTCGCACCGAACGCGACGCTTCTCGAAGCGCTGCGCGATCTCGGGTACACCGACGTCAAAAGCGGATGCGAGAAGGGCGACTGCGGCGCCTGCGCCGTCCTCCTGGACGGGGTCGCGGTCAACAGCTGCCTCGTCCTCGCATGGCAGGCGGAGGGCGCCGAGATCGTGACCAACAGCGGCCTCGGCACGATCGAGCGTCCGCACCCGATCCAGGAGGCGTTCGCCGACACCGGCGCCGTCCAGTGCGGCTTCTGCACCTCGGGCATGATCGTCGCGACGAAGGCGCTGCTCGATCGGAACCCCGATCCGACGGAGGACGAAATCCGGGAAGCGCTGTCGGGCAACCTGTGTCGGTGCACCGGGTACGGTCAGATCGTCGAAGCAGTTCACGTCGCAGCGGAACTGCTTCGACGATCTTCCTCGTCCCCTGCGTCTTCACTTGCAGAGGCGACTTCGGCAAGTGAAGCCGGGCGAGAACACGATCACGAAGATCGTGTTCTCGGGTCTGGCGACGGGACGGAAGCGGGTGATGACACGTGAACCACGTGGGACCGAAACCTGCGTCTCGGCTGCGCCGAGCCGGACGGGAAGACGATCCTCCGAATCGTCTTCCCGTGGACGATGACGTAAAGAAGGGGAGTGATACATAGTGGAGAACATCACTCCCAAGCCACTCCCTGACGTGAAGCTTCCTTCGTTGAAGCAAGTAGGCAAGCCCCTGCGCCGCGTCGACGGCGCCTCGCTGCGCGAGGCGGGGCGAGAATCCACTCCAGAGTCGCGGATTCTCGCGTCTTGCGAGCCATTGGGGGGAGGTGAGCAGTAGTGAACAACGTGCAACCGAAGCCTCTCCCTTCACATGAACTCCCGGAGCTCCGCCAAGTTGGTAAGCCCTTGAGGAGGGTCGACGCACTTGGAAAGGCGGTCGGGGCGACGGTGTACGCGGCCGATTTCACGATGCCGAACATGCTCCACGTCAAGGTGTTTCGGAGCAGCCGGCCGCACGCGCGGATCGTCCGACTCGACGTCTCGGAGGCACGGGCGCTGCCCGGCGTCGCGTGCGTGCTCACCGGCGAGGACGTCGAAGGCGCGAAGCTGAACACCGACCTGCCCGGCCAGACCGGCCGCGCAATGCGCGCCGGCTCGGACGCGCCGGTCCTGGCGCTCGAGGCGGTCCGCTACATCGGCGAGCCGATCGCGCTCGTCGCCGCGGAGACGGTCGCCCTCGCCGAGGAGGCGCTCGGCCGGATCGAGATCGAGTACGAGGACCTGCCCGCGGTCTTCGATCCGGAAGAGGCGATGGCGCCCGGGGCGCCGATCCTGTTCGAGCCGGACAACGTCGTCAGCCGGTACACGATCCGCAAGGGCGACCTCGAGGCCGGCATGGCCGAAGCCGACCTGGTCGTCGAGAACACGTTCCGGATGCCGTTCGTCGAGCACGCCTACCTCGAGCCGGACGCCGGCGTCGCGTGGGTCGACGAACAGGGCGTGATCAACATCCGCGTCGCCACGCAGGTGGTCGAGCACTTCCGCTCGGTCGCCCGCGCCCTCGGCGTACCGCAGAACAAGGTGCGCGTCCGCGGGACGATGGTCGGCGGCGCGTTCGGGAGCAAGGAGGACGTCACCGTCGAGATCTTCCTCGCGTTCCTCGCGCGGGAGACCGGCCGCCCGGTGAAGCTCGTCTACACGCGGGAGGAGGCGTTCCTCGCGACCTCGAAGCGGCACCCGTTCACGATCACCCACCGGACCGGCGTCAAGCGCGACGGCCGGATCACCGCGTCGCAGATCAAGATGGTCGCCGACTCCGGCGCCTACCCGTACCTGACGCCGTACGTCCTCCTCTACGCGACCGGGATGGCGACCGGCCCGTACCGGATCGACAACGTCCACGTCGACTCCGTCGCTGCGGCGACGAATCAGACGTTCACGAGTGCGTTCCGCGGCTTCGGCG
Source organism: uncultured Thermotogae bacterium (assembly GCA_964466035.1). Lineage (GTDB taxonomy): Bacteria > Bipolaricaulota > Bipolaricaulia > UBA7950 > UBA9294 > JANQEA01. Next base: position 7,342 of record CAYXLR010000005.1, read on the forward strand.
GCCCGCAGGCGGCGCTCGGCTACGAGCAGCAGATGGACGAGATCGCGAAGGCGCTGGACATGGATCCGCTCGAGCTCCGCCGCGTCAACTACATGAAAACCGGCGACGCGACGTGCACCGGGCAGGCGGTGACGTCGGCCGTCTGGTCCGAGGAGTGCGCCACCCGCGCGCTGCACGCGCTCGGCGAGCGGATGCCCTCGACTGGGACGAAACGGATCGGTCGCGGGCTGGCGAACACGTTCCAGAGCTACGGGCGGATCACCTGGTTCCACGACACGTCGCGGGCGTGGGTCGGCGTCGAGCAGGACGGGACGGCCGTCATCCGGTGCGGCGTCCCCGACATCGGCGCCGGGCAGTCGAACTCCCTCTGTCAGATCGCCGCCGAGATCCTCGGCGTGCCGCTCGACCGGGTGACGATCTACGCGACCGACTCGGCGGTCACGCCGCTCGCCGGGACGTCGACGGCGACGCGGCAGCTGTACATGTCGGGGAACGCTGTGTGTTTGGC
>CAYXLR010000005.1:7949-83930 GCA_964466035.1 uncultured Thermotogae bacterium
ATCGAGCTGTCGGAGTTGGCACAGTTCAACGCGCCGTTCACCGAGGGCCTCGACCCGGAGACCGGGCAAGGCGACATCTGGCCGGACTTCACCTTCGGCACCGTCGCCGTGGAGGTCGCCGTGGACACGGAGACCGGTCAGATCGAGCTGCTGAAGTGCGCCGCCTGCCACGACGTCGGACGGGCGATCAACCCGGCCGCCGTCGAAGGGCAGATCGCCGGCGGGACGGTTCAGGGGCTCGGGTACGCGCTGATGGAGGAGTTCGCCCTCGAGAACGGGCAGGTCAAGACGCCGTCGTTCGCCGAGTACCTGATCCCGACGTCGGCCGACTACCCCGCGACCGACGTGATCGTCCTCGAGTCGGGAACCGGCGTCGGCCCGTTCGGCGCGAAGGGGATCGGCGAGCCGGCGCTGACGCCCGCGGCACCGGCGGTGGCGAACGCCGTCGCCGACGCACTCGGCGTGCGGATCCACGAGCTTCCGTTCACCCCCGAACGGGTACTGAAGGCAATCGCTGCGGCAAGAGAAGGGCAAGAAGCATGAACCGCAGAGGGCGCAGAGAGCCGCGGAGAGAACGGCCAAACCATCACCTCTCGCCAAGGCGCGGAGAACGCAGGGAATCAAAACGCCAACTGACATGAAGGGACAGACAGAGAGACCGAGAGAGCTGGACAACAGAAACAAGCGTGGACGCTTGCCGTTTGAGCCCCGCCCCTCTTCTGCGGCTTCTCGGCGTTCTTTGCGTCTCTGCGAGAGACAGGTTTGGTGAGTCGGAAAGAGGGGCCGAGTGACTAGACGGATCCTGACCGGGAACCAGGCCGTCGCTTTGGGCTCGCTGAGCGCCGGCGTCAAGGTCGTCACCGGCTATCCGGGGACGCCGTCGACCGGCTGCCTGACCCATCTGCTGGCGATGGACCTCCCGGAACGGCACGTCGAGTGGTCGACGAACGAGAAGGTGGCGTTCGAGATCGCCGCCGGCGCCGCGTGGGCCGGCCACCGGGCGATGTGCACGACGAAGATGTCCGGGGTCAACGTCGCCTACGACGCGCTGATCTCGATCGCCTATTCGGGGACGAACGGCGGGCTCGTGATCTACGTCGCCGACGACCCGGGCGTCAGTGCCGGGATGGCCGAGCAGGACTCGCGCGGCTTCGCGCGGATGTCGCACCTTCCGATGCTCGAGCCGGCGACGCCGGCCGAGACGTACGATCTCGTGCGGACGGCGTTCGAGCTGTCCGAGGCCGTCGGAAGCCCGGTGTTCCTGCGACTGACGACGGCGGTCTCGCTGTCGCACGCTGTTGTCGAGGTCGACGAGCCGATCCCGCCGCGCGAGATCGAGCCGATCCTGGAGAAGGACGTCGCCCGCTACACCAAGGCCGGCGCGGCAATCTGCCAGCAACAGCACCGCGATCTGCTCGAGCGGCTCGAACGGGCCGGCGCCTGGGTTTACGAAAGAAAGCTCAACCAGCTTGAGCTCGCCGGCGAGCCGGGCGGCCTGGGGATCGTCGCCTCGGGGGCGGTGCGCGCGTACCTCCCCGAGGTCTTCCAGGAATTCTCCACCGACGCGGTCTCCGTGCTTCGAGCCGTCACGACCATTCCGTTCCCGTGGGAGGAGACGAAGCGGCTGCTCGAGCATTGCGGGACGGTCCTCGTGCTCGAGGAACTCGAGCCGTACGTCGAGCGCGCCGTCCACGTCGCCGCGCAGCGGCTGGGTTTCGACGGACCGATCGTCGGCAAGCTCGACGGAACGCTGTCTCCGATCGGTGAATACGGCGAGGCTGCAGTCCGCAGAGGACTGGAGGTCGCGATGTCCTCTGCGAACGCAGCTGGGGCTGAACCGTCAGAGACGGTTCAGCAGTTCGACAAGCTCGCTGCCCCAAGGCCCATTACGGTCTGCGCCGGATGTCCGCACCGAGGCACGTATCTCGCGATCGAAGCGGCGATCGAGAAGGCCGGTTACGCGAAGGACGACGTGATGGTCACCGGCGACATCGGCTGCACGATCCTCGGGATGAACCCGCCGTTCGACCTCCTCTGGAACGAGGTGTCGATGGGGTCGAGCGTCGGCCTCGCGCAGGGGTACGTCCACGCCGGGCTGAAGACCCCGGTGATCGCCACGATCGGCGACTCGACCTTCTTCCACGGCGGAATCCCCGGCCTGATCAACGCGATCCAGCACCGGGTTCCGCTGACGCTGGTCGTCATGGACAACGGCTGGACGGCGATGACCGGGATGCAGGTCAACCCGGGGACCGACGAAGCGTTTCAGGAGCGCGGTCGTCGGATCGACCTGGAACGGGCGATCCGGGGGCTCGGTGTCGAGCGCTTGTTCGTTGTGGACCCGTATGACCTCACGGAAACGACGAACACGTTGGCGGAATGTTTGAAGCATTCCGCTGACGTGAGCGTGGTTCTCGCCCGCCGCGAGTGTGCGATCCAGGCGGCGCGGCGAGGCGTCCGGCACGGGACGACGACCGTCGATCCGGAGACGTGCGTCCTGTGCAAGCAGTGCCTTCGCGTGACCGGTTGCCCGGCGCTGTCGCTCGGCGAATCGTCGATCCGGATCGATTCTTCCCTCTGCAACGGATGCGGGCTGTGCGTCTCTTTCTGTCCGACAGTCGCGATCGTCAACTCGCCGGGTACACCCCGCGAGTTGACGGAAGAGGAACCGGCCGCAGCCGGTTCCTCTGATACGTCAAAGGAGAAGGTCGAATGACCTGCGACATCGTCCTCGTCGGCGTCGGCGGGCAGGGCGTTCTGACGATCGGTGAGCTGCTCCTCCACGCCGCGTTCGACGCCGGCGCGCCGGCGTCGCTCACCCCAACCAAGGGGATGGCGCAGCGAGGCGGGTTCGTGAAGGTCGAGCTCCGACTCGGCCGAGAAGGAGTCGGTCCGCGGATCGGGGAGCGATCGGCGGATCTGGTCGTCGGGACGGAGCGGTCGGAGGCGCTGAAGGGAATCCGCTATGCGAAGCCGGACGGAACGTTCGTCCTCTTCGATCACGTCTGGGCGCCGACCGGCGTGATGCTCGGGTCGGACGCGTATCCGACGCTCGCGCAGGTGACCGAGGCGATTCGAGCGGCCGCGGGAAGGCTGATCGTCCTCGAACCGGCCGACCTTCCGGCCGTCGACGGACGAACCGTGCGGCCGAACGTGTACGTTCTCGGCGCGATTCTCGGGATTTCGTCTCTGCGGGAGTCGCTCGGACCGGAGACCGTGGAGCGTGTCCTCGCCAATCGATGGCCGGCGGCTTCTAAGGCGAACGTCGCCGCGTTCCGAGCGGGCCTGAGGAGCGTCCCGTGAACTGGGTCGACGCGCTGTTTCGTCCGAGAAGTGTGGCAGTCGTGGGTTCGGTTTCACCCGGCAAGATCGGACGGGTGCTGGTCGATCAGCTCCTGGCTGGAGGGTACGCCGAAGTCGTCGCCGTGAACCCGCGAGCAGAGGGAACGGGCCGAATCGCGGCTGCCCGCTCCCTTCACGAGATCGATGCTTGCATCGATCTCGCAGTCGTCGCGTCCCCGGCGGCGACGGTCCCGGACGTCCTCGAGGACGCGGGGAAGGCCGGCGTGAAGGTCGCCGTGGTCATCACGGCCGGATTTGCGGAGGCCGGCAACGCGGCGGGCGAGCTCGAGATCCTCGAAGCCGCCCGGCGATGGGGGCTCCGCGTCGTGGGCCCGAACTGCGCAGGCATCGTGAACACGAAGCACGACCTCTACCCGACCCTGGAGACGCGCCCTCCGGTCGGCGACGTCGCGTTCGTCTCTCAGAGCGGCGCCCTCGGCGGCGCCGTGCTGTCGTGGGCCGAGGAGCAGGGCATCGGCTTCTCCAAGTTCGTCAGCTACGGGAACGGCGTCGACCTGACCGACGTCGACTTCCTCGACGCCCTCCGTAGCGACGAGGAGACGTGGGTCGTTGCGCTCTACGTCGAGACGGTCTCGAACGGTCGCCGGTTCATGGAAGCCGCGCGTCGCCTCGCGACGGTCAAGCCGCTGCTCGTCATCAAGTCCGGCCGATCCGATTCCGGGAGCCGCGCGACGATCTCCCACACCGGCTCGATGGCCGGCGCCGACGCGGTGTTCGACGCCGCGTTGAGACAGTCCGGCGCGATCCGCGTCGACGGAATCGAGGAGATGTTCGACCTCTGCCGCGGGTTCACGACGCTCCCGCCGGTCGACGGGCGCCGGCTGGCGATCGTCACCAACTCGGGCGGACCTGGGGTCCTGGCGGCGGACCGCGCCGAGGCCTCCGGTCTTCGCGTGGAGCCGCCCTCCGATCGGCTGCGGAACCGGCTGAAGAGGAAACTCGAGCCGTTCTGCGGCCTCGACAACCCGTTCGACCTGACCGTCCAAGCAACGGAGGACGACTACCGCGACACGCTGGTCGCGGCGCTCTCCGAGTACGACGCCGCGCTGACGATCAACGTCAACACGCCGTACCTCGACTCCGCGCCGCTGGCGGCCGGCGTCGTCGCCGCGGCGAAGTCGACCGGCAAGCCGATCGCAGCGTGCTTCATGGCCGGAAGGCCGGCGCGGGCCGCGCTTCCGGTTCTCCGCGAAGGCGGCGTGCCGAACTTCGCGACCGGGGAGCGTGCCGTGAGCGCGATGGCCGCCCTGTGGCGGCAATCGCAGAGAGGCGAATCGCAAGGCGATTCGCCTGGGTTCCCGAGCGTTCCACCGTGTGATCCAGAGCCACTTCCGTGGGAACGAGACCCGCTGGAGCCGGAGGCGACGGACTGGCTGGAAAAGCTCGGCTTCCCGGTCGTCGAGCGTCGATGGGCGAGGACAACGGACGAGGCGGCCGACGCGGTTCGGGGATTCGCGAGGCCGGTCGCGATGAAGGTCGTCAGCCCGTCGATCGTGCACAAGAGCGACGCGGGCGGCGTGATCCTGAACGTCAGTGGTCCCGAGGAGGCGGTCGACGCGTTCGAGCGGCTCGGCGTGCTCGCTGGCGACGACTCCCGCGGCGTCCTGGTCTCGCCGATGGTTTCGGAGTCGGTCGAGGTCCTCGTCGGCCTCTCTCGCGACCCGCAGTTCGGCCCGGTCGTGGCGTGCGGGCTTGGCGGCGTCTTCACGGAGGCGCTGAACGACGTTTCGCTGCGCGTCGCGCCGATCGACTCTGAGGAGGCGCGAGCCATGTTCGCGGAGCTCCGGGGTGCTGCGATCCTCCGCGGCGCCCGCGGGCAAGCACCAAGAGACCTCGACGCGCTCGCCGAGCTGGTCGTGGCGGTCTCGAGGCTCCCGTTCCGGTTCCCGGCGATCGCGGAGCTCGATCTGAACCCCGTCTTCTCACTCGAACGAGGCGCGCGGATCGGAGACGTCCGCGTCGTGCTCACACGAGACGAGAACGAACCGTAGAGAGGAGCAGCCATGTCGAAGACCGTTCGACCGCAACGCGGACTCGAGGCCATTCGCCCCTACGTCCCGGGCAAGCCAATCGAGGAGGTGATGCGCGAGCACGGGATCGACGACGTCGTCAAGCTGGCGTCGAACGAGAACCCGCTCGGCGTCTCGCCCAAGGCGCTCGCCGCCATGCGGGAGGCCCTGGAACACGTCAACCTGTACCCCGACTCGGCGAGCCACGATCTGAGGGCGGCGATCGCCGAGCGCTTCGGCCTCTCGATCGACCGGGTCGCCGTGGGAGGCGGCGCGGACGATCTGATCCTCGAACTGGCCATGGCCTACCTCGAGGACGGTGACGAGGTCGTCATCAGCCGGTCCTCCTTCCCGGTCTACGACATCTACGTCGCCGCGATGCGGGCGAAGCTGGTCAAGACGCCGCTCGCTTCGGGATACCGGGTCGATCTCGACGCGATGGCCGACGCGATCACCGATCGGACGAAGATCGTCGTCGTCTGCAACCCGAACAACCCGACCGGAACGATCGTCACGGCCGACGAGCTCGATCCGTTCGTCCGCAGCGTCCCGGAGGACGTCCTGATCGTCGTCGACGAGGCGTACGCCGAAATGGTCGACTCCAAGGCGTTCCCGAACGCGATGGCCCACGTGCGAGAGGGACGACCGAACGTCCTCGTCCTTCGGACGTTCTCCAAGGTCTACGGACTGGCCGGGATCCGCCTCGGGTACGCGTTCGGGGCGCCGGAGACGATCGCGGCGCTCCACCGGGTGAAGAACATCTTCAACGTGAGCGTCGTCGCCCAGGCGGCCGGGATCGCCGCTCTTCAGGACGAGGGATTCGTGAAGGAGTCGGTCCGGGCCAATGCGGCCGGCCGCCGGTACCTCTGTCGGGAGTTCGACCGCCTCGGCCTCGAGCACGCCGAAAGCCACACGAACTTCGTTCTGGTCCGGATCGGCCCGGACGCAGGTCGGATCTACGAACGGCTCCTCGAGCGCGGGTTCATCGTCCGTCCCTGCGCGCAGTACGATCTGCCGGAGTTCCTCCGCGTCTCGATCGGGACGGAAGAACAGAACGAGCGGCTGATCGCGGAGCTCGGCGTCCTGTTGCGCTAGCCGGGACGCCGGAGACGCGGCTACAGCGTCAACCCCATGTGGTGATACTCGACCCGCCGCGTGAACCCGTAGCGGTTCGCCGCGTCGGCGACGGCGGGCATCCAGCTCGGCACCACGAGGTCGACCCGTCGACCGGGGCCGCGCGCGATCGCCCGCCCGAGGTGGTACGCGACGAGGTGGTCGGCCAACTGCGGATGCTCCGGATCGAGCTGGACCCGGATCGAGTCACACCCTCCGGCACACTTCGGCACGTCGTACCGCGCCAGCGCGATCGGCGGGCCGCCGGTCGCGCGACGGACGAGAAGGAGCTTCATCTCGCGCCGCTGCAGGAGACGGAGGAGCGGGAGAACCGGACGCAACAGCAGCGGCGGCCGGTACCGACCGATCACCACCGGCTGATACCGGGTCAGCTCGGGCGGGTTGATCCGCTTGTCGAGTTCGTATCGGATCCGCCAGCTCTTGGATCGGCGGACCGACTCGATTTCGTATCCGTCCAGCAGCGGCGGGACCTGCGGCGCTCCGTCCGGGGTCACCTCGAACTCGGTCAACCCGCTGAACGGCTCGAATCCGACGCTCGTGTAGAGCGAGTAGGCGGGGACGTTTCGACCGATCACTCCGAGCACGGCCTTGTCGGCTCCCCGCTTGCGGAGATCGTCCAGCGAGCGGGTCAGCAGCTGTCGCGCGATCCCCTGCCCTCGGTATTCCGGAACGACGCCGACGATGTCGACTTCCCACGTCTTCGTCGTCCCCTGCCGCGCGCTGAGGACCAGGCCGACGATCTGCCCCGCCTCCTCCCAGAGGAACCCGCGGAACAGGTCCCGCAACGCCGGCGAGAAGAGCTGCAGGACCCGGATGATCGGCCAGAGCCGGCGGAGGCTGTTGATCGTCCGAAGGACGTCCTGCTGCTCGTCCTCCCGGATACCCCACTCCGGGTGATCCGGATACTGGAACGTCCGCATCAGCATGTCGGTCAGCGGCAGAAGGTCGCCGGGAAATCGGATCGCTCGCATCGGCATGGTAGGCCCTCCTACGATGGGGTCCCCCGTACGTCGTTCTAGGGCGGCGGATCGTTCAACCGGTGCCGTGCTGCCCACAGCGCGGAAGCGACCGGCTCCGAGAACGCGACGAACAGGACACGTTCCAGCGTCGGATCGGACCGAAGAAACGCCGCGGTCGTTCCGATCGCGATCGAGCACGCCTCGTCCAAAGGATACCCGTACGCGCCGCAACTGATCGCCGGGAACGCGATCGATCGAACGCCGTTTCCGACGGCAAGCCGGAGCGACGAGCGGTAGCACGAGGCCAGGAGTTCGGCCTCCCTCTGATTCCCACCACGCCAGACCGGCCCGACCGTGTGGACGACGAATCGGGCCGGCAGCTCGTAGCCATCGGTGATCCGCGCCTCGCCGGCCGGGCAGCGGATGCCCGATCGAACCTCGGGGATCCTTCGACACGCCTCGAGGAGCCGCGGGCCGGCCGCCCGATGGATCGCCCCGTCGACGCCGCCACCGCCGAGCAGCCGCTCGTTCGCCGCGTTGACGATCGCGTCGACCTCCAGTTCGGTGATGTCACCTCTGACGATCTCGATCCGGGTCATGGACGACGACCTCCGAGACCAGCCTACAGCGCACGCCACCGGGAGCCCATCGCGGTGACGGTCAGCTTCCCGTGCCTTCGCCAAGCTCTCGCCCGAGCCTGTACGCCTCCGCCAGCTCGTCGGGTAGCTCGGCGACGGGAATGTCCTTCCCGGTCTCTGGATCGTACGTCTGCGCGGTGATCGCGTGCGATCGGCTGCCGAACCCCTTGGTGATCCGATCGAGCCACTCGACCATCGAGCCGAAGTAGTGCCGATACCCGATGAGGAGGACGAACTCCTTCCGGCCGAAGCACGCTTCGGAGACGATCGCCTCGAGCCGATCGAACAACGTCTTCATCTGCGACGTCATGTAGCCCCAGAACATCGGCGTCGCGATCACGACGACGTCCGCCTCGCAGAAGACCGGGTAGACGACCCGCATGTCGTCGTCGATGACGCATCCCCCGCCGCGGGCGCACTCCATGCACGCCCGGCAGTGCTCGATGCGCATGTCGATCGGGCGGAAGTGGGTGACCTCATGTTGCCCGGATTCGCCTAGACCGCAAAGAAACCGCTCGGCAAGCGTGTCCGTGTCTCCGCCCTTCCGGGCGCTTCCGTGCAGTACGACGACCTTCATCCCGATCACCTCTGCCCGAAGTCTATCGATCCTCGCGTCTCGGTAGCGTCCTCGCCCGCCACATACCGGGTGATCCGGGACTCATCTAAAGATACCATGCCGGTCCATGACGTGATGCGATACGGACGACGTGCTCTGCGGGAAAGGGGCGAAGGTGGAAGCGGCGATCCTGTTGGCGCTGGCCTCCGGCGCGACGTGGGCGATCGGAATGACCGTCGCCAAGCCGGCCCTTCGCCACATCGACACCGTCTCGTACATGCTCGGCCGATGGCTCCTGGTGACTCCGCTGGCGCTGCTCTACGCTGTGATCACCGGCACGCTGAGCTTCCCAAACGGGTATGCCGTGATCCTCGCGGTCCTGTCTGGGTTCATCGATTCGACCCTCGGCGGGTTGTTCTATCTGATGGCGATGGAACGGACGCCGGCGTACCAGACCGCGACGTTGGCGAGCACCGCACCGCTGTGGGGCGTGACGGCCGCGATCCTGATCCTCGGCGAGCCGCTCCGATGGGAGATCCTCGTCGCCGCCGTGCTCGTCGTCTCCGGCGCCTTCTTTCTCGTCGGGCGACGCTGGAGCCTCCGCGGCCACCTCGCCGGCTCGCTGTTCGGCCTCCTGGCGGGGTTTCTGTGGGGCTTCGCCGAGACGGTCCCTTCGAAGCTCGCCTTGGAGCACGGCCTTTCGCCGGCGTCGTTCCTGTTCGTCTTCTCGTGCTCCGGCGTCGTCACCATCGCCCTGATGACCCCGTTTCTCCGCGCCCGATTCCCGCGACGGATCAGCCGTCGCGGCATCGCCTTGACGGCCCTCGCGGGGATCGGCGGCGCCTTCCTCGGATGGATCTTCTGGCTGACGAGCCTCAGCCTCGCCCCGGCCAGCCTGATCTCGCCGATCCGCGGATCGACGCTCGTCTTCTCGCTGATCTACTCCGTCCTCTTCCTCCGCGAGCGGCTGACCCGCCGGGCCCTCCTCGGCGTCGTCTTCGTCCTGGCCGGCGTCGTGCTCGTCTCGCTTCGCTCGTGAGGCCTTCCCGAGCTCTTGCCCGGACGGCAGCGGCGCGGTAGGGTGAACCGCGCCCTCGCGAAACGGAAAGGAGAACCGTGAGCCCCAAGTACACGCACTGTCGCCGCTGCCTTCTCCCGGAAGGGACGTTCCACGTTCGTCTGGACGAATCCGGGCTGTGCAACTACTGCCGCCACTGGGACGCAACCAACGCCTCGCTCCTCGACTTCGAGCGGCACCGCCACCTTCTCGTCGATCGGCTGAAACGGTATCGCGGCCGGTTCCACTACGACGCGGCGGTCGGCCTGAGCGGTGGGAAGGACAGCGCGTACGTGCTGCATCGCTTGACCTCGGCGTACGGAGCGAACGTGTTGCCCATTACATTCGACAACGGGTTCCTCACCGACTACGCGTGGCGCAACATCGGCGAGATCGTACGCGCTTCGGGCATCGATCACTTCGTCTACCGGCCGGATTGGGAAGCGTATCGTGAATTCTATAGGGCGGCGGTGCTGAAGCTCGGAGATCCTTGCATCGCCTGCTCGGTCGGCGGCTACATCCTCTCGGTCCGCGGGTGCCGGGACCTGCGAATCCCGTTCTTCGTCCACGGACGATCGCCGATGCAGATGTTCCGGCATTGGTATCCGGGGACGCGCGATCCGGGCATCGCCGTACTCCGGCGCAACCTCGCCGAGCATTCGGCCGCGGCGCTGCGAAGAGACTACCGCGCGCTGATCCGGCGGATGAAGCTCCTGCTGCTCTACTTGGTCCCGAACGTGCGACTTCGCCACCGGATCCTCCGCGAGCTGTTCGGGGCCGGTTTGGGGGACCGGGATCTCGTTCCGGAGTTCCTCGCCTTCTTCCTGTTCGAGCCGTACGACGAGGTGGAGATCGTCCGCCACCTGGAGGAGATCAACGCCGGCTACCGCCGCCCCGAGAACCACGCCGTCCTCGGCCACGGCGACTGCCTAATTCACGACGCGTCGGCGTACCTCTACGAGCAGCACCACGGCGTGAGCCGCGTTCTCCCGGACGTCGCCGCGATGCTTCGCGAGGGGGCGATCTCGCAGGAGGAGGCCCGCGAGATCCTCGCCGCGAACACGCCGTCCGAGGAGGAGGTCGAGACGTCGATCGGCCATCTCCTGGAACGCCTCGAGATGCCGCGGGCGCAGTTCGATCGAGCCGTCGAGAGATTCAGACGAAAGTCGGGAAGCGCGCCGTTCGCCTGACGTGCGAAAGGAGGGGAGGATGTCCAGAGCGTGGACGATCGGGTTGGCGGTCGCGCTCGGTTCGCTCGCGGCCTACTTGCTTCTCTGGCCGGTCCCGATCGATCCGGCCCGATGGACGCCGCCGGACGCGCCGCCGCTGGTTGGACCCTACGAGCCGAACGACGCGCTCGCCGACGTCGAACGGCTGCAGGTCGGACCCGGACCGGAGTCGGTGGCCGTCTCGGGGGACGGCGCCGTCACCTGCGGGCTGGAGGACGGATCGATCGTTCGACGGTCGCCCGGCCGGACGACCGCGGAAACAATCGTTGACACCGGCGGGAGGCCGCTCGGGATGGCGCTCGACGCGAGCGGGGATCTGATCGTCTGCGACCTGTACGGCCGGCTGATCTCGGTCTCGGAGGCCGGAGCGATCCGCGAGCTTGTGACGGACGTCGACGGCGTCCCGCTCGGCCTGGTGAACGACCTCGACATCGGAGCCGACGGGACGATCTACTTCTCCGAGTCGTCGACCGAGACGACCGACACGCTGCTCGATCTGCTCGAACATCGCCCGCACGGCCGGCTCCTCGCGTATCACCCGGACACGGGGGAGGTCGAGGTCCTGCTCGACGGGCTGTACTACGCCAACGGCGTCGCGCTCAGTCTGGACGGATCGTTCGTCCTCGTCGTCGAGACGACGGCGTATCGGGTCCGACGCCTCTGGCTCGCCGGACCGCGGCGCGGCGAGGACGAGGTGTTCATCGACAATCTCCCCGGCTTTCCCGACGGGATCTCGCGCGACGAGGAGGGGACGTTCTGGCTCGCGCTGATGAACCCGCGGAACGGATTCGTCGATTGGGCAGCCGAGCGCCCGTGGATTCGAAAGGTCGCCGCCCGGCTGCCGCTCGCTTGGTTCTCCGGCGCCGCGCCGCGGTACGGCTTCGTCTTGGGCCTCGACGAAGACGGGAACGTCCTCCACAACCTCCAGGATCCGTCGGGGGATCACTACGCCGGGATCTCCTGCGTCGTCCGTCGCGGCAACACCCTCTACCTCGGCAGCCTGCTCGAGGACGCCGTCGGGCGTCTGCCTCTCCCGGCAACGACCGACGGAATGCAGTAGCACAGCGGCGGCATCGACTCCCTCGGAAGCCTTGAAAGCGCCGACCTTCCTTGATATAGTTATCCACCTAAACATTAGCGACCGTACTAGTCGGGGGCACGGTGACCATGAAACGGAGAGAGACGCACGAGATGACGGTCGGCCAGCTGCTGGCCCAGGTCTGTCGGATGACCGGGCGTCGCTTCAAGCGACACATGGCGCGGGTCGGACTGCACAGGGGACAGGGGTTCGCGCTGGTCCACCTCTGGCATCACGACGGGATCCCGCAGCACGAGCTCTCCGAGGCGATGCACATCAGTCCGGCGTCGGTGACGAACATGCTGCAGCGGATGGAGCGCGACGGCTGGATCACGCGCGAGCGGGACCGCGAGGATCAACGGATCGTCCGCGTTTCCCTGACCCCCAAGGCGAAGGAGCTTCGCGTGAAGGCCCGGACGGTCTTCCGCGAGATGGAGGAGGAGCTCGGCTCGGTCTACTCCGACGAGGAGCGCGAGACGCTGAAGCGGCTGCTGATGAAGCTGCACGATCGCTTCGCGCCGGACGACGCGCGTTCGCATCACGTCCGCCGCTTCCCGTACGGCGACGAAGAGGAGGCCGAATGAGGTCGATCGTGAAGTTCCTTCGGTTCGTCCGGCCGTACCGGCTGTACGCGGCCGTCGCCCTCGTCCTTTTGCTCGGCATGGTGGCGAGCGACCTGCTGATCCCCCGCCTGACGCAGCGGATCATCGACCAGGGGATCGCGAGCGGGGATCTGCGGATCGTCCTGACCACGGCGCTGATGATGCTCGGTGCGGCCCTCTTCGCCGCCCTGTTCGCCCTCGGGAACAATTACTTCTCGGTCCGCGTCGCCCAGCACGTCGCCCACGACGTCCGCAGCGCGCTCGTTCGGAAGGTGCAGTCGTTCTCGTTCGGCAACCTCGACGAGCTTCGGACCGGGAACCTGATCACCCGCTCGACAAGCGACGTCCACGCGGTCCAGATGATCGTGATGATGTCGCTCCGGATCCTCACGCGGGCGGCGGTCTGGATCCTCGGCGCGTCGGTCATGCTGATCCTCACCAGCCCTCGCCTCGCCCTGATGATGGCCGCGTTCGTCCCGATGATCGTCCTGTTCGTCTCCTGGTTCGCGCGGAAGGCGCGGCCGATGTTCACCTGGGTGCAGGAGCGGCTCGACCGGCTGAACACGGTCCTGCAGGAGAACCTCGCCGGGGTCCGGGTCGTCAAGGCGTTCGTCCGCGAGCGGCACGAGATCGAGCGGTTCGAAGGCGCGAACGTCGAGCTGACGGAGAAGACCATCCGAATCATGCGGCTCGTCGCGATCCTGCTGCCGACGATGACGCTCGTCCTCAACTTCGGCGTCGCTGGCGCGGTATGGTTCGGCGGGACGTCGACGCTGGCCGGCGGGATGACCGTCGGACAGGTCGTGGCGTCGATCAACTACCTGATGTTCGCCCTCTTCCCGCTGATGATGCTCGCCGGGATGCTCGCCCCGATCGCCGCGGCCGACGCGTCGGCGGCCCGGATCCTCGAGGTCCTCGACGCCGAGGCGAAGGTGGCGGAGCGACCCGGCGCGCGGCCCCTTCCCGACCCGAAGGGTCGAATCGCGTTCGAGCGCGTCTCCTTCGGCTACGGGGGGGACGGCGGCGAGCCGGTACTCACCGACGTCAGCTTCGTCGCCGAGCCAGGCGAGACCGTGGCGATCCTCGGAGCGACCGGGTCCGGGAAGTCGTCGCTGATCCATCTGATCCCGCGGTTCTACGACGTCACCGGCGGGCGGGTGACGTTCGACGGGGTCGACGTCCGCGATCTTCGACTCCACGCGCTGCGTTCGAACATCGGGATCGCGCTCCAGGAGGCGGTGCTGTTCGGCGGGACCGTCCGCGAGAACGTCACCTACGGACGGCCCGACGCCGCGGACGAGGAGGTCCGGGCGGCGTGCGAGGCGGCGCAGGCGCTCGATTTCGTCGAGTCCCTTCCGAGCGGCTTCGAGACGGACATCGGACAGCGGGGCGTCGCGCTCTCCGGCGGGCAGCGCCAGCGGTTGGCGATCGCGCGGGCGCTCGTCGTGAAGCCGAAGGTGCTCATCCTCGACGACTCGACGAGCGCCGTGGACATCGAGACCGAGGTCCGACTGCAGGACGCGCTCGACCGCTTGATCGCCGATTCGGAGAACGCGACGACGCGGTTCATCGTCGCGCAGCGGATCTCGACCGTCCTCCTCGCGGACAAGATCCTCGTCCTCGATCGGGGCCGGATCGAGTCGTGCGGCCCCCACGCCGAGCTCATCGTGCGAAGCCCCATTTACAGAGAAATCTACGACTCACAACTCGGATCAAACAGGAGTTCGCGTAGCGAACTCCCAAGGAACTCGCAACGCGAGTTCCCGGGAGGCGTGACGTGAGCGAACGTAATGCGCATCACACACCGTCGAGGGAGTTGGAGCGGGCCCGGATGTTCCGGCCGGGCCGTGGCGGTCCCGCGTTCGGCGGAGAGCGGGCGGCGGACACACGCGGAGCGCTCCGCCGGCTCCTCGTGTACGTGAAGCCGTACCGACCCGCGATCGTCCTCGTCTTCGTCCTCGCGACGTTCGCCACGGCGATGGCCCTCCTCGGCCCGTACCTCATGGGGCTAGCGATCGACAAGGTCGTCGCGCGGGAGAGCCTCTCCGTCCTGCTGCGGATCGTCGGCCTGATGCTCGGAAGCTACGCGATCGCTTGGATCGCCAACACCGGCCAAGGCGTGCTGATCGCGACGATCGCCCAGAGGGCGATGCGGGCGCTTCGCGCCGACCTGTTCGAGCAGCTCCAGCGCCTCTCCCTCCGGTTCCACGACGGCCGTCGCTCCGGCGAGACGATGAGCCGGCTGACGAACGACATCGACGCGATCAGCCGCGTGCTCAGCCAGAACGTGACCCAGCTCTTCTCCGGACTGCTGACGATGATCGGGATCCTCGTCGTGATGTTCGTCCTCAGCCCGTGGCTCGCGTTCGCGTCGATGATCGTCCTGCCGATGATGTTCGGCCTGGTCGTCGTCGTCGGGAAGAAGACGCGAAGCGCGTTCCGAGCCTACCAGGCGAACCTCGGCATCCTCAACGGGACGCTCGAGGAGACGTACAGCGGGCAGCGCGTGGTCATGGCGTTCGGACAGGAGGAGCGCGTGCTCGAACGGTTCAACGCGCACAACGCCACGGTCCGGCAGCTCGGGATCCACGCGATGACGTACGCCCTGTTCATCATGCCGATGATGGGGATCCTGTCGAACATGAACGTCGCCGTCGTCGCCGGGATCGGCGGGTGGCTGACGATCCGCGGGGTCGTGACGATCGGCCTGATGGCGACCTTCATCACCTACTCGCGGCGGTTCGCCGAGCCACTCCGCCAGCTCGGCGGGCTGTACAACCAGGTTCAGCAGTCGCTGGCCGGGGCCGAGCGGATCTTCGAGGTGCTCGATGAAAAGCCGGACCTGACCGACCGATCCGACGCCGCCGATCTCGCCGAGATCCGAGGAGACGTGGCGCTCGACGACGTCACGTTCGCCTACGTCCCCGACGTCGAGGTGCTGCGAGACGTCAGCTTTCGCGCCGAGCCGGGCCAGACGATCGCGTTGGTCGGCCCGACCGGCGCGGGCAAGACGACGATCGTCAACCTGCTGTCTCGGTTCTACGAGATCGAGCGGGGAGCGGCCCGGATCGACGGAACCGACATCCGCCGCGTGACGAAGGCGTCGCTCCGGAGGCAGCTCGGCGTCGTATTGCAGCAGACCTTCCTGTTCGCCGAGTCGGTGATGGAGAACATCCGCTACGGTCGGCTCGACGCGACCGACGACGAGGTCGTCGAGGCGGCGAAGCTCGCCAACGCCGACGGGTTCATCCGCCACCTGCCCCAGGGCTACAACACGGGGCTGTCCGAGCGCGGGGCGAATCTGTCCGAGGGGCAACGCCAGCTGATCGCGATCGCGCGGGCGATCCTCGCCGACCCGCGGATCCTGATCCTCGACGAGGCGACCAGCTCGGTCGACACGCGGACCGAGGTACAGATCCAGCAGGCGCTGCACGAACTGATGAAGGGGCGAACGAGCTTCGTCATCGCCCACCGCCTGTCGACGATTCGGAACGCCGATCGGGTGATCGTCATCGAGGGCGGGCGGATCGTCGAGCAGGGGGACCACGAGGAGCTGATGGCTCGGGGCGGAGCGTACCACCGGCTGTACATGAGCCAGTTCCGCGGCCGGGCCGACGCGACTTGAGATCACCGTGAGAAAGGCATATCAAGGAGGCAAAGACGATGAACCGTGGTTCGATGGCCGTGCTGCTCGTCCTTCTGGGCGCCTTCGTTCTGGCCGGTTGCGGCGGCTTCCGGCAACAGGCCGAAGAGGCGCAGACACGGATCTCTAGCGTTCGGAGAAAGAGAGGGAGAAAGCGCTTCAGCGAAGCGCCGCGCGGCCTCCACGGATTCCTCAACTCGGGGACCTACGATAGGAAGTGCGTCTGAAGGAGGAAGCATGAAACGGATTGCGGGTTTGACGGTCGGCCTGGTGATTCTGGCAATCGGGTTCGGGGCATTCGGCCAGTCGGATCTCGACGTCTTCCCGATCGGGACGACGAAGATGGTCTACCGGATCACGTCCGAGGAGATGAGCGAGCCCCAGATCCTCGAGCTGGTGGTGACCGTCCACGGGGACGATCGCTACACGATCCGGATGCTGACGGAGCAGACCGGAACGGAGGACGAGCTGGCGACCGGATTCGGGTTCATCTTCGGCGCGGCGACGGTTTCGTCCGGCGCCGGTCACGACGTCAGCTACTCGTCGCTCCAGGCGCTGATGGATCAGCGGAATCGGCTCCAGGAGGGGCAGGACTACCTCCTGCCCAGCGGCGGCATGTTTACCGACATCGTCGGAACGACGATCGCCGACGTCTGGTGCCTCGAGGGGACGTTCGAGAATCCGGACGAGCCGGATTCCCGGATGACGGTCGCGTTCGCGCTGTCGCACCCGGTCTACATCTCGCCCCGGATTCGCGCGGAGGAGCTGCGTGAGGGCGAGTGGGTCGAGATCTTCGCCCTCGAACTGGCCGAGTACACGTTCACCGAAGGCGGGGGCTAGCGATGCCTTTCCTGGACATGAAGGGGGTCACCAAAGAGTACAAGCTCGGGAAGACGATCGTCCGGGCTCTTCGCGGCCTCGATCTCGAGATCCGCAGCGGCGAGATCGTCGCGATCATGGGGCCGTCCGGTTCCGGCAAGTCGACGCTGATGCACATCCTGGGCGCGCTCGACACGCCGACCGACGGATCGGCGACGATCGACGGCCAGAATCTCCAGGAGTTGAAGGAACGGCAGCTCGTCACGCTGCGGGGAAAACGCGTCGGCTTCGTCTTCCAGACGTTCAACCTGATCCAGACGCTCTCCGCGCAACGGAACGTCGAGCTGCCGATGATCTTCCAGGGCGTCCGGAGGTCCGCGAGGGCGAGGCGCGCACGGGAGCTGCTCGAAAAGGTCGGCCTGGCGGATCGCGTGCGACACAAGCCGAGCGAGCTGTCCGGCGGCGAGCGTCAACGGGTCGCGATCGCTCGCGCGCTGGCGAACGATCCGGAGATCATCCTCGCCGACGAGCCGACCGGGAACCTGGACACGGAGACCGGAGGCCCGATCCTCGCATTGCTGAAGGAGCTGAGCGTTCGGGACGGAAAGACGGTCATCCTGGTCACCCACGATCCCGATGCCGCCGCGATCGCCGATCGAATCATCCGACTGCGAGACGGATGCGTGTCGACCGCCGGTCGACACGTAGGCGAAGAAGCCGAAGCTTCTTCGCCTCACGACTCCGCTGAAGGCGGAGGTGATTCCCGTGCGTAAGCTGTTGGACTTCCTGCAACTCGCCGGGCAGAGCATCATGCACCGGCGCTTGCGAAGCTGGCTGACCGTCATCGGCGTCTTCATCGGGATCACCGCCGTCGTTGCGCTGATCTCCATCGGGCTCGGCCTCGACCGAACGATCAAGGAGCAGGTCGCCGGCGTCTTCGGCGTCGACACGTTTGTCATCTTGGACGAAGACACGTTCGGATCGGACAGCCACGGGGGGACCGCCGAGGAGTACGCACTCGACCTCGACCTCCTCCGATCGATCGAGGGGGTCAAGGTCGCCGCGGCGCTGCGCGAGCACAACGGATACGTGGAGGGGGGAATCGACGAAGAAGGGAACCGAATTCCGGGGATCTTCCCCGTGATGGGCCTGTCTCCAGAGCTGATGACCGAATTCGAATCGTTCACCGGGGATCTCGAACTGATGCCCGGAGGGCGACTGTTCGAGCCCGGCGACGTCGAGGTGGCGGTGCTCGACTACGAGGTCGCGCAGCGACTCGGCGTCGAGGTCGGAGACACGATCCTCGTCGCCGGCGACGGGAGCGCAGAGCTGAACCTGGAGATCATCGGAATCATGGCCCCGGCCGAGGAGGAGGCCGATTCCGGGGCCGGGTTCGGCGTCCGGTTCAGCACGAGCTCCGAGGGAGACACGATCAGCGTCCCGTACGACACGATGGAGCTGCTCTGGGGGCCCGCCGACGACGTGCTGGTGACGCTGGTAAAGACCGAGTCCGGCTACGACGTCGACGAGGTCGCCGATCGCGCCGAAGAGACGCTCAAGGAGCGCGGCTCCGACATCACCGCGGTGACGTACAACGACATCAGCGAGGCGATCGGAACGGTAACGTCGACGGTCAGCGCGTTCCTCGCCGGAATCGCCGGGATTTCGCTTCTCGTCGGCGGGGTCGGGGTGATGAACACGATGTTCACCTCGGTCCTCGAGCGAACGAAGGAGATCGGGGTGATGAAGGCGGTCGGCGCGAAGAACGTCCACGTGTGGACGATCTTCCTGATCGAGTCCGGCCTGATGGGCCTCGTCGGCGGCATCGTCGGGACGGTCCTCGGGCTCGGGCTGAGCGCCCTTGCCTCCGTCTTCATCGGCCGCTTCTTCGACGTGGAGCTGATCGTGGTGGCGAGCCCGGCCCTGATCATCATCACCCTGCTCGGCTCGTTCGCCCTCGGCGCGCTCGCCGGGCTGTGGCCCGCGTGGCGGGCGTCGAAGCTCCCGGTCGTCGACGCGCTGCGGTACGAGTAGACGGACCGCCCGAAGACCGCGGACACAGTACGAGACACCGACTCCAAGCGATCGACGTCCGGAACGGAGCCGTCGGCGTAGGATCGGATCGATCCGAAAGGCTCCCGGAGAGCCCGCGATTCCGATCTGCCCGCTTCGCTGGACGAAGCGTTCGGTCCCCTCGCCGACGGTCCGGCTCCGACTTGACAAAACGCCACGTTCGCGATAAATTGACAGTCTGTCGATATAGTCGACAGCACAGCTCGAAGGAGACGGATGGACGGCAACTCGAGCTACGTCAACAAGTCGCTGGATCGTGCGCTTCGACTCCTGGACCTGTTTGACGATTCGCACATTCACCTCACCGCCTCGGACATCGCAGAGCTACTCGGTACGACACGCGCCACCATCTATCCGACGCTCCACACGCTCTTCGCACACGGGTACCTCGACCGGGACGATCAAGGGCGGTACGTCCTCGGGATGAAGTTGGTGGAGCGAAGCGGTGAGAAGCTCGCCCATCTGGACGTTCGCCAGATCGCGCGGGGGCCGCTTCGCGAACTCGCACGAAGGCTCGGCGCAAACGCGCACCTGGCGACGTTGCACGGCAACGAGGTCCTCTACTTGGAGCGGGAGGAGGGGCGGCCGACGGTGACGCTCCACGAAGTCGTCGGCCGTCGCGTCTCTCCGCACTGCACGGCCCTCGGGAAGAGCCTGCTGGCGTTCCTTCCGGACGAGGACCGAACGCGGATCGCCCGCAGCCTCGACTACGTTCAACACACGCCGAGCACGATCACCGATCCGGAGGACTTCCTTGAGGAGCTCGATCTCGTGCGGACGCGAGGGTACGCGCTCGAAGTCGAGGAGTTCCACCTGGGAAGCGCGTGTATCTCGGCTCCGGTCCGCGGGCTCGACGGCCGCGTCGTTGGCGCGATCAGCGTGTCGATGGCGACGGAGGACCTGTCGGCACGCGAACCCGACGAGCGCGCCGCGAGCATCCTCGACGCAGCTGCGGCCATATCCGGTGCCCTCGGGTATCGGGAAGGGACGTTTGAACCCCGGGAATAGGGAGGTGATGCTGGGAAGCGGTTCTTCACTAGATCTTCGGTGGAAGTCAAGCAGTCGCACGCACAGGGGAGACACAAGGAGGTAGATGGTATGCGCAGGTATGCAGTTCTCACTCTAGGTTTGGTCCTGTTGCTCGGGACGTGCGTCGTCGGTGCCGACTACACGATGACGATCGGTCACTCGCAACCGGAGACGTCGGCGCGGCACAAGGCGCTCCTGTTCTTCGAGGAGATCGTCGAGAAGGCGTCCGAGGGAGCGATCGATGTCGAGGTGTTCCCGGGCGGTCAGCTCGGAACCGAGGCGGAGGTCATGGAAGCGGTTCAGCTGGGCGTCGTGCAGGCGACCGAGGGCGGCAAGTTCGAGGTCGCCACGGCGACGTACCTGCTGTACACGCTCCCGTTCCTCTTCGACTCGCCGGAGCAGGCGCTCGAGGTCATGCGCAGCGACACCGGCGACCGGATCAACGCGGAGGCGGAGGCCAACGGCTACTACGTCCCGGCGTGCGGGATCGCCGGCGGCTTCCGACAGTGGACGAACAACGTGCGGCCGATCACGTGCACGGCGGACATGGTCGGGCTCAAGATGCGCACGCCTGGGATCGACTCCATCATGCGGACGTTCGACGCGATGGAGGCGAACCGGCAGTCAATCCCGTACGTCGACGTCTACGTCGCTCTCAGGCAGGGGGTCTGCGACGGGCAGGAGAATCCCTACTCGAACATCGCGCAGATGAAGTTCTACGAGGTGCAGACGTACCTGACGGTGTCCAACTACCAGGTGCATCCGAACCCGTTCTTCATCAACCTCGCGTGGTACGAGTCGCTTCCCGACGAGCTGCAGAAGATCGTGACGTACGCGGCGAGAGTCGCGATGATCTACAACGACACGATCTGGCTCGCGGAGGAGATGGACGCGTACGAGATCATCGCAGCGAACCTCGAAGTCAACGTCCTCAGCGACGAGGCGCGAGCCGCGTTCGCCGAGAAGGTGCAGCCGGTCTGGCAGTACTACCTCGACGAAGGAACGTTCTCGCAGGAGTTGCTCGATTCGGTCCTCGCCTACGTCGGCGGCTGATCCTCGAGCAAGGGTTGGGGGCACAGGTCCGTTTGGGCCTGTGCCCCGTCACTGCCTCCGTGGGCGTGCGCCGCGAAGACAGGGGAGGATTCTAGATGAAGTGGAAGCACCGGGCAAAGGTCTGGCTGGACAGGCTCCTTGACGGCGCCGTCGGAGCGGCCTTCTTCGGGATGGCGATCCTCATCATCCTTCTCGTCATCCTCCGGTACTTCTTCAACTCGTCGGTGCCCGGCGGAAACGAGATGTTGCGCTTCGCGTTTATGTACACGACGTTCCTGGGCGCCGCCGTCCTGCTCGGCCGGGACGAGCACATCGCGATCCATCTCGCGACGAAGCGGCTCCCGCCGGCGGCGCGGCGCGCGGTCGCCGCGTTCGGGAATCTCGCCATCGTGGCCCTTCACGTGTACCTCATGGTCCTCAGCTTCCGGTGGATCGCCGTCGCCGGCGGCAACATGGCCGAGGAGCTGAAGTTCCCGCTTCGCTACATCCAGATCGCCCTTCCGATCGGCTGTGGCCTCGCGGTGCTGTACGCACTCAACAACGCGTTCGACGCGCTCTTCGATCGCAATCGGGGGAAGGAGCGGCCGGAGTGATCGTCCTGTTCGGCTCCCTGCTCGGTCTGCTGGTTCTGGGCGTGCCGATCGCCTACTCGCTCGCCCTCTCGGCCGTCCTGTACTTCCTGATCTATCAGCCGAACCTCGTCGGGATCCTGCCGCTTCGAACGTTCTGGGGGACCGATTCGTTCGCGATGATCGCCCTGCCGCTGTTCGTCCTGATGGGGCTCCTGATGAACCGAGGCGGCATCACCCGGCGGATCATCGACTTCGGTTGCATCTTCGTGGGGCGGATCCGGGGCGGGCTGGCGGTCGTGAACGTCATCGCCAGCATGATCTTCGGCGGGATCTCCGGCTCGTCCGTCTCCGACACCGCGTCGATCGGCGCGGTCCTGATCCCGGAGATGACGAAAAAGGGGTACAAGAAGACGACGGCCACCGGGATCACGGTGGCGTCCTCGACGATGGGAATGATCATCCCTCCGAGCATCCCGATGGTCATCTTCGGAGTCGCGTCGGGGGCGTCGATCGGGAAGCTGTTCTGGGCCGGAGCGATTCCCGGCGTGATGATCGGGCTGATCATGATCGGGATCGCGGTGGTCCTGGCGTACCGTGGGAAGTGGCCGATAGAGCGGATCCAGATCACGTTCGGGGAGTTCCTCCGACGCACCGGCCGGGCGATCCCGGCGCTTCTCATGCCGATCGCCGTCGTCGGCACGATCACGTTCGGGATCGCGACGCCGACCGAGGCGGCCGGCATGGGAGTTCTCTACGCGTTCGTCGTCGGCTTCTTCTTCTACCGGGAGCTGAAGCTGAAGGCGATTCCGGCGCTGATCAAGCAGAGCATCCTGATCAGCGCCACGATCATGATCATCACGACGTTCTCGCGACTGTACACGTGGATCCTCGTCAAGGAACACGTCCCGCTGGCGATCACCAGCTTCCTCTCTTCGATGCACGTCCCGAGCTACGCGGTGCTGTTGATGTTCTCGGCGCTGCTGTTCTTCGTGGGGGACTTCATCGACGTCGGGCCGGCGATCCTGCTGCTGACGCCGATCCTGCTCCCCGCGTTCCAGGCGATGGGCATCAGCGCGATCCAGTTCGGGGCGGTGCTGATCGTCGGCCTCGCCGTCGGCCTCGCCACCCCGCCGGTCGGGCAGTGCCTCAACGTGGCAAATAAGATCGCGGGGTTGGAGCTGACGGACACGTTCGTCGCGGCGCTGCCGTTTCTCGTCGCGAACTTCGCCGTGATGATCCTGGTGTCGATCCTGCCCGTGTTGAGCGAGTGGCTCCCAGGGATCCTGTTCCGATGAGCATCGAGGAGATGAAAGGAGCATGACCATGTACTTCGATCGAGTCGAGTCCCAGATCGGGTTGAACCCGCTGGGGGAGAATCCGTGTCGGCTGCTGGACTTCGCGAAGGTGGTGCTGGAGCCCGGCGGGGAGTACGAAGGGAACACGGGAGACGCGGAGGCGCTGCTCGTCGTCCTGTCCGGTCAGGCGAACGTCACCGCGTGCGGCGTCGAGCACGCGAACGTCGGCGGGCGTCCCAACGCGTTCTCGGGAAAGCCGCACGCGGTCTACATGCCGCCGGACTGCGCGTACCGCGTCGCGGTGCCGAAGGACGGACGTCGATTCGAGGCGGCGCTTCCGATGGCAAAAGCGGACGACGGCTCCGCGCCGTTTCTGATCGAGCCGGACCAGGTCCGATCGGGAAAGTGGGGGATCTCGAACTTCTCGCGCAAGTACCACCAGATCCTGGTCCAGGGGCAGCACCCCGGCCGTCGGGTCCATCGCCTGATCGTCGGCGAGACGTTCACGCCGTCCGGGAACTGGTCGACCTATCCGCCGCACCGGCACGAGCACGACGACCCGCCGCACGAGGTGTTCATGGAGGAGATGTACTACTTCCGCGTCGCGCCGGACGACGGGTGGGGGCTCGCCAAGTACTACACGGACGACGGGAGCATCGACGACGTGTACACGGTGAAGGACGACACGATCCTGATGATGCCGAAGGGGTACCACACCGTGGTCTCGGCGCCCGGCTACACGACGTACTACCTGTGGTTCCTCGCCGGGAACACGCGCACCCAGGCCACCGTGGACGACCCGAACGTCGGATGGGTCGGCCGAGCGATCCCGATGATCCGCAACATCGAGGAGAACCTCTCATGATCCTCGACGCGTTCAAGCTGGAAGGGAAGATCGCGATCGTCACCGGCGCGGCGCGCGGGCTCGGCCAGGGGATGGCGGTCGGCCTCGCCGAGGCGGGCGCGGACGTCCTCGGCGTCGACGTCCTGTCGCCGCTCGACGAGACGCGGGGCCGGATCGAGGCGGTCGGACGGCGGTTCGTGGAGGTCGAGGCCGACCTCTCCGGTACGTCGGACATCGACCGAATCCTGAAGACGGCGGAGGAGGAGCTCGGAGGATTCGACATTCTCGTGAACAACGCCGGGATCATCCGGAGGCATCCGGCGCACGAGTTCCCGGTCGAGGACTGGGACGTCGTGATGAACGTCAAC
The DNA here is from genome assembly GCA_964466035.1 of uncultured Thermotogae bacterium. Lineage (GTDB taxonomy): Bacteria > Bipolaricaulota > Bipolaricaulia > UBA7950 > UBA9294 > JANQEA01. Next base: position 32,271 of record CAYXLR010000005.1, read on the forward strand.
CTGCGCACGCTGTTCTTCCTCACCCAGGCGTTCGGCAAGGCGCTGATCGACGCGAAGCGTCCGGGAAAGGTGATCAACGTCTGCTCGATGCTGTCCTACTCTGGGGGCATCCTCGTCGCTCCGTACACCGCGAGCAAGAGCGCGGTGGCGGGGATCACCCGGCTTCTCGGCAACGAGTGGGCGCCGCACGGCATCAACGTCAACGGCATCGCGCCGGGATACATGGCCACGGACAACACGGCCCCGCTTCGCGCCGACCCGGAGCGGAGCCGCGAGATCCTCTCCCGCGTGCCGATGGATCGGTGGGGCACCCCGGAGGACCTCTGCGGCGCCGTCGTCTTCCTCGCCTCCAAGGCGTCCGACTACATCACCGGAACGATCGTGCGCGTCGACGGAGGCTGGTTGACGCGATAGCGAGCATCCCGAAAGGAAACGACCATGACAGCCAGCCGGCGGCAGGATCTTATCGAGGAACTGACGAGCGCAAGGGCGGTCGCCGTTCTCCGCGCGAACGGCGCCGCAAACGCCGCGACCGCGGCCCGCGCGATCCTCGCGGGCGGAGTGCGCGCGATCGAGGTCACGATGACCGTCCCCGATGCGTACGACGTGATGCGTCAGCTCGCCGACGACGCGGAGGGCGGCTCGTTGATCCTCGGGGCGGGGACGGTTCTCACGGCCGAGGAGGTGGACGCCTGCGTCGAAGCGGGGGCGCGGTTCATCGTCTCGCCGACGTGCTGCCCGGAGGTGATCGCGCGTGCGGTGGACCACGACGTCGTGGCGATCCCGGGCGCGATGACGCCGACGGAGGTCCTCGCCGCCTGGAACCACGGCGCCGACATGGTGAAGATCTTCCCCGCGGCGCGCCTCGGACCGGAGTACCTCTCCGACCTGCGCGGGCCGCTTCCCGACATCCCGCTGGTGCCGACGGGCGGAATCACCGACGAGAACGCCCTGGCGTACCTCGACGCCGGCGCGACGCTCCTCTGCTTCGGCTCGTGGCTCGCGGATCGGGCCGCGATGGCGGAGGGCCGGTTCGACGTCTTGACGGAACGGGCGCGTAGGATCCACGATCTGATCCGCGGCTACGAGGAGGCCCATCGATGAACCGTCCGATCGTTCTCGTAACGCTGGGCGAGGCGATGGTCAGGCTGTCGCCGCCGGGCTTCGCCCGTCTTGAGCAGGCGACCGCGTTCGACGTGCAGGTGGGCGGAAGCGAGATGAACGCGGCGGTGACCGCGCAGCGTCTCGGTCTCGGCACTCGGTTCGTCACGAGGCTGCCGAGATCTCCCGTCGGCCGGCTCGCTCGGAACAAGGCCGCCGAACACGGGGTGGACGTTTCGCACATCGTGTGGACGGACGAAGATCGCGTCGGGCTGTACTTCTTGGAGTTCGGCGCGAGCCCCCGATCGAGCGCCGTGGTCTACGACCGGAGCGGCTCCGCGATGAGCCGAATTCGGCCGGCCGACGTCGACTGGGCCTCCGCGTTCGAGGGGGCGCGCTGCTTTCACACCACCGGGATCACGGCCGCCCTGAGCGCGAGCGCTCGAGAGACCGTCCAACACGCCACCGCCACGGCCCGTAGGATGAACCTTCTCGTCAGCTTCGACCTCAACTACCGGAAGAGGCTGTGGTCGCAGGAAGCCGCCAAAGCGTTCCTCACGCCGCTGATGGAACACGTCGATCTGCTTTTCACAACGGAAGAGGACGCCGAGCGTGTCTTCGGAATCACGGGCGACGACAACGGTGCGGTGGCAGCGGAACTCGTCCGACGGTTCGAGCTTCAAATTGCAGCCATCACGGTGCGAACGAACGACTCGATCTGGCGAAACCACTGGACGGCCATCGTGCACGACGGAAGCACCCTTTACCGCACGAACGAGTACGAATTGGAGCTCGTGGATCGTGTCGGCGCCGGGGACTCGTTCGCCGGGGGGTTCCTGTACTCCCACCTCGCGGGAGAGCCGATCCAGCGTGCGCTGGATCTCGCCGCCGCCACGTCCGCCCTCGCGCAGACGAACCCCGGGGATCTCAACTGGTCGACCTTGGAAGAAGCCGAAAGGCTCCTCCATGGCGGCGAGAAACGGATCGAGCGATAGGTGCCCGAAGGACTGACGGGTGTGCAGGGTCGGCGAATCCCACTCGGTCGGTGGGTGGCTTCGGAAAGCAGAACTCCCGGCGGACGTCAACGGACGAGTCGAGGATTCGCGGTGCCTTTAGCGAGCGCGCAACGGCAGACGGTCGTTCCACGGAGCCAACGCCGAGCCTTGCTGTCACCCTTCGAGGCGAGCAGAGCTTGACACGCCGCCTACAGGCTCTCCCGGTTCGGTCGGGAGGGGGTCTCTTCCCCGAGACGGTCGGCAATCGACGCGGTCAGGACGTGAAGCACCCCGTTGACGCGCATCGCGGAGAGGGACCGATCGGCGATCCACGCCCGGACGGTCGACGTGTCGACGCCGAGCACGTCGGCCGCTTTTCCCACGGTCAACAGCTTCGGAAGCTCGACGCCGTCGTGAATCAAGTTGCCACGGCGCCGTCCTTCGGACGGCGGATCGCCCTTCCTTCCGCGATGCCAGTGGATTCCGTTCCTCTCAAACGACTCGGCCTCCTCAAGTTGCCACGGTGTTGTAGCCCGCGCCGTCCTTCGGACGGCGGATCGCCCTTCCTTCCGCGATGCCAGTGGATTCCGTTCCTCTCAAACGACTCGGCCTCCTCAAGTTGCCACGGCGTTGTAGCCCGCGCCGTCCTTCGGACGGCGGATCGCCCCCTCCCGCGCGATGCCAGTCGGATCTACTCCTGTCGTAGTTCTCGACGTAGCGTTAGGAAGCGACCGCATGATAGCCGGCGTCGACGTGATGCGTCTCTCCGGTGACGGCGGAGGAGAGGTCGCTGAGGAGATAGACGGCCGCCCTCCCGACCTCTTCGGTCTCGATGTTCCGCCGGAGCGGCGCCGTTTTCTCCATCCTATCGAGCATCGCGTCGATCCCGCCGACGGCCATCGCGGACAACGTCCGACACGGTCCGGCCGACAGGCAGTTGACGCGAATCCCGGACTCGCCGAGCTCGGCGGCCAGGTACCGCGCGATCGATTCGAGCGCCGACTTGGCGACCCCCATCACGTTGTAGCCCGGCGTCGCCTTTTCCGCGCCGTAGTACGAGAGGGCGAGGATCGAGCCGCCGCTCGGCATCATCACGCGGGCGCGGTGGGCGATCGCGATCAACGTGTACGCGCTGATGTCCAGCGTCCGCGCGAACACGGCGCGCGGCGTCTCGGCGAACATCCCGGCCTTGAGGTACTCGCGATCGGCGTAGGCGACCGAGTGGACGACGAAGTCGATCGCGCCGATGTCACGCTTCAGCGCCGCGAACAGCGCGTCGAGATCGTCGTCGCTCGCCACGTCGCACGGACGCAGCCACGCGTCTCCGAGCCCGCCGTCCTCCAGCGTCCTTCGGACGCGTCCTTCCATCTTCTCGCCCGGCAGGTGCGAGAACGCGCACGTCGCGCCGTGCGCCGCCGTGTTCTTCGCGATGTGCCACGCGATGCTCCTGTCGTTGGCAACACCGAAGATCAATCCCGTCTTTCCCTCAAGTAGGCCCATGGGCACCCTCCTCCGTCGGTCCGTCCGCGCCTCGGGGTACCGCTACGGTACCGCCGGCGGCGGCCAACTGCAACGGACGGGCAACGTGCGAGACCGATCGTCGGGAATGGCCCGTCTCGGATCGAAACGGTATCCTTCGAGGGCCGATCGTCGCGGAAAGGGAGGTCGACATGTTCAGGATCCTGATGGGCTTGATCGGCGTCGTTGGGCTCGTCGTCGCGGCGTCGCTTTTGTTCGGAGGGGGGAGCCTCCTCCTGCTCGAGGCGACGCTGTCCGACGAGGACGGATTCATCAACAGCGTCCCGTTCGACATCGAGGTCGACGGGTACGCCGTCGTCGCCGGACCGGCGGAGATTGAGCTGACGCCGGACGTCCCGGTCGATCTCGGCGAGATCGCCACGCTTCGGATTCAAGCCGTCCACGAGGACCCGACGCAGAGCGTCTTCGTCGGAGTGGCCGATGCCGACGACGTCGATGCGTACCTCGGAGGGGTGCCCCACGCGATCGTCGAGGACCTCGACGACGAGTCGTTCTCGCTGACGTATCGCGTCGACGCGTCCGAAGAGGTTCCCGGCTCGCCGAGCGAGCAGCCGTTCTGGATCGACTCGACGCACGGCCCCGGGCTCCAGACGCTCGAGTGGGAGATCGACGCGGGCGACGTCTCGTTCGTGGTGATGAACGAGGACGCGTCGGACGGCATCTCGTTCGAGGCCGTGGTCGGGGCTCGGGTTCCGTTGATCCGTCCGGTCGGGACCGGCCTGCTGATCGGCGGAGGCGTCGCGCTCGTCGTCGGGACGCTCCTCCTCGCGCTCGCGCTGTAGCGCGGGACGGCTAGCCGCCGGTGTGGACCGACTGGTCGACACGCCGGAAGTCGTTCCGGTCGTACCCCTGCGCTTCGAGCCGTTCGAAGATTCCGTCGAGTGTCTCCTCGGGCAGCTCCGGCGATCGGCTAAGGATCCATCCGAACTTGCGTTGCGGGTGTCCGACGACGGCGTAGCCGTAATCCGAAGCGAGGTCGAGGACCCAGTAGTCGCCGGGGAAGAACCACCGATTGAAGAGCCGGACGAAGGAGACCTTCAGCTTCGCCGGCTCGGACGCGTCCGGAACCCAGGCCTGCCCGACCGCGCTGAACGGCGTGCCGTCGGCCCGATAGCAGGTGTTGGTGACCTCGATCTGGCCGTTTGCCAGCAGGTGGTACTCGGCGGTCGTCCCCTGGGCGCACGCCCGCTCGAACGTCGTCGGGATGCTCGCGATCGAGTACCACAGCCCCATGTACCGCTCCACGTCGAGGTCTCCGACCACCGCCGGCCGTTCGCCCATCCTTCCCATGAATCCCATCGCACCGATGGCGAAGATCGCCAGAAGACCCGCCACGATCCTCATCGCTTCCCTCCTATCCCCTGGGTCGAAACAGTCCAACGTACCCCGGTGGAGCGGAAGAAGGCAAGCTTCCGAAGTTCTCGCTGTCACTAAGGAGAGGACGGGGCTGCACCGTCGAGAAGCTCGAGGAGCGGCGCGACGCGCTCGCGGATCCCCTCGCACGTCCACGTCGCGTCGATCCTCCGCATAACGAACCGATGGGCCGTCGGGTCCGGATCGACGTTCTGCGTGTACGGCATCATCAACAACGCGTCGGTCGCCCAGAGGATGACCTGCTCCGTCGACCACTCGACCGTTCCGAGGATCGTGTCGGAATCGACGACCTTTCCACTTAGTCGGTAACGGAACCGTTGGACGGCGCAGGTGTCCCCGCCGAACAGGCCGACGATCTTCGCCGAAATCGTAAATCCGATCCGGCCGTCCCCATCGATGTCGGCCAGCCGCGGATCGCTTCGATCGTCGGGAAGTTCGTCGCGGACCGGATCGTCGAGCACGGCGCCGCGGACCTCGGTGTGCCAGTCGTGCTCGAACAACACCCGTCCCTCTTCGAACCGCAGCGCCGCGATCCGGGGGTTCGGGTGGATCGATCGCATCGTCGCGTCGGAGATGTCGGTCACGAAGAGACCGGTCGACACGTCGACGTCGGTGAAGCAGTACGCGTCCTCCAGCGTCAGCCGTGAGCCGCTCTGGATCGCCTCGGAGAAGAGCCCGATCGTGGTGCGCAACGTCACCTCGCCGAGGAACGGAAGCTGCGCGATCGTAACAAGCCTTTGGATCATCACCCATCGCCCCGAGAGGTCGGGAAGCGATCCGCCGGGCTCGCCCTCCGTGGCCCGGCCGGACCACGTAGCAGCCGCCAGCGAACTCAGGACGAGGGAAACGAACGCGCCCCTCATCAACCCCCGGTGCCCCACGACGGCCTCCTTGCACCGTCATCCTAGCCGAGTGCGGGTCGAGTTCAACCCGGACGGTCGGTTGCCGGCCCGATCCCTTCGAAGCCAATCTACAGGTTTGTCGGAGGACGGTGCCGGCGTTCTTGGATACCCTCAAGATCATGGCGACGACGACCGTCTACTTGATCCGCCACGCGCAGAGCCACCCGTCGGAGCGGATCGTGCATTCCGAGTGGCCGCTCAGCGAGCGGGGGAAGGCCCAGGCCGAGCGACTGGCCGAGCTGCTCACCCCGCTTGGGATCGAGCGGATCGTCTCCAGCCCGTTCATGCGGTGCCGGCAGACAATCGCGCCGTTCGCCGAACGGGTCGGACTGGAGGTCGTCGTCCACGACGATCTACGCGAGCGTCACCTGGGGATCGGCTTCGACGAGGACTTCTGGGCGATCTGGCGCGCGTCGTGGGAGGACTTCGACTTCGCGCGACCGGGCTTCGAAACCTCGCGCGAGGCGCAGCGGCGGTTCGCCGAGGCGATGACGGCGATCCTGAGCGAGCACGAAGGGCGGACGATCGGCGTCTGCTCCCACGGAAACGTGATCGGGCTGTTCCTCAACCGTCTGGACGCTCGGAACGGGCGGGAGACGGCCGAACGGCTAACGAACCCGGACGTGCTCAAGCTCCGCGCGGACGGGGACGCGATCGAGTGGGATCGGACGTTCCGGCTTCCCGGGATCGCGGATCTCGTGACCGATCCCGCGGACACCCCGCTCGCCGGCGAATGAGCAGCAGGGAACAAGGAACGGAGGGACCATGGCGATCGAGATCCCGAAGGAGACCAAGGACCGACTGGTCGCGTCGATCAAGCGATACTTCGAGGAGGCGCTCGAACAGGAGATCGGCGATCTGAAGGCGTCGCTCCTCCTCGACTTCGTCCTGAAGGAGATCGGACCGAGCGTCTACAACCAGGCGGTCGCCGACGCGCAGGCTCGGATGAGCGAAATGATCGATGAGATCGACGGAACCTGCTACGAGCCCAAGTTCGGGTATTGGGAGAAGAGCGGCCCATGAAGACCGGCACGGCCATTGGCAGTCCGCTCGAGGACGTCTCCGACGTTGTCCGACTGCTCCTCGGATGAACGAGGATGGAAGCGCCGTCGGCGGCGACATGCGAAACCGGCTGCGGGCCGCCTATGACGCCCAGGCCGAGGCGCGCGACCGCAAGGACTTCCCCGAGTGGAAGCGACGGATCCGAGAGGACTTCCTCGCGATCCTCCGAAGCGAGCGGTCGAGCCGGCTCCTCGAGATCGGCGCCGGAACGGGCCGAGACGGCGCCTTCTTCGCGGAACACGGCCTGGACGTCGTCTGCGTCGATCTCTCCCCGGAGATGGTCCGCCTCTGCCGAGAGAAGGGGCTCGATGCGCAGGCGATGGACGCCGTCGATCTTCGATTTTCCGACGGGGCCTTCGACGCCGTCTACTCGCTCAACAACCTGCTGCATCTGCCCGAGTCCGAGTTTTCCCGGGCGCTTCGCGAAGTCCGACGGGTCCTCCGACCGGGCGGTACGTTCTTCCTCGGCCTCTACGGCGGGATCGATCGCGAGGGCGTCTGGGAGGAGGACGCCTACGAGCCGAAGCGGTTCTTCTCGTTTCGCACCGACGCGCGCTTTCTCGAGGTGGTCGGAGAGGTCTTCGACGTCGTCTCGTTCGACCGCGTCGCCGTCGAAGCGGCCGACCCGCGCCTTCACTTCCAATCGCTTATCCTCAGGAAGAGGGACCGATCCGTGTAGCGCGTTCTACGGAAGGTGAGATGAAGTACGAACTGCTGATCGAGACGTCGAACCCGGCCGACGTGGCGCTGATCAAATCGCTGCTCGACAGCGAGGGGATCCTGTACTTCGTGCACGGGGAGGCGTTCTCCGCCGTTCGCCCCCTGGTCGAGCCGGTCCGGATCCTGGTCGCCGAGGACCGCCTCGAGGAGGCGCGGGATCTGATCGCAGGGCTGCGCCTCGCCTACGATCCGACGACGGCGGACGGCGAGGACGACCGAAGTGAGTGAGCGCGAAGCGATCGAACGGTCGACGGATCCGGTGACGGTCGCGTCGCTCGCGGCCGACCTCCGGGCCCTCGGCGTCGAGCCGGGGATGACGCTCTTGGTCCACGCCTCGCTCAGCGCGCTCGGCTGGGTCTGCGGCGGCCCGGTCGCCGTCATCCTGGCGCTGGAGGAGGCCCTCGGCGAGCGGGGTACGCTGGTGATGCCGACGATGTCCGGCGACTATACCGACCCGAGGGACTGGCAACGCCCGCCGGTCCCCGAAGAGTGGAAGGAGACGATCCGCGCGTCGATGCCGGCCTTCGATCCGGACCTCACCCCGACACGGCACATGGGGGCGATCACGGAGACGTTCCGGAAGCAGCCCGGCACGGTTCGGAGCGACCATCCGCACGCCTCGTTCGCCGCACGCGGACCGCACGCCGAACGGATCACCGCGAACCACACCCTCGACTTCGCCCTCGGCGAAGGGTCGCCGCTCGCCCGGATCTACGACCTCGACGGGTGGGTTCTCCTCCTCGGCGTCGGTCACCGGAACAACAGCTCGCTTCACCTCGCCGAGTACCGGGCGGAGTACCCGGGAAAGCGCGAGCGCCCGAACGGGGCGCCGCTCGTGATCGACGGCGTCCGCCGGTGGGTCGACGTCCTCGACCTCGACGTCGACGCGTCCGACTTCCCCCAGATCGGCGAAGCGTTCGCGCAGGAGAGCGGCGCGGTCCGGTCAGGGGGCGTCGGGAACGCCCCGGCGTTGTTGATGCCGCAGCACGCGCTCGTCGACTTCGCCGTCCGATGGATGGAGGCCCACCGCGACGCTTCCGCCGTCCTTCCGGTGAAGATCCGCGCCTTGCGGGAGACGGATCGAGACGAATGGGTCCGCCTCCGACGCGCCCTCTGGCCGCATCACGACCCGACCAAGCTCGAGACCGAGGCGGAGGGGATCGCCGGCCACTTGGAGGCAACGCCCGTCTTCGTCGCCGAGGGCCCCGACGGCCAACTGTGCGGCATGGTCGAGGTCGCGATCCGAACGAGCACGTTCGGGTGCACGACCGATCGCGTCGGCTACCTCGAGGCGTGGTTCGTCGAGCCCGAATGCCGGCGGCGAGGGATCGGGCGGGCGTTGGTCGAGCGGGCCGAGGAATGGGCCCGCGCCCAAGGCTGCACCGAGATGGCGTCCGACACGACGCCGCGGTACGAACTGAGTCCCGCCGCGCACGAGGGGCTCGGGTATCGCGAGGTGAAGCGGAAGATCCACTTCCGCAAGGAGCTCGCGTAGGCAGTAAGGTCAGCGAACCGTCCGCGACAGTGCCTCGAGGTTCGGTGGCTCGGCGACGTCGTCGACGGCCTCCGCCCACCGCGTCGGAAGGTCCCCGAGATCGACCGGGCCGATCGCGCTCACGAAGATCGGGATCACGTGAAGCGGCACGTCGACGCGCACGACGACCGGTCCGTTGAACGTCCGACCGGTCCACGCGTCGATCCACGTCCCGTCGGGCAGGTGGACGTCGACGGAATCGATCCCCGGCTCCCAGACCGGCCGGACGAGGACGTTCGGACCGTACAGGTACTGCCCCCACAGATCGACGTACTCCGGCCGGTTCGGATAGGCGACGAACATCGGGCGGACGATCGGGGTTCCCTCCGCGTGGGCGCGCTCGGCGAGCGCCCAGGTATAGTCGACCAGATCGGCGTGGATCCGCGCGTAGAACGCCCAGATCGCGAGGAGCTCCTCGTCGTACACGGTGTCGAACGTGTAGCCGGCCTCGGTCAGCTCGTCGTCCGAGTCGTCGGGGAGCCAGGACCACGGGGCGAGGTTCGCCGTCGGGCCGACCTCCATGATCGGGCAGAACGCCGAGAAGGCGAGCCATCGGGCGAGGACCTCCCGCGGCGGCCGTTCGTTGTAGCCGCCGGTGTCGGAACCCCAGATCGGGACGTTCAGAACGGCGGCCCGCTGCAGCGCGATGATCGCCGAGCGGAGGCCCCACGCCGACGGGTCGGTGTCACCGCCCCACGCGACGGCGACTTCCGACATCCCGGGCCAGCCGGCGCGGTAGAAGGAGACGAACTCCTCGCGCGCCGCTTCGTGCGCCGCTTCGTGCGCCGCCCGTGCGAACCAGAGCGGGTAGGCGTTGTGCCCCTCCCGGTAGTCCGTGCCGTCGTGGTAGGCGCCGCGGAACAGCTGGCCGTCGGGCGGCTTCTCCTCGCCGCGGTCGAGCTTGAACCCGTCGATCCCCGTCTCGAACAGCGGGACGAGTTCTTCCTTCCACCACGCCGCGGCGTCCGGGTCGGTGAAGTCGATCAGCGCCGCGTTCGGAAGATACGGAAGGGTAAGCGGCACGTGGTATTCACGCTCGATCGCCTCGTCGCGCTGCCCGTCCATCACCCACGGTCCGATCCAGAGAAGCGAGGCGACTCCCCACTCGTCGAGCCAATCGATCATCGCCTCGAACCCCGGGAGACGCGCGTCGTCGAAGGCCATACCGCCGTAGCCGAACGTCCCCGCCGCCCACGGGCGGTCGATCACGTACCAAGAGCACGGGATCCCGAGCGCCTCCATCATCAACACGTCCTCGACCACCATCGAGTTGTACGGCCCGTCGTACGGCGTCCCGTCGTAGAACGCAGGCAGGTCCCACACGACGTCGCGCCACCGGCCCGGTCCGAGGACGAACTCCGGCGGGAGAAGGCTCTTCCCGGTGATCCGAGCGTACCGCTCGATCACGTCGACCGGCTCCGGACCGGGAAGAAGGAGAAACGAGAGCGTCGGCCCCTCGTACTCGATCGTGACCTCCGTCGGGCGGGACCGTCCCCGCTCGTCGACGCCGAATCGGTACGTCGCGGGCCAGTTCCCTTCGACGTAGACGCCGTATCCGCTCGAAGAAAGAAAGAACGGCGCGTAGATCGAAACCGTCGGCAGCGTGTACAGATCGACGGATTGCCCGCGGAGGTTGAGCCCCTCGGTCGTCCCCGGCTCCCACGAGAGGCCCTGGCTTCCCTGCACGACCCGTTCCATCAGCCCGTAGAACCCGTCGGCCTCGCCGACGCGGAGGCTGACCCCGAGCTTCTCGAACTCGCCCTTCGATTCGACGGTGAATTCGACCCGCACCGTCTCCTCGGGTCCCGGTCCAAGGCGAACGGTCGCGATCCGACCGTCCTCGGTTCGATAGACGAGACGTGTGGTCCCATCGATATCGCGCCCGATCGGCGGACCGTCCAGACGGACAACGTCGTCCCGGCTCCAGACATACAGCGCCGAGACGCCGTCCGCCCACAGGTCCGGAAACGGAGCGGCGAACTGCACCCCGAAGGGCACCTCCGCGATCGTGTACGGGATCGGGCCGCCGGCGCCGAGTCCGATGAACGAGCCACCGAGAAGCGCCGTCAAGACGAGTCCTGTAAGGACCACGCGTCGTCTCACTCTCGGGACACACGGCTTGCGCAACCCGACCCCTCCCTGTCGGGTGATGCTAGCCGTCGCGCCGTGGACTTCAAGCCTCTGAAGACCCATCGCGAATACAGGAGGGCAATACCGGATCTCTCGCAATCGGTTTGGGCGCGAGTTCGATCCTCAGTATCCTGGAAGGTGAGGTGGTCGACGTGCCGGAACCGATGTTCGATCGCGCGGCGTTCCTCGAGAAGGTCCGCCAGGCGTTCAAGCCGCTGGAAGCCCTCCTGGGCGAGGGAAACACGTTCGACTACGAGGAGACGGCGCTGTTCAGCGGGATCGTCAACGGCGCACAGGAGCACGTGGTCGCCGTGCCGCTCACGCAGGCGTCGGTCGCGTTCAACGCCGCGAAGCACCTCGGGGAGCACGACTCGTGGGACCGAGTCGGGAAGCTGCCGCTGTTCGGCTTCTACATGCTCCCGCCGACGGACTGCATCCACACCCTCGAGCCCGACACGCCGTATCTCGCGCGCGGCATCGCGTGGGACAGGGCGGAAATGGTCGATGCGGGCGGCGAGTCCCCGCGGCTGTTCATGACGTGGTGGAGACGAGGAGACGCGACGCCCGCCTACTACAAGTACTCGGGGAACGTCGAAATCCATCTTGAAACGTGCTCGACCGCGTCGTCCAACCAGCTGTAAATTGCACGGAGACATGGAGACCCTGGAAGCTGCCCTGGCCGAGTACGTGGGCGCCCTCGTCGACCGCAAGGCGATCGCCTCGGAATCGGTTGAACGCGCGTTCCGGAAGGTCAGACGGCATCGGTTTCTGGAGGGGTGGTACCACCCGGACATCAAGGACGACGGGGTGGTCTTTCTTCCCGTCGAGTACGATCGCGATCGGCCGTCCCCCGAGGACATCAAAGAGATCTACTCGAACCAAGCGCTGGTGACAGCGATCCATCTCTCCATGCCGACGAGTTCGACGTCCCAGCCGTCGCTGGTCGCGGGAATGCTCGAGCTGCTGGACCTGTCCCCGGGGATGAGGGCGCTGGAGATCGGAACCGGCACCGGCTACAACGCGGCCCTTCTCGCTGAGATCCTCGGTCCAAAGGGCCGCGTGTACACGATCGAATTCCAGGAGGACGTTGCGACAAAAGCCCGCAGCCACTTGGAGGACGAAGGGTACGGCGACGCGCAGGTCGTCTGCGGAGACGGATTCTTCGGCGTGCCCGAGGCGGCTCCGTTCGATCGGATCGTGGCGACGGTCGGCTGTCCCGACCTTTCCCCTCACTGGCTCGATCAGCTCGACGGAAAAGGGTCCCTGCTCATCCCGCTTCGGCACGGCCTGAGCGATCCGTTGACCCGACTGCGAAGGGACCCGGATTCCCCCACGCAGGCACTCGGGCGGATCGTGGACACCTCTGGCTTCATACAGATCCAAGGCGTGCTCACCGGGGCCGCACCGTGGCGCAATTCGCTCATCGTCGGGTTGCCCGAGAAGCCCACCTGGTCTCGACGGCTCCCCGACGCTCTGGCCTCGCCCGACGAGCCGAGGCATCCGCTCGGCGAGGACCACCATCGGGCCTTCGCCTTCTTCCTTTCACTCGCCCTTCGGCCGCTTTGGTACACGAACAGCGGATACGGTCTTGCCGATCCAGGGACGTCGTCCGTGGTCGTCGTGACCCGAGAGGCGATCGATGGGTACTCGGCGATTCCCTCCGGCAAGAGCCTCGACGCCCTCTACGAATCCTTGCTCGGCCTGTTCGACCTGTGGATCGACCTCGCCACGCCCGCGCCCGCGGACTTCGAGCTCCACTTCGTCCCCAAGTCGGAGTTCGACCATCTCAAGCGGCTCGACGGCACGCCGGGGAGACGATGGGTCATCGAGCGCCCGTTTTTCTGGGAAATCGTCCGCCTTCCGGAAGAGATCGAATAGTCAGACTCCCCGAATCCACGCTTTACAGCCTCTTCACAACCGACCCATAGACTCGCCTCACCCTCCAGCGAAGGAGCGATCCCGATGCGCAGCTCTCTCTGGCTGCTTCCCGTGTTGATCCTCGGCCTGTCCCTCCTCGTCGGCGGCGCGCACGAACCGACGTGGGCTCCCCCGACCCTCGCCGAGGCCGAGGAAGCGCTGGCCGGCCTCGGTTTCGACGAGTTCGTCGAAGCGTCCTACCGTCTGTATCTCCTCAGGTACCCTCAGACGTTGACCGGGCTCGGCATGGCCAGCGTGCTCGGCGTCCGCAACGATCTCCTGAACGAATACTCCTCGAGAACGGGAGCCTTCCGCTGGAGATCCTCGAACGAATCGTCGATCGATTCATCGCGGACGCGGCGACGGGGGAGTAGGCGGAATCGAGACGCTCACCGCAGCGGATCGACGTGCGTCCTCCAGATCGCGAGGGCGTGCTCGATCGGATCGACGGTGTCGACGCCGTGATCCTCGAAGAAGCCGTTCAGGTTGGTTAGATCGCGGACGAGCAGATCGAACGCGTCGTCGTTGTACCTCGGGTCGACCGACTGCGGGAAGTCGATGATCACCGCCTTCCCGCCCCAGTACAGCAGGTTGAACGCGGACAGGTCGGCGTGCACGCGATGGTGCTTCAAGAAGAGATCGACGTTCGCCAGGACCTGGGCGTAGATCCGGCGCGCCTCCTCCTCGTCGAGCCCGACGTTCGTCATCATCGGCGCCGGGTTCTCGCCGTCGCCGAGGTACTCCATCAAGACGACCGGACCGACCCGCTCGACCGGCTCGGGGACGTCGGCCCCGGCGTCGTGAAGGATCCGCAACGTCCGCTCCTCGTGCGCGATCCACGCGCTGAACTTGTGCAGCCGCCCGCGGCGCGTCTTCTTCCCCAGCGCCTTCAGGACCCTGGCGTCCGGGCGCGAGCCGCGTTCCCGTCCCTGCTGGTAGACCGCGTCCTGCTTGAAGCTGCGCGTTTCGAACGGGCGGTAGACCTTCGCCGCGACGAGCTCCCGCTCGAGCGTCGGGTGCGCCGCGCAACAGTAGACGACGGCCTCCTTTCCCGTCTTGATCGGGCGGAGGACCTCGGTGATCAGGCGCTGCTCGATCAGCGGGTCGAGGTGGGCGAGGAGTGCCTCCTCGACGGTCCGGTCCTCCTCTTCCTTCGGCGTGGCGCCTCGGAGCTTCTCCTTGAGCGGATCGATCTCTTCGAGGCGTCGCGGCATCGCGCTAGGAAGCCGGGCTCTCCGCGAGGAAGGCGTGGGCTTGCTTCAACCAGTGGATGATCTCGATCTGCTGCGGGCAGACCTTCTCGCACTGGCCGCATTCGACGCAGCAATCGGCGCGCTCCTCCGGCTTCAAGATCTCGTTGTACCGATGACGCGCGGTCACCGCGTCGTTGTACATCTTCGCCTGGTTGAACATGTCGAAGATGCGGGGGATCGCGACCCCGTTCGGACACGGCTGGCAGTACTGACAGTCGGTACACGGAACCGGCGACAGGGTGCGGTACGCGTCCCGGACACGGTCAATGACCCGGAGCTCCTCCTCGCTCAGCGTCCCCACGCCGGACCGCTCCGCGCTGGCGAGGTTCTCCTCGACATGATCCATCGCGGACATGCCGGAGAGGCAAAGCGACACCTCCGGCTGGTTCCACAGCCACTGAAGCGCCCAGTCGACCTGAGAGCGCTGCACCGGCGCGTGGGCCCACAATTCCGCGACCGACTCCGGAGCCGGCCGCGCGAGCGAGCCGCCGCGGAGCGGCTCCATGATCACGACGGCAAGCCCCTTCGACGCGGCGTAACGGAGCCCCTCCGTGCCGGCCTGGAAGTCGACGTCCATGTAGTTGTACATGATCTGGCAGAACGTCCAGTCGTACGCGTCGACGATCGTTTTGAACGTGGCCAGGTCATCGTGAAACGAGAACCCGAGATATCCGATCCGACCTTCGTCGATCGCCCGTTCCGACCACTCGAGCACGCGGAGATCCCGCAGTGCCGTCCACCGATCCTTGTTCAGCGCGTGAAGGAGGTAGAAGTCGACGCGGCTGGTGTCCAGCCGTCTCAGCTGCTTGTCGAGATACTCATCGAAGTCGGCCGGCTTCTCGATCAGCCAACACGGCAGCTTGGTCGCCAGCTTGACCTTGTCGCGGTACCCGTCCTGCAGACATCGGCCGAGGAACGGCTCGGACTCTCCCTCGTGGTACGGCCACGCCGTGTCGACGTAGTTCACGCCCGCGTCGATCGCCGTGCGGACCATTCGGGTCGCCAGCTCCTCGTCGATCTTCGCCGGATCGTTCCCGATCGTCGGCAGACGCATCGCGCCGAATCCGAGGGCCGAAGGGCGCCAATCGAGTCTGCCAAACGAGCGATATTGCATCGATTCCTCCTCCCGGCCATCATCCCGGATCGATCGCCACCGATCAAGGAACCGTCAACGGGAAGCGCGGGCGTCCCACGGACGTCCGCGCTTCGTCGTGAGGCTCGACGGTCTACACCGGCAGGACCGGCTCGCAGATGTCGACGATATGCTTCTTCTCCGGATGCTGATCCGCGTCGTTGAGATACAGCTCGTAGCACATCCGCTCGCAGTCCGGCTCGTAGCCGTTCTCCGGCATCCACTCGCCGACGAGCTTGTCCCACGCCTCGCCGTACTCCGTCGCGTCGATCTCGACGTGGGCGACGGCGAAGAGGCCGCCGGGGATCTTCATCGTCTTCACGTCGCCGTCGACCTCCGTTCCCTCGGGGACGGTGAGGCAGGCGTCGGAACGAAGCTTGGAGGCGTCGACCTCCTCCGGACTGTCGTGATAGACGGCCATACATTGGGTCTTCGGAAACTGGACCAAGCCTTTCGGGCCGGCCCACTGGAAGATCCTCTCGATCGCTTCTCCGATCTTGTTGTACGGGCCGACGTGGCGGATACAGGCGACGTACCGCTCGGGCAGCTTCTTGACTTCCGCTTCGAACTTCATCGGGTACCTCCTGTCGCTTCGGTTTGGAACCAGCGTAGAGCGCCGGGCCGCGGACGTCTTTCCAATCGTTGCGGTCGAATTGCCCGATCTTGCTGACGCGTTTGCGGATCTTGCACGTACAAGCAGGGTAGAGCCCTGCTGTACGTACGGGAATGCTCCAATGAGGCATTCCCGTGGTCAAGTGACCTATCGCGATCCAGAGCAGCGCCAAGCGAGGCCGCTCACAGAGGCCGGATCGGCTCGTAGATCTCCAGGATGTGCTTCTTCTCCGGGTGTTTCCTGGGATCGTTCAGGTACAGCTCGTAGCAGGGCCGATCGTCCGGCTGATAGCCGGACTCCGGCAGCCAATCGCTGAACAGCCGGTCCCACGCCTCTCCGTACTGCGTCTCGTCGATCTCGACGTAGGCCACGGCGTACGTCCCCCCGGGCAGCGTCATCAGCCCGATGTCCCGCTTGACCTTGGTCCCGATCGGGACTGTGATGCACGCATCCGAGCGAAGCTTCTCGACCGGTGTCACGTCGGGGCTGTCATGGTAGACGGTGAGCATCCGGGTGTCGGCCCGAAAGAGCCGGCGCGGCCCGGCCCACCGAGCGAGCCGCCCGAGGGCCTTCCCGATCTCGCTGTAGTCCCCTACGTGGCGGATGTAGGCGACGTGCCGCTCCGGCTCCTCGCGGACCTCGACGCGGAAGACCATGTCCGTCCGCTGCGAATGCTTTGACGGAACGGCGAGACCCCGTTCGGCGAGCTCCTCGCGGAACCGATCGAGCGAGGCCCGACCCCCGGCGCGGAACTGCGACGCCGACACGCCGAAGTGCCGGCGGAACTCGCGGGCGAACGCCGAAGGAGACGAATACCCGCAGCCAACCGCGATCTCGGTGATCGTCACCGTCGGGTTGTGGATCAGTTGGGACGCGGCTTTCTGCACGCGGACACGACGGATGTAGTCGTTCAGCGTCTCGCCGGCGATCGCCTTGAACACGCGATGGAAGTGATACGGGGAGAAGTGGGCGACCTGCGCCAGCGTTTCGAGGCACAGATCGCCGTTCAGGTTCGTCCGGATGTGATCGAGGACGCGGTTGACGCGCCCGACGTACTCCTGCCGCTTCAGCTCCGCCTGATCGATCACGCCCGCGATCCTTCTACGTTTGGCTCCAAAGGCCGAGGATGTGTCAGAAGCTCCCTTGCGCCATGGATTCCCCCTTCATTCGGGCCGCGAATCCTGACGATCCACGACCCCTTCGATTATACCGGGGGCGAATCCCCGAGGAATCCACGGCTTCACAGGATCCCTTTCAGGTGCGCGCGCTCCGTCTCGCGCCCGTCCCACGCCGCCCGTATGATCGGACACGCACAAGACAGGACGGAAGAACATGAGCGAACCGGATCGAGCCGCACCGCGGGTTCACCTCGCCAGCCTCGGCTGCGCCAAGAACCTCGTCGACTCCGAGCGCCTTCTCGCGCGGCTGGCGACGGCCGGCGGCCTCGTGGGAGCCGCCGAAGAAGACGCGGACGTCATCATCGTCAACACGTGCGGCTTCATCGCCCCGGCGATCGCCGAGTCGCTGGCGGTAATCCGCGACTACGCTTCGCGCAAGCGCGCTTCGCAGAAGCTTCTCGTCATGGGATGCCTCGTCGAGCGGGACATCGAGGAGATCGGCGTCGAGATCCCCGAGGTCGACGGCGTCTTCGGGCTCGGCCGACACGACGAGATCGTCGCCGCGTGCGGGCTGAAGGCCGAACCGGAGGACGACGCGCGCCTCCTGCTGACGCCTCGCCACACGGCCTACCTGCGGATCTCCGATGGGTGCGACAACCGGTGCTCGTACTGCACCATCCCGAGGATCCGGGGCCGTTTCCGGAGCCGCTCGGCCGACGAGATCGTCGCCGAGGCGAGGCAGTTGGTCGAGCTCGGCGTCCGCGAGCTGAACCTGATCGGCCAGGACACCACGTCGTACGGTAGGGACCTTCCCGGCGCCCCAACGATCGAGGATTTGTTGCGACGGATCGCCGAGATCCCCGACCTTCGCTGGCTGCGGCTTTTGTACACCCATCCGGCCTACTTCACCGACGGACTGATCGATGCGTACGCGTCGATCGACGCGCTCTGCCCGTACGTCGACCTTCCGCTCCAGCATCTGAACGACGGGATCCTTCGCCGGATGGGCCGGAAAGCAACGCAGGCGGAGTCCGTCCGCCTGATCGAGCGCCTGCGCGAGCGGATCCCGGACGTCGCGATCCGGACGACGTTCATCGTCGGCTTCCCCGGCGAGACGCGGGCGCAGTTCGACGAGCTCGTCGATCTCATCGAGCGGCTCCGGTTCGACCACGTCGGCGTCTTCCGCTATTCGAGGGAGGCCGGGACCGCCGCCGCCGGGATGCCCGGACAGGTCTCCGAGCGGACGAAGGCGAAGCGGGAGAAGGCCGTGATGCTCGCCCAACAGCGGATCGCGCTGGAGAAGAATCGGTCGATGCTCGGGAAGGTCGTCGAGGTGCTGATCGACCGGTCGACCGACGAGCCCGGCCTGTGGATCGGCCGCACCCGGACCCAGGCGCCGGACGTCGACTCCGTGACGTTCGTCCGCGGCGGCACCGACGAAGTCCGTGTCGGCGCTTTCGTCGAGGCGCAGATCGTCGACGTCGCCGTCTACGACCTGATCGCTCAGGCCTGAGACGGATCGCCGAGAATCCGATCGACCAGCCGCTCGAGCCGTTCGAAATGGGTCCCGCGCCAGTACAGCTTCCCGCACCCGTCGCATCGGACGTACTCGTCGAGCCAGCGCGCCGTCTTCGGCGGGATCTCGTCCGCGACGGCCTCCTTGTCGACCGGTTCGAGGCGACCGTTGCACGCCGGGCACCGGGAGAACGGGCGAACGCCGTCGGCGAGGTCGAACCGGCGAACGACCTCGCGCGCCTGCTCGACCGGATCGGTCGACCGGACCCAGTAGCCGTGCGTCACCCGCCCGTGCTTGAGGAGCTGCCGATCGCGGGTGAGGAGGATCCTCCGTTCACGCACGGAGATCTCCACCAGCTCCGCGTCCTCGAAGTCGTTCGAATGGAGCGTATCGAAACCGAGCAGCCGCAGGAAGCGTGCGAGCCGCCGCAGGTGCACGTCGACGACGAACGCCGGCCGCCGGAGCGGCGCTTCCCGCAGGCGGACGACCGGTCCGATGTCGAGGCTCTCGAAGACCGGGTAGACGGAGACACGATCCCCATTCCTCAGCCGGTAATCGAACCCGACCGACACGCCGTTGACGAGGATCAGATCGACCTCCACGTGCGGGACGCCGAGCGCCTCGATCGCGTCCTTGACCGACGGCGGGACGTGAAACCGGTACGGGATCTCGACCTTCCTGCGGTCGGCCGGAAGGAAGTCGTTCAGCTCGGCGTAGAAGCGGAAGGCCGCCTCACTCGGTCCCATCGGCCCACTGTTCGACGTCGTCGATCAGCTCCTGCACGCGCTCGTAGAACCGTCCGGCGTGGAGGCCGTCCACCAATCCGTGATGCGCGTGAAGGCTCAGCGGCATCGGCATCCGTTCGCCCTCGGTTCGAAAGCGCCCCCATGCGATCCGGGGGACCGAGTCCGGCGGGGAGAGCGGGACCGGGTGCATCACCGAGGTGAACGAGACCCACGGGATCGCCGTCAAGAACAGGAAGTCGTCGCGGTCCGGAGGATCGTCGACCGACGGATTTCGACGAGCGCGGTCGATCGCCTCCATTGCCGAGCGCACGAACGTCCCGGCGTCCTCGACGTACTCGACGAAGCAGAAGGCGAACAAGTCCTCTTCGGTCCGGACGGTGATCGATGGGTGGACGACGGGATGCTCGATCACCTCGTCACCGCGGATCCGGAGCCGCAGCTCGGGGATCCCGTTCGCGGCCCGAGCGAGGGCGTACAGGAGGTGCGCAGTGAACGACGATCCGCGCCGCTCGACCGCCCGGACGAGCGGCGCCACGTCGGCATCGACGCACAGGTTGAAGTACGGATAGGCGTAGGCGCTGAACAGCTCGTAGTGCGCCCGTCGCGGCCAGCGCTCGAGATCGATCCGCCGCGGCTCCTGCGTCACGGTCTCCCTCCCTTTCCCGGACCTACGATAGCCGAAGCGGGACGAGCGGACCATTCACCCCATCGTCTGCGCACAGGCACTTCACAACAAGCCCGCGGCCGAGGAGTATCGTTTCGGCACCATGAGGGAGGCCGAGAGGATGTCCCGCAGACGGAAGATCGTCGTCGCGATCATCGGGGGGCTCGTCGTCGCGATCGGCGGCCTGATCGCGGTGTTCATCCTCTCCTCGCCCTCGGCGCCGGAGCTTCCGATCGACGTCGCGCAGAAGGAGATTCCCCTCCGTTGGATCGATCCAGGGGCGAGCGAGAGCGTCGAGCCGGACGGCGAAGAGGCGGAATCGCCGGCGATCCCGCACGTCACGACCGGCAAACTCGCGATGGTCGGAGACGGAAAGCCGTTCGGCGAAGAGGCCTACGAGCTGACGATCACCGAGGATCGGGCGACGCTGACCTCTTCGGGACGCTTCTGGTTCAAGGTCGTCGTCGCCACGGTCCACGTCACGTTCGAGCAGACCTTCGAAGGGGAGGGCGACCTGACCCCGGTGCTGTACGCCGCCGAGTTCCACGCCCCGCTCGGCTTCGATCGGAGCGTCCGCGCGACGGTCGAAGAGGATCGGGTCACCGTCGAGCGATCCAATGATATCGAGCAGATCGCGATCGAGCCGGAGAAGACGCTCGCGCTCGGGACGTTCAGCAGCTACGTCCTTCTGCCGCGCCTGTTCGGGCTGCGCGCGGAGGACGGATCGGCGTCGTTCGAGGTCCTCGTCTTCGGCGGCCCGCCGAACCAGCAGGCCGGCAGCGACGGCTCCAACGAGGGTCTACCTGGCATGACGATCGAACGGGCGGGAACCGCTTCGCTCCGCGCGGGGGGGATCCTCTTCGACGCCGACCGCTACATCGTGTCGAGCGGGCTCGGCGAGAGCGAGCTGTTCGCCCGCGGCGACGAGTTCCTCGCGCTTCGAGCCGGGACCGAAGACGAGTCCCTGCTCGTCTACCGCTCCGACTTCTTCCCCGACGGGATCGAGATCGTCAACGCCAGCCCGTAGCGAGGATCCGGTCGCGCCTTGTCGGGACCATCGATCCTCGATAGCCTTCCCGAGCGGAGCGGAGAATCCGAGCCAGCGGGGCGTCGATTGGAGCGCGAATGATGAGGGCTTTCGTCACCGGAGGAACGGGGTTCATCGGATCGAGCGTTGTGCGCGTTTTGCTCGAACGGAACGTCGGGGTCCGCGCGCTCAGCCGGGCGGACTCGGATCGCCAGAATCTGGACGGCCTGGACGTCGAGATCGTCGAAGGCGACCTGCGGGATCCGGCGTCGCTCCGCCGCGGGATGGCCGGCTGCGAGCTCGTCTTCCACGCCGGCGCGCTGTACTCGTTCTGGGTCCGTCCGCGGCGTTTGATCTACGACGTGAACGTCGAGGGCACGCGCTCCGTGTTCGACGCCGCGAAAGCGACGGGGGTCGAGCGCGTCGTCTACACCAGTTCGGTCGCTGCGCTCGGCCTGCGCGACGACGGCCGGCCGGCCGACGAGACGACGGAGACGCAGCTCGACCAGGTCGTCGGCGACTACAAGAAGTCGAAGTACCTCGCCGAGCAGGTCGCGCTCGAGTACGCAAAGGAGATCCCGATCGTCATCGTCAACCCGAGCTTCCCGGTCGGCCCGCGAGACCTCAAACCGACGCCGACCGGGCAGACGATCCTCGACTTCCTCAACCGGAGGATGCCGGCGTACGTCGAGACCGGGATGAACGTCGTCGACGTCGAGGACGTCGCCGTCGGACACTGGCTCGCCGTTGAAAAAGGGCGGATCGGCGAGCGGTACATCCTCGGCGGGGAGAACGTGACGATGAAGGGGATGCTCGACCTGCTCTCCGACATCACCGGTCTGCCTTCGCCGCGCTTCCGCATCCCGTACCGGCCGATCCTGGCGCTTTCGTATCTGAACGCCGCGTTCTGCCGGCTGTTCCCGAAGATTACGCCGCGGATGACGCCGGAGACGATCCGGATGTCGAGCCACTTCATGTACTTCGATCCGGGCAAAGCCATCCGGGAGCTCGGCTTCCCGCAGACCCCCGCCCGCACCGCCCTCGCCAAGGCGGTCGACTGGTTCAGAGAAAATGGGTATGTAAGGCAGTAGGAATTGAACACATCGGCCCACGCCGCTACGTGGTTAGCCATACCGGGACTTGGCAGCCCGCTCGCGGGACTCACTTCTAGACCTAACCCAGTGTGTAAGCGAACGTCTTAACGCAGCTGACGCCGAGCGGCTCGCTTCTACACAAAATACTCTACTCTATTATCTCTTCCTCAATTCCTTCGCTGTCCTTTGCGAACAGGGTGGCCCTAACTGAACGCGTGCCATACACCACCTGTAGCCCAAATGAGTAGTCGTACTTCCCGTCTGTCATGAGAGCCCGAATCTTCTTGCTATCAGAGTCGATGGCCTCCCTCCGTGATCCGGCTTTCTTGCACTCGACTACTAGGAAGTTGACCTTTGCTTCGCCCGTCTTGCGATTATGGATGATGATGTCTGGCCTGACGCGCTGCTCTTCGCCGTCTATGGCAATTCCCTTATAGCTAACCCCTTCTCTGTTAAACTCGATGTCGACGAACATCCGTCCACCTTCCCTTAGAAGGGGAAGGATCTCCTTTTCGAGGTGATTGGCAAACCTGTGATTGATACAGACCTCATGCAGCTTGCGAGCGTCGTAGCCGAAGTCCTCTTCGATGGGGCACGCGAAAAGACAGCCGTCCTCTTCGCGAAGCTGCCTCAGCGAGCGCCTGATCGCCTCGCGAATGTGTCCCTTCACGGCCTCGATACCTCCCCAGCTATCGGCGGTGACAAGCTGCCTGGAGATTAGTACGGTTGAGCCTCAAGAGGAGCCATGTCAGCTTCACGACTCACCTAGAAAACCTAGCCGCCCAATGCCTGTCTCAGTTGCAGGATGAGTCCGGCGATGGTGGCGACTTTCGCGCCAATAGTGATCAGAGTACTGATTCTCGCTGCCTTCTTCTCCCTGTCCTTCTCAGCGAGGATCTCCTCGCACACCGCGATAATCTCATCCCGACGAGCATCATCCGATCTACTGATGGAATCGCGAATGTCGCGGACGACCGAATCGACTTCTCCTCCTGCAACTAGCTCCACCTTCTCGCCGATGATACTACTATACTTCTCCACGTCCTCTTCCGGAACATGTACCGAGATGTCCTCTCCGACGATGGCATCATCCGGCGGAGGTGGCTCGCCGCCAACTTGCACTCGCACCCGCTTGCCGATGAGTTTCTTCCCCATAGCACACTCCTTTAGAGACACTTCCTCGCTGTGAATCGCAGACGCACTCCAGTATTTGCGCAGTCAGTTCTGTACTTCGCTATCTGTTCCATCAGCACTATAGCCTCTCCCGATCTGTCTTCTTCAGTCTATTCTCACGAGGGTCCGCTCAGCCCATCCTACAGCTACAATACTCCCTCAACAAGCCCCTCTGAACCGTTCGAGAATGTCAGCACAAGAACAGCTGCCAGGGAGCTCCTGCCGCTATCTCTTCAGCGCCGCCTTCACCAAATGCTGGCCCATGTCCCACAGCCGCCGCGGAGGCGGTGTGTCGTCTCCACCGTCGCGCGGTCGAGCTTTCCCTGCTCGCCGCGGCATCGGGTATCCTTCGCCCGTGCTGGCTACGAGGAGAACCATCCGCAAGCAGGTCTACGCGGGGCTGATCGCCGTTTCCTGGACGCTCGCGGCGTTCGGATCGGTCCCCTGCCACGCCGAGGACACGGACGTCGCTGCGCTGCTCGCCGATGCGGGGTTAGCCTACGACCGGTGGAGCGAGCCGTTCGATTTGGCTAGCTACGAAGCGTCACTCCGGCACGCGATCGACGTCTGGGAAGAAGCGCTTCCCCTCATCGCGACGGACGATGTCGCGACACGAGTCGAGGTGCTCAATCGTCTTTCCCAAGCCTACTTCGAGCTCGCCACGGGCTACCTCGACGACTCCTCGTCGAAGGAAGCGACGTTCGAGGCCGGCAAGGACGCCGCCCTCGCCGCCTTGGAGCTCGATGCGGCGTTCGCGGAGACGCGCGTGCGGGACGGGTTCCGCGCCGCCCTTCGCGCCGCCACTGATGTCGCCTCGATCTTCTGGTACGGGAACAACCTCGGGCAGTGGCTCGATTTCCACCGGTTCACGGCGTTCTTCGGCGGCGTGCGGGACGTGCAGGCGTCGTTCGAGCGGGCGATCGAGCTCGACGAGACGTACGAAGGCGGCGGACCGCACCGCGCGCTCGGCGCCTTCCTCGCACAGGCGTACTTCCTTGTCGGTCGGAGCCGCGCCGACGCGGTCGCCCACTTCGAGCGATCGATCGAACTCGATCCGAACTACCTCGAGAACCGCGTCAACTACGCCGAGTACTACGCCCGGCCGGTCGGCGACGACGCGCTGTTCGACACGTTGCTCACGATGGTGCTGGAAGCCGCCGAGGACCCGGACGTCGTCGCGGCCCACCCATTCTACAACGAGCTCGCGATCAACCGAGCGCGGAGCCTCACTCGCCCGTAGAGCGTTCTTCCGACGTGACCGTCGTGGGAGGCGCGCCCTGGTTCCCGCGTTCGAGGCGCGTGATCGCGTGGTAGGCCACCATGTAGCTTGTGGCGTGCAGCGGACCGAGGAACAGCGTCCCGCTCAACAGGGAGAAGAGCTGGATCGCCCAAAGCGGAATTTGAATCTCGGGCAGAGCGGCCGAAATGCCCGCAGCGACACCAATGGCGATCGTCGGAAGGCTCAGCAGCAGGCTGATTCCGAACAACGTCGCGCGGCAGCCGGCGGTGAGCTCCTTGCTGCGGCGCATCGCCTCCACGGGCCCGAGCTTCGGCCGGGGCCCGTTCCCCGTCGACGAATCGAGAACGACGATTGGCGCAAAGGCGAACGTGATCGCCCAGACGATCCCCGGAACGACGAACAGGAAGAACCCGCCGATCACCGCCAGGGACGTGAGAACGGACACGAGAGCGATCGTCCCCCACTGCGAAAAGCCCCGGAACAGGTCGCGAAACGCGACCGGCTCGTCCCGGACGGCCCGCACCGCGAGGAGGTACTGTCCGGCGTAGAGCGGCGCGAGCAGCACGACGTACAGCACAAGGTTGAGCCAGACCCACGGCTCCAAGGCGGGGAAGGCGAGGTCGATCGCCTGCTGCACCGCAAGGATGACGAGCCACGCACCGAGGAGAAGCGGAAACCGCCGCACGAGCGCGTCGATTCCCTCGCGAAGGCAGGACCACGTTGAAATCATCGAATACCCCCCCGCGCACGAAACGCAATCAGGTTAGCGCGATCCTCCGGGACGGACAAGAACCGTGGGCGTCTCCTCGCCGTCAGCCGAGCCGGAGCCGCATCTCGGGGAGCTCGTCCCTCGCCGCGAAGCCGAGTTCCTCGTACAGACCGCGCCCGTCGGACGACGCGTGGAGCGTCGCCAGCGGGACCCCCTCGGCACGGAGGACGTCGAGGACGTGCAGAAGAAGCGCTCGGGCGATCCCCCGCTGGCGCCAGGCCGGGAGCGTCACGAGGTTCATGATGTAGCCCGTCTTCCCGACCGGGTTCGACGGCCCCGGCGGGACGGAGTGGACAACCAACCCGATCGACGCAATCGGCTCCCCTTCGTTGGGTTCGATTGGCGCACTGGACTCACCCTCGCAGGTTCCGGTCAGACCGGAACCTGCCACGCCTCCGGTGTCAACACCGGAGGCGACGGCCACCCAGACGCGGAACCGGCCGGTCGGCATGTTCTCGAGGAAGTACTTCCGGCTCGCTTCGGCGACCCGTTCGAGAACCTCCGGATCGTCGTAGCCCATCCCCTCGAACATCGCGCAGCGCGACGAGCCGATCGACCTCCTCGATCCGCCCTTCCCGGATCGTCCAGCTCATCCGTCCTCCGGTTTGCAAGCAACGTAGAGGCCCCGTCCGGTGAGCCCTTCCGGGTCGTACCGGACGTCGAGGCCGGCCGTTGCGAACGCCTCGGCCATCTCGTCGACCGTGTACAGGCCGAGCTCGTGGTGCTCGACGACGTGCTCGGTCCCTTGAGGCGTCCCGATCAGGTGGTGAAGGTCGAAGACCGACACGCGCCCCTCGGTCAGGCTGGTGTTGACCCGGGCGATCTTCAGCTCCGGCTCGTCGACGAACAGCCCGTGGACGGTGTTCGGCCTCCACGCGTCCGGCGTCAGCCACGGCTCGACGATCAGGAGCCCACCGGGGACGAGGTGGGCGGCCATCCGCTCGATCGCCCGGTGAAGATCGCCGACCGTCGTCATGTAGCCAATCGAACTGAACAGGCAGGTGACGACGTCGAAGCGGGCGTCCAGCTCGAACGTCCGCATGTCGGCGAGGTGGTGCGTCACCTCCGGGTTCCGCCCACGAGAGATCTCGAGGATCTCCGGCGAGAGGTCGAGCCCCTCGGCGTCGAAGTGCGCCTTGAGGCGCTCCAGGTGGAGGCCGGTTCCGCAGGCGACGTCGAGGAGCCGCCGCCCGCCGGTGCGGAGCTCTTTTCCGACGATCGAGCGGATCTTCGAGGCCTCGGCCGCGTAGTCCTTGAACGCGTAGATCCGGTCGTAGTACCGCGCGGTCTCCTCGAACATCCCGCCTCCCTTCGCCGCCGGCATCGTACCGGCGCGTCGGTGGACCGTCCAGATCCCGTCGCGCCGTTCGTACGGCGACCTCCCCGACGCTACACTCGGTTCGAGCGACGGCGGAGGGAGGTCCCGAGCAAGACGGCGATGGATCGGCTCGAACGGATCCCGGAATCGGAGCGGTCCGAACGCTACGCGCGGCTCGCGCGCAAGGCGCTCTCGGCGTACGGCCTGGCCGAGGCGCGACTGACCCCTCTCGGAGAAGCGGAGAACGTGACGTTCGACGTCGCGACCGGCGATCCCTCCCGACATTACGCCCTCCGCATCTGCGGCCCCGATCACGATCCCGACGCCCTCCGGCGCGAGATCCTCTGGCTGACCACCGTCTGCCGCGACACGGACCTCGTCGTCCCCGAGCCGATCCTCACCACGGAAGGGGAGCTGGTCCGCAGGGTCTCGATCGCCGGGGTCTCCGGCTTCCGCTCCTGCGTCCTCCTCCGCTGGGTCGACGGCGAGTTTCGTGACCGGGAGCTCGCTCCGGACCACCTCCGCGGCGTGGGTCGCTTGACGGCGACGCTCCATTCCCACGCCGAGACGTTCCGCTGGCCGGAGGAGCTCACGCCGCCACGGCGGAACGCGACGCTGATGTCGGAAGTCCTCGACGAAGCCCTCCTGCGAACCCGGTACTCCGCCGACCAGCTGGACGTCTTCCGGAACGCGATCGAGCGGATCTCGGTGGCGATGTCGACGCTTCGTGACGGACCGAGGGTCGCGGGCGTCATCCACGGGCAGCTGGGCCCGCGCCGCCTCCTCTTCCACGGCGGCGAGGCCCGTGCGATCGGCTTCGCGCGCTGCCGCTGGGGGTATTACGCCTACGACCTCGCGACGATCCGGAGCCACGTCGAGGGGAGGGAGACCGGCGACGCGCTGGTCGCGGCCCTCTTCGAAGGGTATCGGTCGCTCCGAGACCTCTCGGAGGACGTCGAGCGTTATCTCCCCGTCTTCGGCGCCCTTCGGTCGATCGACAGGATCCAGGCGACCCTCGCTGCACCGGTGGGGCGGAACGCGCGAGACCTCGACAACGAGTACGAGGCGCTCCGGCTCGTCGTCGAAGCGGAGTGAACCTTCAGAAAAACGAAACAGGACGCCGCCCGTGCGAGGCGGCGCCCCTTATCGTAGCTTCGAAGCCGGTCCCTAGAAGCCCCACGCCGTCGGGTCGAAGGTCGTCAGGTTGTCGGACGAGAACACCTCGTCCGGGATCTCGGCGTCCGGGCGGTGGCGTTCGAGGAAGGTGATCGTCGTCGAGCTGTCGTTCGAAACGTCGGTCGCCAGCATCCCGTCGGCCGTCAACCTCCCCTCGAACTCGACGAGGCTGAGCACCTCCATCGTGCTGTCGAGGTTGCCGAGATCGTTGTAGCTCTCCACCTTGAGCATGATGAAGAACTCGGTGTCGATCCAGAGGACGGTCCGCGGCGTGTCGGCGTCGACTCCCGGCTTCGCCGTCGATTCGACGACGTACGCGGTCCGCGTCCGATCGCCGAGGACGAGATCCTCCTCGCCGGTGACGACGGCGTCGTAGTCGTCGCGGTCGTCCCCCCCGCCGAGGTCCTCGTAGGACAACGAGCTCCCGGCGAAGCTTCCGCCGCGCTCTTCGTCCGACACGAGCTCCTTCGGGATCCCGAGCAGCGGGAGATACAGGAAGATGCGGGAATCCTCGTCGTCGGTCTCGCCTTCGTGCGTCAGGAGGATCGTCCCCCACACGTCGTCCGGCTCGATGAAGTAGATCAGCGACAGGTTCGGCTTGGAGAGCGAGCCGAAGAGGTTCGACGCGGTCGTCCCATCGCCGTAGACGTTCTCGAACCGGATCGTCGCGACCAGGCTTCCTTCGGCCGCGGCGTCCGCCTCGGCCTCCATCCGGTCGAGGATTTCGTCCGCGGTCAGGCCGACGGCCAACACGCCGAGGACGGCGACCAGCAGTCCACTCAGTCCGAACTTCACGACACACTTGAGCATTCGGTGCCTCCTTCGAATCGATGTACTCCGTTTCATCGTTTCGGTTCCTCCGATCAGCCACGCTTCCACGGGAGCCGCGACAGGAACTTCGGTTTCCACTGCACCAGGATCGCCGGGATGATCGAGATGGCCGAAAGCGCACTGACGCCCATCGTCAGCGCGATCTGCCAACCGAACGTCCGGATCCCCTTGAACGAGGCGAAGATCAGGATGAAGAACCCCAGTGCGACGGTCAGCGCGTTGTAGGTGATCCCTCGGCCGGTCGTCTGGATCGTCGCCTGGAGCGCTCGCTCGGCATTCCGATCCACCCGGTACTCCCTGCGGAACCGCGAGATGAAGTGGATCGAGTAGTCGACGCCGATTCCGACCGCCACGACCGAGACCATCAGCGTCATGATGTCGAGCGGCTGCCCGGTGTACGACATGATCCCCATCGAGAACGTCACCGTCAGGACAAGCGGGATCGCGGCGATGAACCCGGCGATCACGGAGCCCATCAGCAGCATCACGAGGATCGCGACGGCGACGACCGTCGTGCCGAGCCCGATCAGCTGGCTCCGCGTCATCTGGCTGAACATCCGATCCATCAGCGTCGTCGCGCCGACCATCCGCACGCGAAGACCGCCGTCTTCGGGGAAGCGCTCGTCGACGTACTCCTGGACGAGGCCGGCCAGGCGAGACACGTTCGCCGACGAGTCCATCTTGTACAGCCCGGTCACCGTCCCGGCGGAGAAGTCGCCGAGCGCCATGTCGCCGAGCGTCCCGCCCTGGAACGTGAACAGGAGCAGGAGCTGCGAGATCATGCTCTGATCCTCCGGGATGACGTAGAACGCCGGATCGTCGGCGTTGAACCGCTCGTTCATCTGGCGGACGAGCGTCGTCAGGGAGAACGTCTTGGCGACCCCGTGGTCGAGCAGGTACTCCTCGAGGTCGAGCATCGCGTTGAGCACCGCCGGGTCCTTGAGGCCGTCGCGTCGTCCGGTGTCGAACTCGATCATGACGCTCATGTCGCCGGAGAAGTGCTCGGACGTGAAGTCGATCACCCGGACTGCCTCGTGCTCCTTGCCGAGGAACTCCTCGTTCGACGTCTCGACGCGCAGCCGCGGAATCCCGACGACCATGAAGACGAAGACGGCGAGCGCCACGAGAAGAACGATCTTCCGATGCCCGACGATCGCCTTCTCGAAGGCGAGGAGCACCCGGACCAACGGGCGGCGCCCTTTGCTCAGATCCCGAACCCGCGGCTTCTTGAGCAGCGACAGCACCGCCGGGATCAACACCAGCGAGAAGAGCATCGCCGCGAGGACGCCGATCGCGGTGATGATGCCGAACTGGCGCTGCGGAATGAAGAACGCCGTCAACAGCGACAGGAAGCCGACTGCCGTGGTCAGAGACGTCATCACCACGGGCCCTTTCATCTCCCGCATCGTGTTGAGGATCGCGTCGCGCTTCGGGAGCCCCTTGGCGATCTCCTCGTTGTACCGGTTGAGCACGTGGATCGCGTCCGCGATGCCGATCGCCAACAAGAGGACCGGCGCGATGAACGAGACCATCGTCATCGGGAAGCCGAGCAGAACCATCAATCCCATCGCCACGACGATCGAGAGGAGCACGATCGCGATCGGCAGGAGGATCCCGCGGATCGTCACGAAGCTGGCGAACAGAAGGACGACCATCAGCAGAAACGCCAACGGGAAGAGGAGCAGCAGGTCGGATTCCATCTCCTCGCTCATGACCGTGTCGAAGTACGCGTCGCCGTAGATGTACAGCGTGTCGCCGTCGCCCCGACTGGCATCGACGATGTCGACGATCGTCGGGGTAATTGCGTACTCGTCGGCGCCGACCTCCAGCTCGATGCTGATCAGCGCGGCGGTTCCGTCCTCGCTGATGACGCCCCCGACGAGGTTCTCGTCCTCCTGGACGCGCTTCCGGAAGATCTCCATGTCCTCGGGCGTCTTCGGCGCCACGCCGCCAGGCGCCGCCTTCCGGACGGAGATCGCCGTCTCGGTGCCGACGATCGTCTGGGAGTTGAGCGGCGTCGTGACGGACTCGACCCCTGGGATCGCCTCGATCTCGTCGGTCATCCGCTCGATCTTGCCGAGCGTCGCGTCGTTGAAGATGCCGTCCTCGTTGAACAGCATCACCATGATCCCCCACGCCCGACCGTACCGGCCCTCGGCCTCCTCCATCAGGACGACGATCGGATCGTCGTCGTCGAGGAACTCCGCGAAGTCGGTCTCCTGCCTCATGTACTGCATCGGGTACCCGAACGCCACCGTCAGCACGAGCGTCGCAACGATCGTCCAGATCGGGTGGTCGACGGCGAATCGAATCAGTCGGTTCATCGGATCCATCCGTTCGTCGAATAGACCGCCCAGAGGAGGCACGGCCAGAGGTCCTCGGTGACGTCGGTCGCCTCGCCGATCCCGGTGAAGACCCGATCGACGATGCCCGACGCGATGTCCAGGGCGGCGGCCGCGCTCGGCGACAGGTCGTCGAGGCCCGCGCTGACGATCCAGATCTGACGGATCGATCCGTCGTCGAGCCCCCTCGGAAGGATCACAATCAAGTCGTGGAGTTCTCCTCCCTCCTCGGGTTCGCGGCCCGCGAGCGGGTCGTCGTAGCTCGACGCTACGTCGGCGAGCGCCACGCCGACGTCGAACAGCCCCACCAAGCGGAGGGCACCGACCAAGCCGGCGACGCGCATCGTCGAGTCGAACGTCTTCGTCTCGTCGACGACCAACACGCGAATCGGCTCCGGCGCGGGCTGCGCGGACGCCGCGAGCGCCGCCGCGATAACCAGAACGAACGTCCATCCAACGACCATCGACCGTCTGCTCATCGTCTCTCCTTGCCTACGTCATCTCTTCCATCCGCCGGCGAATCAACTCGTCTCGGCGGCTTCGCCATCGCTCTCTCAGTCCGGGGATCTCGTCCGCGAAGAAATCGAGATACGCCTGCAATTCAATCAGTCGCGTCTTGGCCTCCATCGGTTCACCGCGGAGAAGCTGCATGCCGGTCTCGAACAACTGCCGATGCCGTAGGATATGCTCCGTGCGCTCCGACATCACGTCCTCGAGGAAGTTCGGTCTCAGTCCGTAGTAGTGCCGGCGCTCGCCGGGCAGACTGATCCGCTCGAGGAACCCGAGCCGGAGCAGAAGCTGGGTCGCCATGCTGATCGCGCCCTTGCTCGCCTGCACATCCTCCGCAAGCTGGTCGAGAGACATGTACGGCGGCACGCAGACCATCAGCGCTCCGATGACGCGCCCGGCCATGTGCGGCAGTTCGTCTTCATCCAGTACGTCCGCCGCCTGCTCGATGAACCGCTTGTACGCTTCCCGATCCATGGTTCCTCCTGTGGAGCGGCGGAGTGTAACGGGTTCAGTTCGTTCAATCAAGATTGAAATCTGTGACCGAGTCGGTCTCCGTTCACAACACTGCCGAAGAGGGTTGTAGGCAGCTGCACCGCGGTCTACAGTGGAGCGTCGTGCCGGCGGAGCGCTCTGCACGACGGGTGACGAGATGGCCCCACGCCGATTGCACAGATGGGATCTGAGTCCGAGGGAGGCAATCCAGATTCAGCGTACGCTGACCGGTCGCCTCGTCCTGGCCTGGGACGGCCGCAAGGTCACATCGGTCGCCGGGGTCGACGTCTCCGTCAAGGCCGGTCGTGCGCGCGCGGCGATCGTCGTTCTGCGCTACCCCGACCTCGAGCCGATCGAAGGCGCGACCGCCGAAGCGGACGCCGTCTTCCCGTACGTCCCCGGCCTGCTGACGTTCCGCGAGGGTCCGGTGATCCTCGCCGCGTGGCAGAGACTGAGATCCGAGCCAGATCTCCTCCTGTTCGACGGTCAGGGGATCGCCCACCCGCGCGGGATGGGCCTCGCAGCGCACATCGGGCTGTGGCTCGATCGACCGAGCGTCGGCGTCGCCAAGTCGCGCCTGTACGGAGCGTTCGAGCCGCCAGGACCGAACCGCGGAGACTCCGCCGACCTGCGCGATGAGAAGGACCCCGAACGGATCATCGGTGGGGTCCTCCGGACACGTTCCGGCGTGAAGCCGGTCTTCGTCTCCCCCGGCCATCGAATCGACGTCGAACACGCAATCAAATTCACCTCCGCCTGTTGCACCCGGTATCGGCTCCCCGAGACGACCCGATGGGCCCACCGCGTCGCGGGCGGCGAGAAGCTGCCTACGTAGGTCGCGACGCCTCTCCTCGAAACAGCGGAGACGTTGACGAGACGATCCCGGGGACGCTTCCTGTTGTATTCTCCGAGCAGCACAAGCAGGAAGGAGCCCGCGATGAGCCCGATCGATGTCCGCGCGAAGTGGGTGGAGCCTCAAACCGTCGCCGGCGTTCGATGCTTCGTCAAGGACCAACACGAAGTCCTAACGACGATCGGAGAACTCCGAGAGAAGGTCGGCCCCGCAGCGACCGGCCCGCCGGTCTGTCTGTTCCTCGGGCACGATCCGGAGAAGGGGTTCCAGGTCGAGATCGGGCTTCCTGTGGCTGAGGAAGCGAAGATCGAAGGCGCGGAGATCAAGACGCTCGCCGGGGATCACGTCCTCTGGGCCATTCACACCGGGCCGTACACGAAGTCCGACGGAGCTCCGGGGCTCCGCGAGACGGCCGAGCGGATGTGGGGGTTCATCGCGGAGAGGAATCTCCTCGCCGGGGACAACCCGACGCGCTACGTCTATCTGGAGGACCCGGAGACGCACGGGAAGCAAACCGACCGCTACATCACCGAGATCCAGATTTCTTACCACTTCCCGACCTGGATCGAATCGCTCGAGCGCGGGCTGAAGGAGCGCACCGACGAGAAGACGGCCGCGGCGGTCACGGCCGGCGCGAACGAGGTTCGACACGACTTCGATTCGACGAAGCTCCGCGCGTGGGTCCTCGGCGCGCTCGATCGCCTCGACGAATCGGTCCCGTCCGAACGGACGCGCGCGTGCGTCCTCAACGGCTGCGCCCATCGCTACCCGAAGGCCCAGCTCCTCCGGATGAAGGCGGCGTACGAGGAGGAGGGCGACATCCTTCGGTTCATCGAGCGGCTCAACCGGGACGACGACCTGTTCCCGTCGCGGATCCTTTGGGTGGCAGGAGAGCCGAGGCACGTCGTCTACACCGAGAAGCTCGTCCCGCCGTGGAACCGGGAGGCGTACGAGCAAGCGAAGGACCCGGCCGAGAAGCGCTACTACGGCTGCTTCTGCTCCCTGGTCAAGGAGGTCATCCGGACCGGCGAGGAGCTGTCGCCGTCGTTCTGCAACTGTTCCGCCGGATGGTACGTCCAGATGTGGGAGACGATCCTCGGTCGAAGCCCGATCCGCGTCGACGTCGTGCGATCGATCCTCCGCGGCGACGATCGCTGCCGCTTCGCCATCCACCTGCCCGAGGATCTGTTCTCTTGAGCCCGGTGTTCTTCGGGCTTCGCGCCGTCCTCAGAACTCCCACTCTTCGTTGCTGAGCGTGAAGCCGCTGACGTGCTGCGGGATCGGGTCGTACAACAACGATTCGCCCGTCCGGATGGCGAACTCGCCGAAGCGATCGCGTATCCGATCGATGGCCTGATTCAGGCGCTCGCGGCGCTGATCCTCCCGCAACAGCGGACCGGGCAATCCGGCCTTTTCCATCAAGTTGCGGACGGCAACGCCGATCTGTGAAACCTCCCTCGGGCTCGCGGGAATCCGCCGGAAGGCCGACAGGCAAGCATGATAGATGCTGTCACGATCGTCCGTCGGTGTCGCCAGCGTCACCTGCTTCCCGTGGTATTCGGACTCCGCGGTCGTCCGGAACCACGCGTGAACCGTTCTTCCGACGTACCCGAGCCTTCGCAACCGGCGAGCGACCTGATCACACAGGTCTCGAAGGACGCGGTACGCGCTCTCGACATCGCGCAAGTCCGGCCTCAAGGTCCGCGAGTGGCCGACCGATTTCACCGCCGCGGCCTCGGTGTACGGGATCACGGGATTCGGATCGTGCCCTTCCCCCACCGCCTTGAGGAACAGCCCGTACGCTCCGAACTCGCGCTTCAGATAGGCTTCCGACGCTTTCCCCAGCTCGGCCAAGGTTCGAATTCCCGCCCTGGCCAGCCGAGGTTCGATCCGATGCCCGATACCGCAGAGTTCCCCCACGGGCGTCTCGACCAACAACTCCGGGATCTCCTCGTCGTCCAAGTATCCGATCCCGTCCGGCTTGTGGCGGGATCCGATCAACTTGGCGAACGCCTTCCCCGACGCGATCCCGATCGTCGCCGTGACGTATTCGCCGAGGGCTTCGCGAAAGTCCGCCTTGATCTCACGAGCCATCGGGATCGGCCCGTCGTGGCGAGGGGCCTCCTGCGTCACGTCCATGAAGACCTCGTCAACGCTGAACACCTCGATCATCGGGGTGTAGCGCTCCAGAATGGCGAGGAACTTCTTGGTCGTCGAGAGGTAGCGCTCGGCGCGGCCGGGGACCAACACCAAGCAGGGGCAGAGACGCCGCGCTTCCCACACCGGCATCCCCGCTTTCAATCCGTACTTCTTCGCTTCCCGCGAGGCCGCGACGATGATCGACTTCTCCGTCGGGCGACCGGTGACGCCGATCGGTTCCCCGCGTAGGCCGGGATCGAGTTGTTGCTCGACGGACGCGAAATACGCGTCCATGTCGAGATGCATGATCAACCGCCGCACCGTGCCTCCTCGTTCCAGCGGAATGAACAGATCATACAGCGCGAGCGCCGACCGATCCGGATTGAAACCCAACTCCGGGGGCATGTCGAAGGGCTTGACATCTGGTCCGCGAGGGATATAGTACAGAGTACTCTGTAGTACAAAGTACTTGACGGGAGAGAGCAATGAACGAACTGGACCTTCGTACCATCGAACGACGCAGCTGGCGTGCCGCCTTGCGGGGCGGGCTGACCGAGATCCTGTTCGGGACCCTGATGCTCGGCGGGGCGGCCTCGTACGTTCTCTCGGACTTCGGCGCACCGTCGATCGCGAGCACGGGGGCGCTGCTCGCTGCCTGCGTCCTCGGCGTTCTGCTGACGCACGTCCTCCGGCAACGACACGTCGCCCCGCGCGTCGGACGGGCGAAGTTCTCCGCCGCGCGAAGGCGCCGTCTGCGAAGGATGCGCGTCCTCCTCGCCGCCTGCGTTGTGGTGACGATCGGACTCGTGGTCGCGACTGCCCTCGCCGGTCGAGCGGACACCGGCGTTCTCGGCGTCTTGCGCGGATACCGGATGGCAGCGGTCGTCTCCACCGTCGTACTCGTCCCGTTGGGCGTGTTGGCGCTCTTCCTCGACCATCCGCGGTTCCTGCTGCTCGGCGGACTCATCGCCGCAGCGGAGTTCGTGCTGGCCACGCTCGATCGGTACGGCGGCCCGCCGCACGACCGCGTACTCGTCTACGGCGTCATCGGCGGCGTCAGTCTGGCCATCGGATTCGCCACGTTCGCCCGTTTCGTCCGACGCGTCCCGCGGCCCGACCGGGAGATGAGCAACGATGCCGGTAGCTAGCGCTCGTCTGAGAGATCTCGAGCGCCGCGTCTGGCTGCGGACGTTCGAGCACGGGCTGTGGGATCTCGCCATCGGCCTTCTGTTGCTGTCGTTCGGCGTCGGCATCCTGACGGAGTTCTATTGGATCTCCGCCATCGTCGTTCCGGTGGGGCTGCCCGCGATGCGCGGTCTGGCGCGGCGGGCCATCGTCCCCCGGATCGGTCACGCGACGTTCCGCGGACGTCGGAAGCGTAGCCTGGTTCACGTGCAGCTGATCCTCGCCGCCCTCGTCGTGATGGGGTTCGCCATGTTCACGTTCACCAGCTTCGCGACGCGGGACACGGCGCCCGAGTGGGCGACCTGGGTCCGGTCACACTTCATCGTCGTCATCGGGCTGATCTGGGGCGGGGCGCTTGCGGTTGCCGGCTGGGCCGTGGATTTCCCGCGCCTCTACGCGTACGGAGGGCTCCTGTTCGGGGCACTCCTCGCCGTCGATCTGGCGCCGACCGGCTACCACCTCGGGCACGCGCTGATCGGCGTCGGTGGATTGGTCACGCTCGTCGGGGCCGGCCTGTTCATCCGCTTCCTGCGACGCTACCCGCGGCATCCCGAGCCCGTCGACGGAGAGCCCGGTGGCTAAGAATCGAGAGGACGAACGGGGCCTGCAGATCGACCGAGCGATCCACGAGCCGGCGCGGCTGCTGATCACCGCCCATCTCTACGTCGTCGAGTCCGCCGACTACGTCTTCCTGATGCGAAACACCGGGCTGACGTGGGGGAACCTCTCGTCGCACTTGAGCAGGCTGGAGTCCGCCGGCTACGTCGAGATCACCAAGGAGTTCGTCGAGCGAAAGCCGCACACCATGGTCAAGCTGACCGATGAAGGCCGAACGGCATTCGATGCGTATCGCAGGCAGATGAAGGCGCTGTTCGAAGACCTGCCCGGTTGAGGCACGTCATCCCCGTCGACAAGGAGGTGAGCCATGGAAGGAACTACGTGGATCCTGATCGCGCTCGGCGTCCTCGCCGTGATCGGAGCCATCGTGCTTTTGACGCAGGCGAAGTAGACCGTTCATCCCGCCGGATCTCCGGCTACGCGTCGGTCACCGGGAAGGGCGTGGCCTCCTTACGCGATCAGACCCTGCGCCCTCCCGACGGCGGCGAACGCGTCGAGGACGCGATCCATCTGATCGTCGGTGTGGGTCGCCATGTAGCTCGTCCGAAGCAGCGCCTTGCCCGTGGGAACGGCCGGCGGGATGGCGACGTTGACGTAGATTCCGGCGTCGAACAGCGCCCGCCACACCCGCATCGCCTTGAGGGAGTCGCCGATGAAGACCGGGATGATCGGCGTCCGGCTGTCGCCGATGTCGAGCCCGAGATCTCGATACCGCTTGCGCATCCGATCGGCGATCTCGTTAACCCGTTCGACCCGCTCCGGCTCGCGCTCCATCACGTCGAGCGCCGCGAGCGCCGCGGCGACGTTCGGCGCGGGAAGACTGGCGCTGAAGATCAAGGATCGGGCGAGGTGCTGGATCCAGTGCAGCGTCGCTTCGTCTCCGGCCACGAACCCGCCGATCGAGGCCAACGACTTGCTGAACGTCCCGACGATCAGGTCGACATGATCGGTGACGCCGAAGTGGGCCGCCGTGCCGCGCCCCCCGCCGATCACGCCGATGCCGTGCGCGTCGTCGACCAGCAGCCGGGCGCCGTACTCCCGGCAGATCGGGATCAGCTCGGGGAGCGGCGCGACGTCGCCGCCCATGCTGAACACGCCGTCGACGACCACCAGCTTCCCGGCGCCCGCCGGGCAGGCGGCGAGGACGCGTTCGAGGTCCTCGGGATCGTTGTGCTCGAACCGCCTCATCCGGCCGAGGGCGAGGCGGCAGCCGTCGACGATGCTCGCGTGATCCTCCTTGTCGCAGATCACGACGTCGTCCCGACCGAGCAGCGCCGACAGGGTGCCGAGGTTCGTCTGATAGCCGGTGCTGAAGACGAGCGCCGTCTCCTTGCCGAGGAACGAGGCGAGCCGGCTCTCGAGCTCCCCGTGAAGCGCGAGCGTGCCGTTGAGAAACCGGGATCCGGTGCAGCTGGTGCCGAACTCGGCGATCGCATCCCGGGCCGCTTCGCGCACCGCCGGGTGGGTCGTGAGGCCGAGGTAGTTGTTCGAGCCGAGCATGATCAGGCGCTTCCCCGAGACCGTGACCTCGGTCCCCTCCGTCTGATCGAGCGGGATGAAGTACGGGTAGAGACCCATCCCCTTCAGGCTCCGGGCGTTGGTTGGATACCCCATCCGCTGCGCGACGGCCGGGTCGGAGAACAGCCCGCGGCACTTCTCGAATAGGTCCACCGTGTTTCCCTTCTCTTCCAGCACCGGTTTATCCCATGTGGTAGTACTTCCTCAGGCCCCAGCCGAACAGCTTCGCAGGCAGGACGCTTTTCAGTCGAACCGCGATCCGCTGGAACACCGCACCTACCGTGTAGCGCAGACGGGGAGAACGGGCGGCGAGAATACGCGACACGAGCCGCGCGATCGCCTCGGGCGACGCGCCGCCGCGCTCGTCCTTCTCGACGACCGCGAGCGCCGCGCGATACGCGTCGGCGTACGCCTCGTTCTCCTCCGCTCGCCGGACGGGACGCCGGTTGTCGGTGAAGCCGGTGGCGAAGTCGCCCGGCTCCACGAGGACGGCCCGGATCCCGAACCGACGGACCTCCATCCGAAGCGACTCCGTCAGCCCCTCGACCGCGAACTTCGTCGCGCTGTACAGCCCCTGGAACGGCAAGGCGATCCGACCGCCGATCGACGAGACGTTGACGATCGTTCCGAAGCCCTGCTTTCGCATGAACGGGAGGACCGCGCGGCAGACGCGCATCGTTCCGGAGAAGTTGGTCTCGAAGATCGCCTTCGCCTCCTCGTCGCTCGTGTCCTCGATCGAGCCGCCGATCCCGAATCCGGCGCAGTTGACCACGCCGTCGATCCGCCCGGCACGCTCTACGACTTGGCGGACCCCCGCGTCAACGGAATCGGTGTCGTCGACGTCCATCCGGATCATCGCGAATCGGTCGGAGTCGCCGAGCTCTCGCTGAAGCGCGGCCTCCGCCTCGGTCGGTGAACGCCGCGTCGTGCCGAAGACGCGATAGCCCCGGCGCGAGAGATGAAGGACGCAGGCCCGACCGATTCCCGACGAGGCGCCGACAACGAGCACTGCTTTGCCTTCGTTGGACCTCATCCGTTCCCTTCCAATTTGGCCCACCCGGCCGCGCAACGGATCACGCGACCCGGTTGTTCGTCCACCGCGAACGCGGCGGTGCGTGCGGAGTGACTATAGGAACCGCGTCCGTGCCTTGTCAATCGAAGATCCGAACGACATGAGCATCAGCCAGGATCGCTGCGAGAACCGAACCGCATTGTTCTTCGGAGCGCCGCGTTTGTGTTCAACCGTCGCGCGGCTCGAGGCGAATCGCGCCGCTCGGACAGGTCCCGACGCACAGGCCGCAGCCGAAACAGCGATCGCTGTCGAGCACGGCGGAGCTCGCTCCCTCAGGGATCTCGAAAGCATCGAACGCACACCGCTCGACGCAGGTGCCGCAGCCGACGCACTTCGTCTCGTCGAACCGGGCCACGAACGCCGACTCGGTGATCCCGTCGTGGTAGTCGAACCGCCTCAGTCCGTTCAACGGTTGACAGCAGCAGGTACAACATGAGCAGACGAGGTTGATGTCGCCGTCGCCGCGGCGAAACGCGAGATGGACCAGTCCCAACTCGTAGGTCTTCTCCAGGATCGCGAGGGCATCGTCGACCGAGATCGTGTGCCACGACGAGTCCCGGATCCGCTCGGCCGCCGCGTCGTCGAGCGCAATACAGACATCGAGCGGGTTGTCGCATTTGCCTTCTTCTACCCGGCAGAGGCAGTCGCCGACGGCGATGACGGCCGCTGCCTCGAGGAGATCGCGCATCTCCGGTTGCGCGAGGACCACCTGCGTCGCTTCGATCGTGACGTGCACCGGAAGCGTCACGCCCGTAAAACCGTCCGTCGCCTCCAGCACGTCCTCCCGCGTGTAGGGCATTCCAGCGAGCCTCCTCGTGAGTTCGTTCGGTTCGGCGCTCGACCGCATCGGAAGCCAGGATACTTCGGCGTCGCCTCGGCCTCAACGTTTCGTCCGCTGTGGGACGCTCCGGGGCCGACGGTTCGGAGCGGTCGCCCGGTTCACCACCGCGCGGGATCCTGACGGTAGTAGTCGCGGAGGACGGCGTACAGCGCCGGTCCTTCGCCCTCCAGCTCGGCCGGGACGAGGAAGAACGCCTCCGTCGCCACGGCGAAGAA
Source organism: uncultured Thermotogae bacterium (assembly GCA_964466035.1). Lineage (GTDB taxonomy): Bacteria > Bipolaricaulota > Bipolaricaulia > UBA7950 > UBA9294 > JANQEA01. The sequence goes on from CAYXLR010000005.1 coordinate 73,000, forward strand.
CTCGGCCGGGTCCTCAGCGCCGTACGGATCGAGCAGCGTCTCCTCGTCCCGCTCGACCGCCTCGCCGAGCCGCTCGAACGCGCCGGACATCGCGCCGGCCCATCGGCTCCGCAGATCCCGGTCGGCGAGGATCGGGGCGCCGTTCAGGTCGCCGCTCTCGGCGTCGAGCTGGTGGGCGAACTCGTGCAGGACGACGTTCTGCAGATCGCTCCCCAGATCGCGCTCGACGTCCTCCCAGGAGAGGATCAGCGTGCCGGTCCGCCACGATTCGCCGGCGCGCGCTTCGTCGATCTCCTCGACGAGCCCGTGATCGTCCTCAACCTCCTCCCGCACGCTGTACTCGCCGGGGTAGAGGAGGACGGTGACCAGCTTGGGGAAGACGTCGGTGGGCCGATGGAGGAGGAGGACGCCGGCTTGGGCGGCCACGATGAGCCTCATTCGGTCGGTGACGGTCAGCCCGGCCGCCCCCTCGAACCGCTCCTCGTCCAGGAGGACCTGGACGTGCCCGTGGAGTTCCTTGCGGTCTTCCGTGGGCAGCCTCCGATACAGGGGAACCGACCCCTCCAGCAGCGAGCGCCAGGCCGAGGGGAACGGTCGGTCGCGGATCCTGTCTCGTCGACGTTGCTTGGATTGAAGCATCCGTCCTCCCAAGACATCAGTGTAGCCGGGGGGCGAGCCGCCTCGAAGTCCCGGCGGACGACGATCAACCGCCCATCGGCTTGACATTCCCGTCCCGATTGCCGTCGAATGGTCGGGACGGCACATCGAGACAGGAGGTGCACGATGAAGGCCAAGTGCGGACTCGCTGCTGTGCTGCTGGTCGCGGCCATCGGCCTCTCGAGCTGCGATTGGTTCTGGCCGCCCGCTCAGATGACGCTGGGGTTCGCCCCGCTCTCCGGGGCGGTGCATACGACGGTCACGGTGGTCGGCCAAGGATTCGGCGCGGCACCGGGTGACACGCAAGTCACGTTCGACGGCGTCGAAGCGACGATCGTGTCCTGGAGCGACACGAACATCGTCGTGCGGATCCCCGTTCTCGCGACGCCGACGGGGACGCGAACGGCGACCGTGCGCCTTCTACAGGGCGGGACGGTCGTAGGAACCGGGACGTTCACCGTCGTCCGCGGCGTCCTGTTCGAGACGACGCGCGACGGCAACCAGGAGATCTACGTCATGAACCCCGACGGGTCGCAGCCGATCAATCTGACGAACGACCCAGACCGCGATTTTCACGCCGTCTGGTCGCCCGACGGGACGAAGATCGCGTTCGTCTCGACCCGCGACGGCAACGACGAGGTCTACGTGATGGACGCCGACGGGTCGGATCCGACGAACCTGACGAACCACGGGGACGACGACGACTTCCCGGTCTGGTCCCCCGACGGGACGAAGATCGCGTTCACGACCGACCGGGAAGGCGAGGACGGGGTGATCATGGACGCGGAGCCGAAGATCATGGTCCTGTCCAACCTCGAGATCTTCGTGATGAACGCCGACGGATCGGGACAGACGAACCTGTCCGATCATCCGGCGTGGGACGCGTACCCTTCCTGGTCGCCGGACGGGTCGAAGATCGTGTTCCAAACCGATCGAGACGCTGATACGGGGTTCATGATTCACGGCATCGTTCCCGAGGACTTGGGAAGAGAGATCTACTCCATGAACGCAGACGGAACGGATCCGACCCGCCTCTCCTCGAGTCCCGAGGACGACGTCCATCCTTCCTGGTCGCCGGACGGGTCGAAGATCGTGTTCGAGTCCAATCGAGACGGGAACTGGGAGATCTACACGATGAACCCGGACGGAAGCGGCCAGACACGGCTGACCGACCACCCGGATTCCGATACGTATCCGACGTGGTCGCCCGACGGCACCTGGATCACCTTCCACAGCTATCGGGACGGAAACTTCGAGATCTACAAGATGACGTCCACCGGGGCGTCCGAAACCCGCCTGACGACGTCGACCGACTGGGACTGGGGACCGAGCTGGTCGCCGGACGGGACGCAGATCGTGTTCCAGAGCGGGCGAGACGGGAACCCCGAGATCTACCGGATGAACGCCGACGGTTCCTTCCAGACCCGGCTGACGAACGACCCGGAGTGGGACCTCCATCCGTTCTGGGGCACGTTCGGATGGACGCCGCCGATGTAACGACGCCGGTTCAGCGCGAGGAGGACGGATCCGCCGGACCGCTCGGATAGTGGATCTCGTCCCTCCACCGCTCGACCTCCTCGAGGAAGCCGGGCGCGCTCATCAGGCCGGCGCGTCGAGACAGGTCTTGGCTGCCCATGATCGAACAACGTACCGCATTGACAACGCGCCGTCCGTGCCGTACGCTTCGCGCTCAAGTCTGTCTGTCCACCTACCGGTAGCACAGTGGTCCAACTCCGAGTGCGAGGGTCGAACGGGTTCCGGCTTGTCTTTCGGGACCGACTTGGTCTGTGATGTCCGGAGGCGACGAAGGAGCGGTCATGACGAAGAAGACACCCATTGAACGGATACGAAACGTCGGCGTGATGGCGCACATCGACGCCGGCAAGACCACCGTGACGGAGCGAATCCTCTACTTCACCGGCAAGCGGCACAAGATCGGCGAGGTCCACGACGGGGAAGCAGCGATGGACTGGATGGTCCAGGAGCAGGAGCGCGGGATCACGATCACGTCGGCGGCCACCACCACGTACTGGCGGGACCACCGGATCAACCTGATCGACACGCCCGGGCACGTCGACTTCACCGCCGAGGTCGAGCGTTCCCTGCGCGTCCTCGACGGCACGGTCGCGCTGTTCTGCGCCGTCGGCGGCGTGCAGCCCCAGGCGGAGACGGTCTGGCGGCAGGCCGAGAAGTACGGCGTGCCCCGGATCGCGTTCGTCAACAAGATGGACCGCGCCGGCGCCGACTTCGAGCGCGTCGTCGAGGAGATCCGGGAGGAGCTGGGGGCGAACGCGGTGCCGGTCGTCGTCCCGATCGGCGTCGAGGGGGCGTTCCAAGGGGTCGTCGACCTCGTCCACATGCGGGCCGTCTACTACGACGACGCCCCGCAGGGCGCGACGATCCGCGTCGAGGAGATCCCGTCGGAGCTGCTCGAGGCGGCCCGAACCGCCGAGGAGCGGATGATCGAGCGGATCAGCGAGCAGGACGACCGTCTGATGGAGAAGTTCATCGAGGGCGAGACGCCCGAGCCGGAGGAGGTCCTGCGTGCCATGCGAGGGGCGACCATCGACGGGCGGTTCATCCCCGTCCTCTGCGGCGCCGCGTTCAAGAACAAGGGGGTCCGGTTGCTGCTCGACGCGATCGTCGACTACCTGCCTTCGCCGGTCGATCTCCCTCCCGTCATCGGCGCGTCCACCGAGTCGAACCGCAAGTTGATCCGCCACCCGAAGGACGACTCGCCGCTCGCCGCGCTGGCGTTCAAGGTCCAGACGAACAAGCACATGGGCAAGCTGACGTACGTCCGCGTCTACTCCGGCGTCCTCGAGGCCGGCGCGCAGGTCTACAACGCGAGCCGCGAGAAGACCCAGCGGATCGGCCGGCTGTTCGAGATGCACGCCAACGATCGGGAGGCGATCGAGGAGCTTCGGGCCGGGCAGGTCGGCGCCGTCGTCGGGATCGCGGAGACCCACACGGGCGACACGATCTGCAGCAGGGAACACCCGATCCTCCTCGAATCGATCGAGTTCCCGGCGCCGGTGATCGGCGTCGCGGTCGCTCCGGCGTCGCGCGACGATCGGGACAGACTGTCGGCCGCGCTCCACCGCCTCGCCGAGGAGGACCCCACGTTCGTCGTCCGCTCGGATCCCGAGACCGGCGAGGTCGTCATCTCCGGGATGGGGGAGCTCCATCTGGAGATCATCGTCGACCGGCTGCAGCGCGAGTTCGGGGTGGCCGTTCGCGCCGATCGACCGCGGGTCGCCTACCGCGAGACGATCCTCGGACCGGTCGAGCACGAATACCGCCACGTCAAGCAGACCGGAGGGCGGGGCCAGTACGCCCACGCCGTCTTCCTCGTCGAGCCGACCGAGCCGGGCACGGGGTTCCAGTTCGAGGACACGATCACCGGAGGGAAGATCACCCGGGAGTTCCTCACCGCCCTCGAGCGCGGGATCGTCGAGGAGATGGCCGAGGGCCCGTACGCCGGGTTCCCGATGGTCGACATCAAGGTCACCGTCACCGACGGATCGATGCACGAGGTCGACTCGTCGGAGCAGGCGTTTCGGACGTGCGGACGGATGGGCTTCCGCGAGGCCTGCTTGAAGTCCGGGCTCGCGCTCCTCGAGCCGGTGATGTCGGTCGAAGTCACCGTTCCGGAGGAGCACACCGGCGCGATCACCGGCTCCCTGTGCGGCAAGCGCGGCCGGGTCCTCGGAATCGAGACGAAGTCCGGCGGGGCCGTGCTGCGCGGGCGGGTCCCGCTGGCGGAGATGTTCGGCTACGCGTCGGAGCTGCGGAACCTCACCAGCGGTCGCGGGACGTTCACGATGCACTTCGAGCACTACGAGGCCGTGCCGTACGCGATCGCCGAGCAGGTCATCGAGGAGCGGAAGGCCGCGACCTCCTAATCCTCCAGCTCCCGCGCGGTCTCCTGAATCCGCCGCCAGGCGTCGGCGACGTGCCGTTCCTCGGTGCGCGTCTGGCCGACGCACAGCCGCAGCGCGTACTTCCCGTCAAGCACGGTGTGCGTCAGGTACAGCTCGCCGCTTCGATTCAGCCGATCGAGAAGCTCGCGGTTTGCGTCGTCCCCGCCGCGGTGCCGGAAGCAGACGAGGTTGAGCGGCGCCGGCGCGGCGAGCTCGAACCGCTCGTCGGCCTCCACCCAGCCGCGGAACCGCTGGGCCAGCGCGACGTGGCGGCGCACGTGATACCGAAGCCCCTCGACGCCGTAGTGGCGGAGGACGAACCAGAGCTTCAGCGCGCGGAATCGTCGCCCGAGCGGGACCTGCCAGTCCCGATAGTCGATCACCGCGCCGGATTCGGTCGCCCGGTTCTTGAGGTACTCCGGCAGGATGCTGAGCGTGCGGATGAGGGCGGCCCGGTCGGCGACATAGAAGCAGTCGCAGTCGAAGTTCGTGAACATCCACTTGTGCGGGTTGAAACAGTAGCTGTCGGCGCGCTCGAGGCCGCGGTGAAGACATCGGAACTCGGGGCAGACGGCCGCCGTCCCCGCCATCGCCGCATCGACGTGCAGCCACAGGCCCTCCTCCTCGCAGATCGCTCCGATCTCGGGAACCGGGTCGATCGCGTTCGACGACGTCGACCCGACCGTCGCGCAGACGAAGAACGGCGTCGATCCGCCTTCCCGATCCCGGCGGATTCGCTCCCGAAGCCGCTCGGGTCGCATCGCGAACGACGCGTCCGTCTCGATCAGATGCAGGTTCTCCCGCCCGATTCCGGCGATTCCGACCCCCTTGGTCACCGACGAGTGGGCCTCCGTCGAGGCGTACGCCACGAGCTTGTCTTCGAGGCCCCGCTCGTTCGAGGCGTACCCGGTCGCCCGCTCGCGCGCGGCGAGAAGCGCGCAGAGCGCCGCGCTCGACGCCGAGTCCTGCAGGACGCCGCCGCCCGTGCTCGTCGACCGGAACGCTTCGGGCAGGCCGAGCATTCCGACGAGCCAATCGAGAACGTGGGTCTCCAGCTCGGTGCACGCCGGGCTCGTCGCCCACAGCATCCCCTGCACGCCCAAGCCGGCCGAAAGCAGCTCGCCGAGGATCGCCGGGTACGACGTGTTCGCCGGGAAGAACGCGAAGAAGTCGGGCGACTGCCAGTGCGTCAGACCGGGGAGCAGGATCTCCTCGACGTCGCGGAGCATCGCATCGAACGGCTCGCCGTGCTCCGGCGGATCGGCCGGCAGCCGGGACCGGATCGACCCCGGTTCGACCCGCGAAAGGACCGGAAGCTCCTCGACCCGCCGCTCCTGGTAGTCGACGATCCAGTCGATCAGCTCGCGGGCGTGGCGCCGGAACGCCTCGCCGCTCATGTGGCGCGACCCCGTCATCGGTCGGACGCTCCTACAGCAGCGCACCCAGCCGCTCGAGATCGACGTGTTCGTCGACCAGCGCGGCGAGCCGCTCGATCTTGTCTTCGTCGTCCGCGGTGAGAAGCGGGTGGATCGCCTCGACTTGAAGCGCGGTCTCGTACGTGTCCTTCGGAACCAGAAGGAGCGGGACCCCGAGTTCGCTCGCCTTGGCGACCACGCTCGACGGCGGAACGATGTTGTTCGTCAGCACGATCGCCGAGGTCTCCCCCGCCTCGAGGACCGCGAGGACCATGTCGCTCCGATCGCCGCTCGAGATGACCAGCTTGGCCGGCGCGTGGATCCTCGGGTCGCCCATCGCGGCGCTCACCGACATCGCGCCGACGACCACCGTCTCGATCCGCTTCCCGAGACCTTCCTCCCCCGCGATGACGCGAGCGAACAGCTTGTCGGCGACCGTGGAGACGGACAGCGTCGCCAGCTCCGGGACGTGCGGCAGGACGCCGAAGACGTCGACGCCGATCTTCTCGATCTCGGGGAAGTGGACGTCCCGGAAGTCCTCGGGGTGGACGACCTTGTTGACGACGACGCCGGCGATCGTCGCCTCGTCGCTCGTGACGAAGCGATGGATGAACGCCACGTCGTCGGCGATCTCGTCCTCGCCGCCTCCGGCGACGATCAGCACGGGCGTCCCGGTCTCCTGAGAGATCGTCAGCGGATCGAGGTGGACGGAGGCGCCGTACGAGAGGTCCTTCCCGCACTCGATGAACACCGCGTCGCGATCCCGCCCGATCTCGTCGATCACCCCGCGGAGCGCCTCGAACACCGAGGCCCGATCGTACATGTAGCGGAGCTTGGAGTGGTCGAACCCGATGGAGATCGACTCGGGCACTTCGCCCAGCTCGAACAACCGAGTGAGCAGCGCTGCGTCGTAGTCCCAGAGCCGCTTCTTCCGATAGAGGAACCGGTCGCCGAGCGGCTTCACGTACCCGAACCTCTTCCGGAGGGCCTTCGCGAGTCCGATGATGAGGCTCGTCTTCCCCGCGTCCTCCCGCGTCGACGCCACGATCAGCGACTTCACGTCCGCTCACCCCCCTTGGGCTGCTTGATCAGTATCCTCATATCGACCGTCCTTGTCCCTTCTCCATGGTCGTACACGATCAGCGGGTTGACCTCGATGTCCGCGATCTCCCGACACCGGTCGATCAGATGGCTCAGCTTGCTTACCACGGCCGCGATCGCGTCGATGTCCTTCCGGCTCTCCCCTCGGACGCCGAGGAGCAACGGGTACGAGCGGAGGTCCGAGATCATCGCGCGGGCCGTCGACCGACCGATCGGCGCGGCGCGGAAGGAGACGTCCTTCATCACCTCGACGTAGATCCCGCCGAGCCCGAACATCACCACCGGGCCGAACGAAGGATCCTGCCTCGCGCCGACGATCGTCTCCACGCCGGAGCGGACCATCTCCACGACCTCCACGCCCTCGATCGCCGCGTCGGGCACGTGCGCGCGGCAGCTGCGGAGGATCGCCTGATACGCGTCGACGATCTCCTCCTCGTTCTCGAGGTCGAGAGCGACGCCGCCCGCGTCGCTCTTGTGCACGATGTCCTTCGAGACGATCTTCATCACGACGGGATACCCGATCTCGCCCGCCGCGCCCACCGCCTCGTCGAGGTTGCGCGCGACGATCGATCTCGGCATGTCGAGCCCCAGATGCGCGGCCACCCGCGCCGCCTCGGGGGCGAGGAGGAACGCGCGCCCGCCGTCGCGGGCCCCGCGAAGGACGGCTCGGATCTCGTCGATCGGCAGGTCGATCGGCTCGGCCTCCTCCGGGGCCTCGCGGATCCGCCGGCGCACGCGGTACAGCGCCCCGAGCGCCGAGACCGCCTCGTAGACGTCGCCGAACACCGGGATCCCCTCGCCCCGCAGATCGCGGATCACCGCGTCGATCCGTTCCCCGCCGAACAGCGAGAAGACGATCGGCTTCCGGTCGCGGTACCGGGCGTAGACGTCCCGGAGGAGATCGGCGAACCGGCCCGTGTCGAACAGCGCCGTCTCGCAGTACAGGGCGATCGCCGCGTGCATCCGACCCTCAGCGAGCACCGCGTCCAGCGATCGCGCGTAGTCCTCCGCCGTCGCTTGCCCGGTCAGGTCGACCGGGTTCTTCGACGACCCGAAGTCGGGCATGACGCCGGAGAACGTGTCCGCCAGGACCGCCTGATCGTCGTAGAGGAGCACGCCGTGCTTCTCGCAGGCGTCGGTCGCCATCACGCCGATCCCGCCCCCGTTGGTCACGATGACCGCCTCGTCGCCCGGAGGCAACGGCGTCGACGCGAGGTACCGCACCCAGCTGAACGCCTCCTGGACCGACTCCGCTCGGAGGACCCCGGCTTGCCGCATCACGGAGTCGAACACCTCGTCCGCACCGGCCAGCGACCCGGTGTGCGACGCCGCGGCCATCGACCCGCGCTTCGACCGTCCGGCCTTGATGACCACGACCGGCTTGTGGCGCGTGACCTCGGCGAGGGTCCCCTGAAGCCGCTCGCCGTCCTTGACCCCCTCCACGTACATGAGGATCGCCCGCGTCCGCTCGTCCGAGGCGAGGTACTCGAGCAGGTCGGCCTCGTCGACGTCCGACTTGTTCCCGACCGAAACGAGCGCCGAGAGCCCGACCGATTCGGTCGCCGTCTTCCCGATCATCGCGATCCCCAGAGCACCGCTTTGGGTGATGATCGCGACCGGCCCGGGGGTGATCCCGCCGGGCCCGAACGTCGCGTCGAGCGAGCTGGCGGCGGAGTAGATCCCGAAGATGTTCGGGCCGAGGACCCGCATCCCGTGCTCTCGAGCGGTGCGAACGATCCGCCGTTCCGTCTCCAAATCGCCGACCTCGGAGAAGCCGGACGTGATCACGACGAGGTGCTTGACCCTCGCAGCTCCGCACGCCTCCACGGCGCTCAGCACCGCTCCGGCGGGAATCACGATCACCGCGACGTCGATCTCCTCCTCGACGTCGCTCAGGTCGGCGTACGCCTTCAGGCCGAGGATCTCGCCGCCTCTGGGGTTGATCGGGAAGACGCCGCCTCCGTACCCGGAGCGGACGATGTTCTCGACGATCCGGTACCCGATCTTCTCCGGGTTCCCCGAGGCGCCGATCACGGCGATCGCGCGCGGCTCGAACAGCGATCTCATCTTTATCGACGCACCCCGCATCCGTCTAGTCGAACAGCATCTTGAGCTCGTACACACCGGCGTCCCGCCGCTTGTCGATCGTGAAGCCGGACCGCTCGAACAGGTGCATCATCGCCTCGTTCCCGGTGAGGACCTCCGCGGTGAACCCGAGGAGCCCCTCCCGCTTGGCCAGCACCGTCAGGTAGTCCAGCAGCTCCGTCCCGATCCCCTGGTTCTGGTAGTCGTCCTGGACGACGAGCGCCACCTCGGCGGTGTGCGATTCGGGGTCGATCCCGTACTGCCCGACCCCGACGACGGTCTCCCGACCCTCCTCCTCTTCTTCGAGCACGGCGAGGATGACCATCTCCGCCGTGTAGTCGATCACGACGAACTCCTGCAGCCGCTCGTGCGGCATGTCCTTGCGCGCCGAGATGAACCGCTGGTAGATCGACCGGTCCGAGAGCGAGTAGAAGAAGTCCTTCAGCGCGGGCTCGTCGTTGATGCGCACCGGACGCAGGAGGATCTCCACGTCGCTCCGCGTCGTCCGATACGTCTCCAGCTCCTCTGGATACTCCCCCCGCCTTCCCGGCACGTACGCCTGATCCTGGTAGATCAGGTTTCGCTCCTTCGCCTCGCGCAGCAGCCACGGCCGGAAGCGCGGGTGCGCGACCGCGATCAGCTCCATCGCCCGCTCCCGCATGTTCTTCCCGTGGAGGTACGCGATCCCGTACTCGGTCACCACGTAATGGACGTCGCCGCGCGTCAGGGTGACCCCTTCCCCTTCCTCCAACGACGGAACGATCCGCGACACCTCGCCGTTGCGCGCCGTGGACTGGATCGCCAGAATCGCCTTGCCGCCCGGCGCTAGGACCGCGCCCCGCATGAAGTCGGCCTGCCCGCCGATCCCGCTGTAGAAGAACCCTCCCAGCGATTCGGCGGTGGCTTGTCCGGTGAGATCGATCCGCAGCGCGGTGTTGATCGCCGTCATCCCGCGGTTCTGCGAGATGACCGACGGGTTGTTGGTGTAATCGACCCCGCGGAACTGGATCGCCGGGTTGTCGCGCAGGAACTCGTACGTCGCCCGCTCTCCCATCGAGAAGGAAGCCACGGTCTTGTTCCGATCGATCGACTTGCGCGTGTTGTCGATGACGCCCTGCCGCATGAGCTCGACGATGCCGTCGCTCAGGAGCTCGGTGTGGACCCCGAGATGGCTCTTCGATCGGAGGTTCGAGAGGATCGCGTTGGGGATCCGACCGTAGCCGACCTGGATCGTGGCCCCGTTCTCCACCAACCGCGCGACGTACCCCCCGATGCGGTCGGCCACTTCATCCGGGATGTCCGGCGAGTACTCCAACAACGGCTCGTCGTGATGCACCGCGAAGTCGATGTCATCGAGGTGGATGAAGCTGTCCCCGTGCGTCCGGGGCATGCGGACGTTCATCTGGCAGATCACCGTCCGCGCGTTGTCGACCGCCGCCCGGACGATGTCGACGGAGATCCCGAGGCTGACGTATCCGTGCTCGTCCGGCAAGCTCGTCTGGACGAGCGCCACGTCGATCGGGATGACGCGCCGCTGCAACAGCCGCGGCACCTGCGAAAGGAAGATGGCCGTGTAGTCGGCGGCGCCTTCGTTGACCGCGGCTCGGGTCGGATGGCCGATGAAGAACGAGTTCAGACGGAAGTTCTGCTTCAGCTCTTCCTTCAAGTACGGGGCGACGCCCAGCGTCCAGACGTGCAGGACCTCCGCGTCGAAGAACGCCTTGGGATGGGCCTCGGTGTACCGCACCAG
>CAYXLR010000005.1:84030-119189 GCA_964466035.1 uncultured Thermotogae bacterium
CTCGTCGATCGCCTTCTGAAGCTCGGCGACGTACGTCAGCGCCGGTCCGCCTCCCATCATCACGGCGACCGTCGCCACCTCCCACAGCTCCCCGGGGGTCGCTCCGGCGTTCAGCGCCTTCTCGGTGTGGATCCCGATGCAGTACTTGCATCGCGCCGTCAGCCCCATCCCGAGTGCGATCAGCTCCTTGGTCTTCAGATCGAGCTTGCCTGGCTTGAGCACCGCCGACATGAACTCCGTGAAGCACTTCATCTCGTCAGGGACCTGTCGGTTCAACTCGCTCATCGCTCGCTTGGCGCTGCGCATCGCTTCCCGCATTTCACCCATGCCGATCACCTCGTTTCGGTATCTTCCGCGTCCCTCCCGGACCGAGCCGTGCGCCGCGGGGTTCCGGTTCGCGACGTCCCATCGTTCGTCGGCCTCGTCCGCCGACGTGGCGCTTTCATCCATGGTATCGGATGCCGATCCCACTCGCCGCCCGCCCTGCATCCGGCCCCTCACCGTCCGGGAAGCGCCCGAACGTAGAAGGTATGGCCTTCGTGGTCGATTCGAACCAGACGGCCGTCGTCCACCATCCTGCGAACGATCGCCCAATCCTCACCGGTCCGCTCGAGAAGCTCGTCGACGGCTTCTTCCCTCATCGGATGCACCGCGGTGATCGCGAGCAGGCTCTCTTCGCCCCCCCCGGACGGAGAGAACTCGTTCCCTTCGTAGCCGATCAGCAACTCGACGCGATCGAGCCTCCCGCGGAACGTCTCGTGCACTCGGACCATCGCGTCCATCCGCGGGAGTTCCACCCAGGGCTCCGCCGGCGGGCGGGTGGGCGCCGCGACGTAGGCGACCGTCGGCTTCAAGCGACCGAGGAACGCCGCGATTCCCTGAATCTGCCTCTCCCGATCGTTGATCCCCCGGACCAGCATCGTTTCCGACACCAGTCGACCGCCGAATGTCTCCGCAAATCCGAGCACCCCTTCCTGAACGCGTTTAAACTGGAGGTTCCCGTGAGGACGGTTCACCGCCGTCCAGGTCTCCTCGTCCGCCGCGTCGACCTTCACGGAGACCCAATCGGCATTCGCGAGATCGTTCTGGACGTCGGCACGCCACAGCAAGGACGCGTTGCTGATCACGGCGATCGGCAGCCCGATTCGCTTGAGTCGGTCGATCGATTCTCCCAGGTGAGCATCCAGCGTCGGTTCCCCGTCCGGAACGAAGGTCAGATAGTCGATCGGATCCCCTGCCGCGTCGGCCTGCTCGACCCGCTCGAGAACTTCCTGATAGATCTCGTCGGGGCGATAGAACGCCGTCCGTTCGCTCCTCATCCGGTCGGTCCGACCCAACTGGCAGTACACACAGGAGTAGGTGCAGGTCTTCGGCGGGATGTTGTTGACGCCCAGGCTTCGTCCCAATCGACGGGACGGCACCGGGCCGAATGCAATCGTTCGACTCTCGTCGCTCATGTCGGATACCGCCCTCCATCGGTTTCGCGCGTCCCTCGACGCGGACGAAGTCCGCTACGTCTCCGTTCCTGTCGCCCCCTCGGACGCGACCCGATCGGCGATGCCGGAAGCGATCTCGAGAAACGCCCTCGACGCCGATCCGGCCGGATCGGACAGGACCACCGGCCTTCCGGCGTCCCCTCCCTCGCGTGCCGCCGGATCGATCGGGACCGATCCGAGGAACTCCACGCCCTGGGCCGCCGCTTCGCGCTGGCCACCGCCGGTGCCGAACAAATCGATCACCCCGCCGCAGTGCGGACAGATCAGCCCGGACATGTTCTCCACGATCCCGATGCTCGGCACCTCGAGCTTCCTGGCGAAGCTGATCGCCCGACGCGCGTCGAGGAGCGCGACCTCCTGCGGCGTGGTCACGACGATCGCCATCTGCGGCGAGGTTCGCTGAACGATCGTGAGGACCTCGTCACCCGTGCCGGGCGGGAGATCGACGATCAGTACGCCCAAATCTCCCCACTCCGTCTCACCCAGCAGCTGGTCGAGCGCCTTCGATCGCATCGGTCCACGCCAAATCACCGCCGCGCCGGCCGGCAACATCGATGCAAGGGAGACGACCCGGAGACCGAACCGCTCGTGGGGCAGCAGGCGGTCTCCATCCGTTCTGGGCGGTTCGTCGATCCCGATCATCAGCGGTACGTTGGGCCCGGTGACGTCCGCGTCGAGGAGTCCGATGTGTTGTCCCTGTTTCGCGAGCGCACAGGCGAGGTTGACGGCGACCGTCGTCTTCCCGACGCCGCCCTTTCCACTGAACACGACGATCCGGTGTTCGATCCGCTCCATCGCTTCCCGGATTCCACGCTCTATTCGCTCCTGCTGCCGCTTCAACCGCTCCTGCTCTTGTCCGGACATCATCGGTCGGCTCCCCTTCCCGCGTCACTCGCCCCGGCCGCGCCTTTCGGCGAATCATCGCGGACCCCGTACGACGCGGAGTCCGTCTCAGACCGGAGAACGATTCTCCCGATTCTCACCCCGAGTTCATCCGCCACCACAGGACACTTTACCTGGAGAAGGAAGAACAGCGGAGCATCCTCGCCCGACAGGCCCTCGAAGTTCCCTTGTCCCTTGCACAGAATGAGGCCTGCCCGTTGGAACCGATCGACGAACTGCGGCGTGCACAGCGCAAGCGCCGTACCCGGTCCGTCCGACCCGCTCGCCATAACCTCAGCCACATCGTCCATCCCGACATACCGGGCGTCCTCGATCGTGGCATCGTTGAGGATCGGCCGTCCACGAACCACGAACGTGACCCGCTTGCCTCTCTCGACGAGCTGTGCTACGACCAGCTTGTCAAAGACGATCTCTCCTGCGTTGTCCCCCACGTAGAGAACGTCGTCCGCGGATTGGAGTCGCTCGAGCAGCAGGGGGTAATCGACCATGCCCCCTTGATCCTCTAAGGCATGCTCCATCGCGCGGCGCACGTCCACTCGGGAGTGGATGGCGAGATCGATCGCGTTCCCGGCCGCCGCCAGTTCGAGCACGGTCCGTAGGCGGTCCGTGGACGCCTCGACGATCCGGCGGATCTCAGGCAGCAAGGCGATCACTTGATCGTTACTGCTTCGCTTCGCCTCGCGATACGGATCGTCGACCCCCGTGACCTCGCGCACAAGACCGTGAATCTCTCTTCCCAATTCGATGGGGGTCCCGTAGAGCGGAAGCCCCGGGAAGATGGAGGCCACGCGATTCAGGACGTCGCGCTGGAGCTTTTCGTCCCTGGTTGCGCGTCGCGCCGCATCGAGCGCCTGCCTCAGGAAGCATGGGAGGCAATCCAAATAGGTTCTCATGGTCGTCGTTCGCGTTGTCGATCGGCCGAATCGCGAGCTATTCTCGCGCCAGCTTGGCCCCACATTGGGGGCAGGTCATCCGGTAGCACGGCGTCCCGACCGTGTGGGCCACACGCTGTCCGCAGCTCGGGCAAACGCAGAACCCGGACGGACCGGCTCCGGGGCGGTTTCCCCCCATTCGACCGCGGCCTCCCTGGCGTCCACGTCCTCCGCCGCCTCGTCCCGAACCCCCTCCAGCCGGCCCGGTTCCGTCTCCACGCGGCATGGTTCCCTCCTTTGTCGTTCGATCCCTTCGCTCAAGACAAGAGAAGAACGTCCGTCAAGGACGTCCCTTCGCCTTTCTCCCGACTGACCGCCGATGGGTCAGCCGATCTCCTTCCGCAGCGTCGCCATCGCTTCGGCCATCGCGCGTCCCGCCGGGCTCTCCGGGTCGTCCGCCGGGCTGCGACCGATGCGCAGCGCCTCGAGGACCCGCTCGTCGTACGGAATCCGGCCGAGCATCGGGAGTTCCTCACGGCGCGCGAACGCCTCGACCTCCTCGGCCAGCGGCTCGCTCAGATCCGCCTTGTTGAGGACGAGATACGCGGGGACGCCGAAGTGCCGAACGACGCCGAGGATCCGTTCGAGGTCGTGCAACCCGGATCGGGACGGCTCGGTCACCAGCACGGCCACTTGCGTTCCGGTCGTCGAAGCGATCACCGGACATCCGATGCCCGGGGATCCGTCGATGGCAATTTGCTCCGATCCCTCGTCCTTCGCGATCTCGTCGGCCTTTTCCCGAATCACGGAGACGAGCTTGCCCGAGACCTCCTCGCCCGGGTACAGCTCGGCGCCGACCATCGGGCGGCGTGCGGCCCGCCCCGTGTACCACTCTCCGGACGGACGCTCGACCAACCGGAGGGCATCGACAGGACAGGCCGTCACGCACGCCCCGCATCCTTCGCACAGCAGCGGATCGATCCGAAGTCCCGCGTCGATCGCGTCGAACCGGCAGACCTCGAGGCATCGGCCACACGCTGTGCATCTCTCCTCATCCCGAACGGCGACGCTCGAACCACGGTAGATCCCCGTCTCTTCGATCTCCGGATGGAAGACGAGATGGAGGTTCGCCGCGTCGACGTCCGCGTCGACGACCGTGAGGTCTTCGACCCGGCTGGCGAAGACCGAAGCCAAGGTCGTCTTGCCCGTTCCGCCCTTGCCCGAGAGGAACACAATGCGTTTCATGCGATCAGATCCTCTGCATCTCGTGCCAGCTTCACGAAGCGATCCCGCCACTCGGGGAGCGCGTCCACGAGCACACGTGCCTCGGCACCGACTTCCGCAATGCGCCGATCGAACGGGATCCGCAGGAGAATCGGAAGCCCCTCTTCCTCACAGTACCGTTCGACGTCCTTATCTCCTGTGCCCTCGCGGTTGATCACCACGCCCGCGGGAAGCCCCAGCGTGCGTACGACACCGACGGCCGCACGCAGGTCGTGTAGGCCGAACGGCGTCGGCTCGGTCACGAGCAGAACGCCGTCCACCCCATGGAGCGTCGTGATCACCGAACAGGCCGTCCCGGGCGGCGCGTCCAGAATCACCCAATCCCGCTCCGGGGTAGTCCGCTTCAACTCGGCGATGATCGGGCTCGCCATCGCCTCGCCGATGTGCAGCCGACCGTGTCCGAACGCCATCTCTCCCGCGGTTCCCCGTTCGATCACCCCGAGCGGATGATCGACTTCCCGGATGGCGTCGGCCGGGCAGACGAGGCCGCATCGGCCGCAGCCGTGACACAACTCGTCGAACACCATGACCCGATCCCGGATCACCACGATCGCCCCGTACTCGCAAGCCTCGCTGCAGGCGCCGCAGAGCGTACACCGTTGTTCGTCGATGACCGGAACCCGCTTGGAGACATCCTGAGGCTCACCGAGCGTCGGGTTCACGAACAGGTGGTCGTTCGGCGCTTCGACGTCGCAGTCGACCAACGCCGTCGGATGCTCGGGCGCAAGAACGGTAGCAAGGTTCACCGCGACCAGCGTCTTGCCGGTCCCGCCCTTGCCGCTGGCCACGGCGATCTTCATCCGTGGCGATCGTGGAACGCGCGGCGCGTGCAGGCGTCCGATTCCCCGGCCTCCGACAGGCTCCCGCCCTTCCACGCGGCGACGACCTCGGCGACCGTCCCCGTCATCCCGGTGCAGACGGACACGCCGGTGTCGGAGAGCAGCTGAATCGCGCGTCGGCCGAGGCCGCTGCACAGGACCACGTCGACCCCGGCGCGCGCCAGAAGCTCGGCCGGGAGACCGGCTCCGCCCATGTGTTCGGAGGTGTTGTCGAGGATCTCGATCGCGCCCGTCTCGGCGTCGACAAACGTGAACGTCGGCACGCGGCCGAAGTGCTCCCCGACCGTGTCCTCGAGCCCGCCTCGTCCGGTGGTCGGAATGCACAGCTTGGTCATCGCGGTCCTCCTCCATGGGCACGTCCGGTGGGAGCCTGGGCGGACTCGAGTTGACCGGATCGGTGTGCGTCGAGGGCATCCTTCACCGTTCCCGACGCCCCCACGTAAACCTCGATCCCGGCCGCCGACAGGCCCTGGAACGCGTTCGGTCCCATGCTTCCGGTGACCACGACCCTTGCCCCATGCTGGGTGACCGTCTGGGCCGCCTGGACCCCCGCACCGTGTGCGCCCGGTCGGTTCTCCACGGCGTCGACGAACAGGGTCTCCGGATCGACGAACAGGAAGTACGCGGCCCGGCCGAAGCTCCGATCCATCGGCGCCTCCAAGTCTCGACCGGACGACGTGATGCAGACCTTCATGTGTCTTTCCTTTCCAGCTTCTCAAGACGGTCGCTGAGCCCCTCGATCTCACGGGTCAGCGCTCGGAGTTGCTCGGCAAGGTCCATCAGGGGATCGGCAGAAGCGGACGGCGAAACGGCGCCCATGGCGCTTCTCCCCAACCCCCGTCCCATACCCTGCCCCATCCCACGACCCATGCCTCGGCCGGTCGGCGTTCGCGCCCCGTAGTGAGAGGTCACGTTGGCCTGAGCGGTCGGCCGGAGTCCGCCGCGCTCGTAGGCTTCCACGGCTTCTTGAACCGAACCTGTGAACCCGCTGGCCACCTCGATACCGGCCGCCGAGAGCGTTTGATAGGCATTCGGTCCGCAGTTCCCGGTAATCACAGTCTGGACGCCTTGATCGGCGATGACTTGGGCCGTGCGGATTCCGGCGCCTCCGGCGGTGGCCGCATTCGCGTTGTCGATCGCCTCCCATTCCATCGTCTCCGAATCGACGACCACGAAATACGGACAGCGCCCGAACCGCGGATCCACCGGCGCATTAAGCCCTGGTCCGCTCGCAGAAACAGCGATCCTCATTGGGCCTCCCTGCGCTCACGCATTCAGTTCACGCATCCGCTGCTCGATCTTGCTCAACTGATCCTGGAGCCCTCGAACCTGGTCCTGCAGAGCATCGAAGTCCGCAGTCGGCGCCGCTGCACCGTACGGTGGCCAGGCCGGCGCATCCCAGACCGGCGGATACCCGGTCCCGTAGCCGAGCCCACGACCACCGTATCCTGCTCCGAATCCTCTCCCAAAGAAGCCGAACCGCCCTCCGCGGCCGAGTCCGGCTCCGTAGTATCCTCCTCGTCCTATGCCCCACGGGCTACAGAATCCCCGACCGCCGCCGGTCATGGGACCTATTCCTCGGGGTCCGGTTCCATCGAATCCTGGCATCTCTCCCTCCTTATAGTCTGTCGGATGCTTCTTTTTCGGATTCCGCTCGAAAACCGAGCTCTTCCATCGACGGCTCAGCTACTGACCTTCTTGCGATCCTTCCTCCTTCAACGCTTCGATTCGCTGCGTGATGTCGTCCAGCGATCGCTGAAGCGCGGCTCGCTGCGCTGAAAGCGCCGCGATTTGCTCATCGTTCGACCACGTCGTGGGGGCGCCCCAAGGCTGGCCGAAGGACCCGCCCTGTTCCGGGAGAGTACGCAGAAACGCGTCCAGCTGCCCGGTGTCGCGCAGGTATTGCGCCGCGGGCGGGAGGCCTCCCCATCCCGGGGAGTACCCGAACCGCACCCATCCCGGTAGACCGGTCGCGTAGTACATATGGCGATGTCCGTGTCCTCCCATGACGTTCACCTCCGACACCGATCGACCTCAATTATGTGCATATGCACACGAAATGCAAGCGGCGTCCCTTGGCCTTTCGTCGTCGACTCCCTATACTCGGGACACTGTGCCTCGCCAGAAGAAGCTCCGCTACTGCCGGGGAATCGACGGGTTCAATCTGTACAAGCCGTCGGGGATCCCGCTGTCCCAGCTCGAGATCGTCGAGCTCGGGTTGGACGAGCTGGAGGCGATGCGCCTCTGCGACCTGGAGGGCAAGCAGCAGGAGGAAGCGGCCGAGCAGATGGGCGTGTCCCGTGGCACCATCCAGCGCCTTCTCCAAACCGGGAGGAAGAAGCTCCTGACCTCAATCACGGAGGGACAGGCGCTGTCGTTCGAGGAAGCCGATCATGTGTGCATAAGCCCGAGACCGGGGTGGGGGCGCGGCCGGCACGGGCGAGGGCGCTTCGGGGGAACGCGGTAGGCCTACAAACCAGGCGGCCTCGGAAGGTCGATCGCATACGAACTTTGAGCACCTTGGGAAGAAGTCCTTCCATCGCTAATATTCTAACTAGTATATTCTACCTGGAGGTTCTCGATGCCGACGCGACTGGTCGTCCTCGGTCTGCTGCAGGATCGCCCGCTGCACGGGTACGAGATCAAGCACATCATCGAAGACCACATGGGCGATTGGACGTCGATCGCGTTCGGGTCGATCTACTTCGCTCTGAAGAAGCTGACCGAGGAGGGCATGATCGAAGTCGCCGCCACCGAACGGGCCGGCAACCGCCCGTCCCGGACCGTCTACGCCCTGACCGACGCCGGCCGGGAGGAGTTCCTGAGGCTGTTGCGGGAACTCTGGAGGGAGATCGAGCGCCAGTACTTTGCCATCGACCTCGGGCTTTTCTTCGCGGACGCGCTTCCGCGCGAGGAGGTCGCCGGCTGCGTCGACGGACGGATCGGTGGACTGCGGGAGACCCTCGCGTACTTGGCGAAGCACCGAGAGGAGAGCCTGGCCGATCCTCACGTTCCTCGTCGGGCGCGGTTCATCTTCGACCACTCGCGGGCGCATCTCGAGGCGGAGCTCGCATGGACGCAAGCGCTTCGCACGGAACTCCGGGAGCGCGGCTCGTTGGACGGGGAAGGCGAACCGGGATGAGCGAACCGAATCGGAAGCACGTTCGCAGGATCGCGAGGCACTTTGACGCCCAGGCGGCTAGGTACGATCGATCCGGAACGGTCCGTCGGTTTCAGTCGCGCGCACAGGCGCACGTGCTGTCGCGCATCGAGTTTCGCCCGGCGATGCGCGTCCTGGATCTCGGCTGCGGCACGGGGACCGGAACGCGGGAGATTGCACGTCGGATCAGGCCGTCCGGAGCGGCGGTCGGGATGGACGCCTCGCCCAAGATGATCGCGGAGGCCGAGAGAAAGTGCGGGGCCCCGGGTTCGGGACGCGCCTCGTTCGCCGTCGGGCGCGCCGAGGAGCTGGACGAGCGGTCGGCGTTCGACGTCGTCGTCTGCACGAACGTGTTCCATCATCTCCTCGACAAGGCGGCCGTCTTCCGCCGCGTGCTGCGCGCCCTGCGCCCCGAGGGGACGTTCCTGATCGAGGACATCTGCGACGACTCGTGGAAGATGCGCGCTCTCGATCGGCTCGGCCGGCTGGGCGAGCGGGCGCACGTCGGCAGCGCCCGCTCGCGCGATCTGAAGCGGCTGATGGAGGACGCGGGGTTCGTGGAGGTCACGGCCGACCGCGTCCGCTTGACGTGGTTCTGGGAGATCATGGTCGGACGGGGCCGAAAGCCGACGGACGCTTCGCTATCGAACGAAGGGACGCGCGCTCCGGGCGGCTGAGGCGGTCGAACGACGGGAGGCCGAATGGTCAGAGAACGAATCGTCGAGACGATGGAGGGGATCCAGGACGCGTTCGACGTCGAGGCATACGACCGTGAGATGCGCAAGATGCGAAGACGCGGTTGGATCGAGACGAACGAGATCCTCAAGGCCGGGATCGATTCGGGCACCGCGCTCGAGATCAGCCCAGGACCGGGGTACCTGGGACTCGACTGGCTGAGCAAGACCGAGGGCACGAAGCTCGTCGGGCTCGACATCAGCGAGGAGATGCTGAAGCGTTCGAGAGCGAACGCCATTTCAGAGGACCTCGAGGATCGAGCGGAGTACGTTCACGGGGACGCCTGCTCGATGCCGTTCGAGGATGAGAGCTTCGACGCCGTCTTCGCCAACGGCGGGCTCCACGAGTGGGGCGATCCGATCGCCGTGTTCGACGAGATCGCCCGGGTCCTGAAGCCCGCAGGGCGGTACTGCATCACCGACCTGCGCCGGGACGCGAGTCGGCTGTTGGTCGGCACGATGAGGCTGTTCATCCGCGGGAAGGCGATGCGGGACGGCCTCCTCTCGTCCGTCCACGCGGCGTACACCCCGGAGGAAGCCGCGGAGCTCGCGGCGCGGTCGAACCTTCCGAACCCCACGGTGAGCAGCAACTTCATCGGACTCTCGATCGTCGGTCGAAAGGAGTAGCGTTCGACCGAGGAGACCGGGGTGGCGGAAGATCTCCTCATCGCGCTCGAACGAACACCGAGCTCGCAGACGACACGATTGCTGCGGCATAATCGAGCCATGCGTGTGGCCGAAGACGTGCTGCGGTGGCTGCTGGAACCGGCGAACCCTCCGGTCCGCTATCTGACGCTGACCGACCTCCTCGGCCGACCGGAGGCCGATCCCGAGGTGCGCTCAACCCGCGCGCAGCTGCACGAGTATCCCCTTACGCAGGCGATCCTCGGTCATCCGGGCGCCCTTCCGCTCGACGACGAGCGCCCCTACTGGAAGTACGACGGCCTCTACTGGCAGCTGATCGTCCTCGGCCAGTTCCTCGCGGACGGGAAGGATCCGCGGATCGCTCCGGCGGTCGACTTCGTGCTGGAGCATCGCCATTGGGTCCGGAAGCGGGGCTGGCAGTGCCTGACGACCAACCTGCTCGGCGCCCTAATGCGCCTCGGCTACGCCGACCATCCGGTCGTGATCGAGGAGACGGAGGCGCTGGCCCAGCGGTTCGTCGAGGAGGACGGGATCGACTGCAGCGAGATGGGGTACAGCCTGCTGTCGCGCTGCTTCATGGCCCTCCCGAAGCTCCTCCTCTGCTTCGCCGAGGTGCCCGTGGGCCGGCGATCCGCGTCCGTCGAGAAGGCGATCGAACGGATCACGTCCGACCTGATCGACAAGGAGGTCTTCGTCTACCTGCCCGGGCATCGGAAGGCGTGGAGCGAGATCCTCGCCGGCCGGCCGAGACGAGACGAGCTGCCGAGCGGCCAGCGCGTGGTGGACTGGGTCGCCGCCCGGAGAGAGGAATTCCTGACGTCGCGCGGTCCCGGCGATCGGCGTCCGAAGCGCGGGTGGCTCAAGTTCGGCTTCCCGCTTCACTACAACTCCGACGTCCTGGAGGCCCTGCTCGGACTCGCCCGCGTCGGGGTGCCGCAGGACCCGCGCCTCGATCGAGCGCTCCACGTCCTCCGCGATAAGCGAACCGACGACGGTCGCTGGATCATGGAGCGATCGATGAACGGGAGGATGCTCGTCGACGTGGAGGCGCTCGGCGCGCCGAGCAAGTGGCTGACGTACCGCGCGTCCTCGGTCCTCGAGCACTTCGAACCCGAAGAGGGGTGAGCCATCGTGTCGAAGACCTTCCGTGCATGGACCGGGCGCCGGCTGATCGCCGCTGCTCTGCTCGCCGCGATTCTCGCTGTCGCCGTTTGGGCCGAGGAGACCTCCCCCGCCGAACGGATCGAGCGGGGCGACGCCGCGTTCGCGGAGCGCCATGTCTTCGAGAAGATGCTCGAGGCGATCGAGGCGTACGAGTCCGTCCTCCCGAGCCTCGAAACGCTGCTGATCGAGGTGCAAGCGTTCGTCCTCAACCGGCTGGCGCAACTCCACTACGAGCTGACGACGTTCACGCCCGGAGACACGCCGGAGGACGAGGAGGTGTTCCGGAAAGGGAAGGAATACGGGCTTCGGAGCCTCCGGCTCAATCCCGAGTTCGCGTCGTTGGAGGAGGACGACTTCGACGGGGCCGTGGCAGCCGTTATCGACCCCGCGGCGCTGCTGTGGACGGCCGACAACTGGGGCGCGCTGCTCGACTACAATCCGATCAGTGGGCTCCTCTACCTCGGCAGAGTCCGAACGCTGTACGAACGTTGCCTCGCCGTCGACGAGGACTACTGGGGCGCGAGCGCTCACAACGCGCTCGGCGCGATGTGCATCGTCACCCCCGCCGCGCTCGGCGGCGACGAGGAGGCGGGGCGTGCTCATCTGGAAGCCGCGCTTTCCCTGGCTCCGACCTACCTTCTGAACCGCGTCGTCTACGCCCAGTACTGGGGGTTCACCTACGATCTGTTCGGCAATGTCACCGGGGTTCGCGATGCGGCGTTCATCGAGGGCCAGCTTCGGATCGTCCTCGACGCCCCAATCGGTGAATGGCCATTCTGGAATCGGGAAGCGAAGCGCGAGGCCGAGGCGCTGCTGGCGGACCTGAAGGAGCGGATCGAGTGACGATCGGAGGCGGGGCGCGTCAATGGATCGTCGGGATCGTCTTTGCGTCCCTTTACCTCGGGAGCGTCTGCGCCGCCGCGAGCAACCCGTTCCTCCGCGGCGTCGAACGTCCTGACACCGTTCTCAACATCGCCCACGCGGGCGCCTCGTCCCACGCACCGCAGAACACCCTCGCCGCGGGGCGGCTGGCGTTCGAGATGGGCGCCGACGTCTGGGGCGTCGACGTCCGCTTGACGAGGGACGGGGCCTTCGTCCTGATGCACGACGCGACGCTCGATCGAACGACCGATGTCGAGAAGCTCTTCCCAACGCGCTCGCCTTGGCCGGTCGAGCGGTTCACGCTCGACGAGATCCGGCGGCTCGACGCCGGCTCGTGGTTCGCCGAGGAAGATCCGTTCGGCGAGATCGCGGCCGAAAACGTCGGCCCGTCGGATCTGAGCGCCTACGTCGGGGAGCCGGTCCCCACGCTCCGCGAAGCGCTCCGGTTCGTCGCCGAGCATCGATGGCTGATCGACGTCGAGATCAAGCCGACCGAGGGGATCGATCCCGAAGCACTGGCGCGGAATCTCCTCGACTTGATCGAGGAGACGGGGACCGCGGAACGGGTGATGGCCTCTTCGTTCGACCACGGGATCCTCCGCGCAATCAAGGAGCTCGACCCGACGATCCCGACCGGTGCGCTGTCCGTCTTCGCGCCGCTCGATCCGCTCGCTTACCTGAACGACCTCCAAGCCGACGTCTACCTCCCGA
This sequence comes from uncultured Thermotogae bacterium, assembly GCA_964466035.1. Taxonomy (GTDB): domain Bacteria; phylum Bipolaricaulota; class Bipolaricaulia; order UBA7950; family UBA9294; genus JANQEA01. Next base: position 96,721 of record CAYXLR010000005.1, read on the forward strand.
GCCTCGTCGGCTTCACCGAAGGACTGCTGTCGGAGCTGCGGGACGCGGGGATCGGGGTCCACCTCTGGACGTACAACACCGAGGAGCAGCTCGAGCGCCTGGCGCGCACCCCAGGCGTGGCCGGGATTTATACCGACTACCCGCAACGCCTCGAAGCGGTGCTCGAACGGCTGCGCCATGCCGAGAGCGAGTAGGTTCGCCCGGTTCGGTATCGTTGCGGTCGCCTGCCTGACGTGCGGGCTCCTCGCCGGGTCGTTCTCCACGTTCGGTGGATCCGATTCACCGATCGCGGTCGAGGGGTTCGACTCCGGAACCCGGGTCGTCCGCGAGGTCGCCGAGGCGCTGACCGGCGAGGGCAGGAGCATCCTCGAGTGCTATCCGTGGGGGAGCCGGACGTTCCTCGGCCTGGTCTCCCTCTTCCCCTCGAAGACCCGGATCCACCTCATCGAATGGGGAACGCGCCTGTCGGTCGGCCACGACGCGGAGGACGCCGGCCGACTCCGCGTCGATGCGCTCCTCCAATGGTGCGTCGACCAATACCCCCAGGACCGTCGGTACGAAGCGATCGTCGTCGGCTCGCCGAACGGCGCCGTCGCCCACCTCGCCGCGCTCCTCGGCGCGCCGTTTCTCACGACCTCGTTCGGACTGACGTTCCGCCGCCCGACGATCGACGCCGAGGACCACCTTGCCTACATCGAGAGTGGCCGCGCGATCGTCGAGTCGATCCTGGCGACCAACGAGGACGACGGCTTCGAGCTGATCGTTCACTACGATCCGTTCCACGACCGCTCCCTGGTGCGGTCCGTCGACTTCGTCCGGGTCAAGCTCCGCGCCCTTCCCGCCTGCTATCGGGAGTTCATCGACCGGCACCTCGCCCCGGGCGGCCGGTTGATCCTGATCGACTGCGCCTACACGTGGCCGCAGTCCGAGCTTCGCGACCGCGCGTACGTTCAGATCGGCGGACTCGGCGGAATCCCCCCGGAGACGTTCCTCGAGCGGTGGCCGCTCGACCTCCCTCTCCTGACCCGAAGGGAATCGGAGTGGGGCTGTCCGGACGGCTTCGCCGCGTCGGTCGATCGGTTCGCCGCCGATCGCGAGATCGAGACGATCGAGATCCGATTCGACCGGCCGTGGGAGTACAGCCTGCTCGTCTTCGACGCCTACTCGGCGTGCGAAGGGGTCCGGAACCGAGCGCTCCTGATCGATTGCTTCAACCACCTGAACCCGCGGACGAACGTCGAGACCGGGATCCCCGCGCTCTGGCTCCCGTTCAACACCGAAGAAGGGCTCGCCCTCGTCGAGGAGGCCCTGCGCGGCAAGAGCTTCGACTGGATCGGATTCGCGCTCCTCCCTTCGTTCGCTGGGTCCCCGGACACCGCGGCGCTCAAGCCGTGGCTCGACCTTCTTTCGCAGTACGGCGACGTCGAGCTCGTCGGGATCGACCCGGATCGGTACCCGACCGATCCGCTCGCGCCGTTCCGGTTCGTCGATCGGATGACGGAGCTGCGCGAGGCCGAGCGACTCGACCGCCCCCTCCGGCTCGATATCGACACCCTCACGGACCTCGTGAGGAACCGCGACGATCAGCAGGTCGACCGTTGATCCAGCCGCGTCATGAAATGGGAGGACGCCGCTCGGCGCTACGACTACGATGCCGATTTGCATCGGATGCTCGACACCTGGTGGCCCGTAGACGATCCGTCGGCCGCCGTCACGCAGTCGCTCCGTTGCTACGCGCCCGACGAGCTCCGTCGGCTGCTCGGTTCGACCGGACTGGCGCTGATCGACGTCCACCCCGGCGGTGCGTACGACCACGACGCGGGTGTCTACCGCGAGCGCGTTCCGCTGGAAGAGGCGATGCAGTACGTTGCCATACTCCAACGCGTCTGAGGAGGGGGCGCCTACACGGACCGAGACCCGGCACGAACTCAGAACAGGTCGGTCTCCGCCTCGATCGATTCGGGCGGCTCGCTCACCCGATACAGACAGTCGGCCGGGCCGATGTCGCACCACCGACACTCCGACCACGCCGGGACCTTGGGAAGCGGGCTCTCCCCTCCGACCCTGTGCACCAGCTCGACGAACCGCGTCCGGAACGCGTCGTCGAGGCCCGAGGCCGGAATCTCGACCGAGCTGGTTCGGTAGACGACGCGGCCGGAGAGATCGACGCCGGCACAGCGCGGGTTCCCGATCGGAAGGAGGAGCATGTAGACGAGGACCTGCAGCTGGTCGGAGGTCCGCGGGCGGCCGGTCTTGCAGTCCTCGACGAACCCCACCCCGTCGCGGATGGCGAGGAGGTCCGGCTTGCCGGAGACGATGATCCCCGTCTTGCCGACCCGCTTGAACGCGTTCTCGTTCTCGACGTAGACCGTGTACCCCTCGTCGAGGAGCTGCTCGCGTCGCTCGTTGACGAGCTCGTTGTGCTCGATCGTCCATCGCGCCAGGTCGAAGTCGATCGGCAGCTTGTCGTAGTTCGTGTGATGAGCACGGTACCAGGCCGACCATTCGCACGCGCTCTCCCCGGCGAGAAGCTTCGTCAGCCAGGTCACCCAGATGTACGGTTCCCTCCGTTGCTGCGCCATGATTCCCCCTCGTTCGGTTCCTCGCCCCTGAGGCTATGGCGTCGGTCCTTGGTCGTCAAGGGCGAGGCGCCGTACGATGGGCGGTCGGTAAGGAGGCGCGATGAGGATCCTTTACGTCTTCCCCCATCCGGACGACGAATCGTTCGGCCCGGCCCGGGCGATCTCGGCCCAGGTCCGCGGAGGCCACGAGGTTCGCCTCCTCACCCTGACGAAAGGCGGCGCGACAAAGGAGCGGCTCAAGTTCGGATACACCGTCGCGCAGATGGGCGACGTCCGCCGCGCGGAGATGCAGGAGGTCGCGCGCGTCCTCGGCCTCGCGGACCTGACGGTCCTCGACTTCCCCGACGGCGGCCTAAAGGAGCTCGATCCTCGGACCCTCGAGGCGGTCGTGGCCGATCACGTCGAGGCCGTCCGTCCCGACGTCCTCGTGACCTACCCGGTGCACGGGATCTCCGGCTTCCACGACCATCTCGTGACCCACGCGGTGGTGAAGCGGGCCTTCGTCGAGTCCCGCGAGCACAGCACGAACGCACCGAAGCGCCTCGCCTTCTTCACGCTAACCGAGGAACAGGCGAAGGTCGGTTCCGGAGTCCACCGTCTCTCCGGCTCGACCGAACGGGAGATCGACTGCCTCTTTGCCGTGGAGGACGAGGACATGGAGGCCTTCCGACGCGCCCTCGACTGCTACGTCACGTATCGGGAGACGATCGAGAAGACCGGCGTCCGCGCGTCGCTCGACCGGACCGTCGCGTTCGAGTTCTTCGGGGAGTCGTTCGATCCACCGGTCGACGATCTCTGCGCGGGCATCGGCGGACCGCCCGGCTGACTACCAAAACAAGAACGCCGCTCGCGCGACGCTATCTTCAAGCTACGTTATTCGTACCGGCCGTGTCAAGGGTCGTCGTCGAATCCGAGAACCGCAGCGTTCCCTTTACCTAGACGGCCTCGACCTCCGACACGCCGGGGACCTTCTCCTTGAGCAGCTGCTCGATTCCGTTCTTCACCGTCATCTGCGCCATCGGGCATCCTTGACAGGCGCCTTGAAGCCGGACGCGGACGATTCCATCCTCGGTGACTCCGACCAGCTCGACGTCGCCGCCGTCGGCCTGCAGCATCGGGCGGACGTCTTCCAGTGCCTTTCGCACTTCGCTTTCCATGATTCTCTCCTTCTCAATACCGGGATCGGTCGTCTCGGCTCGGGAAGCATACCCGGTTTCACGTCGGGCGTCACCGGTTCAAGCGACGGGTCGATCCTTCTCATCCATATACCATCCGTATGGATGTTGAAAGAGGAGGTCGAAGGCGATATACTCCATCTTATAACCATCCAAATAGATGGCAAAAGGAGGTTCAACGGATGCCAGACACGAGCTTGTTGCTGCTTGCCATCGGGCCCGTCTCGCTCATGATCAACGCCGATCGGGTAAGCAAAGGAATTTCGGACGCGCAGTTGGAGCGGAAGTGGAGGATGTTACGGACGTCTCCGACCGAACGGTCGGCAGCGCACCGAACGACGGTCGGCGTGGCCGTGGATCGGAGCCCGGAGATTCGAGTAGAATGCGGGCGAACATCCAGGTAGATGGAAGGAGGCGTCCCGTGTCCGAGACCGAGAAGATCACGATCAACCTCGGCCCGGTCGATTTGGGGCGGATCGACGTCCTCGTCGAGCAGGGCCTCTACTCGAATCGAACCGACCTCATCCGAACCGCGATTCGAAACCAACTCGAGCGGCACGAGCCGGTGATCCAAGCCCACGCGGTCAAGTGGTCGTTCGTCGTCGGCGTCGAGTCCGTTACTCGATCGCGGTTGGAGGAACTCAAGAGCGAGGGGCGGAAGCTGTCGCTTCGCGTCATCGGGATGTTGCGGCTCGCGGACGACATCGAGCCGGAACTCGCGCGCGAGACGATCGAGGCGATCCGTGTTCACGGCAGTTTCCACGCGCCGCCGGTCCTCCAGGAGGCACTCGCCGACCGGATCTACCCTCGCCGAGGGTAGGTCCCGAGAGAGGGGCGCAGGACGAACCTCCATGCCCCTTCTTCGGCCGACCCATCGGGCATACGCCTCGCTGCTTGTCCATACGCCTCGAGCCGACCGCCGGGATGGTCGTGCGACGCTGTCGAGACGCCGTTCGATATCCTCTGGGAGATTAAGCTACCGGTATCATGAGGAGGCCCATGGACAGAGAAGGCTTTCGCACGTACCTCATCGAGAAGAAGCTCCCCGAGGAACACCTGGATCCGTTCCTCGCGCTCGCCGAGCGATTCGAGCGGTTCCTCGATGAAGCCGATCGCTCCGGCGCCGTCGAGTCGGCGTCGGCGGGCGAAGTCAACGCCTTTTCGGCGGCCCTGATCGCCGAGGGCGAGAACACGTGGGACCACTACATCGCGTTGCTCCGCTACGCCGCGTTCGCGAAGAACCGTTCGGCCTTCGTCGCCGTGATGGAGTACCTCGACGGCCACGAAGCGCTCGGCAACCTGCACAGGAAGGTCGGCGAGGAGCTCGGCGACGCGAAACGGGACAAGATCTTCGAGGGGGTCGATCTCCCGCCGCTGGGCACGCCGAACACCGAGAAGCCGCGCCTGACGCACGCCGTGGTCGCCCGCCTCGAGAAGACGGATCCCAAGGCTTGCGCGGCGATCCTCTCGAGCGGCCTGCGCGACCTCCAGGACGCGTGGTACGAGGACGCGAAGGCGACGTTCGAGAAAGCGGGGAGCGTCGACGCGTTCCTGAAGGTGCAAAGAGAGAACTTCCTCGCCGAGCTGGAGAAGCACGAGGCGGAAGGCACGTGGTGGTTCGTCCAGATGATCACCGACGAGGTGATCGACTACGTCCGCCGGCACCCCGAGGTGTCGACCGGCGTCCGCGAAGGGAACATCGTCTACGAGGCGAAGATCCCGTACATGGCCATGGAGCACCTCGCCGAGACCGACGAGCGGATGAAGCGCTACTACTACTGCCACTGCCCTTGGGTGCGGGAGTCGATCCGCATGGGCGAGGTTCAGATCTCACCGACCTTCTGCAACTGCAGCTCGGCCTTCCACAAGAAGAAGTGGGAGGTCATCTTCGGGCAGCCGCTCCGCGCCGAGGTGGTGGAGACGGTCCTTCGCGGCGACCCGTGGTGCAAGTTCGCCATTCACCTACCCGACGGCGTGGTCTGAAGCCGCTTCCCTCCATCCGACGTTCCACCGTGGCGGGACTCGCCCCCAGTTCCGTGGCGCTCTGCGCATCGCGTCCCCGCCGCTGGCGCGAGCGCCCGTCTCGCCGATAATGGGGAGTACGGGGCGATCTTCGCTCGGGATCGTCGCCGAGAGGGGAGATGCGTATGAGACGCGGTGTCCCGTGGTTCTGCTTCGTCGTCGTCCTGTTCGTCGCCTGGAGCCCCCTCCTCGCCGAGGAGCCGATCGTCGGCGAGGGTGAATGGTCGTTCGTCGAGGGAGCCTGCCTTTCGATCGGAGACGTTTCCGCCTGCTCGGCCGTGGTCGACGCGGCGGGACGCTCCGCCGACGTTACAACGCGGGTCGCGGTCGATCAGGACAGCCCCATCTGGGGGAAGGACTCGAGCGCGCAGAAGACGTGCGAACTCGAGAAGACGTTCACGCTCGAAGCGCCGGCGCAGGTCCGGCTGTCCGCGCTGCTGACCGGAACGCTCCGGGTCGAGAAAGGGACCGGTGAAGCGGGGATCGTCGCGCGGGTCCTCGTCGCCGACACCGCCACGACCGAGCGCGTCGACGCCCTGGAGATCTCCTCGCTCACCGTCCCCGGGCGGTTCCTTCGATCGCGGACGTCGCCCGGGACGACCGAGATCCGGGACACCGGGGATCGGATCGCCGCCCTTCCCGCGGGAACGTACTCGGTGCGTGCGTTGGTCATCGCGTACGCCGAGATGGCCCGCGGCTGGTGGAACCGGGAAGCCGAAGCGGAGAGCAGGCTGGAGATCGCGATCGACTTCCTGCCGGCAGCCGCAATGGAGGAAGCAGAAGAGGAAGCGCCGGACATCGTCGTCGTGCCGCTCGGCGTCGAAGGCACCTCGTACGCCCACCTCGAACCCGGGACGCCCGGAGGCACGCTCTCCGTCTCCTCGATCACCGACCCGAAGAGCTGGAACGCCGTCACGTCGAACGAGAACAGCACCACGCAGTACACCAACATGATGCTCCGCGGGCTGGTGGACATCGATCCGAACAATTCGGCGGTCGTTCCCGAGCTCGCCAAGAGCTGGGAGGCTTCCGAGGATGGTTTGACGCTGACGTTCCACCTCCGGCGGGGGCTCCGCTGGTCGGACGGGACGCCGTTCACCGCGGACGACGTCGTCTTCACCTTCAACGACCTGTACTACAACGAGGACATCGATACGAGTACGCGGGACATCCTCCAGCTGCCCGACGGGACGTACCCTGCGGTCGAGAAGGTCGACGATCACACGGTCCGGGTCACGCTGTCGATGCCGTTCCGCCCGATCTTCTCGGCTCTCGGCGCCCCCATTCTCCCCCGGCACAAGCTGGCCGAATTCGTCCACAAGCTCAACCCGGACGTGCCCGCCGACGCGTTCAACGGCGTCTGGGGGATCGACACCGACCCGTCGGAGCTCGTCGGGATGGGACCGTTCATGGTCGAACGCTACGATACCGATCAACGCGTCGTCCTGCGAAGAAATCCGTACTACTACCACTACGACCCGAACGGCGTCCAGCTTCCCTACCTCGATCGATACATCGTTCACATCGTGCAGAATCAGGACGTGTCGCTGCTGAAGTTCCTCAACCACGAGATCCATCTCTTCACGCCGCGCGCGGAGGACATCGGAATCCTCTCGGAGAAGGCCGACCGAGGCGGGTTCACCGTCCTCGTCGACCCGGACGTCCCCGTGTTCGGGACGTCGTGGATCGGGATCAACCAAGACGTCGGCCTCTCGGAGGACACGGACGAGAATCTACGGACCTTGTTCCGCGACATCCGGTTCCGGAAGGCGATCGCCCACGCGATCGACAAGGACTCGATCATCTCCAACGTGTACAACGATCTCGCGGTCCCGCAGTGGAGCCCGGTGAGCTACATGTCGCCGTTCTACGCTGGGCGCACGTACTACGGAGGGCCGGTGACCGAGGAGGACGCGGTCGTCTACGAGTTCGCCCTCGACAAGTCCACCGCCCTGCTGGATGAGATCGGAATCGTCGACGTCGACGGAGACGGATGGCGGGACTTTGCCGACGGATCGCCGCTGGAGATCGAGTTCAACACGAACCCGAACACGACGCGGGAAGCGATCTGCCTGATCGTCACCGAGGACCTCCGGGAGATCGGCCTGAACGTGACCTTTCAGCCGATCGACTTCAACACGCTCGTGACCCGCCTGACCACGTCGATGATCGAGATGGTCCTCCTCAGCCTCGGTGGCGGGGCCGAACCGAACTCCGGCGCGAACGTCTACCGCTCGACCGGCACGCTCCACTTCTGGCACTACTCCGGAGGTGCCGACGACCTCTACGACGTCGAGGCCCGGATCGACGAGCTTCTCGCCGCCGGCGTCGCGACCTACGACAACGACGAGGCGTTCGAGATCTACAAGGAGTACCAGACCCTGTTCACCGAGTCGGATCTCGGTTTGATCTACACCGTCAACCCGACCTTCAGCTACGCGTATTACGCCGAGGTCGGCAACGGGAACGTCGCGAACCCGACCGCGACCCCGAGCGGGAGCAACGGACTGACGATGGACCTCGTCTTCCTCAGGCAGGAGTAGGATCCGACGGCGCCGGATGAGCGACAGGAAGCGCGTTCCGATGGAGCTGCGATTGACCCGGCAGGAGATCGGCGCGTCCCGGTCGTGTCGCACCGTGCGCCCGTCGGACCGGGAGGACCTGGCGATCCTCCTCTACGCCGCGTTCCGCGGAACGATCGACGACGAGGGAGAGACGTTCGCCGACGCGCTCGCCGAGATCGACAAGGTGTTTTCCGGCGACTACGGGAAGCCCCTACTCGACTGCTCGTTCGTCGTCGAACGGGGCGACTTCCTCGCCTCGGCCTGTCTGGTCGGACGTGCCGAACCGGACAATGTGCCGCTCGTCGTTTTCTCGATGACCCGCCCGGACGCACAGCGGGAAGGCCTGGCCCGGTCCCTGCTTCAGCGATCGATCGGCGCGCTGCTCGACCGCGGCTTCGAGCGCCTTCGGCTGATCGTCACCGAGGGGAACGCCCCGGCGCAGCGCCTGTACGCGTCGCTCGGCTTCCGGCCGATCGCAGCGACCTAGCCGGGTGCCCGCGGCGGTTTCGGTATAATCGGACCTCGCGGACACGCGATCGCCGAACGCGGCTGCGGATCTCACGCTCGGAGGACGGGATGAACAACGGGAACAACACGATGGAGAAGATCGTCGCGCTGTGCAAGCGCCGCGGGTTCGTCTACCCGTCGAGCGAGATCTACGGCGGCATCGGCGGCTTCTGGGACTACGGCCCGCTCGGGGTCGAGCTGAAGCGCAACATCAAGGACGCGTGGTGGCGGGAGATGGTCACCGGGCACGACGACACGTCCGTCCCGCCCGGCGCCCCGAGCGCGTTCGACATGGTCGGACTCGAGTCGACGATCATCATGCACCCGCAGGTCTGGAAGGCGAGCGGCCACCTCGACCTGTTCTACGACCTGTTCGTCGACTGCAAGACCTGCAAGGCGCGGTTCCGCGCCGATCAAATCGAATCGAGCGACTGCCCGCGCAAGCCGAGCGTGCGCCCGGGGGAGCACGACGAATGCGAGCTGACCGAGCCGCGGGAGTTCAACACGATGTTCAAGACGACCGTCGGGGCTCTGCTCGATCCGACCGCCGAGGCGTACCTCCGCCCGGAGACGGCGCAGGGGATGTTCGTCAACTTCAAGAACGTCCTCTCGACGTCGCGGGTCAAGGTCCCGTTCGGGATCGCGCAGATCGGGAAGTCTTTTCGGAACGAGATCACGCCGCGCAACTTTACCTTCCGCTCCCGCGAGTTCGAGCAGATGGAGATGGAGTTCTTCTGCCCGCCGGAGTCGTCGGAGGCGTGGTACGCCTACTGGCGCGACCGCCGCGTCGACTGGTACGTGTCGCTCGGCCTGAAGTCCGAGAAGCTGCGGCTCCGCGAGCACGGCCCGGACGAGCGGGCCCACTACTCCTGCGGAACCGCCGACATCGAATACGCGTATCCGTTCCTCCCCGAGGGCGAGTTCGGGGAGCTGGAGGGCGTCTCCCATCGCGGCGACTTCGATCTGCGCAGCCACATGGAGGGGAAGCTGATCCGCGAGGGAGACGAGCTGGTCGTCGAGCGCGACGAGCACGGGCAGCCGAAGCACGCCGGGAGCGGAAAGGACCTCTCCTACTTCGACGACACGACGCAATCCAAGTACGTGCCCCACGTCATCGAACCGGCCGGCGGCGTCGGCCGGACCGCCTTGGCCCTCCTGTGCGAGGCGTACGACGAGGACGCGATCCCCGACGAAAAGGGCGTCCCGCAGGAGCGGATCGTCCTCCGTCTCCGTCCGCGGACCGCGCCGATCAAGGTCGCCGTCTTTCCGTTGGTCAAGAAGGACGGACAGCCGGAGGTCGCCGTCGAGATCTACCGCGGCCTGAAGCAGCGCTGGAACGTCTTCTACGACGAGAAGGGCTCGATCGGGAAGCGGTATCGTAGACAGGACGAGTCGGGGACCCCGTTCTGCATCACCGTCGACCACCAAACGCTGCAGGACGAGACGGTCACGCTGCGCGATCGCGACTCGACGGTGCAGGAGCGGGTGAAGATCGCCGAACTCGAGTCGATCGTCGCCGAGCGGCTGCAAGCGTAGCGGCCGCCGAGTCACGACGTCCTTTCCAGGACCTGGAACTCTCCCTTCCCCCGACACGAATGCTCGCGTCTCCTTCGAGAATGAAACCGCCGGCCGGGTACAGCGTACGGCAGATGACACCGACCGTCGGAATCCGTATCGTAGGCTGACCCAGAGAGCACGGAGGTCTCGACCGTGGCGAAGCGATACCGGCTGATCGTCAACCCAGCGGCGGGCGGGGGGACGGCGTACCAGACGATTCCGACCGTCGAGCGGCTACTCCGCGAGCGAGGGATCCCGTTCGATCTGGTCCGAACCGAGCGCCCGTGGCACGCAGCGGAGCTGGCCAGGCAGGCCGTCCGCGACGGATACGAGGTCGTCGTCGCCGTCGGCGGGGACGGGACGTCGAACGAGGTCCTCAACGGCCTGATGCGAGCGAAGGAGGCCGGGGAAGGAACCGCCGCGATGGGCGTGCTGTGCGTCGGGCGGGGGAACGACTTCGCCTTCGGCGCCGGCGTGCCGCACGCGCTCGACGAAGGGTGCGCGGCGCTGGCCGCGGACCACCGGCGAACGATCGACGTCGGCCGCGTCGCCGGCGACTCGCTCCCAGAGGGGCGGTTCTTCGGCAACGGCGTCGGGATCGGCTTCGACGCCGTCGTTGGATTCGAGGCGGCGAAGCTGAAGCGCCTGCGCGGCTTTCCCGGGTACTTCGTCGCCGCGCTGAAGACGATCTTCCTCTACTACCGTGCGCCCCTGGTCCGCATCGAGTTCGGCGGTCGGACGATCGACCAGCGGTCGCTGATGGTCTCGATCATGAACGGCCGGCGGCTGGGCGGAGGGTTCATGATGGCCCCCGAGGGCGAGATCGACGACGGTCGGTTCGACCTGTGCATCGCGAGCCAGGTCAGCCGGTTGGGGATCCTGGCTCTTATCCCGCGGTTCATGAAAGGGACGCAGGCGGGTCGTCCGGCCGTCACGACCGGAAGGACGGATCGGATCGCGGTCACCGCGCTCGAAGGGCTTCTCCCGGCCCACGCCGACGGCGAGACGCTCTGCACCGCCGGAAGGCGATTGACGATGGAGATCCTTCCCGGCCGGATCGAGGTCCTCTGCCGGTCGTCCGAGGACGGCGGATGACGCTTCTCGGCCGGCTGGCGGACGGCCTGATCTGTACGCTGGTCCGCGTCCTGTGTGACGTCGACGGGGACCAAATCGACAAGATTCCGATGCACGGCCCGCTCATCCTGATCGCCAATCACGTCAACTTCCTCGAGGCGCCGGTCCTCCACTGTCGCTTCCGCCCTCGGAAGGTGATCGGCCTGGCGAAGGCCGAGGCCTGGAAGAATCCGCTTCTCGGTTGGCTGTTCGACCAGTGGGAGGCGATCCCGATCCGCCGCGGCGAGCCGGACATTCGCGCGCTCCGCCGCGCCCTCGGCGTGCTGAGAGACGGAGGGTTCATCGCCGTCGCGCCGGAGGGGACGCGCAGCCGAACCGGTCGCCTCCAGCGAGGAAGGCCCGGTGTCGTGACGCTCGCGTTGAAGAGCGGCGCTCCGCTCCTGCCGGTCGTCTTCTACGGTGGCGAGGCGATCGGCCGCAACGTCCGCTGTCTCCGAAGGACGCCGTTTCACATCGTCGTCGGCGAGCCGTTCTACGTCGAAGCCGGCAACGAGCGGCCCTCGCGCGATCTTCGCCAACGGATCACCGACGAGATCGTGTACCGGATGGCGGCGCTGCTGCCGCCGGCGTATCGGGGAGAATACGCCGACCTGGACGCCGCGACGAAGGTGTACCTTCGGCCCGAGCTGAAGAAGGAGACCGATCCCGGAGGGATCTGACCTCCGGCGCATGCTTCCGCCCGCGTCTTCGCCGCGTCGCGAGCGGCTTCCTACGTCCGATCGGCGTCGGGTTCGACCAGAACGCCGACCTGAGGACAGCGGGCCAGCAGGTCCGCCCCGTGCGGCGCCCCGAGGAGCGCACGCGTCAGGTCGAGGCCGGCATCGTGCATGGCCTGATGCCGTCCGTCCTTCCAGAGGAAGCTTTCCGTCACGTCGTAGACCTTCCCTTCATAGGCCACGTACGCGGGGCGTCCGTCCCGCCCGTCGTACGAGGCGAGCTCCTCCGCCGTGAACCGCCGCATCGCGCCTCCCCGCCCACGGGACACGAGGGGAGGCCCGTCGGGCCTCCCCCTCGTCGATCCTGCTACTGCAGGAACTTCGAGACGAACGGCGACGTCTCGCCGCGCCTCAGGTAGTGTCCCGACGGACCCTCTCCGAGAAACTCCGAGAACCACGACTCGTGCTCGACCTCTTCGTTGAGGATCGCCAACGCCAGATCGTAGGTCCGATGGTCCTTGCCCGCGGTCATGTTGCAGATCTGCGTGTAGCCGCGGACCGCACAACGCTCCGCCTCGACGAGGACCTTGAGAAGCTCGGTCGTGTCGCCCAGTTCCTTCGGGAGGTAGGCGGGCGGGCAGGCCGAGACGTCGTGAAACGCCTTCATGTCCTGCGGCAGCTTTCCCCCCAGCTCGTAGATCCTGGGGACCAACGCCTCGAAGTGGTTCCGATCCTCGATCCGAGCCGTCTCCGCGATCTCCTTGATCCCTTCGCCCTGCAAACCGATCAGGTTCACGCGAAGGATCGTGTAGTAGTAGTACGTCGTCAGCTCCGCGGACGCGTTCTTGACGAGAAGCTCCAGCAGCTGATCGACGTCCACTCCCGCCCTTTCCACAACCTCACGGGTCACCTTTGCCATGGTGTCCTCCTTTCGTTTCGCGTCAGTCCTCTCCCCGCGCGCAACGCCGGCAGACCCCGTAGACCTGCAGTTGGCTCCCCATCGGGGTGCCAAGCTCCGCTGCCTCGCGAGGAAGCTCCATGTCGTCGAGCGTCTTGCTCTCGAAATCGACGATCCGCCCGCACTTCGTGCAGATGAAGTGGTGGTGACGTCTGGGATTCCCGTCGAACCGCGCCCGCTCTCCCGTGAGACGGACCCGGTCGATGAGCCGATGCTCCTCCAGGAACGAGAGCGTTCGGTACACCGTGTCGAACGAGATCGTCGGCATCCTCTCGCGAACGCGACGGAGCACCGTGCGCGCATCGGGATGCGAATCAGTCTCGACGACCGCTCGAAGCACCTCGCGCCGCTGGTGGGTCACGTTGGCCCCGACGCTGCGACACACGTTCTCCAGCGCCTTCAGTCGCGCATCGACCCGGGATTCCACATGGATTCCTTCCTTCATCGCGCGATGTCTTCGCGGACGCAAAAGATCGATAGATTCTTTTTTCGGAATCATCCTACAATTCGTTCGGCCGATTGTCAAGAAGAGACACGACGCCCGCTGACGGATCGGCGACAGTCTCCCTTGATTTAGACTTTATCTCGGTTTATAATCCGTCCGAATGAGATCCGAGGCGCATGCGGAGATGCTGCGGGAGGTCGGTCTGGTCCCCACGATTCAGCGGTTGGCCGTCCTCGATTGGCTGTACAGGACGAAGCTTCATCCGACGGCGGATCAAGTCTACTCCGCCGTGAGGAAGAAGTTCCCGTCGATCTCGAGGGCGACGGTCTACAACACCCTCGAGGCGTTGACGAAGGCGGGGATGATCCTCCGGCTGAGCGTCGATCCGACGGTCGCGCGGTACGACGCCGATCTCAAACCGCATGCCCACTTCCGCTGCCGGGTCTGCCAGAAGATCTACGACATCGAGGTAAAGGACGGGATGCCGATCGACGTGAAGGCCGACGGACATCTCGTCGAGTCGGTCCGGACGTACGCGTACGGCGTCTGCGCCAACTGCCTCGAGAAAGAGGCGAGCCATGCCTGAACTCCCCGAGGTCGAGACCCTCGTCCGTCGCCTTCGCCCGATCGTCGGAACGCGGATCGTCGGCGCCGAGGTCCTCGACGATCGTCTGGCGATCCCCGTCAAGGCGCTGATCGGCGTGTCGATCGAGGGCGTGACCCGCCGCGGGAAGTACATCGTGATCGGACTCGACGGCCGCGGCGACTTGGTCGTTCACCTTCGGATGTCCGGGCGCCTCCGACTCGACCGGTCCGAGGACGAGATCCCCTACACGCGGATGATCCTCCGCCTCGATTCGGGCGAATCCGTCTACTTCGTCAACCCCCGACGCCTCGGGACCGTCGTCCACTGCCCGCACGGGTTCGACGCGAAGCTGGGGATCGAGCCGACCGGTCCGGAATTCACCGCCGAGATCCTCGCCGAATTCGCGGCCGGATCGAGGGCGCCGATCAAACAGCTGTTGCTCGATCAGCGGAAGATCGCCGGGATCGGGAACATCTACGCCGCCGAGGCCCTCTGGCGTGCGAAGATCGATCCGAGGCGTCCGGCGAAGTCGCTCCGACAAACCGAGATCTCGGCCCTGCACGCCGGGATCACCTCGGTCCTGTTCAACGCGATCGAGCAGCTCGGAACGACGATCGGCAGCGGCGTGTCGGACTACCGCCGGTCCGCGGAAGCGGGCGGCTCGTTTCAGAATCGACTCGCCGTCTACGGGCGGGAGAACGAGCCGTGCGAGCGATGCGGAACGGCCATCGAACGCGTGGTTCTGGCCGGGCGGTCGACCTGCTTTTGCCCGGCATGCCAAGCGTAGAGAATTCACCGAAGGAGGACGCACGAAGCAGACGGGAAGAAAGGCGGAGAGCGGGTAGGACGCTCGGACCCGACAAAGGAGGAAAACCATGACCGAACAGATGTTCCCGTTGATCGGGGATCCGTTTCCGAAGATGGACGTACAGACCACACACGGGAAGATGACCCTCCCCGATGCGTACGCCGGGAAGTGGTTCGTCCTGTTCAGCCACCCGGCCGACTTCACGCCGGTCTGTACGACGGAGTTCGTCGCGTTTCAGAAGCGCTACGAAACGTTCAAGGAGCTGAAGACGGAGCTGATCGGAATGAGCGTCGATCAAGTCTTCTCCCACATCAAGTGGACCGACTGGATCCGCGAGGCGCTCGACGTCACGATCGAGTTCCCGATCATCGCCGGCACGGAGGCGATCGCCCACACGCTCGGCCTCATTCATCCGGGCAAGGGGACGAACACCGTCCGGGCCGTGTTCATCGTCGACCCGAAGGGCGCCGTCCGGGCGATCCTCTACTACCCGCAGGAGCTCGGGCGAAACATGGACGAGATCGTCCGGATGATCCGCGGATTCCAGGTCGCCGAGGCCCACGGCGTGGCGATCCCGGCCGGCTGGCCGGAGAACGAGCTGGTCCAGGATCACGTGATCGTTCCTCCGCCGACCGATCAGAAGACGGCCGCGGAGCGAACCGGTAAGGAGAACTGCTTCGATTGGTGGTTCTGCCACAAGAAGTTGTAGAAAGAAAAGGACACACGATGATCGGACAACGGATGCAGGAAGCGATGAACGGACAGGTCATGCACGAGACGTTCTCCGCCTACCTCTACGTCTCGATGGCCGCGTACTTCCACGCGAAGGGCCTCGACGGGATGGCCCAGTGGATGATGGCCCAGGCGCAGGAGGAAGTCGGACACGCGCTCCGTTTCTTCCGTCACATCAACGAACGCGGCGGCAGGGTCGAGCTGCTCGCGATCGAGAAACCGCCGGCGGAGTGGGACTCACCGCTTGCTGCGTACAAGGCCGCGCTCGCGCACGAGGAGTTCATCACCGGCCGGATCGACGAGCTGGTGAAGCTCGCTCGCGAAGAGAACGACAACGCGGCGGAGATCATGCTGCAGTGGTTCGTCACCGAGCAGGTCGAGGAAGAGGACTCGGTCTCCAAGGTCATCGACATGCTCGAGATCGCCGGAGAGAAGGGACCCGGTCTGTTGATGGCCGACCGGGAGCTCGGACAGCGGGCCGCGGGCCCGCTCCCGACCGGCGAGGAGGAAGCCGAACCGTAGACGGAAGGAGAGAGGATGGCGTTCACGTTCGTCACCGATGCCGCGTCGCTCAACCAGGCGCTGTTCCGGGTCACCCACGGCCTGTACATCCTGACCGCCCGGTCGGGCGATCGGATCAACGGCCAGTGCCTCGACGCGTTGATGCAGGTGACGAACGTGCCGCCGCGGATGGCGATCGGGGTCGGGAAGCGATCGCTGACCCACGGGATGATCGCCGAGAGCGGGCAGTTCGTCGTCTCCGTTCTCGACCGAGAGCGCGAGACGTCCGGCGACGCGATCCGCCGGTTCGGATTCCAGTCCGGGCGGGACGTCGACAAGCTCGACGGCTTCCCGCACGAGACGACCGAGCACGGGATCCCGTACCTTCCGGACGCGGTGGCGATCTACGAGTGCACCGTGGTTCCGGAGATGACGGTCGACCTCGCGACGCATTCGCTGTTCGTCGCCTCGGTCGACCGCGCCGGGACGCGCGAAGGCGGCGAGCCGCTCACCTACAACGAGTATCGAAAGCGCATCAGGAAAGGAGCGTGAAAGACAATGGACAAGTGGATCTGCACGGTCTGCGGGTACGTGTACGACCCGTCCATCGGGGATCCGACGAGCGGGATCGATCCGGGCACGCCGTTCGAGGACCTCCCCGACGATTGGGTTTGTCCGGAGTGCGGCGCGCCGAAGGACATGTTCGAGAAGTTGGCGTGACGTCGGTGCGAGCGAGAACCGTCTTCGGACGGCCGGTTCTCACGGCGGCTCCGACAGGAAAGCCGGGATGGAGGAGACTTGAAACCTAGAGAGATTCGGCCCGGGATTTCGTGGATGGGGGCGATCGATTGGGATCGTCGACTGTTCGACGAGCTGATCCCCCTCCCCGACGGCACGAGCTACAACGCGTATCTTGTACGCGGCAGCGAGAAGACGGCGTTGATCGACACCGCCGATCCCACGAAACGCGAGGAGATCCTCGAGCAGCTCGCCGGGGTCGAACGGCTCGACGTCCTGATCGTCCAACACGTCGAACAGGACCACTCCGGGTCCGTACCGCTCGTCCTCGATCGCTATCCGGAGATCGAGATCGTATCGAGCCCGAAGGCGGTGCCGATGATCGCCGACCACCTGGGAATCCCGGAGGGTCGGATCACGGCCGTCGAGGACGGCGAGCCGCTGTCGCTCGGGGACCGGACGCTCGAGTTCATCCACGCCCCGTGGGTTCACTGGCCGGAGACGATGCTGACCTACCTGCGCGAAGAGAAGATCCTCTTCACGTGCGACCTGTTCGGCGCGCACCTGGCGACGAACGACCTGTTCGCCGTCGACCGACCGCGGGTCTGCGAGGCGGCAAAGCGGTACTTCGCCGAGATCATGATGCCGTTCTCCAACCTGATCAAGGGCCACCTGGAGAAGCTGGAGCCTTACGAGATCACCATGATCTGCCCGAGCCACGGGCCGATCCACGACGATCCGGCCTTCATCGTCGACGCGTATCGCCACTGGGTCCTCGACCCGCCGAAGAACCTCGTCGTCCTTCCGTACACGTCGATGCACGGAAGCACCCGCCGGATGGTCGACCACCTGATTGAAGCGCTGACCGAGCGCGGCGTCCGCGTCGAGCCGTTCAACATGTCGGTGACCGACCTCGGTGCGTACGCCGTCCGCCTGGTCGACGCGGCGACGGTCGTGTTCGCCACGCCGACGGTCCTCGTCGGTCCGCATCCGCACATCGTCTTCGCCGCGTACCTGACCGCGGCCCTCCGCCCGAAGCTGAAGCACGCCACGATCGTCGGATCGTACGGCTGGGCCGGAAAGGCGGCCGAGCGGCTCCAGGGGCTGTGCGCTCCACTGAAGGTCGACTGGCTCGACCCGGTCTTCGCGAAGGGCCTCCCGAAGGAGGAGACGTTCGAGGCGCTCGACGCGCTCGCCGACGGGATCGCCGCACGCCACGAGGGATTGGAATAGCGGACAAGAGGAGAACCATGGACCGAAGCATCTTCGTCACTGGCGCGGCCGGGGAGGGAATCCAGACGATCGGCGATGTCGTCGCTCGCTGCTTCCTGTCGCACGGGTATCCGGTCTTCGCGAGTCAGGAGTTCGAGTCGCGGATCCGCGGCGGGAACTCGAGCGTCCGGATCCGCGTCGCCGAGGAACCGCGCAACGCGCCGCGCGAGGACGCCGACGTGCTCCTCGCGCTGAACCCGGTTGCGCGGGAGCACTACGCCGACGCGCTCCGCGCCGACGGACTCTTGCTATCGAGCGACGGGGAAGGCAGTGGACTGACGATCCCGTTCGTCGATCTCGCCGTGGAGCACGGCGGCCAGGCGATCTACGCGAACGCCGTCGCCGCCGGGGCGCTCTGCGCCGCGGTCGGCATTCCGTTCGCGGTCCTCGACGGGGTTCTCTCCTCGGCGTTCGCGAAGCGGGGCGAGGAGATCGTCCGGGGCAACGTCGACGCCGCCCGCGCCGGATTCGACCGGGCCGCAAGCCAACTGGGCGACGGCGTGCCGGAGGAGCTCCCGAGCCGCGACGCGACGTACGCGTTCGCGTCAGCGCACGAGACGATTCCGATCGCCGCCGCCGCGGCCGGCTGCCGGTTCATCTCCGCCTACCCGATGTCGCCGTCGACCGGGATCATCACCGCCTTCGTCCGCGACGCCGACCTCGGCGTCTTCGCCGAGCAAGCGGAGGACGAGATCGCGGCGATCAACATGGCGCTCGGCGCCTCCGCCGCCGGGGCGCGAGCGATGACGGCCACCTCGGGCGGCGGCTTCGCCCTGATGGTCGAGGGGATCAGCCTCGCCGGGATGATCGAGACGCCGATCGTCGTCGTCCTCGCGCAGCGGCCCGGTCCGGCGACCGGCCTGCCGACGCGGACGGCCCAGGAGGACCTCCTCTTCGCCATCCGCGCCGGACACGGGGAGTTTCCCCGCGCCGTGCTGGCCCCCTCCGATCCGCAGGAGGCGATCGATCTGACGATCCGCGCGTTCGACCTCGCCGATCGGTACCAGATCCCGGTGATCGTCCTGACCGACCAGTTCCTCGCCGATTCGTCCTTCACGCTCGACCGGCTCGAACTGCCCGCGGAGATCCCCCCCGACCGTCTCGCCGATCCGGCGGACTTCGGGGCCTACGCGCGCTACGCACCGAGCGAGACCGGGGTCTCCCCCCGCCTGACGTTCGGGCAGGGCGGACACACCGTCTGCCTCGACTCCGACGAGCACACCCCCGAGGGGCACATCACCGAGGAGCTGCGAACCGTCCGCCCGGCGGCGGTCGCGAAGCGCCTGGAGAAACTGCGACGCCTCCGGAAGGAGATCCGCCCGCCGGAAGCGCGTCGAACCGACGACGCCGAACGGATCCTCGTCGGCTGGGGGTCGACGAGAGGGGCGATCGCCGAGGCGGTCGATCGGCTGCGGGCCGAGGGTCGAAAGGCCGGCTCGATCCACTTCACCGAGCTGTGGCCGCTTCCCGAGACGGAGCGTCCCAAGGACGCCCGGTACTGGACGGTCGAAGGAAACGCGACCGGTCCGCTCGCCCAGCTGCTGCGGGGCGGGCTCGGTTGGTCGATCGAGGGGACGATCGGTCGGTCCGACGGCCTTCCGATCGACGCGCGGTACATCCTGGAGCGCACGCCATGACGAAAATCGAGGAGTACGCGAGCCCGGTCGAGAACCAGTGGTGTCCCGGCTGCCCGAACTTCGGGATCCTCGCTGCGCTCAAGCGGGCCCTCGTGGAGCTCGAGCTGGCGCCGGACGAGGTCTGCCTCGTGTCGGGCATCGGGCAGGCGGCGAAGCTGCCGCACTACCTGAAGGCGAACGTCTACAACGGGCTTCACGGCCGCGCGATCCCGGCGGCGATCGGGATCCACGTCGCCAACCCGAGGCTGAAGATGATCGTCACTTCGGGGGACGGCGACCTGTACGGCGAGGGCGGAAACCACCTGCTGCACGCGTTCCGGCGGAATCCCGACATCACGGTGATCGCGCACGACAACCGGATCTACGCGTTGACGAAGGGACAGGCCTCGCCGACCACGCCGCGCGGGGAGAAGACGAGGCTCCAATTCGACGGGGTCGAGATCGATCCGGCCCAGATGCTGGCCACGGCGATCGTCCACGGTTGCACGTTCGTCGCCCGCGGCTTCGCCGGCGACATCGAGGGGCTGACCGGCATCCTGAAGCGGGCGATCGCGCACCGCGGCCTGTCGCTCGTCGACGTGATCCAGCCGTGCATCACGTGGGGGAACCATCCGGTCGATTGGTATCGCGAGCGCGTCGTTCCGATCCCGGACGATCACGATCCGACCGATCGCGACCGTGCGATCTCCGTCGCGCTCGACGTCGAGGATTCCTTCCCGGTCGGCGTGCTGTACGAGCCGCCGGAGCGGGAGACGTTCGCCGCGTCCTACCGGGAGCGCGTCGGGGACGGGCCGCTGTACGAGCTGCCGAGGGTCGATCGATCGATCCTCGAGGAACGGCTGGACCGACGGACCGTCCGTTTGTAGATTCTCGTAAGGAAGGAAGTTCGAGGGAAGCCGACTCGGATCGGGCAAGCATCGAGGCGTCGGGAGACCCCTGGAAGCGATCCGGATCCTCTGGCTCGAAGGAGACGACATGCACGAAATGACGAAGGAGTTCCTGGAGGCGGCGTTCGCCGGGGAGAGCATGGCCCACATGCGGTACCTGATCTTCGCCGAGAAGGCGGAGGTGGACGGCCTGCCCAACCTGGCGCGCCTCTTCCGCGCGATCGCCTACGCCGAGCAGGTCCACGCGACGAACCACTACCGCGAGCTGGGAAACATCGCGGACGCGGCCGGCAACCTGCAGACCTGCATCGACGGCGAGCATCACGAAGTGCACGAGATGTACCCGGTCTACCACAACGCCGCCGAGTTCCAGGGCGAGGCCGGCGCGGTCCGATCGACGCACTACGCCCTCGAGGCGGAGAAGATCCACGAGACGATGTACAAGGAGGCGAAGCGGACCGTCGAAACGCGCGCGGACCTCGAGCTGGAGACGGTCCACATCTGCCCGGTCTGCGGATACACGGTCGAAGGCGAGGCGCCGGAGTTCTGCCCGGTCTGCAGAGCGAAGCGCGAGTTGTTCAAGGCGTTCTGAGGGATCGGCAAGAGGCCGGCCCTCCAACATCCAAAGGAGGTAGTCCATGGGAACGAAGGGAAGAGCGATCCTCAAGATCGATGCGGATCAGCTGGTCGACCAGCTGAACAAGGCGTTCGCCGACGAGTGGCTCGCCTACTACCAGTACTGGGTCGGCGCCGCCGTCGTCAAGGGTCCGATGAAGGAGGCGGCGATCGCGGAGCTGACCGAGCACGCGGCCGACGAGCTCCGGCACGCGCAGATGCTCTCCGATCGGATCATCCAGCTCGGCGGCACGCCGATCAGCGATCCGAACGACTGGAGCAAGACGTCGAACTGCAACTACCTGAAGCCGTCCGATCCGCACGTACGCGCGATCATCGCCCAGGGCGTCGAGGGGGAGCAGTGCGCGATCGACGTGTACACGAAGCTGCTCGACCTGACGGAGGGGAAGGACCCGATCACGTACCAGATGGTCCTGTCGATCCTGCAGGACGAGGTCGACCACGAGGAGGACTTCCAGGCGCTCCTGGAGGACCTCGACGAGATGAAGAAAAGGGGGTAGCCGATGAAGATCGGAGACCTGTTCAAGGGAGCGGAACAAGAAGGGAAAGAGAAGCACGTCCCGGTCATCGAACTCGTCGACTGCCCCGACTGCGGGGAGAAGGTCGTCAAGATCACGGTCGGGAAGGAGACGCCGCATCCGAACACGATCGAGCACCACATCAAGTGGATCATGCTGTTCGGGGTCAAGAGCGGGCTCGCCGTCCACGTCGCCACGTTCGACCTCGGACCGACGTACGGGGTCCCGACGGTCGTCACCCACGCGAACTTGGGCGACTTCAGCGAACTGATCGCGATCGAGTACTGCAACATCCACGGCCTTTGGGAAAGTTCTCTCACGCTGTAGCAGGTGACGTGTGTCAACAGCGGAAACGCAGAAAGCGCAGAGGCTCACAGTCGGGAGAGAAGGCAAGATCTCTCGATCCCTCCGCGACCTCTGCGGTGAGAGATTCTGCAGTTGTAGAAGGAGGATAAGATGGCAGAGGAAGGGAAGATCTACGTCTGCGATCTGTGCGGACAGGAAGTCAAGGTCGTCAAGTCCGGCGTCGGCACGCTCGTCTGCTGCGACGTGCC
>CAYXLR010000006.1:0-18983 GCA_964466035.1 uncultured Thermotogae bacterium
GCGAGAGAGTTGCTTTGCCGGTGCCCTGCCTTCGAACCCTTGCTCTGTCTGCAGGTCTCAGCTAGTCTGTGCCCGCCATGGTCCACGCTGTCGCCACGAACCGCAGAGCACGCCACGAGTACGACATCCTCGACAGGATCGAGGCGGGGATCGTCCTCACCGGAACGGAGGTCAAGTCCCTCCGCGCCGGCCGCTGCTCGATCCAGGACGGCTTCGCCGTCGTTCGGCGGGGCGAGGCGACGCTCAAGGGGGTTCACATCGCACCGTACGAGCAGGGTTCGATCCACAACGCTGACCCGATGCGCGATCGTCGGCTTCTGCTTCACCGTCAGGAGATCCGCCGCCTCACCACGCAGCTTCAGGAGCGCGGCTACACCCTCGTCCCGCTGCGGATCTACTTCAAGCGCGGCTACGCCAAGGTCGAGCTCGGCCTCGCCAAGGGACGCGCGACGTACGACAAACGGCGAAAGCTCCGCGAGGAAGACGAGAAGCGCCGGACCGACGAGGCGCTGAAGCGCTACTCCCGCGGCCAGAAGGTCTGACTTCATCTCTCGTAGGGACACACGGAACGCCAAGCGACCAACAGCCTCAACCATGAAGTGCATGAAGGCCATGAAGGGTAGAACCAGCGACGTGCGAACCTCTCTGCACCTCTTCGTGCTCTTCCTGTTCTTCATGGTCAGAAGCTTATGCATATCTGTATTTCTCCCGTAGCGTCGGCGACAGGACAGAATGCGGCCCTTCACCAAAATCCGGAGAACCTCAAACGCCGAGCAACCCCTCAACCATGAAGTGCATGAAGTACAACGCCGTTGGCCGATGCCTTCGCCCAGCAACTACGGAGGTTCTGAGCAAAAGACTGCTAGAGGACGAAGCTCTTCAGTCCGTCCTTCAGACGCTGGACATTGAAGTTGATCAGGAGACCCTGGCGGATGTCTGCGAGCCGCATGTATGTGAGAAGCTGAGCCTCGTGGATTCCTTTGATCGCTTCCGTGGCTTTGAGCTCAACGATGAGTTCGTCTGCAATCATGAGATCGACTCTGTAGCCGCAATCAAGCTGTATTCCCTTGTACTCAACAGGCAGAGGGTGCTCCGTCTGGTACGGCACACCTTCGATCTCCAATTCCCTCGCAAGGCATCGGCGATACGTGGACTCGAGGAGGCCAGGTCCGAGAACGCGATGGACCTCCAAAGCGCAGCCGATCACGTGATGAGACAACTCACTGAAGGACCTCTTCATGTGCTTCATGTCCTTCATGGTAACAGCTTTTAAGGTCTTTGCACACTTGCGTCTGTGAGAAGGGCGCACTAACTGCGGAACAGCACAGCTTCGCGCTTGAACAGCCGGACGGCGGCGGCGATCAGAACGGCGCCGCAGACGACGTTGGCGATGAGGGTGTAGACGATGTTCGAGGCGACCAGCTCGCCGACGATGATCCCCTGCAGCGCGTAGAGGGCGTTGGCGACCGGGATCAGATACCGCGCCCCCTCGAAGGTGATTCCCCCGGTCATCGACATCATCCCGACCAGCACGATCACCATGTAGATCGGGAGGAGGTAGGTGCTCGCCTCCTTCTGGCTCCGCGCGTACGTCCCGACGATGATCACCAGCGACGCGAGGATCACGGCGAGCGGCACGAGCACGACGAGCATCCATCCGAGCGCCGGGAGGTCGAGTCGAAAGACGGCGGCCCCGGAGACGGCGGCAGGCGTCAGCCCGCCGCCGAAGAAGCGCACCCCGATCAGCAGGCCGACCGCCGACAGGATGGACGAGGTCAGCGAAACGGTCAAGACGGCGAGGAACTTCCCGAGGACGATCTCGGTCCGCGACAGCTGGCTGACGAGGAGCGTGGCGATGGTGCTCCGCTCCTTCTCTCCGGCGGTGATCTCCGCCCCGAGCCCCATCGCGCCGGTCAGGATCGCCAGCACCATGAAGTACGGCAGGAGGCGGCTGAGGATCATCCGGCCGAGCGATTCGCCGGTGGCGACGTCGCGCGTCTCGACCGTCAACGGCGGCGTCAGCTCGTCGATGTCGTACCCGAGCGCGTCGAGCTTCTCGCCGACGACCCGCTGGAGGTACGCCTCGAGGAACCCCCGCACCCGGGAGGCCGCGATCGGAGCGAACGGGTCGGCCTGGTCGTAGTACAGCGCCACTTCGAGGCCGACCCCCTCGCCGCCGGCCTCCTTGTCCACGACCATCAGCACGTGCCCCTCGTCGGCCTTCAGCCCGGCGAGCCCCTCGTCGATCGAGCCGACGGCGCGCCAATGGAGCGTCGCGTCTCCCGCCAGCGCGACGCCGAACGTCTCGTCCTCCGACCGGTCGATCACGAGGATCGTCGGGACCAGCGATTCGTACCGGACCCGCTCCGCCTGGTTGAATTGGCCGATCACCGACAGAACGAGCGGGTAGAAGATCAGCGGAAAGAAGACGGTCAGGAAGAGCGTCCGACGGTCCCGGATCGCCCCGGTCAGTTCCTTCGAGAAGAGGAGTCGGACGTTCTTCCACATCGCGACGTGCGCTAGACCCCTTCCCCTTCGGCCCCGGTCTCTTCCCCGGAGCCCTCCTCCGCGGCCGGTTCGCCGGTGTCCGCCTCGGCCGGAGGGACCTCCGGCGGGGCTTCCTCCACCGTCTCGCCGATCTCGACCTCGATCGACGGCGACGATGGGCCGCCGCGCGTGCTCGGTGCGGCGTCGTCCTTGTACAGGAGAACGGACTTCACCGGTTCAGCGACGCCGGACGCGTTCTGAGCGTAGAAGTCCACCCGACGCGGGCCGTCCGGGCCTTCGATCGTGAACGGCCGCGAGTACATCCTCCACCCTCGCCCGTCGATCCGGTAGTAGATCCGCGCCTCGCCGTAGGTCGAGCTTTGCACGAGGCGAAGGGTGATCGGCGACCTCCACGTAATCCAGGTGCCTCGCCCGTCGACGTGCTTCGGCTCGCCGACCTCCAGCACCGTCTCCGGCGGATGGTTGTCGAGGAACAGCGGAACCGTCTGCTTCGGCTCGACGTTGCCGAGGTGGTCGATCGCGTAGTAGGTCAGCGCCCGCGGCCCGTCGTCGCCGGTGAGGTAGATCGGCCCCGTGTAGACCTGCCATTCTCCCCCGTCGATCGCGTAGTGAATCTCGGCGACGCCGCTCCCCGGGTCGATCGACGAGAGGGTGATCGGCGTCTCCGACGTCACGATCAGCGCGCCATCCGGGGTCACCCGGGTCCCGGCGAACCCGAGGCCCGCCGGGGCGACGCGGGTCCACTCGACCGGTGGATCGACTAACGGATACCGGTCGTAGACGCGGAAGTAGGCGACGTCTCCGACGCCGTCCCCGTCGCGGTCGTCGCCGCGGTAATCGCTCCAGTAGTTGCCGCGGCCGTCCTCGTACCAGGCGTTCCAGCCGTTCGGGTCGTACGCGCTCATCCCGTTGCCGAAAAACGCGTTTCCGACCACGAGGTTGCCCCTCGAGTTCGCCCCCATGACGACGCCGAACCGGCTCTCGGCGATGACGGTCCCCGTGAACACGTTCTTCGTCGAGTCGAGAAGGTAGACGGCGGTGCCGGCGAGGCCGATCTGCACCCCGTCCACGCGGCCGTTGCGCACCGTGTTGAAGTAGATCCCCGCGAGACGCGCCCGCTCGATCACGCAGTCGCGGATGACGAAATGGGCCGTCGTGTGGTCGACGTAGATCCCGTAGTCCGCCTTCGGCGAGTCGATCCGCCAGCCCTCGATCACGTACGGATCGTCCGCGGTCCCCGACCCGGACATCACCCCGTTCTCGATCGTGAAATCATCGTCCCCGTAGATGTAAATCGGCTCCCGGGTTCCCCACCACAGGTACCCTCGGCCTCCGACCTGCCCCCCCACCAGGACGACCGACAGCACGACGACCAGCGCGGCCGCCGTCGTGAGTACGACCTTCCTGCCCATCATCGCCTCCTTAGATTTCATCGCCATCTTGTGGACCCCCAGGATACCACGTCCGCTCCGCGGTGGGAACCCTCGATCGGCCTACTCCCGACCCACCGCGGAGAAGAAGTTCTCCTCCAGATCGTCGCCACCGAACCGATCCGTCAGCTCCTCGAGCGTTCCGAGCGCGTGGAGCCGCCCGCGATAGAGGATCCCGATCCGGTCGCACAGCTTCTCCGCCACCCGCATGATGTGGGTCGAGAGGAGGATCGTCCGTCCCTGTTCGCGGAACAGCCCGATCGTCTCGACGACCGTCCGCGCGGCCATGACGTCGAGACCGAACGTCGGCTCGTCGAGGATCAACACCGGCGGATCGTGCAGGATGCTCCGGGCGAGCGAGAGCTTCTGCTTCTCCCCGGTGGAGAACGTCCCGACCCGACGATCGGCGAGCTCGCTCATTTCGAGCATGGAGAAGATCTCGTCGGATCGGCTCCGGATCTCCTCGGGCGAGAGGTTGTTGATCCGCCCGAAGAAGCGGAGCGTCTCGCGGGCGGTGAACCGGTCGTAGAGGCCGGTCTCGGTGGCGAGAAATCCGATCCGCTCCCGAACTTCGCCCGGCTGCGTGCGAACGTCGAACCCGGCGATCTCCGCCGTCCCCTCGGTCGGCTTCAGGATCGTCGCCAGCATCCGCAGCGTCGTCGTCTTCCCGGCGCCGTTCGGACCGAGAAGACCGAAGATCCGCCCGGCGGGGCACTCGAACGACACGTCGACCGCCGCGTCGATCGTCCCGCGCCGCGAGCTGAATCGCTTCGTCAGCCCCTTCGCCGCGACCAGGATCTCGCTCATATCGTCTCCGCTCCGACCGTCCCACGCAGCACCTCGGGGACGCGCACGCGTCCGTCCTCCGTCTGATTGTTCTCCAGAATCGCCGCCATCAGACGGGAGGTGGCGAGCCCCGAGCCGTTCAGGGTGTGGACGAACTCCGGCTTCTCCTTCGGCGCCGGGCGGTAGCGGATGTTCCCCCGCCGCGCCTGGAACGCCTCGCAGTTGGAGCAGGAGGAGACCTCGTAGTACCGCCCCTGGCCCGGAAGATAGACCTCGAGGTCGACCGTCTTGCTCGACTGCTGCGCCATGTCCTCGGTCGCCAGCAGGACGACCCGGTAGTGCAGGCCGAGCGCCTGGAGCACCGATTCGGCATCGGCGATCAGGGTCTCCAGCGCGTCGTACGACGCGTCGGGCGCGGTGAACTTGAACATCTCCACCTTGTTGAACTGGTGCACGCGGATCAGCCCCCGCTCCTCCTCCCCGTAGCTCCCCGCCTCGCGGCGGAAGCACGGCGTGTAGGCGACGTAGCGTTTCGGCAGCTCGTCAGCCGTCAGGATCTCGTCCCGATGCAGGTTGACGAGCAGGCTCTCCGCCGTCGGGTTCAGGTACAGATCGTCCCGCTCGATGCGGTAGACGTCGTCGGCGAACTTCGGCAGTTGGGACGCGACGTAGAAGCTCGTCGCGTTCGCCAAAAACGGCGGCAGAACCGGGACGTAGCCGCGGTCCACGTGGTGGAAGAACATGAAGTGGATCAACGCCATCTCCAACCTCGCCGCGGCGCCGACGTACATCGGAAACCGCGCCCCGGCGATCGTCGCGGCGCGGCGGAAGTCGAGGATCCCCTTCTCCTCGCCGATCTCCTGGTGGTGCCGGATCGGGAAGTCCGGCTCCGGCTTCTCCCCGACCGTCCTGAGGACGAGGTTCGCCTCCTTCCCGCCGACCGGCACCGACGCATGGGGGAGGTTCGGAAGGAGGTCGAGCCGTTCCTCGATCCGCGCCTCCACGCCGCGAAGCTCGCCGTCCAGCGTCGAGATCCGATCGGCGATCTCCGCCAGGCGCGAGAGGAGGTCGCCGGCCTCCTCGCCGGCCTGCTTCCGGCGTCCGACCTCCTGGGAGCCGCGGTTCCGCTCCGCCTTCAGCCGCTCGACCTCGCCGATCAATCGCCGTCTCTCCTCGTCGAGGGAGACGATCTCGCCGAGGTCGATCGACGGATCGCGCGTGCGGAGCCGCGATTCGATCCCTTCGCGATTCTCCCGGATCTCACGGACGTCGAGCATCATCGGCCTCCATTCCCTGGGGAATTCTAGGAGACAAACCGGGCCTCGGCAACAGCCCGGCGCTCCAAACCCGTTCTGATCCGATGTCCGGTGACCGAGCCCCGGGTATACTGTCCGTTCGCCGACGAGAAAGCGCGGCCGGGCTCCGCGACGGATCGGGGCCGACGGTGGGACGGAGGAACGACATGCGGCTGCTGATGTACTCGAAGGGGCTGTACTCCACGTGGATCTACTACAGCGCCGATCGCATCCTGTTCGACGCCGGGGAGGGCGCCAGCTCGATCCTCGGGAACAAGGCGTTCGCCGTCCGACGCGTCTTCCTCTCCCACGGCCACGCCGACCACATCGGCGGCCTGGTCGGGCTGGTCAACATCCGCAACAACGCGATGGGCGACCGGGAGAAGGAGCTGACCGTCTACTACCCGAAGGGGAACTACCTCGTCACCGAGATGATGGGCTTCATCGCCCGGACGAATCGCCACCTCAACTACCGGCTGGAATGGGTCCCGCTCGAGCCCGGGGACCGGGTCGAGCTCCTCGCCGGCCAGCTTCCCCGCTACGTCGAGGCGTTTCCGACGGTCCACGTGCACAACGAGGTCTCGCTCGGCTACAACGTCGTCGAGGTCCGCCACCGCCTGAAGCCCGAGCTGGCCGGCGCCTCGGAGGAGGAGATCGTCGCCCGGGTCAAGGCCGAGGGGAAGGAGTCGATCACCGAGTACTACGATCAGAAGCTCTTCTCCTACGGCGGGGATTCGGTCGCGATCAAGCCGGCGTACGTCGCCGACACGGAGGTCCTCTGTCACGACACGACGTTCCTCGATGAGGAGGACCGCAAGGAGTACAAGCACGCGACGCTCGCCGAGGCGATCGCCTGCGCCCGCGAGGCGCGGGTGAAGAAGGAACTCCTCTGCGTCCACATCTCGAGCCGCTACAAGGGGAAGCTCCGCGAGATCGAGGCGGCGAGCGGTCGGTACGAAGGCCTCGACTTCAAGGTGACCCTCGTTCCGCCCGGCCGGATCTACGCCGTCGACTGACCGTCGACCCCGTTGAAGGCGTCCTTCCCGATCCGGTACCATCCGCCGACTTCATCAGCCGGCCTCAGGAGGGACGATGGTCGAACGCCGTTTCACCCGAATCCAGACGGAGCTTCCCGGCCCCAAGTCGGCCGCCGTCCTCGCGGCCAAGGCGAAGTACGTCGCCGCGCCGCTCGAGACGTACGCCCCGTTCGTCATCAAGCGCAGCGAGGGGGCGATCATCGAGGATCTCGACGGGAACCGATTCATCGACTTCACCGGCGGTTGGGGTTGCCTCGCGCTCGGGCAGCGCCACGAGCGGGTCGTTCGGGCGCTGCGGGAGCAGATCGACGGCTATCTGCACACCGACTTCACCGCCGTTCCGTACGCGCCGTTCATCGAGCTCGCGGAGCTGTTGTGCGAGCGCACGGCGATCGACGGCGAGCTGAAGGCCGCGTTCTTCAACAGCGGCGCCGAGGCGGTGGAGAACGCCGTCAAGATTGCTCGGGCCTACACCAAGCGGAAGGCCGTCCTCGTCTTCGAGAACGCCTTCCACGGGCGGACGCTGCTGGCGATGACGATGACCCACAAGGCGAAGCCGTACAAGTACGGGTTCGGCCCCTTCGCCTCCGACGTCTACCGGCTCCCGTACCCGTACGAGTACCGGAAGACGGTGACGGCGGACGAGATCGAAGCGGCCCTCCTCGCGCTCGTCGACCCCTCCGAGGTCGCGGTGATGGTCGTCGAGCCGCTGATCGGCGAGGGCGGCTTCCTCGTCCCGCCGGACTGGTTCCTCCCGGCGATGCGCGAGCTGGCCGACAAGTACGGGTTCGTCCTCGCCTGCGACGAGGTCCAGTCGGGGATCGGCCGGACGGGCAGGTTCTTCGCGTTCGAGCACTTCGGCGTCCAGCCGGACCTCGTCTGCGTCGCCAAGTCGCTCGGCTCGGGCCTCCCGCTCTCCGGCGTCGTCGGCCGGGCGGAGATCATGGACGCGCCGATCGCCAGCGCGATCGGCGGCACCTACGCCGGCAACCCGCTCGCCTGCCGGGCCGCGATCGAGGTGATCCGGGGGATCGACGAGGAGGACCTTCTCGCGCGGGCGGTCCACATCGGCGATCGGCTGAAGGGCCGCTTCGAAGATCTCCGTCGGCAGTTCGACGCGATCGGCGACGTCCGCGGCCTCGGCGCGATGGTCGGGATCGAGCTCGTCCGGGATCGAGCGACGAAGGAACCGGCGAAGGAGCTGACCGAGAGGATCGCGAACGAGGCGCTCCACAACGGCGCGATCTTCCCGACCGCCGGCTTGCACGGGAACGTCCTCCGCGTCCTCGTCTCGCTCGTGATCACCGACGAGCAGATCGACGAGGGGATGGACATCCTCGCCGAGGCGTTCGAGAAGCACGCCGGCTAGCCCATCGAGCGCGGAAGACCCGACGGCCCCGCCGTCCCGCTACCCCGGTTCAGACCGAAATTGCGGTCGCTCGCCGGGGAAAGAATCCGGGGTCCGGAAGCACCGAAACACCCAAGAGAACGGTGTTTGGACGCTGACAACGCAGCAAAGCCGCGCGCCGTCTGCGGTACAGACTTGGCAAGCCGCACCCTCGTCGCTATACTGGGCGCCAGATTCTCTAAACCCAAGGGGGTAGACGTGAACAAGGCAGAGCTGGTCGAGAAGCTGGCGAAGAAGACGGGACTGACGAAGAAGGACGCCCGTGCGGCGTTGGACGGCGTGGTCGACGTGGTGACGGCCGCGCTGGCGAAGAACGAACCGGTCATCATCACCGGATTCGGGAAGTTCGAGACCCGGAAGCGAAAGGCCACGACCCGCATGAACCCGCAGACCGGGCAGCGGATCAAGACTCCGGCGAAGACCGTTCCTGCGTTCAAGGCGGGGAAGAACCTGAAGGAGCTCGTCGCCAAGAGGTAGGGGGCTGGTCTAGAGAATCGCCCTAGCTACTCGACCGAGTAGCCTTCGAGATATCGCAGGGGAGGCCGACGGCCTCCCCTGTTTCATGCCGCTCCCGCTGGTGTGCCCGCCGCGCGGCCTTTCCCTATACTCCTTCCCATGGATCCGCTCTCCGATCTCAACCCGCAGCAGCGCGACGCCGTCACCTTCGGCGAGGGGCCGCTGCTGATCGTCGCCGGCGTCGGGACGGGCAAGACGACGGTCGTCACGCGGCGGATCGCCTGGCTGATCGCCGAGAAGAAGGCCCTCCCGGCCGAGATCCTCGCCCTGACGTTCACCGAGAAGGCGGCCGCCGAGATGGAGGAGCGGGTCGACGTCCTCGTCCCGTACGGCTACGTCGAGGCGCAGATCGGGACGTTTCACGCGTTCTGCGACCGCGTCTTGCGCGAGAACGCCGTCCTCCTCGGCCTGTCGCCCGACTACCGGATCCTGACCGAGCCCGAGCAGGCGATCTTCCTGAAGGACCACCTGTTCGACCTTCCTCTCGACCGCTACCGTCCGCTCGGAAACCCGATGCGCCACCTCCGCGCGCTCCTCACCCTCTTCTCCCGCGCCAAGGACGAGGACGTCACCCCGACGGAGTACCGGGAGCACGCCGACCGTCTCCTCGAATCGGCGAAACGGGCCGAAGCGGACACGAACGAGGGGCGGCTCACGATCGAGGAGGCGGCCGCGCAGGACGAGCTCGCCGAGGCGTACGCCGCCTATCAGAACCTCCTCATCGAGCACGGCTTCGTCGACTTCGGGGACCTGATCGCGTTGACGCTCCGGCTGTTCCGCGAGCATCCGACGGCACTGGAGCGCTACCGCGAGCGGTTCTCCTACGTCCTCGTCGACGAGTTTCAGGACACCAACTACGCCCAGTTCGAGCTGTTGAAGCTCCTCGCCAGCCATCGCAACCTGACCGTCTGCGGCGACGACGATCAGTCGATCTACAAGTTCCGCGGCGCCGCGATCAGCAACATCCTCGGCTTCCAGGCGGCGTACCCCGACGCCGAGCTGGTCGTCCTCGACCGGAACTACCGATCGACCCAGGCGACCCTCGACTCGGCCTACCGCCTGATCCAGCACAACAACCCCGACCGCCTCGAGGTCCGCTCCCGGATCAGCAAGCGCCTCCGTGCGGTCGGACCGAAGGGGCGGCCGCCGCAGCAGCTTCACTTCGAGGCCCTCGAAGAGGAATGCGACTTCGTCGCCGAGACGATCGCACGGCGGCGGGAGGACGAGGACCGGCGCTTGAGCGACTTCGCCGTCCTCGTCCGGAGCAACGCGCAGGCCGAGCCGTTTCTCCGAGCGCTCAGCCTCCTTCAGATCCCGTGGCGGTTCTCCGGAAGCCGCGGCCTGTACGATCAAGAGGAGATCCGCTCGGCGATCGCGTTTCTCCGCGTCCTCTCCGATCCGCGGGACACGATGTCGCTCCATCACCTCGCCGGGTCGCCGCCGTACGAGGTCCCGGCCGAGGCCCTCGCCGCGGCGACCGGCCTCGCGCGGCGGCAGAACAAGGGGCTCCTCCAGGTCCTGCGCATCGCCGCCAAGACGCCCGGCTTCCTCGACATCTCGGAGGTGGGACGCGAGCGGATCGCCCGTCTCCTCGGCGACCTCGACGCGATGTTCCCCCTGTCGGCCCAGGAGCGAACCGGGGACCTCCTCTACCGCTACCTCTCGACCCAGACCGGGACGATCGAACGGCTGTCCCATTCCGATTCGCCCCGCGACGCCCAGCGGATCCAGAACCTGGCCAAGCTCTTCTCGATCGTCGAGCGGTTCTCCCGCGTGACGCGCTACGACCGCGTCGCCTGGTTCATCGACTACCTCGACGCCCTGATCGAGGCCGGGGACAACCCGGCCGTCGGCGACGCGCAGTGGGACGCCGACGCCGTCAACGTCCTGACGATCCACCAGGCGAAGGGGCTCGAGTTCCCGATCGTCTTCCTCGTCGGACTCGTCGCCGGCCGCTTTCCGTCCTCCCATCGGCGCGATCCGATCCCGCTCCCCGACGAGCTGGTCAAGGACCTCGTCTCGAGCTCGGACTTCCATCGGCAGGAGGAGCGGCGGCTGTTCTACGTGGGGATGACGCGCGCGAAGGAGGACGTCTACCTGACCAGCGGCCAAGACTACGGCGGGAAGCGCCCCCGGAAGCCGAGCCTGTTCGTCTCCGAGGCGCTCGACCTCGACGCGTCGCAGCTCGCACCGCAGCGGCGTTCCCCGCTGTCGAGGATCACGCGACACGCCAAGAGCGGCGCGCCGGAAACCGGCGAGGCCTCCGATCTGGAGCTCTTCCCCCGCGGAGACGAGATCCTCTCGTTGAGCCATCGGAAGATCGACGACTACCTGACGTGCCCGCTGAAGTACCGCTACGTCCACGTCCTCCGGGTCCCGATCCGCCAGCACCACACCGTCCTCTACGGAAACGCGATCCACCAAGCGATCCGGTTCTACCACCTGAATCGGCTCTCCGGACGGGAGACCTCCCTCGACGACCTCCGCGAGATCTTCCGGAAGCACTGGCAGTCGGAGGGTTTCCTCACGCCGGACCACGAGGAGCTCCGCTTCCAGGAAGGGGTGAAGGCGCTCGAGGCGTTCCGAGCGTACGAGCGTCGGGAGGGGCGCGTCCCGACGTACGTCGAGCGACGCTTCTCCCAGGTGCTCGACGGGATCCGGCTCGTCGGGATCTTCGACCGGATCGACATCCCCAGCGACGGCTCGTCCGGGACGATCATCGACTACAAGACGTCGGACGTTCGGACGGAGGAGCTGGCGACGAAGCGAACGAAGGAGAGCCTCCAGCTCGCCCTCTACGCGCTCGCCTATCGGGGCATCTTCGGCGAGCTTCCGGCGGCGGTCGAGCTTCGCTTCCTCACGCCGGAGGTCGTCGTCGGAAGGGCGGTGCCTTCGGAGAAGACGATCGAGCGCGCCGTGGGCGACATGGAGCGCGCCGCGGCGGGGATCCGGGCCGACGCGTACCCGGCCGACCCCGTCTATCGCGCCTGTCGGTACTGCGCCTACGCCCCGATCTGCCCGGAGCGTCGAAGCGACTAGGGCGGGACGACGGTCCCTATCGCGCCTCCGAGAGCACCGTTTCGAGGTCGACGATGTGGTCGGCCCAGAGGGACTCGATGTCGTAGAACTCCCGCGCGTCCTTCTCGAGGATGTGCACGACGATGTCGCCGTAATCGAGCACGACCCACTTCCGCTCGGAAACGCCTTCGCTGTGGCTCGGCTTGATCGGAAGCCCCTGCCGGAGCGCGTTGATCAGCGCCTTGGCGTGCACCGGGTTGTCGGCGCCGACGACGACGAAGTAGCTCGTCGGAATCGACACGTCCGACAGATCGATCACGACGGCGTCCTCGCCCTTCCGATCCTCGATCAGACGGACGGCCTCCCGGACCAGGGACCGCTCGTCGGTCATTCGAGATTCATCCCGAGTCCGGCGATCAGCAGCAGGTCGGTCCCGACGGGGACGTAATCACGAAGGGCGACGTAGCTCGCCTCGAACGTCTCCGGAAAGACGATTCGGATCTCGTTCGGAGGGAGCGCGTCCCGGAGGACCCACGCCTTCGCCTCGTCGGTCAACACGACGATGTAGCTCGGCGAGTACTCGAACGAGTCGGCGTTGCCGATCCGGGTGATCGAGAACCCCCGCGCTCGGAGGTAGTCGGCCGTCCGGCTCGCCATCTCGCGGATCCCGTTCCCGTTGAACACGGCGACGTTGACCTCGTCCGGGGTGAGGAGGTCGAGCCCCTTCAGCGACGAAGCGACGATCCGTTCCGTCTCGACGATCCGCGGCTCGACGACCGACGCTCCATCGATCGTGAGCGTCTCCGTCGGGAGGACGATCGCGCGGACGCCCTCCTCGGGGACGTCGTGGAGGACCCGCGCGACCTCGAAGAGGTCCTCGAGCGTGCAGTTCGTCTCGAGCGAAGGGAAGGCCGCGCGGACCGCCGAACGCAGCTCGCGGACCGACCGACCTCGCGCCCCCTGCTCAAGAACAGCCAGGAGGAGAGCCTGCTGACGGGAGAGAAGCCCGACGTCGCCGGGCAGGCTCGGTGAGACCGCGAACGCAACCGCGTCCGCACCGTCCATCGCTCGCTCGCCCGGTCGGATCTCGACCCGCAGCGGAGGATCGACGGAGGCGTCGGCGTAGATCGCCGGGCCCTCCAACGTCACGGTGACCCCGCCGAACGAGTCGACCCACTCCGACAGAGGTCCGTGTCCGACCGAGACGAAGAAGGGCACGTCGATCCCGAGCAGGTCGGCGATCGTCCCCGCGGCCGCCGACGGACCGGATTCGGAGAAGACCGCCGCCGCGGGCACGACGCCGCCGTCCGGCCCCTTCACCCGAACGTCGATCGGGATCGAGAAGAGGACGAGATCGTCGTCCGACAGGGAGAGGAGCGTCAGCGCGTCGGCCCCGCCTGATCCGTCGTGCTCGACGAGAAGCAGGTTCGTTCGCTCCCCCTGCGCCAGAATGGATCCGACGTGCCGCTGGGTCAGCACGTACCACGCGACCGCCCCCCCGGCGACGACGAGCGCGGCGGCGGCAATGCCAAGAACCTGCTTGCGGACCGGACTCCCCCTCATGATGTCCCCTCGATGACGACGCTATCACACGGATCGAGGATTGTCAACCGGCTTCCGGACGCCCGCTCCGGCGAACCGGCCGGTCGGTTGACCGCCCGCCGCGCCGGAGTATTCTTGGGGCATGAAGAAGACCGCCGCTGAGGGGATCCAAGACCCGTACGTCTCGCTCGCCGTCCGCGCCGTCCGCGCCTACGTGACCGGCGGACGCGTCATCGACCCTCCCGCTTCGCTTCCCGCGGGGATGGAGGGCAGTGCGGGGACCTTCGTCTCGATCAAGAAGCACGGGGCCCTGCGCGGCTGCATCGGGACGTTCGCGCCGACCGAGCCGACGATCGCCGCGGAGGTGATCGCCAACGCGATCAAGGCGGCGACGGCCGATCCGAGGTTCCCTCCGATCGCGCCCGACGAGCTCGACGAGCTCGATCTGTCGGTCGACGTCCTCTCCGAACCGGAACCGTGCACCGAGGCCGACCTCGATCCGAGGCGATACGGGGTCATCGTGGAGAGCGGGTGGCGCCGCGGGCTCCTCCTCCCGGATCTGCCCGGCGTCGAATCGGTCGCGCAGCAAGTGGACATCGCCCGGCGGAAGGCCGGCATCGGCGCCAACGAGCCGTACGAGCTGCTGCGATTCACCGTCGAGCGCCACAGCTAGCATGGCGACCCACCGGGTCTCGATCCTCACCTTCGGCTGCCGCGCCAACCAGTACGAGTCCGCGATGATGGAGCGCTCGCTGCGATCGGGGGCGGCCGGTTCGAGCGCTCCCGGCGAAGTCTACGTCCTCAACGCGTGCACGGTGACCGGCCTGGCCGAGCGAAAGGCACGCCAGGCGGCGCGGCGGATCCGCCGCGAGCACCCGGGCAGTCCGATCGTCGTGATCGGCTGCCTCGCCGACGCGGTAGAGAAGGGACTGACCCGTTTCGGCGACGCCGATCTCCTCGCCGGGAACGCCTGGAAGTCCCGGATCGTCGAGGTCGTCGAGCGGGTCCGCGCCGGGGATCGCGGCCTCCTTCCGACCGCTGCTCCCCGCCCGATCGCCGAGGAGACGAGCGCGGGAAGCCGGGGGCGGGTCCGGGCGTATCTCAAGATCCAGGACGGATGCTCGCGCGCCTGCACCTACTGTCGCCCGACCCAGGTCCGTGGAGCCCCGCGAAGCAAGCCGATCGCGGCCGTCACGGCGGAGGCGAGCACGCTGGTCTCGTCCGGCTTCCCGGAGATCGACCTGACCGGGATCGACCTCGCTCAGTACGCGCCCGCTGGCGGGACCCTCGCCGACGCCGTCCGCCGGATGCTTGCGATCGACGGCCTCCTCCGGCTGCGGATCGCCTCGATCAACCCGTCGGGGCTGACCGCTCCGCTGATCGAGGCGTTCGCCGAGGACGGACGCGCCTGCCCGCACTTCCACGTTCCGATTCAGAGCGGCGACGACCGAATCCTGCATCGGATGGGGCGCGGGTACACGGTCGCCGACTACCGGTCCCGAATCGACGCCGTCCGCGCGCGGATCCCGCACGCCACCTTTGGGACGGACGTGATCGTCGGCTTTCCCGGCGAGGACGAGGCAGCGTTCGCCAACACCTGCTCCGTCGTCGACGCGGTCGGATTCGTCAACCTCCACGCGTTCCGCTTCTCGCCCCGTCCGGGGACCGTCGCCGCCGAGCTGCCGGATCCTGTTTCGGAAACGGTCAAGCGTCGACGGGCCGAGACCCTGAACCGCCGGTGGCGCGAGGGGCTCCGAGGACGTCTTGACAAGCGGATCGGTTCGACACAACATGTCCTCGTCGAAGAGCGCCGGGGAGACGAATGGCGCGGTTACACGAGCGATTACCTCTACGTCCACTTCGCATCGGATGAGGAGATCCCTGTCGGTTCCGTCCGTCCGGTCCGAATCGTCGCCGTCGCGGGAGAACGCCTGGAGGGCGTTGCAGATGAGCGAACAAGCGCACGCCGAGTTGACGCTGCGTGACAACGCGGAAGCGACCGCGTTGCTCGGCCAGTACGACCGGAACCTGAAGGAGATCCAGAAGGCGTTCGCATCGCGGATCCTCGCCCGCGGCGAGACGATCCGGATCGAGGGCGATCCGGACGAGGTCGAGCGGGTCCGCGGCCTGTTCGAGAAGCTCCTCGACCTCGTCCAGGGCCGCCATACGCCGTCCCTCGCCGACGTCCGGTACCTGATCGCGCAGATCAAGGCGGGCGTCGGGGTCGACGGCGTCCTGTCGGACGTCGTCCGGATCACCCATTGGGGCGAGGAGATCCGCGCCAAGACGGTCGGGCAGCACCGCTACGTCACGGCGATGCGTAAGAACGACATCACCTTCTCCATCGGACCGGCCGGGACCGGGAAGACGTACCTCGCGGTGGCGATGGCGATCGACTTTCTCAAGCGCGAGCACGTCAAGCGGATCATCCTGACCCGTCCGGCGGTCGAGGCCGGCGAGGAGCTCGGCTTTCTCCCCGGGGACATCCAGGCCAAGGTGAGCCCCTACCTTCGCCCGCTGTACGACGCGATCTTCGACATGATCCCCGTCGGCGAGTTCGAGAAGCTGATCGAGCACGGCCGGATCGAGATGGCTCCGCTCGCGTTCATGCGCGGTCGGACGCTGAACAACTGCTTCGTCATCCTCGACGAGGCGCAGAACACGACGTCGACCCAGATGAAGATGTTCCTCACCCGGCTCGGATTTCACTCCAAGGCGATCATCACCGGTGACGTCACGCAGGTCGATCTCGAGGAACGGGTCTCCGGTTTGATCACCGTTCAGCGGATCCTCGGCGGGATCGACGGGATCGAGTTCGTCCACCTCGACAAGACGGACGTCGTTCGACACCCGCTGGTCGCGAGGATCATCGAGGCCTACGAGCGGAACGGGCGGAACGCCGTCCCCCGTTCCGACGACGCCTAGCGCGGGCTCGACGCGCACGGTTGGTCTTGCCATCCCGTTGTGCTACCCTGGTCGGAACACGCGCGGGGCGCGTTCGCACGACAGGGGGGGAAAACCGATGAGACAGCGGATCGGAGGGGCGATCTCGATCGCGGCGATCGTTCTGGCCTCGATCGGGGCCGCCGCATCGCCCGACCCTCTCGGACCGATCGTCATCAACGAAGTCGCGTGGGCCGGCGCCGACTGGGATCCGACCGCCGAGTGGATCGAGTTGATGAACGCGACGACCGAGCCGATCGAACTCGATGGCTGGCGCCTCGTCTCCTCGGACGGCTCTCCGAGCATCGCCCTTCGCGGGACGATCCCGTCCCGCGTCGGCGGAGACCCGGCGACCGGGTTCTTCCTCCTCGAGCGGATCGACGATGACTCGGTCCCCGGGATCGCCGCCGACCAGATCTACCGCGGCGCCCTGACCGACCGAGGGGAGACCCTCTACCTCTACGACCCGAACGGGAACCTCGCCGACTCGGCGAACGATCCGCTTCCCGAGCCGTCGGCCTGGCCGGCCGGAACCGACGGACGCGGGGCGCCGCCGTACGCGTCGATGGAGCGGGTCGACTATCGTCTGGTCGACGGACCGGAGAACTGGGCCAGCTCGTCCGGCGAGCGATCCGCGGAGGGGCGAGCGATCCGCGGCACGCCGAGAGCCGAGAACTCCGTCTTCAACATCCCGCCGACCCCCTCCTTCGAAATGGATCCTCGCCATCCGTTGCCCGGGGCCCGGGTCGAATTCGACGCCTCGGGGTCGTTCGACGAGAACGACCGGATCGCGTCGTATCGCTGGGACTTCGGCGACGGGACCGAAGCGGAGGGAGCGACGGTCGGCCACACGTACGCGCTGTCCGGGGAGTATCCCGTCGTCCTCACGGTGATCGACGAGAAGGGCGGGCGATCCGAGCTGAGCCGGCTCGTCCGCGCCCAGGCCACGTCGCCGCCGGTCGCCGACTTCAGCCTCGTCGCGCTGCCGCCGGATCGGCTCCCGCGCGTCGGCAGCCCGGTCCGGTTCCAGGACGAATCGAGCGACGTCGACGGGGAGATCGCGTCGCGGGAGTGGCGGCTCGGCGACGGCACGACGGCCGAGGACGCCGTCGTCCTCCACACCTACGACCGCCCCGGCGAATACCTGATCACCCTCCGGGTCTTCGACGACCAAGGGGAGCGGGCGATCCAGACGCGGTCGGTGATGATCGCGAGCCGCGCTCCGGTCGCCGCCTTCACGCGTTCCGCCGAGCGGCCGAACGTCGAGGAGTCGGTCCGGTTCGACGCTTCGGCGTCGCACGATCCGGACGGCGAAGTCGGCGTCTATCGCTGGGACTTCGACGGCGACGGAACGTACGAGCAAGAAACCACCGATCCGATCGTCGAGCACGCGTTCGCTTCCGGCGGCGACTACGACGTGGGGCTCGTCGTGGCCGATTCCGACGGGGACGCGTCGAACCCGTTCGTCGATCCGATCTGCGTCAACCGCCCCCCGACCGCCGAGTTCCAGCTTTCCGCCTTCGAGTCCGACGAGCTCGTTCCGATCCGGTTCGCCGACCTGTCGTACGACGAGGACGGAGTCATCACGTCCTGGGCGTGGGACTTCGGCGACGGGACGACGGCCGACGCCGTCGATCCGGAGCACGCGTTCCGGGAGGACGGAGCGTACGCCGTCTCGCTGACGGTAACGGACGACAACGGAGCGCAGCACACCACGACCGCGGAGATCCTGATCTCCAACCTCCCGCCGGTCGCACGCCTGTCGATCGCGGAGTCGATCCGACCGACCGGTGAGCCGTTCCGATTCGACGCGTCGGCGTCGAGCGACCCGAGCCCGGAGGGCTCGATCGTCGAGTACGCTTGGGATCTCGACGGGGACGGTGAATACGACCGGACGACGCCCGTCCCGACGCTCTGCCACGCCTACCCCGACGACGGCGCGTACGAGGTGCGGGTCCGCCTCACCGACGACGACGGTGCGGTCGCCGTTTCGGACCCCGTTTCGGTCGACGTCACGAACCGTCCGCCCCGCGTTACCCGGATCGCGTGGACACCCACGCCCCCGACCGACGCCGACGAGGTTCTCCTCGCCGTGACGGCCGACGACGCGGACGGGGAAATCGTCGACTGGTTCTGGGACTTCGCCGACGGCGTCTCCGTGACCGGCTCCGGCCCGACCGTCCGCTTCCCGGACGACGGGCGATACACGGTCGTCCTGACGGTGGAGGACGACGACGGGGCGCGCTCCGATCCGTTCTCCGTCGAGGTGATCGTCGAGAACGCGCCGCCGGTCGCCGAGTTCGTCACAGCGACGATCGAAGGGCGATGTCTCACCTTCGACGCTCGGGCTTCGTTCGATCGAAGCCCGACCGGCGAGATCCTCCACGTCGCGTGGGACTTCGGCGACGGGGCCAGCTGTCCGGGACTTCCGGGCAGCTGCGGCGCGGGCGGCCGTTGGTCGCCCAGCCACTGCTACTCGGAGCCCGGGACCTATACCGTC
>CAYXLR010000006.1:19083-117882 GCA_964466035.1 uncultured Thermotogae bacterium
GGGGAGGGGGCGGCGTTCATCTACGGGCACGTGAAGGCCGACAACAACGACTCGATGCGGGTCGCGACGAAGATGGGCGCACGGATCGGTGCGACGTTCAACATCCTCACGCTCCCGGCCCTTCCCGGGGAGCCGGGCGTCCTCGACGACCGCACGAACGACCTCGAAGCGGAGATCGCGCGCCTCGATCGTCACGTCGGGAACCGCTCGCTCCGCCCCTGCGACTTCGGCGCCGCCTACCTTCGAGGCGCGGAACTCGGATACCTCCGCGGGATCTTCCGGATCGAGAAGGGCGCCTCCTCCGCCCAGGTCAGTGCGTGGGACCTATCGAAGATCTACCGCGGCCGCGTCCTCCACATGCCGTTGTCCCTGGTGGCCCTCGGTCTGCTCCTCAATCCGCTGGCGAGATTCCTCCCCGTCCCGAGCGTCCCGAAGGTCGGACAGCAGATCACCTACATGCAGCTGTTCGACCCGGTCTGCGAGGGAAAGGACGGAGTCGCCCTGCTGAAGACGCTCCTCCAACGGCTCCGTCGCCGGGCGCTCGCCGACGGAATCGACGTCCTCACCCTGTTCGCCTACCAGGACGACCCCCTTCTGCCTCACCTGCCTCGCTTCGTCCCGCAGAAGGTGATGCACTACCACACGATGATCCGGCCGTGCACATCGGACGCGATTCCCCAACGGCCTCTCTACCTGGACATCCGGGACATCTAGGAGCGCGCTACACGGCGAGGCGGTAGCCGAACCCACGCGACGTCAGGACGAGTCGTGGGTTCTTCGGGTCTCGTTCGATCTTCCGACGGAGGAGATAGACGTACTTCTGTACGTCCTGTCTCGTGGCGTACGGGCTCCCCGGCCACAGCTCGGCCAGGATCTCGCGCGCCGGGAAGACCCGGCCGGGCGAGGAGGCGAGCAGCTTCAGCAGTCGGTATTCCTTCGGGGACAGGGAGACCGTCCGATCCTCGAGACGGACCTCCTTGCGGACGTCGTCGATGATCAGATCGAGCGCGCCGATGCCCGGCTGCGTTCTCCGGAGGACCGCCTCGATCCGCGCCAACACCTCCTCGATGGGGAACGGTTCGTAGACGGAGACGAAGTCGTCGGCGCCCTCCCGCAGCCCCCGCACCCGGTCGTCGGCCCGGCTCAGCTCCGTGACCATGATGATCGGGACCGAGCTCCGCCTCCGAATCTCGGCCAACAGCTCCCAACCGGCCGTCTTCGACTCCAGGAGGATCACGTCGAGAAGGATCAAATCCGGCGTCCACTTCGCCAGAAGCTCCTCGGCGTCCGCTCTGCTCGCGACGACGCGCACCCGATACCCGTCTTCCCGAAGGGCCCCATCGAGAAGGGCGACGGTCCTCGGGTCGTTCTCACAGACCAAGATGCTTCCGGATCCCATGCCCACCCCTCACTAGGACCATACCCCGGGCCGCGCGTGGGGTTTCACGAAGGGAGGGAGCGCTTTACGCCTTCTCCGCCTCGTCCTGCTCCGTCTCGCGCTCCCGCCGAAGGAACGTGGGGACATCGAGGTTCTTGTCCACCGTGATTCTCTCGCGCCGTGTCGGCCTTCGCAGCTCCCGGCCGATCATGTCGG
Organism: uncultured Thermotogae bacterium; assembly: GCA_964466035.1. Taxonomy (GTDB): domain Bacteria; phylum Bipolaricaulota; class Bipolaricaulia; order UBA7950; family UBA9294; genus JANQEA01. The sequence continues at coordinate 20,678 of CAYXLR010000006.1, forward strand.
CCTCCTGGAAGTCGGCCGCGATCACCGTGATCTGAATCCCGCCCTCGAAGTCCGGCTGGACGACGGCGCCGAAGACGAGATCGCACTCCGTCGCCGCGGCCTTTCGGATGTGGTCGGCCGCCGCGGTGACCTCCCCCAGGGTCAGGTCCTCGCCGCCGGTCACGTTCATGATCATCTTGCGGGCTCCCCGGATCGAGTCCCCCTCGAGGAGCGGGTTGCTGCTGGCGAACTTCGCCGCGCTGATCGCCCGTTGATCCCCGTTCGCCTGCCCCATCCCCATCATCGCCTCGCCGGCTCCGGCCAGAACGCTTCGGATGTCGGCGAAGTCGAGATTGATCAGGCCGCGGATCGTGATCAGATCGGAGATTCCGCGCACACCCTCGTGGAGGATCCCGTCGGCCAGCTCGAACGCCTTCGTCATCGGCAGCCCCCGGGCGTTCGTCTCGAGGAGCCGATCGTTCGATATGACGATCAGCACGTCGGCCGCCCGCCGCAGCTCCGCCAAGCCGGCCTCGGCGTGGCTCATGCGAACGGTTCCCTCGAACGAGAACGGCTTCGTCACGACGCCGACCGTCAGCGCGTCGGCCTCCTTCGCGAGCTCGGCGATGACCGGCGCGGCACCGCTCCCGGTGCCGCCGCCGAGGCCGGCCGTGATGAACACCAGGTCCATGTCGCGGACGAGGTTCGCGATTTCCCATCTCGACTCGGTCGCCGCGCGGCGCCCCTTGTCCAGATCCCCGCCGGTTCCGCGGCCGCTCGTGATGTCCATACCCAGCTGAAGCGTCTCCCCGATCGGAGCCGCATCGAGCACCTGCCGATCGGTATCGACCGCCACCAACCGGACGCCCTGCAGCCGCTCTTCGCGCATCCGTACCACGGCATTCACGCCGCCGTCGCCGACGCCGAGGACCAGGATCCGCGCGTTGGCGCCGTGTTGAGGCACCTGCTCACGCGCCTGCTCGACGAGCGGGGGCTCGCCGATCACGACTTCGTGTGGGCCGATCGTCTTCGTCACGGCCTCCTGGAGCTTTCCCAGCTTCCGGAGGCAGTACTCCTTCTTGAACTCGCTGTCGACGGAGACGAACAGCCGATCCTCATCGAGCGAAACGGCCGCTACGTCCGTCGGGAGGCAGGCGCGGAGGATCCGATCGTCGATCGCGCTCCGCACGTCGCGCCAGCGTTCTCGAAGCGCCCCTTCCGCCGTGGGTCCCGCATTCAGATCTGACATCGCATCGCTCCCTGTGCCATTCTGTACGGGAATCTCGCACATGTCAACAGCGATCCGGGGCGGATCGGACGCGCGCCGTGTGCTTGCCGCTCCCCTCTGGTTGTCCTACCATGCCGGGCGTGACGCTCGACGCGGTGTGGGACGTTCTCAAGTGGGTTCTGCTGGTGCTCGTCGCCGGCTTCATCGGCCAATTCGGCAAGTCCTTCGCGTTGAGGCTCATCGAGCGGCGGCGGCGGCGGCGGAAAGCGGCCGGCTCCGATCCGAACGTCTCGCCGACTCCCGCGGATCCGCGGGTCGAAATCGAGAAGGCGCGACTCGAAGCCCGAGCCAAGATCGAGAAGAAGCGGGCCAAGGCCGAGGTCAAACGGTCGAAGAAGTCCGATGAGTCCGAAAAAACCGGGTAGGCAGGCGGTTCAGTCTTCGTCCTTGGCGTGCGAGACGATCTCCATCCCGTTGTAGTATCCGCAGTGCGGGCATGCACGATGCGGGAGCTTCGTCTCGTGACAATGCGGGCACTCGCTCGCCGCGACCGGCGCCATCTTCCGCCAGTGGTTGCGGCGCGCGCGCCCCTTCGCCTTCGAAGTTCTGTACTTGGGAACCGCCATGCTCCCTCCCGCACGCGAGCCCTCGTGCCGTTCGAAGGGCTCGTCGAGATCGGCAGTTTAGCCGACCGCGGACGGCGATTCAACCTCGATCAGGAGGGTCACCGGCCCGTCGTTGACCAGCTCCACCGCCATCTTGGCCCCGAACCGCCCCGTCTCGACGCGGACCCCCTGAGCGCGGATCGCGTCGACGAGCGCGTCGAAGAGCGGCTCGGCGACCTCGGGCGCCGCCGCCCCGACGAAGCTCGGGCGCCGACCTTTTCGGGTGTCCCCGTACAGCGTGAACTGCGACACCGCGAGGAGCTGCCCTCCGACGTCACGGAGGGAACGGTTCATCTTCCCCGCGTCGTCCTCGAAGATGCGCAGGTCGACGATCTTGCCGGCGGTCTTCCGGAGATCCACGTCCGCGTCCTCCGGAGCGATCCCGACGAGCAGTAGAAGCCCGCGCCCGATCTCGGCGATCCGATCGCCGTCGACGTCGACCGAAGCGCGTCGGACCCGCTGCACGACCAGCCGCATCGATCAGCCTTCTTCCTGCAGCCGCTCGGCGTAGTCGATCAACCGCTGCATCGCGTCGTCGCTCAACGTGGCGGCCCGAGCGAGGAGGACGAGCTCCATCCGCTCGCGGCTTACCTGGGCCTGGATGCTCTGATGGAAGGCCTGCTCGACGAGGCGCGGCGCGCGCACGTTGGCGTCGCGATCGACGTAGTTCACCCGCCATCGAGGGATCCGGTTGAGAAGCCCGAGCGCGATCTCGATCAGTCGCTTGATGTGCGGCTCGCGGGTCTCGAACACTCGATTGACGTAGTTCGCGACGCGCTGATTGTCGGTGAAGAAGATCACCGAGTCCGCGTCGTACGACCCCACGTGCCGGGCGGCCTCGATCAACGCGCGGTACTCGGCGACCTCGGTTGTCGCCCGACCGATCAGCTGCGAGACTTCGTCGATCACGACCCCGTTCTGATCGGTGACCGCGATCCCGATCCCGGCCTCTCCCGGTTCTCCCTTCGCCGCTCCGTCGACGTACACAAACAGCTTCTTCATCGTGTGGGTCCACCAGGATTCGAACCTGGGACCGACCGGTTATGAGCCGGCTGCTCTGCCCCTGAGCTATGGACCCGCTCGCGCAACCGAGCATAGAGGGGGATCTCCACCCTGTCAAGGAATCGGCGCACCCGGCCTGTGTTCACCCGGCGTCCGGGGCCGCCTCGGAGAGGCGGAATCCGCACGACTCGAACGCGCGGAGGAGCTCGGCCGGATCCTCGCTCCACTGGCCGAGCTTCCGCGAGACGTGCTCGGTCCACGAGTAGTCGTCGTCGCCGAACGTCTCCTCCCGCCCCTCTCCGAGCGGGATCTTCGCGCCCCGCGACCGGTAGTAGTCCTGGGCGAGGTACCCTTCGTCCATGGCGGTCATCGCCCGATCGACCGCGGCCTCGTCCAGCTCGGAGTATCGGTCCTCGAACAGGGAGAACTCGATCGGATAGCGGGGACGGACCGGCGGGTCCTCGGCCGGATACCCCATCGCCAGCTGCACGAGGGGAAAGACGCGGGGCGGCAGCCCGTACTCCTCGACGATCCGCGCGGCGGCGTACGGCGCCGCACCGAGGAAGCAGCTCCCCATGCCCAGCGACTCGGCCGCCTGCACCATGTTCTGCGCCATGTACGCCGCGTCCTGGATCCCGAGAAGGAGCGTCGACAGGTCGCACATGACGCGGCGCCACCGGCGCGCTGCCATCACCCGCTCCATCCGATGGACGTCGACGCAGACGGTGAACAGGAGCGGCGCACCGAACGGGTTCGCCTCGCGATCCCGCTTCAAGAGAAGACTGCCTAGCTGCGCGGCGAACGGCGCCTGTTGGCCGGCGCGGACGACCGTCTCGATGACCTCGCGCGTCGGCTCCTCGTCGCGGAACGCCCGGATCGATCTCCTCCGCAGCATCCCCTCGATGATCCGGTTTTTCTCCACGTCTCCTCCCCTCGTCGCCCCGCCGTACGACCGCAACTCCGACGCCGGGGACCCAGATCCTCCCGTCGCTCGCGTCTTGTCGAGGGCGAATCCCCCCTTCCTACCCGATAACGGTCTGCGCGGCAAGCCGCTTCGCGCCCGCGCGGCGGTCGTTTCGCCGCCGTTCGTTGAACTTCAACCGCCGGGGGACATACTTACCTAGTGATCATCCGACACGTTCCAGGCCCGCGAAGGAGGCGGAATGCAGAAGCTACTTGAGAAGATCGTGGCCGGCGCGAGCGGCTGGGTCGAGCTTCGCTATCAGGCGCGGAGCACGAAGCGGATCACCGTCCGCAACGGCGGCCTTGAGGAGTCGTCGAGCGTCCTGCTCTCCGGGCTGGGCGTCCGGGCGCTCGTCGACGGGGTGTTCGGATTCGCCAGCACGACCGACGTCTCCGAAGGGGGCGTCCTCGCAGCGATCGACGCGGCGCAGAGCGCCGCCAGGACGTCGGCCGGAGCGAAGAAGGAGCGGGCAGGCCTCGCCGAGGCTCCGATGGCCAAGGGCACGTTCGCCGTCGCGACCGACGATCCGCTCGACGCGCACTCCCTGGAGGAGAAGCTGGCCCTCGTCCTCCGTCTCGACGAGCGGATCCGCTCGGGCGCGAAGGAGATCGTTTCGAGCACGGCCTCGTACGGCGAGATCCAGGACGAGAAGGTCATCGTCACGAGCGACGGCGCGTCGGCCCGCATCCTCGATTCGAAGCCGGAGCTACGCACGATCGCCGTCGCCGGGCGAAACGGCGACCAGACGATGGGGATGGAGAGCTCCGGCGTCACCGGCGGATGGTCCGAACTCCTCGGGATCACCGCCCCGGAGGAGCTCGCGGGCAAAGCGGCTCGGCTCGCCGTCGATCAGCTGGCGGCGCCTCACCCGAGCGGCGGCGTGAGCGCCGTCGTCCTCGACCCGACCCTCGTCGGCGTCCTCTGTCACGAGGCGATCGGCCACACCGTCGAGGCGGACATCGTCCTCGGCGGCGCGATCACCTCCGACAAGATCGGCCAAGTCGTCGCCTCCGAGCTGGTCACCCTCTGCGACAGCGGAGCGTCCGAGTACGCACCGCACGCGGTCGGGATCCTTCCGGTCGACGACGAGGGGGTCCTCACGCAACGGACCGTGATCATCGAGAACGGCGTCCTCCGTTCGTTCCTGCACAATCGCGAGACGGCGGCGCACTACGGCGTCGCACCGACCGGGAACGCCCGCGCGTACGTGTACAGCGACGACCCGATCATCCGGATGCGAAACACGTACCTCGAGCCGGGGGAGACGCCGTTCGAGGAGCTGATCGGCGGGATCCAGAACGGGTACTACCTTCGCGGCCTCGGGATGAGCGGACAGGCCGACTCGAACGCGGAGTTCATGTTCGGCGTCAAGGAGGCCCGTCGGATCGTCGACGGGAAGGTCGGCGAGTTGGTCCGCGGCGTGACGATCTCCGGGAACGCGTTCGACGTCCTCAAGTCGGTCGACGCGATCGGGGACGACTTCGCGTGGGAGAACGGCGCCGGCGCCTGCGGAAAGGGTCAGTACGCCAAGGTCGACCTCGGCGGTCCGCATCTGCGCTGCACACTGACGATCGGAGGGCGACAAACATGAACGCACAGAACCTACTCGATCACTGCCAGCGGGCGCTCGACCTCGTGCGGAAGCACGGCGCCGACCAGGTCGAGGTCTTCGGCGAGACGAGCCGAAGGATCACGTCCGCGGTGGAGAAGGACGACCTGCAGATCTCGAAGAGCCGTCAGGAGACGAGAATCGGGCTGCGCGCGTTCGTCGGCGCGCAGGTCGGCTTCGCCAGCACGAACGATCTGACCAAAGTGGACGACGCGGCGCGCGACGCCGTGACGCTGGCCAAGGCGTCGCCGGGAGACCCGCACAACGTCCTCCCCGAGCCGGCCGCGGCCGAACCGGTCGACGGGACGTACGACCCGGCCGCCGACGCGTTCACCACCGCCGACGCGGTGAAACAGGCGATCCGGATGCTGGAGACGGCGAAGTCGGTCGATCCCCGGGTCATCGTCGGCGAGGCGGAGTTCTCGGCCGAGATCCGCGACCGCGTCCTCGTCAACTCCTCCGGAGCGGAGGCGACGGAGCTCGGCAGCCTGTTCGCGTACACCGTTTTGACCACAGCGCGCGACGGGGACAAGGTCTCCAACATGGTCTTCAAGTTCGGCGCGGCGCGGCGCGTCGACGGGATCGACGTGGAGGCGCCCGCGCGCCGAGCGAGCGCGGAGGCGCTCGGGTCGCTCGGCGCCGAGAAGGGCGAGTCCTTCAACGGTCCGGTCCTCCTCGACCCGTACGCTGTCCTCTTCTTGTTCGCCCCGCTTCAGTTTCAGCTGAACGCGAGAAACGCGCTGCGCGGGATGTCCCGCTGGAAGGACGCGCTCGGGGAGGCCGTCGCCGTGCCGGGATTCACCCTCGTCGACGACGGGCTCCTCCCGGGCGGCGTCGCGACCTCCTCGTTCGACCGCGAGGGGATCCCTCACCGACGCCTTCCGTTGATCGAAGGCGGCGTCCTCCGGTCGTTCATGCACAACGCCTACACGGCGCACGCGTTCGGCGTCGCCAACACGGGGCACGCGGCCGGCTCGGCCGGCTCCCTTCCCACGATCGGACCGACCAACTTCACGATCCTCCCCGGGGAGGTCGCGAAGGACGAGCTGATCTCGGAGATCGAGCGGGGGCTGCTCGTCAGTCGCTTCTCGGGGAACACCGATCCGATCTCCGGCGACTTCTCGGGCGTCGCCAAGGCGGCGTATCTGATCGTCGACGGGAAGGTCGACCGGGCGGTCTCCGGCACGCTGATCGCCGGGAACCTCTTCGAGGCACTGAAGACGCTGTCGGGCATCTCCAAGGAGACGGAGTGCGTGTCCAACTACACGTTCCCGTTCCTGCGCCTCGAGGGGGTCTCGATCACGTCCGAGTAGGCGCGACCTTCGACGTGAAGGCGGGCACCGACGCGTGCCCGCCTTCGTCCTCGTCCCGCCCTTCGGAGGTTACAACTCGACGACCGGTGCGGCTTCCTCGACCGGAACGGTCTCCTCGACGGCCGAGGCCGGAACGGTGATCCCGGCCTCGATGAGTCCGAGATCCGCGGCGCGATCCCGGAGCGCCTCGTCCGCGCCGCGCACGAGAAGGACGATCGTTTCACCTTCGTACAGGTAGGCGAGCCCGTAGCTCGTCCCGTCATCGATCGCCGGGCCGGCCATCCGCACGGCGCGCTCGGACGCGCCGACCGGCGGGATCTCCGCGACCGCGATCGCTTCGGACGGCTCATCGCCGCCGGCGATCCCCAGGGCAACCAGAAGCGCCGACTCCGGGACCGATTCCTCGACCGCGAAGGCCGCCACCTCGATCTCCCCCGAGGGATCGGTGAGGAGCACGGACGTCCCCGTCTCCTCGACGTTCCAGGTCGACGGGACGGCCAGGCTGAATCGACCGCTCGGATCGACGTACGTCGAGCTCGCGGGCTCGAGAACGGAGATCGGGAGCGGTGGCTCGACGCCTCGATCCCAATAGACCATCGCGTATGCCACGAGGAGGATCCCGACCCAGATCGACAACAGAAGAAGCGCGTTCTTCATCCCACAACCTCCCTTCGGCCCTTGCGCTCTTTGCACCCTCCGGATGCACGCGGAGTTCCGTTCCTCGGATCATTCTAGCCCTCCGACGAACCGAAGCCAATCGAGGGTTCCGGTGAACTTGCAGCAAGCCTTCATGTCAACATAGAATCGATGCATGAACCGTCGTGCGCTCTTGGCCGCGTTCCTGGGCCTGTCTTTTTGTTCGTTCCTCGCCCTCGCCGAGGGACCGGCGTGGATTCTGACGATCGACGGCGAGATCAACTCCGGCACCGTGACCTACTTGCGACGCGGCCTCCAGGAGGCGACCGACGCCGGGGCCGGCGTCGTCGTCCTCGTCCTCTCTACGCCGGGCGGTTACCTCGACGCGGCGGTCGAATCGCGAGCGATCCTCCTCGACGCGACGATCCCGACGGTCGCGTACGTCGCGCGCGAGGCGTTCTCGGCCGGGGCGGCCCTCGCCATCGCCTGCGAGACGATCCTGTTCGCGCCGGGCGGCGTCATGGGCGCCGCCACCCCGGTCACGGTCGTCGGTCAGGACCTCCGCGAAGCGCCGGAGAAGGTGATCAGCGCGACGCGGTCGCTGTTCCGCGCCGCGGCGGAGATCCGCGGTCGCCCACCCGAAGTCGCCGAAGCGATGGTCGATCGCGACGTCTCGATCCCCGGCTTGATCGAGGCGGGGAAGCTCCTGACGCTGACCGCACGGGAGGCGGCCGAGTGGGGCTACTCCGACGGCGAGGTCGAGTCGATCGACGCGTGGCTCGCCGAGCGTGGCTACGGCGAGACGGTCGCGTTCCAGATGCGCTGGATCGACGAGCTCGTCGAGGCGCTGACGTCCCCGCTGGCGATCGGCCTGCTGATCACCGCGGGCCTCCTCGGATTAATCGTCGAAATGCTCGTCCCCGGCTTCGGGATTCCCGGCCTCATCGGGATCACCTGCCTCGGCGTCTTCTTCTGGACGCACTTCCTCGTCGGCCTCGCCGGCTGGGAGTCGATCGCGTTTCTGCTCGGCGGGATCGTCGCCGTCGTGCTCGAGATCTTCGCGTTCACCGCGGTCGACTTCGGACTGAGCGGACTGCTCGGCCTGATCCTGATCGGCCTCGGCTTCTACACCGCGATGGTCGGCCCGTTCACGGCGCGCGAGCAGATCGTGCAAGCGATCGCCATCGTCTCCGGTGGGCTGATCGTCTCCGTCGCATCGGCGATCATTCTGCTGACTCGGCTTCCGCGCACGCGCCTCCGCCTCGGGGGGATCATCCTCTCGTCGGCAATCACAGGGCGTTCGCACGAGAAAGCCCAGGACGCTCCCACCTCCACCAGCACTTGGGTCGGTCGGCAGGGCGTCGCCGCGACCGACCTTCGTCCCGTCGGCGGCGGGATCTTCGATGAAGAGCGAATCGACGTCGTCTGCGAGGAGGGATTCCTCCCGAAGGGAGCACCGATCGTCGTGATCCAGGACGACCTGTACCGCAAGGTCGTTCGACGTACGGAGAAGGAGGCTTGAACATGACCGGTTACATCGTGTTGGCAGTCGCAGTGGTACTGCTCCTGTGGTTGTTCTTCTATTTCGTCCCGATGGGGCTTTGGATCTCCGCCCTCGCCGCCGGCGTTCCGGTCGGCCCGATGACGCTGATCGGCATGCGGCTGCGAAAGGTCAATCCGCACCGCGTGATTCTCCCGATGATCGCCGCGTGGAAGGCGGGGCTGCAGCTGTCAATATCTGATCTAGAAGCGCACTACCTCGCTGGGGGGAACGTCGACCGCGTCGCACGCGCCCTGATCAGTGCCGACAAGGCGAACATCGCCCTCGACTTCCAGCGGGCAGCGGCGATCGACCTCGCGGGGCGCGACGTCCTCGACGCCGTGGCGATGTCGGTTAACCCACGCGTCATCGAGACGCCGAAAGTCGGTGCCGTCGCCGCGAACGGGATCCAGCTGTTCGCGATCGCCAAGGTGACCGTGCGAGCGAACATCGATCGGCTCGTCGGCGGCGCGACGGAAGAGACGATCATCGCCCGCGTCGGCGAGGGAATCGTTTCCGCGATCGGCTCGGCCGGATCGCACAAGGAGGTCCTCGAGAACCCGGACAAGATCTCCAAACTCGTACTGGAGAAGGGCCTCGACGCGGGGACCGCGTTCGAGCTCCTGTCGATCGACATCGCCGACGTCGACGTCGGGAAGAACATCGGTGCACAGCTGCAGACCGATCAGGCCGAGGCCGACCTGAAGGTCGCCCGCGCCAAGGCCGAGGAGCGGCGCGCGATGGCCGTCGCCCGCGAGCAGGAGATGACCGCCCTGGTCCAGGAGCGCCGCGCCGCCGTCGTCGAAGCGGAGGCCGAGATTCCGCGCGCAATGGCCGACGCGTTTCGTGAAGGGAACCTCGGGATCATGGACTACTACCGGATGAAGAACGTCCAGGCCGACACGAAGATGCGCGAGGGATTCGCCGGCGGAGATCAACCCCCGTCGCAGGGCCGGATCGAGGGGGAGTAGATGCCTGCCCCGGCCTCGCCGCTCGAACGGCTTCGAAAGCTCGTGAAGGAGGACCCGCGCTCGGCGGTTCTCCTCCACGAGATCCTCGGCCCTCCTCCGGGACTGCGGAAGCCCGGAGCCCCCGGCGACTGATCCCTTCGGAAGGACCGAAGGCCGCGGCGATCGCGGCGCGGAGCGATCCGCCGCTCGTTTGGCAGAGACGACCCGTCTCACTAGAATAGACGTCCGGTGAGGCTGGTGAAAAGGATCCCTGACTTCCTTACGATGTCACGAGGGTTGATCGCCGCGGCGATCTTCTCCCTCGGCTTCATCGGAGAGGGCGCTCTGGAGGCGGTCATCCTCCTGACGATGCTCGGTTGGACAACCGACATCCTCGACGGACGCCTGGCGCGCAAGTACAACAAGCCGCCGACGTGGGTCGGGGAGAAGGAATTCGCCTTCGACATGGCGATGGTCTTCTCCGGCCTCTGCTACCTCGTCCTGTCCGGGTTCATCCCGTTCGTCCCGGCGATCGTTTACGTCATGGTCGCCGCGGCGTTCATCGCCTACTTCCGGTCGAAGATGGTGACGATGTCGTTCGCGACCCCGGCCGTCGCGCTTCCCTTGGTCGTCGCGTACTTCGAGGCGCCCCACGCCCTGATCTGGTACGTCGTCTGGATCGTCGGAGCGCTCGTCTTCGACTGGCGACGCTTCAGCGGGGTCGTGCGGGAGTTCATCCACAACGCCAAGAACCTGTCCCAGCGCTAGAACAGCCGATCCGGCCTCTCCTGTCCGAGGTAGCTCAACGCACGCTCGGTGGCGATCCGCCCTTGCGGCGTCCGCTGGATCAGCCCTTCCTGCAGGAGGAACGGCTCGACGATGTCGGTGATCGTGTCCTTCTCCTCCGACAGCGCCGCGGCGAGCGTGTCGAGGCCGACCGGCCCTCCGGCGAACTTGTCGACCAGAGCCACCAGAACGGCCCGATCGAGCTCGTCGAGCCCCCGTTCGTCGATCCGGAGCATCTCCAGCGACCGGCGCGCGATCCCGGCGTCGATCGCCCCTTCCCCCTCCACCTCGGCGAAGTCGCGGGTCCGGCGGAGGAGTCGATTGGCGATCCTCGGTGTGCCGCGTGCCCGCTTGGCGATCTCCTCCGCCCCGTCGTCCGACACGCCGATCCCGAGGATGCGACCGGTGCGGACGACGACCGTCTTCAGGTCCTCGACCGAGTAGAACCCAACCCGGAACTTGACCTCGAACCGGTCGCGCATCGGGGCCGAGATGAGTCCGGCTCTCGTCGTCGCGCCGACCAGGGTGAACGGGGGGAGATCGATCCGGAGCGACTGCGCGTTCGGCCCCTCGCCGAGGATGATGTCGATCTTGTAGTCCTCCATCGCCGGGTAGAGGATCTCCTCGACGTTTCGCCGGAGCCGGTGGACCTCGTCGATGAAGAAGACGTCGTGCGGTTTGAGGTTCGTCAGGATCGCCGCCAGGTCGCCCGCCTTCTCGATCGCCGGGCCGGAGCTGATCCGGATGTCGACCCCCATCTCCGCGGCGATGATCTGGGCGAGCGTCGTCTTCCCGAGGCCGGGTGGGCCGTGCAGCAGGACGTGATCGAGCGACTCGCCGCGTTTCTTCGCCGCGGCGATGTAGACGCGCAGCTTCTCCTTGATCTCGCGTTGGTTGATGTACTCGTCGAGCGACGACGGTCGCAGGCTGACGAGGGTGGCGTCGTCCTCCTCCAGTCGAGTCCCGGCGATCCGTTCCGACCTCATGTCGGCGCCATTGTACCGGTCGCCTGCGCCCCGCTCCAATCCGCGGCGCCCTTCCTGTCTCGATCGACGGCGATGGTGTACCATCCGCCGCGGGGCGCACATGACAGACGCGACGGTCGTCAGCATCGGGACGTTCGACGGGATCCACCTCGGCCATCAGGCGATCCTGGCCGAGGTCCGGCACCAGGCCGACCGTCGCGGCGTCCCGAGCGTGGCCTACGCGTTCGGCCGGCCGCCGCGGCTGCAAGCCGGCGGCGGCGCCGGGCGAAGCCTCCTCCTCCCCGAACCGATCAAGACCCACATGCTCCTCCGGTCGGTGGACCGGGTCGTCCGCGCCTCGTTCTCCGAGATCCGCACGCTCGCCCCGGACGCGTTCGCCGAGCAGATCCTCGGCGAGCGGCTGCGCGCGACGTCCGTCGTCGTCGGCCCGTCGTTCCGGTTCGGTGCCGAGCGCGCGGGAGACCCGGCCGCCCTTCGATCCCTCGGCCGACGTCTCGGCTTTTCGGTGACCGTCGTCCCGCCGGTCCTCGTCGACGGCGAGCCGGTCAACAGCACGCGGATCCGTTCCCTCCTCTCCGAAGGCGATGTCGCCGGCGCCGCCGCGCTCCTCGGGCGGTTCCCCGTTCTCGTCGGCGACGTGGAGATCGGCGATCGGGTCGGCCGAACCCTCGGATACCCGACGGCGAACCTCGCGATTGACCCGCACGTTCTCCTCCCGGCCCACGGCGTCTACGCCGCCAGCGCGTTCGTCGGGAATCCCCCGGGTCCGATTCCCCATCCCGGCCTCCTCTACGTCGGCACGCGCCCGACGCTCGGCCTCAAGGGCGGAGCGCCGCGTTGCGAAGTGCACTTGCTCGCCGCGGCGGAGGGCGAGCTGTACGGGGAGAGGATCGAGGTCCATCTGCGCGAGCGTCTTCGGGGGGATCGAACCTTCCCGTCCCTCGAACAGCTCCGCCTTCAGATCGAGCGGGACGCCAACCGGGCAAGGGAGGTCCTCGCTCGGTTTCCCGATCCTTCCGCACCGATCGGCGGTTGAAAACGGAACTTCGCTCACCTACCATCTCCCAGGCATGTTGGCGCTGGGAGTCGATACATCCGAGCCGCTCGGCGGCGTCGCCCTCTACGACGGACGCGGCCTCGCCGACGAGCGCTGGATGGACGAGCCCCTACGTCATGCCGAGCGGCTGTTTCCGCTGATCGAGGGGGCCCTGAGGGGGAACGGCGTGAGCAGAGATCGAGTCGGGTCGGTGTGCGTCAACCTCGGCCCCGGATCGTTTACCGGTCTGCGGATCGGGCTCGCCGCGGCCAAGGGCTTCTGCCAGGCCGTCGGTGCCGCGCTGATCGGCGTCGACGGCGCGGACGCGTACCGAGCGCGGATCGCCGACGCGAAGCGGGTCTGCGTGATCGTGGCCAGTCGGCGCGACCTGTACTACGCGCAGTTCTTCAGCGGCGCGCGCCCGCGAGGACCGATGCGGCTGATCCGCGAATCGGAGCTTCTGGAGGCCTTGCGGGACGAGGAGCGAGAGGTGACCCTCGTCGGAAGCGGCGCCCCGAAGATCGGCGGCGCACTGCGGGGGCATCCGATGATTCGGATCGCTCCGGAGGAGGCGAATCGACCGTCTCCCCTGGCGATCGCCAAGCTGGGTTGGAACGAGGAACCGGCCGACCGGCTGTACGAGGTCGAGCCGTTATACGTAGAGCCCCTCCTCGCCTGAGGAGGCGTCTGCTGAGGTGATAAGGAACATGTCGAGAATCTGCGAAGTCTGCGGCAAGAAACCGGCCGCCGGCAACACGGTCAGCCACTCGAATCGCCGCACCCGGCGGGTGCGCGCCCCGAACATCCAGCGCGTCCACGCCATCGTCGGCGGGAAGAAGAAGTGGATCCACGCCTGTACCCGGTGCATCAAATCGGGCCGGGTCGTCAAGGCGGCGTGATCGATTCCGCGCCGAAGATCGGAGCGACGCATCCGACCATGCCCGAGAACGCGGTGAGCCCCACGTCGAACGAGGAACCCGAACTCGTCGGTGGCGAGATCGTCGGGATCGAGGAGAGCCGGATCCGCGTTCGCTTGGATTCGGGAACGATCGGCTTCATCGAGCGGCCCGCGGACGGGAAGGCCGGGGAAATCCGGGTCGGGCAGCGCGCCAGCTTCCGCACCGTGACGTCCGATCCCGGCGGCCCGCCTCGCCTCGCCTTCGCCGAACGCGAGGACGCCCCGGCAGCGGAGGAGCCGTTCGACCGTGAGGTCGTCGAGCTGCACAACGCGCTGGCAAACCACCGCCCGTCGAACTCCGTCCGCCCCTTCGAGCGTGTCCATCTCGGCGAGGAGCAGATCCAAAACTGGACCGGTCGCGTCGAGGGGAGCCTTGGCCGCCTCCGGAAGAACCGGGCGAAGCGGCTGAACGAGGAGTTCTACACCGGCTCATAGAGGGAGGTTCTCATGCCGAGAGGTGCGGTCGTCGTCGACGCCGAGCGATGCAAGGGATGCGGTCTCTGCATCGCCGCCTGTCCCCAGCAGGTCCTCGCCTTTTCCGGGTCGCTGAACAAGAGCGGGTACAACGTCGTTCACGTGGAGCGCCCCGAGGCCTGTATCGGATGCGGATTCTGCGCGATGACCTGTCCCGACATCGCCATCGAGGTCTACCGGGAGAAGGTCCGAAGCTAAGGAGGGGGAATGGGTGAACGACTGTTGTTGCGCGGGAACGAGGTGATCGCCGAAGCGGCGATCCGCGCGGGGTGCCAATGCTACTTCGCGTATCCGATCACCCCGCAGGCGGAGCTCCTCGAGCACATGGCGCGCCACATGCCGCGCCTCGGCCGCACGTTCATCCAGGCCGAGAGCGAGATCGCCGCGATCAGCATGGTCTACGGAGCGGCGTCCACCGGTGTGCGCACGTTGACCTCGTCCTCCTCGCCCGGAATCAGCCTCAAGCAGGAGGGGATCTCGTACCTCGCCGGGTCGAACCTTCCGGCGGTGATCGTCAACGTGGTGCGCGGCGGCCCCGGCCTGGGAAACATCGCGCCGTCGCAGTGCGACTACTTCCAGGCGACGCGGGGCGGCGGCCACGGGGACTACCGGACGATCGTCCTCGGTCCGTCCACCGTCCCCGAGGCCGGCGAGCTGACGATGCTCGCGTTCGACCTCGCCGACAAGTACCGGACCCCGGTGGTGCTCCTCGCCGACGGGATGCTCGGTCAGATGATGGAGCCGGTCGAGCTGCCCGAGCCGGTCGACGTCGACGACCTCCCGGCGAAGGACTGGGCGACGACCGGCGCGGCGGGGCGCCCTCCGAACATCGTGCTCAGCTTCGACCTCGATCCGGAGAAACTGAAACAGATGAACCTCGCCCTCCAGGCGAAGTACCGGGAGATCGAGGCGAACGAGGTCCGCTACGAGGAGAGCGACGCCGAGGACGCGGACATCGTGATCGCCGCCTACGGAACGATCGCCCGAATCGCGAAGAGCGTCGTGCGCATGGCCCGCGCCGAAGGGATCCGACTCGGCCTGTTCCGCCCGATCACGCTGTGGCCGTTTCCGTATGAACCGCTGCGAACGCTGGCCGACCGCGTCGACACCGTACTGTCCGTCGAGATGAGCGCCGGCCAGATGTGGGAGGACGTCCGCCTGGCGGTGGCCGAGCGCGCCGCAACCCCGTTCTACGGGGAGCTCGGCGGCGTCGTCCCGACGCCGCGCGGGATCCTGAACGAGGTGAGAAAGCATGCCAGCTGACATCGCGAACATGGTCAAGGTCTTCGAGAGGCCGAAGAGCCTCACGGACGCCCGATTCACCTACTGCCCGGGCTGCCATCACGGGATCATCACGCGAATCATCGGACAGGCGCTTGACGAGCTCGACATCGCCGAGCGGACGATCGGCATCGCGCCGGTCGGCTGCTCCGTCTTCGCCTACCTGTGGTACAAGTGCGACGCCCTCCAGGCCGCCCACGGGCGGGCGAGCGCGGTCGCGACCGGGGCGAAGCGGGCGCGCCCGGACCTGATCGTGTTCTCGTACCAGGGGGACGGGGATTTCGCGAGCATCGGCACCGCCGAGTCGATCCACGCCGCGAACCGCGGCGAGAACATCACCGTCATCTTCGTGAACAACCAGATCTACGGCATGACCGGCGGGGAGCTCGCCCCGACGACGCTGGTCGGCCAGAAGACGACGACCACGCCGGACGGCCGCGACCCGAAGCTGTTCGGGTATCCGATCCGGTTCTCGGAGATGATCGCTCAGCTCGACGCCCCGGCGTACGTCACCCGGCAGGCGCTGTACGACACCAAACGCATCCACGACGCGACCGCGGCGATCAAGAAGGCGTTTCAGTACCAGGTGGAGGGGAAGGGGTACTCGCTCGTCGAGATGCTCTCGACCTGCCCGACGAACTGGCGGATGAGCCCGGTCCAGGCGAACGAGCACGTGGCGAACGTGGTGACCGAGGTCTTCCCGCTCGGCGACCTCATCGACAGGGGGTAGGATGGAACGTTCAGTCGTCATCGCAGGATTCGGCGGTCAGGGGGTCATCCTCGCCGGCAAGATCCTCGCCCAGGCCGGGATGGATCACGGGCTCGAAGTGACCTGGCTCCCGTCGTACGGGCCGGAGATGCGCGGCGGGACGGCGAACTGCACCGTCGTCCTGTCCGACGAGCCGGTCGGCTCCCCGATCGTCGACGATCCGTCGGCGCTCGTCGCCATGAACCGGCCGTCGCTCGACAAGTTCGAGCCGACCATCGCCGCCGGCGGCGCCGTCGTCGTCAACAGCTCGCTCGTCGATCGCAAGGCAAGCCGCGACGATCTCGACGTCCGCTATCTCCCGCTCAACGACCTCGCCGCGGAGGCGGGGAATCCGCGCACGATCAACATGGTCGCCCTGGGCGCGTACCTGAAGGCCACCGGGGTCATCCCGCTCGAGACCGCCCAACGGGCGATGGCCCGCATGCTCGAGGAGAGCGGGAAGGGACGATTCGTCGACGCGAACAACAAGGCGCTCGAGGAGGGGTACCACGCCGCCTGAACCGATCCGCGCCGTCCGCCGGGAGAACGTCTTCCACGGACGGCTCCTGGACGTCTTCGTCGACACGCTGGAACGCCCCGACGGCTCCCGCACGGCGCGGGAGATCGTCGCCCACCCCGGAGCCGCGGCGATCGTCCCCGTTCTGGCGGACGGGAAGGTCCTCCTCGTGAGACAGTATCGGCACGCCGTCGGATCGGATCTGTGGGAGATCCCGGCGGGGAAGATCGAGCCGGGCGAGGACGCGCTCGTCTGCGCCCGGCGCGAGCTCCAGGAAGAGACCGGGTACGCCGCCGAGACGTGGACCCGCGTTCTGTCGTTCTACACCTCCCCGGGCTTCTCGGACGAGCGGATCGTCCTGTTTCGCGCGTCCCGACTCCGACCGGTCGGGACGGCCGACCACGGCGAGATCGCCGAGCGGTGCGCCCGGTCGATCGACGGGATCGAGCGGATGATCCGTGCTTCTCAGATCACCGACGCGAAAACGATCCTCGCCGTCTCGTGGGTCTTCGGTCGGGCGAAGGAGACGCCGGATGCTCGGCCGACAGCCGCGCCGTAGGCGGACGTCGCGCGCTTCGAGTTCCCGCTTCTTCCGGTTCGGCCTCGCCGCGGACGGGTCGTACCGGTTCGATCCGTTCGCGCTCCCCCCTCAGTTCCGGATGCTCGGCACCGGCCAGCTCGGCGGCAAGGCGCGGGGGCTCCTGTTCGCGATGAAGGCGATGCACGACGGCGCCCGGCTCACCCGGTTTCAACACCTCCTTCGGTTCCCGGACTCCACCGTGTTGACATCGGAGGTGTTCGAGACGTTCATGGAGGAGAACCGGCTGCAGGACGCCGTGCGCGCCGGCTGCGAAGGGACGATCACCCTCGACGAGCTCTCCGAACGGATCGTCTCGGCAACGTTCCCGCGGGCGTGGGCCGAAGAGTTGATCCCGTTTCTCGAGCGGGAGACCCGGCCGCTCGTCGTCCGCTCTTCGTCGGTGATGGAGGACGACCCGGACCACTCCTTCGCCGGGATCTACCTGTCGGTCTTTCTGGCGAACACCGGGCCGCTCGACGCGCGCCTCAAGCGGCTGATCGATGCGATCAAGCGCGTCTACGCGTCGACGTTCGCCCCGAACGCGCGGGCGTACCGAAAGCGGCACGGGCTCGACTGGCGAAAGGAGAGGATGGCCATCCTCGTCCAGAACATGATCGGGGGCCCGTACGAACACGACCTGTTCTACCCGCTCGTCGGCGGCGTCGCGTTCTCCCGCAACTACTACCCGTGGACCGACCGCCTCACGCCGGACGACGGGGTCGTCCGGCTCGTCGTGGGCACCGGCACGAGGGCGGTCGGCCGCGAGTACGCTCGCGTGTTCTCGCCGCGGCGGCCGGGCCTCCGGCCGGAGGGGTTCGACGTCGGCACGATCGTCCGGTACTCGCAGGAGACGGTCGACGTCCTCGACATGGAGGCCGGAGAGCTCGCCCAGCGGAAGCTGTACGAGCTCGACAACCCCCTCCTCGCGACGATCTGCTCCCGGGTCGACGCCGACGGGGAACTCCGCGAGACGCCGCACGCCCCGGCCGGTCTCGGCGGCCGGCTCATCGCGTCCTTCACCAGCCTGATCGAGACGGACGCGATCATGCCGCTGACCCCGCTGATCCGAGAGCTGCTCACCGCCCTGGCCGAGCTGCTGGAGCTGCCAGTCGACGTCGAGTTCGCGATCGACTTCTCCGGACCGGAAGCGGAGGCGGCCGGGTCGCCGCTGTTCTCCATCCTGCAGGTCCGCCCGCTCGGCAGCCGCCCCGAGCACCGCCGGATCCACCTCCCGCAGGTCCGCGAGGACCGCTCGGTCCTCGAATGTCACCAAGTCCTGGGAAACGGAAGGATCGACGGAATCCGCCATCTCGTCCTCGTGTCTCCCGAGACGTATCGGTGGGACAAGGGGTACGAGATCGCCCGGTCGGTCGGTCGGATCAACCACCGTCTCTCGGAGCGCGACGAGCCGTACGTCCTGATGGGGCCCGGCCGTTGGGCGTCGACGAACCCGCAGCTCGGCGTCCCGGCGCAGTACAACGAGATCGCCGGCGCGTCGGTCATCGTCGAGATGTCGACCGGATCGTTCGCCCCCGAGCTCTCGTACGGGACCCACTTCTACGCCGACATGGTCGGAAGCGGCGTCCTCTACCTACCGTTCCGAGAGGAGGCGGGAGACCGGCTGAACCGGGATCTCCTGGCGAACCAGGAGGTGGCCTACCGGGACGAATTCGTGACCCACTACACGTTCCGGCACGGACTGAGCGTGTTCGTCGACGGGGAGCATCAGCGGGGGATCATCTTCCTTCAGCGTCCGCGCTCGGCCCGAGCACGACGACGGCGTCCCATGGGCTGAGCCGAAGCGCCATCCGACCGCCGGAGACGCGGTGTGCCCGCCCGCTGAGCGGATCGACATAGGCGCCGTCCGCCAGCGGGACAGCCGGGGAGGCGTCGACCGTCGTGTTTCCGCCGAACAGGCCGACAACGACGATCCGCCGGCCGTGGCTGGATCGGGCGTAGCCGACGGTGCGCTCGTTCGGTAAATCGAGAACTGACACGGTGCCCGGCGAGGGGTCCGAGACCACGTCCAGCTGTTCGGCTCGAGCGGCGAGCGCCCCGCGGATCGTCGGGACGATCCCGCCGTCTCCCTCCCAGTCCATCGCCATCGGGCTGTAAAGCGACAGCCGTTCCGCCGAGTACCGGGAGGCCTCCTCCGCGGAGAAGTCGAGACCGGTGTTGACCGGCGCGGTCTCCCCGAGCTCGAAGCCGGCGTGGAGGAACGGCGCGGCCGGCAGGAAGCAGCCGAGAATCCAGGCCAGCCTCGATCGAGACACGCCCCCGTCGCGCGCCGCGCACCGCGGGGTGTTGTGCGTCTCGGGCGCGGCGAGGAACGGGAGCGACACGCCGCGCTCGCTCAGCTCCCACAGCACGTCCCGCAGAGGGGCAGGGCGGTGGACGGACCACCAGAAGCTCCCCATGACCGCGTCGTACCCCTCGGCCTTAGCCGTCGAATCGAGGCGGAAGTCCTCGTCCCAGAACGCGAAATCCGGATCCAAGCGGCGCGTCTCGCCGATCAGCCGAGCCTTCAGCTGCCCGGGAAGCGCGTGTCCCATGTCGATCAGCGCCCCGTCGATTCCGAACTGCCTCTGGTAGTGAGGCACAATCCCGGCAATTCGCTCCCACAGCGCCTCGACCGCCTGCTGGGGACGCGCGAGCCGCGCGTCGTACATCCGAAGCGTATTGTACGCCATGTAGTCGAAGTCGGGGTGCTCGTACATCCGAAGGTACGTGACGTCATTCCAAGGCGGCTGCGCGTCGTCGGGAGGCCAATCGGAGAACGCCCCGGGGATCCGCGCGGACGACCCGTCCCGCAGCCGCGCGACCCAGCCGGTCCCGTCGTGCACGACACCCGTCAGCTCGTCCGGGCGCACGAACTGCTCGCGGTAGGCGGCCGACGGCGCCGGGAGATCGGTGCGCGCTCCGGCCTCGACGCGCGCCTTGATCTCTCGAAGCTCCGCCTCCGCGAACGTCGGTCGGCCGAACGCGCTGCCCTCCCGGATCCAGTAGAACCACTGCGGATGCTCCGCCGCCCAAACGCTGTCCCTCGCCGCTGTGCGGAGGACGAACTCGACGACCACGCGGAGTCCGAGACGATGCGCGGCTTCCGTGAACGCCGCGAACTCCGCCTCCGCTCCCAGCCCGAGGATCGGCTCGGCGAGCGATTCGTCCAGCCGGTACGGGTCGCGAACCGCGTACGGCGACCCGAGACGTCCCTTTCGTCCGTCGATCCCGATCGCCGTGATCGGAAGGAGGTGGACGGTGTTGCAGCCGAGGTCCCGGACGTAGGGGAGAAGGGCGATCGCCTTGGCGAAAGTGCCCGTTTCACGAACTCCTCTCGCCGCGGAGGGACCGATCCGCCCGTCGTCGTCGTGATCGAACGCGGCTGCTGTTCGGACCAGCAGGTTGTAGACGACCGCGTTCCGCGTCCATCTGTCGCCTCGCCCGTTCTCGGCCGGCTCGAGCCGTTCGCTCAGCGCTCGCTCCACCGCGGCGCGCCACCAGCCGATCGGATCGACCGCGACCGAGCCGCCGGGAGGCCCGTCCAGCTCGACCCAGCAGGTCGGCACCCGGTAGCTCCCGCCTCGGCGCCGTTCGCGTCCCAGCGCATCGAGCCGGTTCCAGAGCCGCTCCAGAGCGCTCATCCTCGATCCTTCCTCCCCCGCAGCCGCCGTCGCGTTGCCTCGGCCTCGACCGCTCGCATCGGCCGACTCTACGCGCGATCGGATCACAGGTCAATCCCTGTTGCATGGTCGGCTGTAACGCTTGACACAATGGGTTTGACGGCCTATAGTACGGTTAGTTACTTCTGTGAAGGAAGTTAGAGTGGAGCTGCAGAAGGGTGATCAGAACCTCGTTCGATCCCAGAACCGCGCGCTGATCATCAATCTACTCCGCACCACCGGCCCGCTGTCGCGCACCGACGTCGCGAAGCACACCGGACTCGCTCCCTCCGCGTTGACCCGGTTAATGCGCATCCTGCTCGAAGAGGGCGTCGTGGAGGAGGTCGGGAAGGCGGACTCTAGCGGCGGCCGCCCGGCGACGTTGGTCGGACTGAATTGGCGTCACGCCTTCAGCGTCGGAGTCAAGATCGAGCGGAGGCGCGTTCTCGCAGCGCGCGTCGATCTGGGGGGAGTTATTACTCAGCGCGCAGAATGCGCGATCGCCGATCCGCCCGAGCCCGGCGAGACGCTCGAGAGGATCGCCCGGCTCGTGGATGACCTCCTCGGCGGGAGAATCCTCGGAATCGGCGTGTGCGTTTCGGGGTTCGTCGATCCGACCACCGGAACGAACCTCTACTCCCCGATCCTCCGATGGGAGAACGTGCGAATCCTCGACGTGCTCACGCCCCGGTTCGACGTTCCGATCCACGTCGAGAACGACGTCAATGCGCTCGCCCTGGCGGAGTCCTGGTACGGCGCGGGCATCGACTATCAGCACTTCATTTGCGTCACCGTTGGAGAAGGGATCGGCGCCGGGGTCGTGATCGGCGGCAAGCTGTACCGAGGGGCCTTCGGTGGCGCTGGTGAGCTGGGCCACATCACGATCGACCCGAACGGACCGGTCTGCCGCTGCCGCGAGCGCGGGTGCCTCGAGGTCTACGCGTCGGATCGGTTCCTAGAAGAAGAGGCCGAGCGGCTCGGCTTCGAGGGGATCGATGGACTCGTCGCCGCCGCCCGTGACGGATCGGCCGAGGCAACCGCCGCCTTTACACGAATGGGGACCAACCTCGGCATCGGGGCGAAGAACCTGGTCAACCTGTTGAATCCCGAGGCGATCATCCTCGGAGGCGAGCGGATGAACGAAGGTGACTTGTTCTTCACCGCGTTCGAGGAGGAGGTCTGCCGCCACTCGTTCCCCGCCGAGGCGGCGCAGCTGCGGATCGTCCCCGCCCAGCTCGGGCCGGACGGCTTCTTGATCGGCGCCGCGACGCTCGCCGCGGCCGAATTCTTCCGGCTCCCGGCACAGGTGGTCGCGCCATGAGGGCCGGATTGGGCATCGACGCGCACGGACTGCCGAGGATCGAACTCGACGGAGAGACGGTCGTCGACGCGATACGCACCGCCGTTCCGGCATGGGAGGCACGCAACGCCGAGTACGTCTCGACGCCTTGGGAGCCGATCGAAGGGAACGACGCACTCGGTCCGTTCACCGGGCTGCGAAGCGTCCTCGTGCACGAGAGGGAGCGCATGATCGAGCAGACGCTCCGCGACCACGGTTCGGCAATCGTCTTCACCGCACGATTCCTGCGGACCGTCGACGGAACGGGCCGAGCCGATTCGTTCGAGCAGCCGTCGCTGCACGCCCCGCGGTTCGACCTTCCCGATCGATCGCGCGTCTGCCTGGCGACCCACGGTCTCGGTGCGTCCGACGATCCGTTCGGCGGCTACTGGCCGACGGCCCATGTCTGCGACGGGGACGCGCTGCCGTCCGAGGCGTTCGCGCCGATGGTCGTCTTCCGCGACGCCGGCGCGCTGGCGATCGCCCCGTTCAGCCACTTCCTGACCGGCTGTCTCGTCGCGACCCCGGGCGGGGCCGCCCGAGGGACGCACGGTTCGATCGATCGATTCGCCGCGGAGGCGGAGATCGCGACGCTGTTCGTGCCGGGGCGAGACGTCGCCGAGGCGCTGATGGCGCTCGGCGACGTCCTCCTGCAACGCGGAGGAAAGCAGCGGCCGAGCCCGTCAACCCATCCGCTGTCCGCCGCCATCGGATGGTGGAACGCGTACGGCGGGTACTACACCGAGCCGATCCACCCGCTGACCGCTCCACAGTTGAAGGAGGTCATCGAGTCGATCCGCGGCCGCGGTCTCCCGATCCGCTACCTCGGGCTCGACCTGTGGTATCCGTACCGCCAGATCGGGCAAGCGATCGAGTTTGCGCCCGATCCGGAGAAGTACCCCGACGGGATCGCAGACCTGGTGCGGCCCGCCTCGCTTCCGACCGTTCTCCACGTCTCGGCGCTCGCGCAACCGAACGCGTACGGCTCCGACGGAGGCGACGGCTCAGTGTACGAGACGATCGGTGACGAGATCCGCCGGCAGGAGGGGTTCGCCGTCTGGCACGATTGGATGCGGACGCAGCAGCATTTGACGCCCCGTCTGAGGAACTCGCCAGACGCTGCGGAGTCGTGGTACCGAAGAATGACCGGTGCGTTCGCCGACCGAGGGCTCGACGTCCTGCAGTGCATGCAGACGATGGGGATGGCGTTGGCCTCGACGCAGGCGCCGAACGTCCGCTCCGCCAGGACCTACATCGACTACCTGTTCGCCTTGCCCGAGGCGATCGAGTCGCTCGCCGAACTCGGCCAGGACGAATTCCGACGCGAGGCGCTCCGTCCGGTCGACCTAAACCGCCAGAACCTGTTGATGGGGACGTTCCTGTACGCGCTCGGGCTGCTCCCGTTCCACGACCTGTTCCTCTCCGCTTTCCATCCGGGCCTCGGAGGCGCCCATCCCGAAGAAGACGCGGTCCTCCGAGCGCTGTCGTGCGGGCCGGTCGGAATCGGCGACGCGCCCGACCGAAGCGACGAGCGACTCCTCTCTCGCCTGATCCTGCCGGACGGCCGGCTCCTCCAGCCGGACCGGCCGCCGTTCCCCGTTTCGAGCAGCCTTGGCGCGGCGGTCGAGACGTACTGGACGCTCCACCGCGCCGGCGACCACGCATGGATCTACGTCGTCGTGCTCAACCTGTCGTCGCAGGCCGCCCGGTACGACGTCGAGCCCCCGCTGCCTGGTGACTACACGATCCGCAACGGGATCGACGGATC
The DNA here is from genome assembly GCA_964466035.1 of uncultured Thermotogae bacterium. GTDB lineage: Bacteria > Bipolaricaulota > Bipolaricaulia > UBA7950 > UBA9294 > JANQEA01. The sequence continues at coordinate 44,696 of CAYXLR010000006.1, forward strand.
GACCGTGGCACGGATGTCCGGAGAGCTCGCCGCAGGGCGGACGGCGTACTACGTCCTGTCGCCGCTTCTCGATGGGATCTGCCCGCTCGGGCTGGCCGGGAAGTTCGTTCCTGCCCCCGCCGATCGGTTCGTCGCGCTCGACCGTCGTCGCGGCGGGATCGACCTGACCGTCGACCGCGTGGAAGGGACGATCGACTTCCTCTCCCGGGAGCCGATCGAGGTCCGCGCGAGCGGACGGTCGCTCGACGTTCGTCGTGACGAAGAGCTGACGTCCGTCGACGTCTCCCTCGATCAGACCACGCTGCTCGTTCGCAGGAGGTGAACGTGCTGCTACGACGAATCGGGATGGTGATCGGCCTGAGCGCGTGGGTCTGCCTCACCGCGTGGGGCGAGAAGGCACCGCTCAACCTCGCGCTGATCTGGCATCAGCATCAGCCGCTGTACTGGAACCGCCTGACGGCCGAGTACGAACTCCCGTGGGTCCGCGTCCACGCCGTTCAGGAATACATCGATTCGCCGCGCATCTCCGCCGAGCACCCCGACGTCCACACCACGTTCAACCTCCAGCCGAGTCTCCTCTGGCAGCTGATGGACTACGCCACGATCACGCCGGAGGAGTCCGCGCTCGGCGGCCTGTACCAACACATCGGCGCCATCGACAACCACCTCAAGTGGATCTGGGCGCTGGCGACCGACCCCTCGTCGCTCGGCGCCGCCGACCGCGCCGCCCTCCAGGAGCAGGCGTTCTGGATCAACGGGTACATGTTCGACGACGACGGGAACGACCCGTACTACGACCCCCGGTACGCCGAGCTGAACATGCTGGCGGCCGGGCGCCCGCTCACCGATCGGCAGCTCCTCGACGCGGCCGCGCTGTTCCTGCTGTGGCAGATCTCGCCGGAGCTTCACGAGGATCTCGGCATCGCGCGGTACCGGGGGCACTCCGGCTTCACGGCGGACGACCTCGTCGCGCTGATCCGGGCGCAGATGTCGGTGATTCAGGACGTGGTGCCCGCGTACCGCGACGTCGCGGCGCTCGGCAGCGAGCTGATCACCGGCCCGTTCTACCATCCGATCCTGCCGCTCCTCGTCGAGCACGGCTGGGAGCGCGACGTGACGGCCCAGCTGAACGCCGCGCAGACGCAGCACGAACGCCTGTTCGGCGTCCGGCCCTCCGGCGTTTGGCCGCCGGAGCAGGCCGTCTCCGAGATCGCCGTCTCCCTTCTCGGCAAAGCGGGGTTCGTCTGGTCGACGACCGACGAGGGGATCCTGGCGCAGGCGCTCGGCCACACGCCGAGCCTCGCCGAGCTGACGACGCTGTACGCGTGGACCGGCGTCACGCTGTTCTTCCGCGACACCGAGCTGTCGAACCGAATCAGCTTCTCCTACGGAAACAAGGATCCGCAGGCCGCGGTCGCCGACTTCCTCGGTGAGCTCGAGCGGGTTTGGGAAGGCCTCGACGCCCCGGCCGGACACGTCCTCACGGTCGCGATGGACGGAGAGAACTGGATGTTCATGGCCGGCTACCCGAACAACGGACGGACGCTCCTCCACGCCCTGTACGAGGCGCTCGCCGACGCCGATTGGGTACGGACGGTGACCCCGACCGAGTGGATCGAGGACGGGGTCGGGCCGACGCCGCTCGATCGCCTCCCGACCGGGTCGTGGGCCGGCGATCTGTCGACGTGGAGCGGCGAGCCGGACGAGGACGAAGCGTGGGAACGGCTGGCCGAGGCCCGAGAGGTCGTGTCCGACGCCGGCGATCCCACCGACGCCGTGGACGCGATCCACGCCGCGCAGGGATCGGACTGGTTCTGGTGGTACGGAACGGACCAGGACTCCGGGACCGACGATCTGTTCGACTGGCTGTTCAAGGCCCATCTGACCGGCGCGTACTCGGCGGCCGGCGCGGAAAGCGTCCCGGAGATCCTCGGCCTTCGCTTGATCCCACCGACAGCGGAGAGCCTCGGCGAGCTCGACCCGACCGTCGACGGGGTACCGAGCGACGGTGAGAGATGGGACGAGGCCGTGACGATCGCCGGAGACGGAGAGCTGAAGGAGGTTCGAGTCGGCTACAGGGAGTCGAACCTGTACCTGCTCGTCGAGACCGCGTTCGACCCCAAGACGAGGATCGGCGAGGAGGAGCTCTACCTCGTCCTCTACGCGTCCGGCCCCCCCGGGATACCGGTGAACGTCGTCACGCGCCACGGCGGCGAGGCGCTCGGCTTCGGGCTCGCGTCGGCGATCCAGGTCCGATTCGACAAGCTGGACGCTGACGGCTCCGGCGTGGTGTCGAAGTACGCCACGGACGGAAGCGGCGGGTGGCGGTACGCGTCCTCGATCGGCACCGCGAGCGCTCGGGCCGTCCGGATCGGAGAGCGCATCGAGTTCTCGGTCCCGTTCTCCGAGCTCGGCGTCGAGCCGGGCAAGTCGATCACGCTCGCCCTCGTCCTCGAGCGGCCGGGGGAGACGATCGACCGGCTGCCCGATCGACCGCTGTTGGCCGGGATCCCGATGCTGATCCAGGGAGAGGAGCGGTTCGCGATCGACGATCCGGCAGGCGACGATCACGGGACCGGGGCCTACGTCTACCCGCTGAACGATGTCTTCCGCGTCGAGGGGCTGTTCGACCTTGTCGCCTATCGCGTCTACGACGCCAATACCAAATGGCAACTGGCGTTCGACTTCGCGACGTTGACGAACCCGTGGGGTGGCTCCCAGGGGTTCAGCCATCCGATCCTCTACCTCTACTTCGACGTCGCTGACGGAGGATCGGTCGCCTCGTTCGAGGAGGGCGAGGCGGCCCACGCCGCGTTCGCGCCCGAACACCCTTGGGACGTGTTCATTCGGGTCGCCGGCTGGCCGGCCTACGGCCGACACCTATGGACGGCCGACGGCACCGGCCCCACACTCGTCGAAGTCGCGTCGGATCCGAAGCGCGGCCGGATCATCGTCACCATCCCGAAGACAGTCATGCCGGAGATCGAAGGGTGGCACTACGTGCTCGTCGGATCCCAGGACGGCTACGGAGCCAACTACCTGCGACCGATCGGCGCGTCGCCCGGTGAGTGGACCGGCGGCGGAATCCCGGACCCGTTCTGGGCACCTCAGTTCTACGATTACTTGGCCCCCGCGGGGACAACCCAGGAAGAAATCCTCTCCACGTTTAGTCACGACCAAGGGCTCTACGCAACCCTCATCCCCGTCCACGTTCGATTCGACACATCCACCCAAGGGAGGTGATGGCAAACCAGGACAACCGCTGAGCAGCACTTGGAGGGAACAAGGAGGCAATGCAAAAGATGCAACTTCTCAAGGAGGAGTCAACCATGAAGCGAGTTGTGATTTCACTACTCGGGCTGATGCTTTTTGCCGGGCTTACCGCGACGGCAAGCGAGGCGGGCAAGCTCTTGATCTGGGCCGACGATTCGCGCGCCCCCATCCTGGTAGAAGTCGCAAAAGACTTCACGGCGGTCTATGGCGTCGAGGCGATCGTCCAAGAAGTCAGTTTCGGTGACATCAAAAGCCAGTTGGCAACAGCCGGCCCGGCCGGCGAAGGACCGGACATCCTGCTCGGCCCCCACGACTGGCTCGGCGAACTAATCCTCAACGGCTTACTCGAGCCGATCGTCCTCACCCCGGCACAGGTTGAGGAGTTCGACCCCGTGGCCGTCGACGCGTTCAGCTGGGGCAATCTGCTCTACGGCGTCCCGTACGCCACCGAGAACGTCGCGCTCATCCGCAACACGGATCTCGTTCCTGAGGTTCCGGCGACGTTCGAGGAGCTGTTGACGATTGCCAAGGGACTGACGGACCTTGAAGCCGGCAAGTACGGATTCCTGATCCAGCAGCCCGATCCGTACCACACGTTCGCGCTGTATTCCGCCGGCGGAGGCTACATCTTTGGCGAGGACGAGGACGGCGTGCTCAACCCGTGCGACATCGGTCTGGACAACGAAGGATCGATCGCCGGTGCGACCATCCTCGACCAGATGGTCAAGGACGGGATCGAGATCGCCGGCGCCGGCTACGGCGAAGTGGTCGGGGCCTTCAGCGCCGGGAACCTTGCGATGATGATCGGCGGTCCGTGGACGCTGGCCGATGTGAAGGCCGGCGGCATCAACTACGCCGTCTCCGCCATCCCGCCGATCGGCGGCAACGCTCCCGGCGTGTTCGTCGGCGTGCAGGGGTTCATGGTCAGCGCGTTCAGCGAGAACAAGGTCCTCGCGAACCTGCTCATCAAGGACTTCCTAATCTCTTCTGACGTCATGCTCGGCCTGTACATTCAGGGCGACCGGCCGCCGGCGTACCTGCCGGCGCTCGGCTTCCTGGCCGGCAATCCGGACATTCAGGGATTCGCCGCCGCCGCGGCAACGGCCATTCCGATGCCCAAGATTCCTGAAATGACGTCGGTATGGAACGCTTGGTCCGATGCGCTCGAGCTGATCGTCAACCAGGAGCAAGACCCAACGACGGCGATGCAGGATGCCGCGAACGAGATTCGCGCCCTGCTCGGTTGCGACTAGGTAAAAGTGGGGCCGCCCGACGGGCGGCCCCTTTATCCTTACATGATCTGGAGATATGTAGCCAAACACACGGCGAAGATCATTCTATTGGGAACGTTGGTGGGGGCCTCCATCTACGTCTCCGTCTTCCTGTTGACCAAAGGCATGTATATCCCGGCGGTCATGCCATTGATCGGCTCTGGCTTCATCAGTTATATCTTCTTGTCCCAGAAGCGCTACCCGCTCCGTTGGCTCGTCCCCGGTGTGATCTTTCTGACAGTCATGGTCGTGTACCCGATCGGCTACACGTTCGTTTCCTCGTTCACCAACGTGGGCACCGGACACATGCTGTCGAAGGAGCAGACGATCCGACAGCTTCTTGACCGCTGCTATGTGCCTGACGCCGCGGTTGTGTACTCATACGTCGCGTTCGCAAACGATGATGGGAATCTCGCCCTGCTGCTAGAGAGCGAATCCGCGACGATCCTATACGTTGACGGCAACGCCGAGGAACTATCGCTTCCGGACGCGCGTTTGATCGATGAAGACGGCGATGGCGAGATCGATCGATACGAGGACTACGCTCGTCTATCGTTCATGCAACTCGCACAGCGCGTTTCGGAGATCGAGGATTTCCGAATCGAGTACGGTGGCACGACCATCAGCTTGGTGAACCTCCATGAGTTCCGCACGCGGTCTCCCCTTTACGCCTACGACGAGGAAGCGGAAACGATGACCGATCAGCAGACGGGCGTCGCGTACACCGCGGTCGACGGGATCTTCACTTCGGAATCCGGCGAAGAGATCTACCCGGGCTACAAAGTATGGACTGGACTGTCCAACTACCTCGATCTATTGCGAAACCCCGCCGTGTCTAGGCCATTCGGGAAGGTCTTCCTCTGGACGATCGTCTTTGCCACGCTCACACTGCTCCTCAACTTCGCGCTCGGGCTGGCAACCGCCGTCCTGCTGAACGATCCGTTCCTGAGATTCCGCACGCTTTATCGTGTACTGATGATCATTCCGTATGCTCTGCCAGCGTTTGTGACGATTCTGATCTGGCGAGGCTTGCTCAACACCGGATTCGGGACGATCAATCAGGTGCTCGTCAGTCTATTCGGCGCCGGCGCAAGAGTGCCTTGGCTCTCCAACCCTTGGCTGGCCAAGCTTTCCGTTCTTCTGGTGAACCTCTGGCTCGGGTATCCGTACATGATGATCATCTCCCTCGGTGCACTGCAGTCCATCCCAAGTACGCTGTATGAGGCGGCCCGCGTCGACGGCGCCAGCTGGTGGCAACGATTCAGCAGAATCACACTTCCCCTCCTGCTCATCCCACTTGGCCCCTTGTTGGTCGGATCGTTTGCGTTTAACTTCAACAACTTCACCCTCATCTGGCTGCTGACGGAGGGTCGACCTCCCATGCTCGGAACCCTCACACCGGCTGGCGAGACGGATATCCTCATCAGCTATACCTATCGGCTGGCGTTCGAGGGACAACGCGGCAACCAGCTGGGACTGGCAGCCGCCGTTGCCGTCGTGATCTTCATCATCATCGCCACGATCAGCGCGATCAACTTCCGGATGACCGGCGCCCTTGAGGAGTTGAGCAAGAATGTATGACAAGCACACATTCTTTGGGAGTGTTTGGAGGCACGGGATCATCCTTGTTCTCATCGTCTTTGCCGTGTTTCCGGTTCTCTGGGTTGTCTCTGGCTCGTTCAACGCGACGAACAACATCCAGATGCAGAAGCTGATTCCTCCGCATGCGACGCTCGAGCACTACAAATCCCTGTTCACGACACCGCAGTATCCGTTCGGAATCTGGCTCTGGAACAGCCTCAAAATCGCTTTGATCACTTCCTTGCTGACTGTCGTGCTCGCCGGACTCGGGGCGTACGCGTTCTCGCGGTTCCGATTCAAGGGGCGCCGCGTCGGGCTGCTCGGGCTGCTGCTGATCCAGATGTTTCCCCAGGTGCTGGCAATGGTCGCAATCTTTCTCCTCGTCTTGGCACTGGGCGACATCTTCCCATGGGCCGGGCTGAACACCCACACCGGCCTAGTCTTGGTCTACCTCGGCGGCGCGATGGGCTTCAACACGTGGCTGATGAAGGGGTACTTCGACACCATCCCTAGGTCGCTCGAGGAGTCGGCGAAAGTTGACGGCGCCACGCCGTTCCAGGCCTTCACCAAGATCATCCTCCCGCTTGCCCGTCCGATCCTGGCGACCATCTTCGTTCTTACGTTCATTTCAACCTACTCAGAGGTCATCCTGGCAACGATTCTGCTTCGCAGCAGCGATACGTTCACCCTACCCGTTGGGATGGCACTGCTCATTTCCGACCAGTATGGGCGTCGCTGGGGGATGTTTGCAGCGGGTTCAATCCTCGCAATGATTCCGTTCTTGGTTATCTTCCTCCTGTCGCAGCGCTCGCTCGTCTCCGGCCTCACACGGGGAGCCGTGAAGGAATGATGCACACCGTCCGACTGCCGGGAAGGCGTCTTCTCCTCGTCGCACTGAGGTGCCGGCCTGCTCCGGTTGCGCTCGCCCCCCGGTGCGTGCGCCTCGCGGAAGGGAGCTGACCAATGACCCGACGTGTTCCCGAGTGGGTCCCCGACGCCATCTTCTATCAGATCTTCCCGGATCGGTTTCGCCGCGGAGACAAGACGTGGGACGTCGATCCGAAGCGACCGGCCGATCGCACCCCGCGCGGCGGAAACCTCGCCGGGATCCGCACGTCGATCCCGTACCTCGAACAGCTCGGGATCAACGCGCTTTACCTGACGCCGGTCTTCCGCGCTCGCTCGTACCACAAGTATGACACGATCGACTACTTCTCGATCGACCCGGCGTTCGGAAACAACGAGGAGCTGCGCAACCTCGTCGCGGCACTTCACGACCGAGGCATCCGGATCGTCCTCGATGGTGTGTTCAATCATTGCAGCGACCACCACCCGTTCTTCCTCGACGCGATCGAGAAGGGGCCTGAATCGGAGTACTGGAACTGGTTCACGGTCGAGGGGAAACGGATCATCCAGGACCCGGAGCCGAACTATGCTCGCTGGGCCGGGTTAAAGACGATGCCCGAGTGGAACCACCAGAATCCGGCCGTCGTCGAGTATCTGCTGTCGGTCGTGCGGTACTGGATCGAGGAATTCCGAATCGACGGCTGGCGTCTCGACACGACCGAGTACCTCCCGCCCGACTTCGTTCGCGAGATCTACCGGACGGCTCGCGAGATCTCACCGGAGGTCTACGTGCTCGGTGAGGTCATCGGGCTCGGCACGCCGTGGTTCAAGCACGACGCGCTCGACGGGGTCATGCACTACAAGCTTTGGGAGGCGTTGACCGCGTTCCTCGTCGACGAGCGCTGGGACGCGCCGTCCTTCGTGCACTCCGTGCGTGCCCATTGGCACAGTTATCCGAAGGACGCAAACTACGGATCGTACACGCTGCTGTCGAGCCATGACAGACCCCGCTTTTTGACCGAGTGTGAAGGCGACGTTCGTCGGCTGATGCTCGCGCTCGCTTTCCAGTTCACGTTTCCTGGAGCTCCTGCGATCTACTACGGCGACGAGGTCGGCCTTCTCGGTGGCGACGACCCGGACAACCGACGGTGCTTCCCGTGGGACGAGGAGGGATGGAATCGGCCGCTCTTGGACGAGGTTCGACGACTCGTCCGCCTCCGGCGGAGTGAACCCGTCCTTCGCCGCGGTTCCATCGTGATCCGGGAGGCCGTGGAGAGATTCCTCAGCTACGAACGAGAGAGAGAGAACGAGCGGTTCCTCGTCGGGATCAACGCATCCCGTACCGAGGGCTCCGTTTGGACCCTCCCGGACGGAATCTGGGTCGATGCGTTCTCGGGAGAACAGGAGCGAGGAGACACGAAGATCCCCTCGCTCTCCTACCGGATCCTGAAGCGGGTCGGCTAACCCAGCTCCTCGTCGTACAACTTTCGATACGCGTCGGCCGACGCGTCCCACGACAGATCCTTCCGCATCCCTCTCTGCTGAAGCCGCTTCCACGCCGCCGGATCGCTCCGGAACACTCCCACGGCCCGCTCCACCGCCTCGAGGAAGGCATCCGGCGTGCGGTCCTCGAACAGGAAGCCGGTTCCGGCGTCGGCCGGCCCGTCGAACTCCTCGACCGTGTCCACCAGCCCTCCGGTCGCGCGGACGACCGGCACGGTCCCGTACCGGAGCGAGTACTGCTGGTTCAGCCCACACGGTTCGTAGTGCGACGGCATCAGGAAGATGTCGGCCGACGCCTCGATCCGGTGTGCCCACGCCTCGGAGAACGTGATCATCGAGGCGACTTCGCCCGGATATCGCTCGTCCGCCGCCCGGAAGAACGTTTCGTACTCGGCCGCTCCTGTCCCGAGGAGGACGAACTGGACACCGAGATCCAGCATCCGGTCGAAGCCGGACATGATCAGGTCGAACCCCTTCTGCTCGGCCAGCCGTGAGATAACCCCGAGGAGCGGGACGGTGGGGTCGACGGAGAGTCCAAGCTCCCGCTGAAGTCGAGCCTTGTTCTCCGCCTTGCCCGTGAGATCGTCGACGCCGTAGTTCGCCCACAGGTGCGGGTCCGTCGCCGGATTCCAGACCTCGACGTCGACCCCGTTGACCACGCCGTGAAGCACGTCGCGACGCGACCGAAGCTCCGCTTCGAGTCCCGCTCCGTCCACCAGAATCTCCTCCGCGTACGTCGGGGAGACGGTGTTGATCAGGTCGACCGAGAGGATTCCGCCCTTGAGCAAGTTGATCGTCCCGTTCCGCAGGTACGGCCGGAGCGCCCCGTCCGACAGACCGGTCGCCGCCGCCTGCTCGACCGGGAAGCACCCTTGGTATCCGAGGTTATGAATCGTCAGCATCGTCCTGACGCCGTCGAGCCGCCGCACGGCCCGACCGGCGACGAACCCCGGAATCAGCGCGGCATGCCAGTCGTTCGTATGGATCAGATCCGGCGTCCAGTCGAGCGCCTCGCACAGCGCGAGCGCCCCTCGCGACAGGAACGTGAACCGTTCGAGGGCGTCCGGATACTCCGATCCCTCGCCGTAGATCTCGGCGCGGTCGTAGTACGGATCGTGCCCGAGGAAGTAGATCGGCACAGTGCTCGCGGGCAGGTCGGCGCAAAACGCGGTGCACGGCTTCTCGGCGCCGCCGACCGGGACGGCGAAATGCGCCGCCTCCGCGAGCTCCGCCCGCTCGTCCACGCCGCGGTACTTGGGCATCGCAACGCGGATCTCCACGCCCTTCTTCGCTAGCGCGCACGGCAACGCTAGCGCAACGTCGGCCAACCCGCCCGTCTTCGCGAACGGCGACACTTCCGCCGAGACGAACAGCACGCGCATCCTTCACCTCCCAAAGGAAGTATCCGCCGCTCGCCAGGGCGGGTCAACCTCGCGCGAGGAGTCGATCCCGGTTCAGGTCGGCACATCGCATCGAGCGACCGCAGGTTTAGCGGTACCAGCCTCCACGTCCATCCGATACAATCGGCGCCGAAGTCGCGGAAGTTACTGCGAAGGGAGAAGGAATGCCCGAGCTGAGGCGAGGACCGACGAGCGGGCGATGGGTGATCGTTGCGCCCGAGCGCGCGAAGCGGCCGTCCGATTTCGAGAAGCGAGATTCAGACCCGATTGATGAAGGTCCGGAGAACTGCCCGTTCTGCGCCGGGAACGAGGCGATGACGCCCCCCGAGATCTACCGGGTTCCGGCACCGACTGGCTGGCACGTCCGCGTGGTCCCGAACAAGTTCGCCGCCCTGGAGGAGTACGCGGAGCTGGGGCGGGAGGCGATCGAGGGGTTCTACGACCGGATGGACGGCGTGGGCACGCATGAAGTCGTCATCGAGTCCCCCGAGCACTCCGTCGCGATCCCCGACCTTCCCGAGGAGCAAGTGAAGCGGATCGTCGACACGTACGTCGCCCGACTTCAGGCCTTGATGCGGAATCCGTGGTTCCGGTACGTCCTGTTGTTCAAGAACCACGGGAAGGAAGCGGGGGCGTCGTTGCTGCACCCCCATTCGCAGATCATCGCCACGCCGATCGTCCCCCAGGAGGTCCGCGCCTCCCTCGACATCGCGAAGGCGTATTACGAACGCAAGGAACGGTGTTTGTTCTGCGACCTCATGTTCGCGGAGATCCGCAGTGGAGATCGCGTCGTCGAGGAGAACGACGGGTACGTCGTCTGGGCCCCTTACGCCTCGCGGTTCCCGTTCGAGCTCGTGGTCTATCCGAAGGCCCATTCGCACGACTTCACCACGCTTGATGACGACCAGCGCCGCGGCCTGGCTCGGACGCTCCAGCGGACACTGAAGCGGCTGACTACCCTCCTCGGAGACGTCCCGTACAACTTCGTGCTCAAGACGACGCCGAATCCGGTCCCCCGGCCGGGCAAGCCCGGGCACTGGACGACGCTCCCGCATGATTACCACTGGCGGATCGCGATCCTGCCCCGGCTGACGCACGTCGCCGGCTTCGAGTGGGGGACAGGCTTCTACATCAATCCGATGCCGCCGGAGCAGGCCGCCGGCTACCTGCGGGACGTCCGACTCCCCGGCTAGCCGGGCGCCAGAGACAGGACCGGGGCAGCCGGCCGCCGCGTCCCTCGCCGAACGGTTCCGGCTACTCGAACAGGTCGACCAGATAGAGGAGCCCTTCGTCGACCGGCCGGGGGTTCGCCAGCGCTTCGCCGAGCGGAACCGGCACGATCTCCGTTCCGTGGATCGCCGTCATCACGTCGAATTGACCGCCGAGCGCGAACTCGATCGACGCGGCGCCAAACCGCGTCGCGAGGATCCGGTCGAACGGCGACGGGCTCCCGCCGCGCTGCAGGTACGCCAGATCGGTGACGCGGACCGGAATCTGCATCCGCTCGGACAGTTGGTTGGCCACGTACTGCCCGACCCCGCCGAGCCGCGCGTGGCCGAACGCGTCGACCTCCGCCTCCTCGACGACCTGTCCTCCCATTCCCTCGGGCTCGGCCCCTTCCGCGACGATGACGATGGAGAACCGCTTCTTCAGATGCTCCCTCCGCTTGATCTTCCGGAAGATCGAATCGACGTTGAACTTCTGCTCCGGAATGAGGATGACGTCCGCCCCGCCGGCGACGCCTCCCATCAGGCTCAACCATCCGGCGTCGCGGCCCATCACCTCGAGGATCAACACGCGGTGGTGGGACGCGGCCGTCGTGTGCAGCCGGTCGAGCGCGTCCGTGATGGCGCCCAACGCCGACGAGAAGCCGAGCGTGTAGTCGGTCATCCCGATGTCGTTGTCGATCGTCTGCGGAATCCCGATCGCCTTCACGCCGTACTCGGCCAGTCGATGGGCGACGCCGAGCGTGTCGTCTCCCCCGATGGCGATCAGGAAGTCGACCGCGTTGACCGCCAGCGTCTCGACGACCCTCTCCGGGCCGCCGTCGATCCGGAACGGATTCGTCCGGGAGCTGCTCAGGATCGTCCCTCCGATGTGCAGGATGCCGGAGACGTCGACCGGCGTCAGCGGTCGGACGAGGTTCTCGACCGGCCCCTGCCATCCCTCCTCGAACCCGACGACGTCGACCCCGTGCTTGTTCCCGAAGCGGACGATCGAGCGAAGGGCGGCGTTGATCCCGGGGGAATCCCCTCCGCCCGTCAGCACCCCGCCTCGCATCACTCGCCCTCCTCCCCTGCCTTCAGCGTCCTCCCCCCGCTTCCGGCCTGCTCGATCAGCACGAGCGCGATCTCGCGCACCTTCGCCTGGATCTCCCTCCCGACCGCGCGCGGATCGAACACCTTCTTGTCCGGGCTCCAATCGCCCTTCGCGAACAGGTTGACGACGTCGTCCTCCACGCCGTCGGGCGGGACGATCCCTTCGGCGTGCGCGGCGTAGAACTCGGCCGCCGTCCGCCCGTAGACGTACTGGTAGTGCGTGTCCTTGTTGAGCTTGCAGACGCCGTAGCCGATCATCTCCCGCACCTGCTCCGGGAGGAGGCCCGACGTCCCGTGCAGCACGAGCGGCGCGTCGAGTCCGTTCTCCGCGAGTCGATCGCGGATCCTCGCCGCGAGGTCGACCCGCAGCTCGAGATCCCTTCCCTTGGAGACGCCGTGTTGGGTCCCGACGGAGATTGCCAGCAGATCCGTCCCGGTCCGTTTCACGAACTCGACCGCCTCGTCCGGATCGGTGTACAGCCCCTCGTCGGACGAGACCTCGTCCTCGACGCCCTTGATCTTCCCGAGCTCCGCCTCGATGAGGATTCCGGTCCCCTCGGCCTTCTCCGTGACGGCCCGGCTGATCCGGACGTTCTCCTCGAACACCTCCAGCGAGGCGTCGATCATGATCGACGAAACGAGGCGATCGTCGATCGCCTCCTCGATCAAGTCCATTTCGCCGGACGTGAAGTGATCGAGGTTGATGAAGACGCAGATCGGGTACGGATCGGCGAGCTCGCGGATCAGCGCCGACAGCCCCCTCAGGCCGGCCCGCTTGTCGCCGCCCCCGGCGAACTTCGCCGCGCCGGGACTGATCTGAACCAGCAGGTCCGAGCGCGCTTCGGCGTACGCTTCGAGCAGGCCGATCAGCACGTTCGGCTCGGCGACGTTGTTCGCCATGAACGCGAAGCGCTCGGCCTGCGCCCTCCGATACGCTTCTTGCAGTCTCACCCCGTCACAGAATGGCATGGTCGTCTCCTCCTTCGACCGGGACGCCGATCCGCTCGCAGTCCCGGCGGTTCCCCGATGCGTGATTTCGCGGTCCACGGAGGCCGGACCGACGCCCCGCGACCGGATTCGGCCGCGCCATTGTCGCGGCTTCCCGAGGCCGGCTCAAGGGGCCGTTCCCGTGCGCTCGGCGGCCGCGCCGGCCTCGAGGAACCGGACCGACGCGATGCCTCTTCGGCCGCCGGCCGCGAGCGCCTCGGCCAATCGGTCCACCGCGCGTCCCACTTCGGTCGACAGCCCCTCGCCGAGCGACAGGTCGGCCGGCTCGATCCCGAGAAGCACGACCTCGTTCGCGACCGACGCCAGTCGATCGAGAAAGAACTTGAGCGGAAGGCCGTGCGTCGTGGCGAGCATCCGGTCGACCGAGGGACGCGGAAGACGCCGGACCGCGCCCGGCCTCAGCCCCATCCGGGCCGCGTCCGCGATCACGAGCAGACCGGGTCGCTCGCGAGCGACGACGCCCCCGACGTTCTCCAGCGACGTCCCGCAGTCGATCGCCGTCCAATCGGACCCCGCGAGCCGTTCGGCGAGGACCGGCCCGGCGCCGTCGTCGCGCGACAGGCGGTTCCCGACGCCGAGGAGCATCCGCTTCATTCGCCTTCGGAGGACGCGTCGCGGTACCGTCCGACCTCCCGGTAGCGCCGGTACCGCGCCTCGACCAGCTTCTCCGGCTCCAGCTTCGTCAACCCGCCGATCTGCCGGACGAGCTCCGCTTTCAGGGCCGCCGCGGTCCGATCGAAGTCCTTGTGCGCGCCGCCGAGCGGCTCGGGGATCACGCCGTCGATCAGCCCCAGGTCGTGTAGCTGCTCCGCGGTCAGACGGAGCGCCTCGGCCGCCTCCTTCATCCGCTCCTTCTCCTTCCAGAGGATCACGGCGGCGCTCTCCGGACTGATCACCGTGTAGATCGCGTTCTCGAGCATCAGGACGCGATCGGCGAGCCCGATCGCCAGCGCCCCACCCGAGCCGCCCTCCCCGATGACGACCGCGACGATCGGGACGCGAAGCCCGGTCATCGCGAGGAGGTTCTCGGCGATCGCGCCGCCGATGTTCGCCTCCTCCGACTCGAGCCCCGGATACGCCCCCGGCGTGTCGATCAGCGCGATCACCGGGAATCCGAATCGCTCGGCCAGCTGCATCGCCCGGCGCGCCTTCCGGTACCCCTGCGGACGCGTCATCCCGAAGAACCGCTCCTTGTTCTCCTCGGTCGAGCGCCCCTTCTGCTGTCCGAGGACGACGACCGACCTTCCTTCGAGCCGGGCGAGCCCGGCCACCAGGGCCCTGTCGTCGCTGTCGATCCGATCGCCGTGGAGCTCGTAGAAGTCGGCGAAGACCGCGCCGATGTAATCGAGGGCGTACGGTCGCTTCGGATGCCGGGCGAGCCGCACCCGCTCCCAATCGCTCAGGTTCGCGTACCGCTCCTCCCGGAGCTCCTCGAGCTTCGCCTCGAGCCGCTCGATCTCCTTCGACAGGTCGATCCCGTCGGCGGCGTCCAGGTGCCTCAGCTCCTCGATCTTCGCCTCGAGGAGGTCGAGCGTTCGCTCGTCGCTCACGGCGCCTCCACGAAGAACCCGAGAAGCGAGGAGAGCTCGTCCCGCATCCCCTCGCGGGCGACGACGCGGTCGATCGCGCCGTGCTCGAACGCGAACGCGTCCGACTGGAAGTCCGACGGGAGCTCCTGCGCTATCGCGTTCTGGATCACCCGGCGTCCCGCGAATCCGATCAACGTGCCGCGCTCGGCGACGATGACGTCCCCGAGGCTCGCGATCGACGCCTGCACGCCGCCCGACGTCGGGTAAGTCATCACCGAGACGAACGGGAGCCCCGCCTCGGCCAGCTTGGCCCGGACGGCGACCGTTTTCGCCATCTGCAAGAGGGAGAAGAGCCCCTCTTGCAGCCGCGCCCCCCCGGACGACGACACGAGCACGAACGGGCGCCGCTCCTCGATCGCCGTCTCGATCCCGTGACAGATCTGCTCGCCGACGACCGACCCCATGCTCCCGCCGACGAACCGGAAGTCCATCACGCCGATCACGACCGGGAATCCGGTGATCGTCGCCCGCCCGATCACGATCGCGTCGCGCAGGCCCGTCACCGCCTGCGCCTCCTGGATCCGCTCCGGATACGGCTTCCGGTCGGCGAACTCGAGCGGGTCGGCGGCGACGATCGGCAGGGTCGCGTCCTCGAAGCTCCCCTCGTCGACCAGGAGCCCGATCCGCTCGACCGCGGTGAGGAAGAAGTACTCCCCGCAGCTCGGACAGATGTTGTTGTTCTCGCGAACGCGCCGCTTGAAGACGAGCTCGCCGCAGGACTTGCACTTCATCCAAAGGCTCTCGTCCGGCTCCCGGTCGAGGTCGACGCGTAGATAGTCCTTCTCCTTGAAAATGGGCATCCGATCACTTCTCCGTGCGCTTGCGGAACGGGGAGAACCTGGGCCGTTTCGCCGCTTCCCTCTCCTTCACGGCGGCCTCCTTGAGGCTGTCGGGAAGGACCGAGCCGCTCGAGACGACCATCGAAAGGGCGTCCTCGACCGGCATGTCGATGTAGGTCACGAGCCGCTCCGGGATGATCAGCATGTATCCGGACAGCGGGTTCGGCGCCGTCGGCGCGTAGACGAGGAGACACTTCTCTCCCGTGATGTCGCGGATGATGCCCAGATCCTCGTTCGTCACCAGGCCGAGGACGTTGATCCCGTCCTTCGGGTACTCGAACATGACGACCTTCTTGAACGACGTCGTCGATTCTCGGTTGAGCAGCGCGCCGGTGAACTGCTTCAGCGTCCCGTACATCTTCCGAACGCCGGGGAACGAGAAGAAGATCCGCTCGAAGTAGTAGTGCAGCGTCCGGCCGACGAAGCTCCGGACGATGACCCCGATGACGAAGACGAGCAGAATCGTGATGATGATCCCGAGCCCGGGAATCCACCGTCCGAGGACCCGCTCGATCACCATCCCGAACGCCGTGTTCCTTCCGACCTGGCCGTCGATCAGATTGTAGAGGGCCCAGATGATGAAAACGGTAGCGCCGACGGGGAGGATCGCGAGCAGTCCGCTGACGAACGTCGTCCGTAGCCAAACAAGGAATCTTTTCATCGCCCCTCGTTCATTGCGTATGTGAATGGCTGCTTGACCGAATTATAGAGGATTCGGCGTATGATAGAAGATCATGCGACGATTCGCACCGTGGCGCGTCCGCGCCGGTCTGGTCCTCCTCGCCCTTCTCGCCGCCTACGCCGTGCTCGTCGGCCTCCGCATCCTCTACCCGATCGATCACACCGAGCGCCTCGCCGGCTTCGCGCGCCGGAACGGGATCGACCCGGCGCTGGTCGCTTCGGTCGTCCGGTGCGAGAGTCGGTTCGAGGCGACGGTCGTTTCCTCGCGCGGCGCGATCGGGCTGATGCAGATCGCGCCCGAAACGGGCGGGTGGATCGCGGAACAGCTCGGCGTTCCCGACTTCACGACCGACAGCCTTTACGATCCCGACTTCAACCTCCGCTTCGGCTCGTGGTACTTGCGCTACCTCCTCGACCGATTCGGAGACCGGGACGAGGCGCTGATGGCCTACAACGCCGGCCCGAGTCGCGTCGATGGGTGGCTCGCGGGTGTCGGAGACGTCTTCCCGGAGACCCGCGCGTACGTCGAGCGCGTCGTGCGGGGTCTCCCGGTCTATCGGCTCTACTTCGCGTTCCCCTGGCTCCTTCGCATCACCCCATCCCTCCTGATTTAGCGTTGCACCGAGACGTGCCATGGGCTAGACTTCGGCGCATTTTCTGACGCTACTGAACTGACATAGGAGGTTTCACGTGTCTGACGGGATTCGGTGGGTAGAGAAGGATCCGACCGAGGAGAACGTCTACTGGCCGACGCGGGCGCTGAAGGAACGCGCGTGGGTCGCCGACGAGTCGATCTACGAGGAGGCGAAGGCCGATCCGGTCGCGTTCTGGGCCGCACAGGCCGAGGAGCTCCACTGGTTCAAGCGGTGGGAGACGCCGTACGAATACGCACCCCACAACTTCAAGTGGTTCGTGGGCGGGAAGCTCAACCTCTCGTACAACTCGCTCGATCGCCACATCGAGGCGGGACATGGAGACCGCATCGCGCTGATCTGGGAGCCGGAACCGATCGAAGAGGACGCCGTTCGGCTCACCTACAAGCAGCTCCACGAGCTGGTGTCGAAGTTCGCCAACGTCCTGAAGGGGCTCGGTGTCGAGAAAGGGGACGCCGTGGGGATCTACCTGCCGATGATCCCCGAGGCGGTCGTCGCGATGCAGGCGTGCGCCCGCATCGGTGCGCCGCATTCGGTCGTCTTCTCGGCGTTCAGCGCGGATTCGCTTCGCGATCGGATGGTCGACTGCGGCGCGAAGGTGGTCATCACCGCCGACGGCTACTTCCGACGCGGGAAGACGATCAACCTGAAGCGGAACGCCGACGCCGGCATCGCGAACACCGCGGTCGAGAAGCTGATCGTCGTCCGCCGAGCCGGCGACGACGTCGAGATGCAGGACGGGCGGGACCTGTGGTACCACGAGCTCATCGCGGACGCCACCGCCGACTGCCCGGCGGAGGAGATGGATTCCGAGGATCTCGCCTTCCTCCTCTACACGTCCGGAACGACCGGCAAGCCGAAGGGGATCATGCACACGACCGGCGGATACGCCGTTCAATCCCACTGCACGGGGAAATGGAACTTCGATCTGCACGACGGCGACGTCTACTGGTGCACCGCCGACGTCGGATGGATCACCGGCCACACCTACATCAACTACAGCCCGCTGATGAACGGGGTGACCTCGCTGATGTACGAGGGATCGCCCGACACGCCGGACAACGGACGGTTCTGGGCGATCATCGAGAAGCACAAGGTGACCCAGCTGTACACGGCGCCGACCGCCATCCGGATGTTCGTCAAATGGGGCAACGAGTGGCCGAAAAAGTACGATCTCTCTTCGCTTCGGCTGCTCGGAACGGTCGGCGAGCCGATCAACGTGGACGCGTGGCTCTGGTACCACGAGGTGATCGGCGGCGGCCGCTGCCCGATCATCGATACCTGGTGGCAGACCGAGACCGGCGCGAACATGGTCAACAACCTCCCTGGCATCGGACCGTTCATCCCCACGGTGGCCGGCCGGCCGTTCCCGGGCGTCGTCGCCGACATCCTCGATTCCGGCGGTCAGTCGGTCGCGCCGGGGGACGGAGGGTACCTCTCGATCCTCAATCCGTTCCCGCCGGCGCTCACCCGCGGGATCTACGGCGACATGGACCGATACAAGGTCCAGTACTTCGCCGAATACGGACCGGAGCGGTACTTCACCAGTGACGGCGCGCGAAAGGACGAAGGCGGCAACGTCCGGATTACCGGCCGCGTCGACGACGTCATGAACGTCGCCGGTCACCGTCTCGCCACCGCCGAGGTGGAGAGCGCCCTGGCGCAGAACGACAAGGTCAGCGAGGTCGCCGTCGTCTCCAGGCCGCACGAGATGAAGGGCGAGGTCCCCGTTGCGTTTGTCCTGTTGCGGAAAGGCATCGAGCCCTCGGACGAGATCCGCAAGGAGCTGATCGCGACCGTCAACCAGGTGATCGGGCCGACGGGGCGGCCGGACCAGATCATCTTCGCCGCGGACGTGCCCAAGACCCGCAGCGGCAAGATCATGCGCCGGGTGTTGAAGGCGCTGGTTCGTCACGAGCCCGCCGGCGACCTCACCACACTTCAGAACCCCGAAAGCGTCGATCGGCTCAAAGAGCTGGTCGGCTGACGCGGAAAGGCACGAATGAGCGCACAGAACAACACGCTGGCGAACGTTGGAGCTTTGGGTTTGGGCGGCTTCGCTCTCTCGACGTTCGTCTTGAACATCGTGAACGCGGGTCTGGTCGATTCGGCGACCCTCGGAATCGTCATGCCGGTCGCGATGTTCTACGGCGGCCTGGCCCAGTTCGCGGCCGGAATGTGGGACGTCCGGCGGGGCGACACGTTCGGAGCGACCTGTTTCTCGTCGTTCGGCGCGTTCTGGATGGGGCTCGCCGCTTTCTTCTTCCTGCGACTGGCCGGGGTCCAGGGGTTCGCCGACGTCACGCCCGCCGGCATCGCGGTCGTCCTGGTCGCGTGGGGGCTGTTCACCGGCTACGCGACGGTCGCGTCGCTGAGGAAGCCCCGCGCGATCACGTGGATCTTCATCACCCTGACGATCCTCTTCTTCCTCCTCGCGATCGGCGAGTTCGTCCCGATCGTCCACACGATCGCCGGCTACGAGGGGATCGTCTGCTCCCTGATCGCCTGGTACTGCTCCGCGGCGATCCTGATCAACGAAACGCACGGCCGAACGATCCTTCCCCTCGGCGAGCGCACCTAGTCAAACCGACCCTCGCGGAGCCGGCTCCATCGGCCGGCTCCGCCGTTCCCCTTCCACGGGTCCGGCGCTTTCTCGTTCCGCTTCCTGGCCTTCGTCGCGAAAGCGCGGTATCCTCGATCTCATCAGGGAAAGGAGTGCCATGGCGAAGGATCCGCACGCGCTCGTCTGGCTCGATCTCGAGACGACCGGTCTCGATGACAGGACGTGCACCATCCTCGAGATCGCCACGATCGTGACCGACAAGGAGCTGAACGTCGTCGCGGAGGGCCCGAACCTCGTCATCCACCAGCCGGACGAGGTGTTGACGGCGATGGATCCGTGGTGCGTCGAGCAGCACGGGGCCTCTGGACTTACGGAGGCCTCGAGGCGATCGAACGTCTCGATGGGGGAGGCGGAGGAAAGGACCCTGGCGTTCGTACGGGCGCACTGCCTGCGAGATCGCGCTCCGCTCTGCGGAAGCTCGATCGGGTTCGACCGTCGCTTCATCTTCCACCACATGCCGCGGCTCAACACCTACCTCAACTATCGGAACGTCGACGTCAGCACGCTGAAGGAGCTCGTCGCGCGTTGGTACCCGGCCGTCATCGGGAAACTGGAGAAGGAATCGACGCACCGGGCGCTCGACGACATCCGGGAGTCGATCGAAGAACTGAGGCTGTATCGGGCCGCCGTGTTCAAGAGCCCCGCATGAGCCTCGTCACGTGGGACGACGTCGCGAACGCTCGAGAGCGGATCGCTCCGTTCGTCCATCGCACGCCGGTGCTCACCTCCGCGACGATCGATCGGATGAGCGGGGCGCAGGTCCTCTTCAAGTGCGAGAACCTCCAGAGGACCGGATCGTTCAAGTTCCGCGGCGCCTGCAACGCCGTCGCGAGCCTGGCGGCACAGGAGCGCGCCCGGGGCGTCTACGCCCATTCGAGCGGAAACCACGCCCAGGCGCTCGCCCTCGCCGCGCGATTGCACGGAACCTCGGCGTACCTCGTGATGCCGGAGGACGCGCCGGAGATCAAGCGGCAGGCCGTGGCCGACTACGGCGGGCGGATCACGTTGTGTCCGCCGACCCATCGCGGGCGGGTCGAGACCGCCGAGCGGATCGCCGAGGAGACCGGGGCGCGCTTCGTCAGCGCGCACAACGATCCGCAGGTCATCGCCGGTCAGGGGACGGCCCTGTGCGAGCTGATCGAGGACGCGGGAGATCTCGACCTGATCCTCGCGCCGGTCGGCGGCGGCGGGCTGCTTTCGGGAACGGTGATCGCCGCGAGGCACCTCTCGCCGGACGCGCGGGTGATCGGCTGCGAGCCGGCGGGCGCCGACGACGCGTACCGCTCGATCCGGGGGGGACGACGGATCACCGACTTCACCCCGAAAACGATCGCCGACGGCCTACGGACCCCGCTCGGCGAGAACACGTTCGAGATCCTCCGCGCGCACCTCGACGAGATCGTCCTCGTCTCCGAAGCGCAGATCCTCACCGCGATGCGAACGGTCTGGGAGCGGATGAAGATCGTGATCGAGCCGTCGAGCGCCGTCGCCGTCGCGCCGCTTCTGGACA
Source organism: uncultured Thermotogae bacterium (assembly GCA_964466035.1). Classification (GTDB taxonomy): domain Bacteria; phylum Bipolaricaulota; class Bipolaricaulia; order UBA7950; family UBA9294; genus JANQEA01. The sequence continues at coordinate 65,791 of CAYXLR010000006.1, forward strand.
GGAAGGTCAACGCGGAGGGGAAGCGCGTCGGCGTGGTCCTGAGCGGCGGGAACGTCGACCTGTCGGCGTTCTTCACCGACCTCGGAGGGCGGATCTCGGCCGCGCCTTGATGCGCGATCGGCCAAGGACTATAACAGCCCCATGCCTAAGGAAGCGTGGCGCGAATCGCTCCGCCCGCGGATCGAGGCGGCGCGCCGTCAGCTGGCCGCCTGCGACGCCGCCGAGGTCGCTCGACGGGCCGGGCTGACGGTCCGGAACGGCCGTCTCGATCTACCGCTCCTCGACAGCGGCTACCACATCGCCTGGCCGGACCTGTCGATCACGTTCCGCGACGGGTCCGACTGTCCGGAGGATCTCGTTATTCTCGTCCTCGACTACCTCGTGCGCGCCGACGGATCGGCTCCGACCGGCGAGTGGATCGGCTTTCAGGAGCTTCCGGACGGAGCGTTCTACCGGCGCGCGTTTCAGGGGTACTCGGGCGACCGGCTCGTCAGGGACCTGGCCGCGGACGTCGATCGCTTCCGTCAGGCGGCCCGGGCGCTCGACGGAGAGCCGCTCCCGATGGGCGACACAGCGTTCGCGTTCCGCGTCCTGCCGCACGTCCCTCTCGCCGTCGTCTGGTGGGACGAGGACGACGAGTTCCCGGCGAACGCGACCGTCCTCTTCGACCGGGTCGCCGACGTGTACCTCCCCACGGACGGTCTGGCGATCCTCGGGCGGATGCTCTGTCGGGCGCTCGTCAAGGCGGCCGGTTCGCGATGAAGCTCGCGGTGGCGGGAAAGGGCGGCGTCGGGAAGACGACGCTGGTGGCGCTTCTCGCGCGGGAGGCGGTCGCGCGCGGATATCGGGTTCTCGTCGTCGACGCCGACTCCGACCCGAACCTGGCGACGACGCTCGGCATCACCGACCCCGTCGTCCCCCTCGCCAACGAGGAGGAGCTCGTCGCCGAGCGGGCCGGGACCGGCGGGTTCATCCGCCTGAACCCGACCGTCGACGACATCCCGGCGCGGTACACCATCGAGCGTGACGGGATCCGCCTCCTCGTCCTCGGCGGGATCCGCGGCGCCGGAGCCGGCTGCGCCTGCCCCGCAAACGCACTCCTCAAGGCGCTCCTCGCCCACCTCCTCGTGGCGGAGAAGGACGTCGTCCTCCTCGACATGGAGGCGGGGATCGAGCACCTCGGCCGCGGGACGGTTCGCAACGTCGACGCGCTGCTCGTCGTGGTCGACTCCGATCGGAAGACGCTCGAGACGGCCGAGCGGTCGGTCTCGTTGGCGCGCGATCTCGGCATCGCCCGCGTCCTCGCCGTCGGCAACCGCGTCTACGACGGCGACGACACGGCGGAAATCCGCGCCGGCCTTCCCGACGGTGTCCCCCTCGTCGCATCGATTCCGTACCTCGACGCGTTCCGGATCGCCGGGCGGCGCGGGCCGCTCCCCGACGGGCTGACGCACCCCGTCGTCTCCGACCTGCTCGCGGATCTGGAGCGCCGCACCGCGGGATGACGGACGTTCGCCGCCGAAGCGCACTGTCATTCGACAGATTTCCGCCTGTCACTTGCCGAACCGCCGCCGCCCGTGGTAATCTGAGGGTACGAGCGACGCGACAACGAACACTCCTCGACATCGGTGCACGCAACACCTTCGCTCGCGTCTTCATGTGGAGACATTGGGTTCGCACTGAGGAGGTGGACGGATGTCGAGAATCATCGCCACGGCGGCGATCCGCGGGGCCCACGCGTACGTCGAGCAAGCGCGGTCCCAGCTTCTCGAGGCGGTCGAGACGCGCGGCCCCGACACGAAGGTCGAGTTTCCGGACACGGCGTACTTCCTGCCCCTCACGCTGGCGCTGACGGGCCAGGAGGTCGATACCCTCGCCAAGGCGCAGGCCGCCCTCGACCGGGCGACCTCTCTCTTGCCCCCGATCCCTGGTGAGCAGAACTGGCTTCCGTACCTCGGCCACGCGCTCGACGCCGGCGTCGCGACGCTGCTCGCCGAGGAGATCATCGAGGCGCTCAAGTACGTCAACGGCCAGGAGCCGGAGGAGCCGTGGCTCGGCTTCACGGGCGATTCCACGTTGCGGCTGCAGGGGATCAAGCTCGTCGACGGCCGGATGCCCGGATTCGCCGCCTGCGTCGGCGCCCTCCCGACCAACGAGGAGGCCGTCGAGCTCGCCCGCTCTCTCCAGGAGCGGTCCATCCTCGTGTTCATGGCCTCGAACTCCAACGGCGTCTCGATGGCCGAACAGCTCGCCGAGGAGGGCGTCGAGATGAACTGGGACACGTTCCTCGTCCCGTACGGGAAGGACACGTCCGCCGCTGTCCTCGCGCTGAACTTCGCCGCGCGCGCCGCGATGACGTTCGGCGGGGTCAAGCCGGGCGACCTCGACGCGGCCCGGAAGATCCTCCTGTACAACAAGGAGCGCGTCTTCGCGTTCGTCCTCGCCCTCGGATCGGATGACGCCGCCGCGCAGAACGGGAACCAGCTCCTCACCGACGAGAAGTACGCCACCGCGGCCGGGGCGATCAACTTCGGCTTCCCGGTCATCTCGGACGTCGAGATCCCGCAGATCCTCCCGCGCGGCATCTGCACGTACGAGCACGTCGTCTCCGGCGTCCCGCGCGACCGGATCGTCAACAAGGCGGTCGAGGTCCGGGGGCTGAAGCTGAAGACGAGCGAGATCCCGATCCCGGTCCCGTACGGAGCCGGCTTCGAGGGGGAGCGGGTCCGCAAGGAGCAGATGCACGTCCAGTTCGGCGGGAAGTACACCGAGGCGTTCGAGCTCGTCCGCGGCCGCCCGATGAACGCCATCCAGGACGGAAACATCGAGCTCGTCGGCCCGGACATCGACGAGGTCGAGGTCGGCGGCGCCCTTCCGCTCGGCGTCGTCGTCGAGGTCGCCGGCCGCAACTTCAAGGAGGACTTCGAGACCGTCGTTGAGCGGCGGATCCACGAGTTCGCGTCGTGGGCGCTCGGCGTCTTCCACATGGGGCAGCGGGCCATCGTCTGGGCGCGGATCAGCAAGGACGCCTACGAGAAAGGATTCCGCCTGAACCACTACGGCGAGATGCTGGTCGCCAAGCTCCGCGAGGAGTTCTCCGCGATCATCGACAAGATCCAGGTCACCATCTACACCGACGAGGAGAAGATGGCCGACTCGCTCGAAGAGGCGCGGGCCGTCTACCACCAGCGCGACGATCGGATCAAAGGGATGGTCGATGAAGACGTCGATACGTACTACTCGTGCATCCTGTGCCAGTCGTACGCGCCGGATCACGTCTGCGTCGTCACCCCGGAGCGGCTCGGGCTCTGCGGGGCGTACACCTGGCTCGACTGCGCCGCGAGCTACGAGATGAACCCTCGCGGGCCGAACCAGCCGATCGTCAAGGGGGAGACCCTCGACGCGGTGAAGGGACAGTGGCGGGGCGTCAACGAGTACCTCGAGGTCGCGTCGAACGGGAACCTCGCGCGGTTCAACGCCTACTCGATGATGGAGGACCCGATGACCAGCTGCGGCTGCTTCGAGTGCGTCACGGCGATCCTTCCGGAAACGAACGGCGTGATGATCGTCAACCGCGAGTTCGAGGGGATGACGCCGGTCGGCATGACGTTCTCGACGATGGCCGGCCAGATCGGCGGGGGCATCCAGACCCCCGGCTTCATCGGGATGGGCAAGCTGTACATCACGAGCAAGAAGTTCATCTCCGCTGACGGAGGGATCGAACGCGTCGTCTGGATGCCGAGCATCCTCAAGGAGGAGATCCGCGAGCGCCTCGAAGAGCGGCTCTCCGATCTCGGGAAGCCCGAGCTTCTCGACAAGATCGCCACGGAGGAGGGCGCGACGACAAGCGAAGAGCTCCTGGCGTACCTGGAAAAGGTCAACCATCCGGTTCTCGCGATGGAACCAATGATGTAAGGAGGAACGGGGAGACCATGGCGAAGGTCACCGGTATCGATATCTACAAGCTGCTCCCGAAGACGAACTGCGGCGACTGCAACTTCCCGACGTGCATGGCGTTCGCGATGCAGGTCGCGGCGAAAAAGGCGGCGCTCGATCAGTGCCCCCACGTATCGGAGGAGGCGCAGACCGCCCTCGGCGACGCGCAGGCCCCGCCGATGCGAACCGTGAAGATCGGCGCCGGAGAGAAGGAGCTCGCGATCGGCGGGGAAACCGTGCTCTTCCGCCACGAGGAGAAGTTCCATCGTCCGACCGGGGTCGCCGTCCGCATTCCCGCTGCCTCGGACGACGCGGAGATCAACGCGCGGCTCGAGGCGATCTCGAGGCTCCACTTCGTGCGCGTCGGAGAGGAGATCGGCGTGGACCTCATCGCCATCGACGGCGAGGGGACCGACGCCGATCGCTTCGGCGCGGCCCTCGAGCGGATTCACAGCGGATCCGATCTCCCGTTGATCCTTCTATGTGAGGACGCCGAGATCCTCCGCTCGACGCTCGACGGCGTCGCCGCGGACCGGCCGTTGATCGGTCCGGCGACGGACGGGACCTGGGAGCGATTCGCGGAGGTGGCCGCGGAGAGGAAACTCCCGGTTCTCGTTCGATCCGAGTCCCTCGAGGGGCTCGCGACCCTGACGGAGAACCTCAAGGGCAAGGGGGTCGAGGATCTCGTTCTGGAGCCGACGGCCGATGACTGGGTCGGAGCCCTCACGCAGCTGACCCTCCTCCGTCGCCTGTCCCTCGAGAAGGTCTTCCGGCCGCTCGGATACCCGACCTGCACCACCGCGAGCGGGGAGACACTGGCCGACCAGTCGCTCGCCGCGGGGGCGGCCGTCTGCCGGTACGCCGGGATCGTGATCACGGACGCCGCGGCGCCGGAGGAGATCCTCCCGATCCTAACGGTCCGACAGAACATCTACACCGACCCGACCGTGCCGAACGCGATCGAGGCGAAGCTGTACGAGATCGGCAATCCGGGGCCGGACGCGCCGGTGATCTTCACGACGAACTTCGCGTTGACGTACTTCACCGTCGCCGGCGAAGTCGAGAACAGCAAGGTCCCGACCTTCATCAGCGTGTTCGATACCGAGGGGCTCGGCGTGCTGAACGCGTACGCCGACGACAAGCTAGTCGCCGAGGGGATCGTCAAGTCGGTGACGGAACAGGGCGTCATGGACCGCGTGAACCACAACAAGCTGATCATCCCGGGCCTCGTCGCCGTGTTGCGGATGGAGATCGAAGAGGAGTCCGGATGGGAGGTGATCGTCGGTCCGGAGGACGCCGCCGGCATTCCTCACTTCCTCAAGACCGAGTGGGGCGGCTAACGGACGGCCTATGGAGACGGGAACGGCCCGCGTCAGATTCCAACCGGAAGGGAAGACCGTCGAGGTGCGGCGAGGAACATCGCTCCTCGACGCGGCGCGCTCGGCCGGGGTGTTCGTCGCGTCGATCTGCGGCGGCGACGGGATCTGCGGACGCTGTCGGGTGCAGATCCTCTCCGGCAAGGTCGACGCGGAACCGACCGCCCTGCTCACCCGTGAGGAGATCCGTGCGGGGTTCGTCCTCGCCTGCCAGACGCGGGTCACGGAGGACGTGGACGTCACCGTGCCCCCGGAGTCTCGGGGCGACGGGGCTCAGATCCTCGTCGACGAGGACACCGATCGATTCCGCGCGCTGACCCCCGGGCTCGGGGCCGCCGAGGAGTACCCGTACGCCCCGGTCGTGTCGAAGCTGTGCGTGGAGCTCACGCCGCCGACGCTGCAGGACTACCTCGGCTGTCAGGAGCGGCTGTACCGGGAGATCCGGCGGCGCGTCGACGCGCCGAGGATGCAGATGGGGCTCAAGGTCCTCCAGTCGCTGCCGAAGCAGCATCGGGACGGAGCCTGGCGGATCACCGCGACGCTCGGGGTCCGGGGGGACACGATCGAGGTGATCCAGATCGAGGAGGGGGACCGAACCGACGCCTCCTACGGGATCGTCGTCGACGTCGGAACGTCGACGATCGTCGCCCATCTCGTCGACCTGCTCAGCTCGAAGACGCTCGACGCGGAGGCGTGCTACAACTCCCAGATTCCCTACGGCGCGGAAGTCACGCGCCGGATCATCCACGCCGAGCGGGAAGGCGCCGGGCCGCTGCGAGACGCCGTCGTCGGAGACATCAACAACCTGATCAACACCCTTGCCACGCGGTGCAACGTCGAACTCCAAGACGTCATCGCCTGTTTCGCGTCCGGGAACACGACGATGCTGCATTTCCTGCTCGGGCTCGACGCGTCGCACATCCGGAAGTCGCCGTACGTTCCGACGACGACGAACCCGCCCCCCGTTCGCGCCGCGGAGGTGGGGATTCGGATCAACCCCCGCGGTATCCTGTACACGATGCCGGCGATCGGCGGCTGGGTCGGCGGCGATATCACCGCCGGGATCCTCGCCACCGGGCTGGCGGACGGGTCCCGTCTGACGATGCTGATCGACGTCGGCACGAACGGCGAGATCGTGCTCGGGAACGATGACTGGATGCTGGCGTGCGCCACGTCGGCCGGTCCGGCGTTCGAAGGAACCGGCGTCAAGTCGGGGATGCGGGCGTCCCGCGGGGCGATCGAGCGCGTCGCGTTCTCCGGCGGCGAATCGATCCACCTCGAGACCATCGGCAACGCACCCCCCCGCGGCATCTGCGGCTCGGGGTTGATCGACGCGATCGCCGGGCTGTTCGAGGTCGGAATCATCGATCGATCCGGACATCTCCTGATCGATCGCTCTTCCCGGGTCCGCGAGGTCGGCGGGCAGCTGGAGTTCGTCCTCGTGGCCGCCGGCGAGAGCGCCAACGGCGCGGACATCGTGATCACCCAACCGGACATCGAGAACGTCCTCCGGGCCAAGGCGGCGATCTACGCCGGGGCGAAGATCCTGCTTGAGTCGACCGATCACCGGTTCGAGGACATCGACCAACTGCTGATCGCCGGAGGATTCGGCAACTACCTCGACGGCCGCAAGGCGGTGCTGCTCGGGATGATCCCCGACATCCCGGTCGAGCGGATTCACTTCGTCGGGAACACCTCGGTCGTCGGGGCGAAGATGGCCTTGTTGTCCATTGACGCCCTGCGTCGCAGCGACGAGATCGCCGGGAGCGCTACGTACTACGACCTCATCACCTACCCTGACTACTACGAGGAATTCATGTCGGCGAAGTTCCTTCCGCACACCCACCTGGGGTTGTTCCCGTCGGTCGCGGACGTCCTCGCCACATCGACCCCCGCAGAGGATCGGACGAACCGATGGGCCTGACGATCGCGGTGGCCGGGAAGGGCGGGACGGGGAAGACGACCCTCTCCGCCTTGCTGATCCGCGGCCTGTGCGAGCGCGGGGTGACGCCCCTGTTGGCGGTCGACGCCGACCCGAACGCGAACCTCGGCGAGGCCCTCGGCCTGACGACCGATGTGTCGATCGGCCGCCTCCAAGCCGAGACGCTGAAGCGGATTCACAGCCTCCCGGCCGGCGTCCCGCTCAGCCGGCATCTGGAGTACGAGCTCCATCAGGCGATCGCCGAAGGCGAGGGCGTCGACCTCCTGGTGATGGGACACGGCGAGGGACCCGGCTGTTACTGCGCCGTCAACCACATCCTGCGGTGCTACATCGAGTCGCTACGCTCGTCGTACCGCTGCACGATCCTCGACAACGAGGCCGGGATGGAGCACCTGTCCCGGCGTGTCTCGCACGGGATCGATCTCCTGCTCGTCGTCTCCGACGCCAGCCCGACAGCTCTCCGTTCCGCTGGCCGGATCGCGGGCATCGCCGACGACCTCGAGCTGGAGATCGGCCAACGCTTCCTGGTGTTGACCAACCTGCGCGACGAGCTGAGCGACCGGGCGCGCGAGGAGATCGAGCGGATCGACCTGGAGATCCTCGGGAAGATCCCGTTCGACGAGGAGATGTACGAGCTGGCCCTCGCCGGCCGCCCAATCGCGGAGCTGTCCCCGGAGGCCGTTTCGCTCACCGAAGTGTCCGAGATGCTCGATACGCTGCTGCAGAAGGAGGCAATCGCGTGACCGTTGAGATTCCCGACGTCAAGAAGAGCTGGCCGCATGCGATCAACGCCGTGACGATCGGCGCCACGTCCGCCGACGGAGGGACGCGGACATCGACCGTCACCATCGGGGGCGAGACGACGCTTCCCTTCTACCTTTTCGAAGGGGCGATGCCCAACCGCCCGGTCGTGGCGATGGAGGTCTGGGACGTCCCGGCCGGGGATTGGCCCGACGCCGTCCGGGAGCCGTTCGACGACGTCCTCGCCGATCCCGCCGCGTGGGCGAAGAAGTGCGTCGACGAGTTCGGCGCCGAGACGATCTGCCTCCGCTTGCAAGGGTGCGACCCGAACGGCGCGAACCGGTCCCCCGAGGAGGCCGCCGCGGCGGCGAAGGCGGTCGCCGAGGCCGTCGGCGTCCCGTTGATCGTTTGGGGGTGCGGAAGCGACGAGAAGGACAACGAAGTCTTCCCGCTCGTCGCCGAGGCCCTCTCCGGGGAGAACTGCCTCCTCGGGACGATCACCGAGGACAACTACAAGACCCTCACCGCGCTCGGCACGGCGTACGGGCACAAGCTGATCGCGGAGTCGCCGGTCGACATCAACATGGCGAAGCAGATCAACATCCTCGCGCTTGACGTCGGCTTTCTGGCCGAGAACCTCGTGATCTTCCCGAGCACCGGCGCCCTCGGCTACGGGCTCGAGTACGTCTACTCGATCATGGAGCGGCTCCGGATCGCCGGACTGAAGGGCGACAAGGTCGTGGCGATGCCGATGCTCTGCGACATCGGGCTGGAGGTATGGGGCGCCAAGGAGGCCCGGGCGCCGGAAAGCGAGGTCCCCGGCTGGGGCGACGTGACGTCTCGCGGCCCCCTGTGGGAGGCGGCGACGGCGACCGTCTACCTGCTCGCCGGGGCCGATCTGTTGATCCTTCGCCATCCCGAGGCGGTGCGGCTCACCCAAGGGACGATCGCACGGCTGATGGGAGGTGAGGCCGGGTGATCCTCATCGGGGAGCGGATCAACGCCGGGTTCAAGGACATCGCGAACGCCATCCGGACCAAGGATCCGACCGCGGTGGAGAAGTGGGCGGTGGCGCAGACCGAGGCCGGCGCGACCTACCTCGACGTCAACATCGGGGCGGCGTCGCGCGATCCGGCGGACATGGCGTGGCTCGTCGATGTCGTCCAAAAGGCCGTGCCGACGAAGATCTCGGTCGACTCGACGAAGATCGAGACGATCGAGGCCGGTCTCGACGCGATCGACGGCCGCGGCGTCCTGATCAACTCCACGACCGCCGATCCGGGGAAGCTGGAGCGGATCGTGCCGCTCGCGGTCGAGCACAACGCGGCGCTGCTCGGCCTCGCGATGGACGACCGCGGCAGCCCGCAGAACGTCGATCGTCGAGTGGAGAACGGGGCGATGGTGTTCATGGCGGCGATGGAGGCCGGACTCGACCCGGACCGGATCGTCCTCGATCCGATCCTCATGCCGCTCAAGTTCATGCAGGAGCAGGCGGGGTTCGTTCTCGAGGCGATCGAGCAGTACACCCACCTCTCCGATCCGCCGCCGCACATCTCCGTCGGGCTGTCCAACATCGGGTCGAAGGCGACCGAGCGGAGGCGGATCGTCCGCACGTTCCTCGTCATGGCGATGGCCCGCGGACTGGACGTGGCGATCTGCAACGTCTGCGACGAAGAGCTGATCGCCGCGGTGGCGACGGCCGAACTGGTCCTGAACAAGGAGATCTACTCCGATTCGTACGTGCGCGCCTTCCAGGTGCGGCAGTAACGGCAGGAAGGAGGAGGAACCGTGGCGAACGAGAAACCGCGCAGCATCGACAGGGCGTCGCTCGAGGTCCTCGAGGCGGACGAGGGCGCACACGAGACCGCATGGGATCGCTTGGACGCGATGCAGCCCCAGTGCACCTTCGGAGCGCAGGGGGTCTGCTGCCGGATCTGCAGCATGGGGCCGTGTCGGATCATCCCCGGGAAGACCGACCGCGGCGTCTGCGGCGCCAACGTCGACACGATCGCCGCGCGGAACCTGGTCCGAATGATCGCCGGCGGCGCGGCCGCCCACTCCGATCACGGTCGCGACGTCGCCCACGCGCTCCTCCTCGCGGCGCGAGACGAGTCGTGCGACTACGGGATCAACGATCCAGTGAAGCTCCGGCAGGTCGCGGCAGCCTACGGGATCGGCCAGAACGGCGCGTCGGACCGAGAGATCGCGGTCGCCGTCGCCGAGCGGGCGCTCGCCGACTTCGGCCAGCAGGAGGGGGAGCTCGAGCTCGCGTTCCGCGCGCCGGAGAAGCGGGTCAAGCGGTGGAAGGCCGCCGGCGTCGTCCCCCGCGGCGTCGATCGCGAGATCGTCGAGATCATGCACCGCACCCACATGGGCGTCGACGCCGACTACAAGAACCTCATGCAGCAGGGGATCCGCTGCTCGCTCTCCGACGGATGGGGCGGCTCGATGATCGCCACCGAGCTGCAGGACGTCCTGTTCGGGACGCCCTCCCCGATCCGGGGGAAGGTCAACCTCGGTGTGCTCGACGAGAAGCAGGTCAACTTCGTCGTGCACGGTCACGAGCCGGTCCTCTCCGAGATGGCCGTCGCGGCGGCGCAGGATCCCGAACTCCTCAAGCTCGCCGCCGAAGCCGGGGCGACCGGGATCAACGTCTCGGGCATGTGCTGCACAGCCAACGAGATCCTGATGCGACACGGCGTGCCGATCGCCGGGAACTTCCTCCAGCAGGAGCTCGCGATCATGACCGGGGCGGTCGATCTGATGATGGTCGACGTGCAGTGCATCATGCCCGCCCTTGCCGACCTCGTGAATCACTATCACACGAAGCTCATCACGACCTCGCCGAAGGCGAAGTTCCCGGGGGTCGAGCACGTCGAGTTCCACGAGGAGAGGGCGCTGGAGATCGCCAAGACGATCGTTCGCATGGCGATCGAGAACTACGGCCGTCGGGACCGAAAGCCGTTCATCCCCGACGAGACGATGGATCTGATCGGAGGGTTCACCGCCGAGTCCGTGTTCTCCTTCCTCGGAGGGACCTATCGATCGACGTACCGCCCGCTCAACGACGCGATCATCGACGGCCGGCTCCGCGGAGCGGCCGGGGTCGTCGGCTGCAACAACCCGAAGATCACCCACGACTGGGCCCACGTCGAGATGGCGAAGGAGCTGATCCGAAACGACGTGTTGGTCGTCACGACCGGCTGCTCGGCGATCGCCGACGCCAAGCAAGGTCTGATGCGCCCGGAGATCGCGTTCGAGCTGGCTGGCGACGGTCTGAAGGAGATCTGTGAAACGGTCGGCATTCCGCCGGTCCTGCACGTCGGCTCGTGCGTCGACAACGCGCGGATCCTCATGGTGCTGACGAACATGGTCCACGAAGGCGGGCTGGGCGAGGACATCTCCGATCTCCCGGTCGCCGGTGCGGCGCCGGAATGGATGAGCGAGAAGGCGGTTTCGATCGGCTTCTACTTCGTCTCGTCCGGCGTGTTCACGACGCTCGGGATGCCGTTCCCGATCGAGGGATCGGAGAACCTGACGCGGTACGTCACCGACGAGATCGAGGCGGACGTCGGAGGCAAGTTCGCCTTCGAGCCGGACCCGATCGCGGCCGCGCGCCTGATGATCGACCACATCGACGCGAAGCGGGCGGCGCTCAAGCTGAAGGAGGTCATGTACGCCTGAAGCCCGGCGGAGGCCGAGGACGGAAACAACCACCGATTACGAGGGAGTAAGGAGGCAGTGTGGCAGGGAGTGTCCCATCCGATCTTGACATCGCACAGGCGGCAAAGCCGAAGCCGATCACGCAGATCGCGGAGAACCTCGGCATCCTCGAGGACGAGCTCGACCCGCACGGCAAGCTGAAGGCGAAGGTGAAGCTGTCGATCCTCGACCGGCTCGCCGATCGACCGAACGCCAAGTACATCGACGTCACCGCGATCACGCCGACGCCGCTCGGCGAGGGAAAGTCGACGACGATGGTCGGGCTGACGCAGGCGCTCGGCAGCGTGCTCGGCAAGAACGTCATGTGCTGCATCCGCCAGCCGAGCATGGGGCCGACGTTCAACATCAAGGGCGGCGCCGCCGGCGGCGGCTACTCCCAGGTCGTCCCGATGGAGGACTTCAACCTCCACCTGACCGGCGACATCCACGCGATCTCCGTCGCGCACAACCTCGTCGCCGCGGCGCTCGACACCCGGATGTTCCACGAGTCACGTCAGAGCGACGAGGCGCTCGCCAAGCGCGGCGTGAAGCGGCTCGACATCGACCCGGAGACGATTACGTGGCGCCGGGTCGTCGACATCTGCGACCGCTCCCTGCGCGAGATCCAGGTCGGGTTCAACGACGACAAGCTGAAGGACGGCTCGCCGAGCCCGGTGTTCCCCCGGGTGACCGGCTTCGACATCACCGTTTCCTCCGAGATCATGGCGATCCTCGCCCTCGCGACCTCGCTCGCGGACATGCGGGAGCGGTTCGGCCGGATGGTCGTCGGCCTCGACAGGAAGGGGAATCCGGTCCACGTCGAGCAGCTCGGCGCCGCGGGCGCGGTGACGGTCCTGATGAAGGAAGCCCTCATGCCGACGCTGATGCAGACGCTCGAGGGTCAGCCGGCGTTCGTCCACGCCGGGCCGTTCGCCAACATCGCCCACGGGAACAGCTCGATCGTCGCCGACAAGATCGCCGTGAAGCTCGCCGACTACGTCGTGACGGAAAGCGGGTTCGGCGCCGACATCGGGATGGAGAAGTTCTTCGACATCAAGTGCCGCACCTCCGGGCTGATCCCGAACGCCGTCGTCCTCGTCGCGACCGTCCGCGCCCTCAAGATGCACGGCGGCGGGCCGGCCGTGAAGCCGGGCGCGCCGCTCGACGAGGCGTACACGCAGGAGAACCTGCCGCTGCTCGAGAAGGGGCTGTGCAACCTCGGCGCGCACATCCAAAACGCGCTCAAGTTCGGCATCCCGGTCGTCGTCGCCGTCAACGCGTTCCACACCGACACGCCGGCCGAGCTGGAGAGGATCCGCGAGTACTCGGTCGCCCAGGGCGCCGAGGACTCGGTCGTCACGACCCACTGGGCCGACGGCGGAAAGGGCGCCGGGAAGCTCGCCGAGGCGGTCGTCGCCGCCTGCGAGAAGCCGTCGAACTTCGACTTCCTGTACCCGCTCGATTGGTCGATCAAGGAGAAGATCGAGAAGATCTCGACCGACATCTACGGCGCGGACGGCGTCTCGTACGAGCCGCTCGCCGAGAAGCAGATCGCCGACTACGAGCGCGCCGGCTTCGGGAACCTGCCGATCTGCATGGCGAAGACCCACCTCTCCCTGTCGCACGACCCGAACCTGAAGGGCCAGCCGACCGGCTTCACCGTGCCGGTCCGCGAGGTCCGCGCCTCGGTCGGCGCCGGCTTCATCTACCCGTTGATCGGAACGATGAGCACGATGCCCGGGCTCGCCACCCACCCCGCGTTCATGAGCATCGACATCGACGAGAACGGCGAGATCACCGGCCTGTTCTAGGTGGCGAGCGGGAGAAGGGAGCGTCGGTGTCGGAGCAATGGCCGCGTGTGCTGCGTGAGGAGATCGAGGAGGCCGCAGGACGGCCCGAGCGACTGATCCATGTCCTGCGGCGCGTCCAGGAGACCGTCGGCTTCATCTCTCCCGAGTCGGAGGCCATCGTCGCCGAGCGGCTCGGCGTGAAGATCGCTCGCGTTCACGGTGTCGTGACGTTCTACCATCTGTTCTACACCTCACCGCGCGGTCGGCACACGGTTCGCGTCTGCCAAGGCACGGCGTGCCACGTTGGCGGCGGCGACCGGATCCTCCGGGCGATCGAGGACCGACTCGGCGTCACGCCCGGAGAGACGACCGACGATCTTGCCGTCACCCTAGAGACGGTCGCCTGCCTCGGCGCCTGTGCGCTGGCTCCGGTGATGGTCGTCGACGACGTCTACCACGGCCTGTTGACGCCGGATGAAGCCGTGGCGATCGTCGATCAAACGCTCGAGGAGGACGGATGACCGGGCGGATCACGACCCGCGAGCAACTCGACGCGCTCAAAGCGTACAACCTCAAGCGGCTCGCCTCCGTTGAGCAGCGGATCGCTGTTTGCAACGGCACCGGCTGTCGGGCGTGCGGGGGAGTCGAGGTGAAGGACGCCTTGGTCGCCGCCGTTGCATCGCACGGGCTCTCCGACCGGGTCGCGGTGATGCCGACTGGCTGTCAGGGGTACTGCCAGCGCGGTCCGCTCGTCACCGTGGAGCCGGCCGGGATCTTCTACCACGGCGTCAAGCCTGCCGATGCCGAGCGAATCGTCGCCGCAACGATCGAGCGAGGAGAACTCGTCGACGACCTGCTTCTCGCCGATCCGGTCACCGGCGAGCGGATCCCGCGCCGCGACGAGGTCCGCTTCTACACCGGGCAGCAGCGAATCGTCTTCGCGCTGAACGGGAAGATCGACCCGGTGTCCATCGGAGACTACATCGCCCACGACGGCTACCAGGCCCTGGCGAAGGCGCTTCTCGACATGGGTCCGGAATCGATCGTCGACGAGGTCCTTCGGGCCGGGCTGCGCGGACGCGGCGGTGCCGGGTTCCCGACCGGCCGCAAGTGGAAGTTCACTCGGGACGCGCCGGGCGACGTCAAGGTCGTCGTCTGCAATGCCGATGAGGGCGATCCGGGCGCGTTCATGGACCGCTCGCTGATCGAGGCGACACCCCACGCCGTGCTCGAAGGGATGTTAATCGCCGCCCACGCGATCGGCGCGAGCCAAGGCTACGTCTACGTCCGTGCCGAGTACCCGCTCGCCGTCAAACACATCCGCAAGGCGATCGACGACGCTCGCTCCCTCGGCCTTATCGGGAAAGGCATCTTCGGCACCGACTTCTCGATCGACATCCATGTCATGGAAGGGGCGGGCGCGTTCGTCTGCGGCGAGGAGACGGCCCTGCTCCAATCGATCGAGGGCAAGCGCGGCATGCCGCGACCCCGACCGCCGTTTCCGGCCCAGTCCGGCCTGTGGGGCCGGCCGACGAACCTCAACAACGTGGAGACGTACGCCAACGTCCCGCCGATCATTCTCCGCGGTGCCGAGTGGTACGCGGGAATCGGAACAGAGACGAGCAAGGGGACCAAGATCTTCTCCCTCACGGGGAAGGTAGCGAACAATGGGCTCGTCGAGGTGCCGATGGGGACGACGCTGCGGCACATCATCTACGAAGTCGGCGGCGGGATGCGCGACGGCCGGGAGTTTAAAGCGGCGCAGCTCGGGGGGCCGTCCGGCGGCTGTCTGCCAGCCGATCTCCTCGACGTACCGATCGACTACGAGTCACTCGGCGAGCACGGAGCGATCATGGGGTCGGGCGGGGTGATCGTCCTCGACGACACCGCGTGCATGGTCAGCATCGCCCGCTTCTTCCTCGACTTCACCGCGAGCGAGTCGTGCGGGAAGTGCGTTCCGTGTCGCGTCGGGATCCCGACGATGCGCGACATCCTCGTCCGGATCACCGAGGGGGAGGGGGAACCGGAGGACCTCGACCGGCTGCGGGAGCTGGCCGAACTCGTGAAGTCGTCGGCGCTGTGCGGCCTCGGCCAGACGGCGCCGAACCCGGTCCTGTCGACCCTCCGCTACTTCGAGGACGAGTATCGGGCGCACATCGAGGATCGGATCTGCCCGTCCGGCGTCTGCGAGGCGCTTGCCCCACCGTACCGGATCGATCCGGAGGCGTGCAAGGCGTGCGACCAGTGCGCCAAGGTCTGTCCGACCGGTGCGGCGCGCGGCACGCCGGGCGAGCCGCCGTACGAGATCGACGAGCAGCTGTGCATCCGATGCGGCGCCTGCTACAAGGCCTGCCCGTTCGACGCCGTGACGAGGGGGGCCCGATCATGACCGAAGGCGTTTCGATCACGATCGACGGCCGGCCCGTCGAGGCGCGGGCCGGGGAGACCGTCCTCGCCGTCGCCCGGCGGCACGGCATCGACATCCCCGGTCTCTGCTACCATCCGCGGCTGACGCCGACCGGCGGCTGCCGGCTCTGCCTCGTGAAGATCGACGGTCGGCCCGGGACGACGACCGCGTGCACGCTCGAGGCGACGGAGGGGCTGTCGATCACCGCGTTCGACGACGAGCTCGAGGCCGAGCGGCGCGGGCTGATCGAGCTCCTGCTCGCCGAGCACAACTGCGATTGCGTCGTCTGCGAGTCGGCCGGCCGCTGTGAGCTCCAGGACCTCGCCTACCGCTACGGCCTCGACCAGCGAACGCGCCGATACCGGTTCCCGCCGCGCGATCTCCCCGACGAGGACGCCTCCTCGCCGGTCCTCGTGTACGACCCGAGCAAGTGCATCCTCTGCGAGCGGTGCGTCAAGGCGTGCGACGAGATCCAGGGGAAGGCGATCCTCTCCTACGCCTTCCGAGGACTCGACGCCGTCGTCACCGCCGGCCCGGGCGGCTGGGGCGCCTCCGATTGCGACGGCTGCGGCGAGTGCGTCCAGCTCTGCCCGACCGGGGCGATCCGCGAGAAGCTCGACGTCCGACCGCCGCGGCACTGGGAGCTGAGGCCGGTGCACACGACCTGCTCGTACTGCGGCGTCGGCTGCCGGCTCGACCTGTGGGTCCACGACGGACGGATCGTCAACGTCACCGGCGCGGACGCGGTCCCCAACTTCGGCTCGACCTGCGTCAAGGGGCGGTTCGGCCACACGTACGTCCAGGCCGAGGACCGTCTGACCCGGCCGCTGATCCGGCGGGACGGCGCGCTCGTCGAGGCGACGTGGGACGAGGCGCTCGACGAGGTCGCCCGGCGGCTGAACGAGATCGTGGCCGAGCACGGACCCGACGCGATCGGCGGCTTGTCTTCGGCGACGTGCACCAACGAGGAGAACTACCTGTTCCAGAAGCTCCTGCGCGCCTGCGTCGGGACGAACAACGTCGATCACTGCGCCCGCCTCTGCCACGCGTCGACCGTCGCCGGGCTCGCCGCCGCGTTCGGCTCCGGCGCGATGACGAACTCGATCGCCGAGCTAGAGTTCGCCGACTGCCTCCTCGTCACCGGCTCGAACACGACCGAGACCCACCCGGTCATCGCCAACCTGATCGTGCGGGCCGTCCGGTACCACAGCGCGAAGCTGATCGTCGTCGACCCCCGGCGGATCGACCTCGTCAAGCACGCGGCCCTCTGGCTGCGACAACGCAACGGCACCGACGTCGCCTGGATCAACGGGATGATGTCCGTCATCCTGTCGGAGGGGCTGCACGACGAAGCGTTCGTCGCCGAGCGCACCGAGGCGTTCGACGCGCTCCGCGCCGTTCTCGATCGCTTCACCGTCGACGACGCGGCGCGGATCTCCGGCATCCCGTCCGAACAGCTCGCCGCGGCCGCCCGCATGTACGCCGGCGCCGAACGCGCTGCGATCGTCTACGCGATGGGGATCACCCAGCACACGCACGGGACGGACAACGTCCTCTCGCTCGCCAACCTGGCGATGCTCACCGGGTCCGTCGGGAAACCATCGTCCGGCGTCAATCCGCTGCGCGGTCAGAACAACGTGCAGGGCGCGTGCGACCTCGGCGCCCTCCCGAACGTCTACCCCGGGTACCAGCCGGTCACCGACCCCGACGTCCGGGCGAAGTTCGAGTCGGCGTGGGGCGTCGGCCTCCCGCCGGACGTAGGTCTCACGGTCGTCGAGATGATGCACGCGGCGGCCGATGGGCGCGTCAAAGGCATGATCATCATGGGCGAGAACCCGATGATCTCCGACCCGAACCTGAACCACGTCGAGGAGGCTCTGAGGGCGCTCGACTTCCTCGTCGTGCAGGACGTCTTCCTCACCGAGACGGCGCAGCTCGCCGACGTCGTCCTCCCCGCCGCGTCGTTCGCCGAGACGAACGGGACGTTCACCAACACCGAGCGGCGCGTGCTGCCCGTCCGCCGGGCGATCGACCCGCCCGGCGAGGCGCGGCCGGACTGGGAGATCCTGTGCGACCTGTCGACCCGCATGGGCTACCCGATGCGCTATCCCGACGCCGCGGCGATCATGGACGAGATCGCGTCGGTCTCGCCGATCTACGGCGGGATCCATCACCGCAGGCTCGAGCCGGCCGGCCTGCAATGGCCGTGCCCGTCCGACGACCACCCCGGAACCGTCTTCCTCCACGAGGGGACGTTCCGCCGCGGGCTCGGCCGGTTCCACGCCGTCGAGTACACCCCGTCGGCCGAGCTCCCCGACGACGAGTACCCGTTCGTCCTGTCGACCGGCCGGATCCTCCAGCACTTCCACACCGGCTCGATGAGCCGCCGGTCCGGCGCGTTGAACGCCTACGGGAACGAGCCGTACGCCGAGATCCATCCGGACGACCTCGCAACGCTCGGCGTCGAGGACGGGGGGAAGGTCCGCGTCGCGACGCGCCGCGGCGAGATCGTCACGAACGCCCGCGCGGCGGAGCGCGTCGCCCCCGGTTCGGTGTTCATCCCGTTTCACTTCGTCGAAGCCGCAGCGAACCGGTTGACCAACGACGCCCTCGACCCGAAGGCGAAGATCCCCGAGCTGAAGGTCGCCGCCTGCCGGATCGAACGGGTAGATTGACTCCCACAAGCATTCACCGCAGAGGACGCAGAGAGACGCAGAGAGAAGCCCTGGGAAGAGGATCACCATGAAGGACATGAAGGGGAGAACCACACCCATCCTCTCGCAGAGGCGCGGAGAACGCTGAGAAAAGCTCAGGAGGGTTCTTCCCTCTCCCCTAGCGGGAGAGGGTCAGGGTGAGGAGGTCTGGCGACCTTCGGCGGCGAGTCATCATCTTCTATCCTCTTGTACGGTCAGATGCTGACTCTGCGCTCTCCGCGGACATGCCGTTGCGTTATTCGCTCTCCATCGGCAGGATGGAAAGGGCGCAAGTCCGCAGTGCCGAGGGGATGAGTCGAGCGAGGGCACACGATCGGCAGCATTCGGTGGATGGGTCTCCAGCAGGGTAACCGACTGGCAGTGCGAGAACTTCTCTCTCCAGTAGCCACGGACTGTCCCTGGGAGCCGCAGACGAGCCGCGGCACGCTGTACTCCCCTTGACATAGAGGTTTTCTTCAGGTATTATACGATATCTCATGCAGCAAGGGGGTAGTGATGCTCCGACTGCGGTTCATCCTTGTGTGTCTGTTGGTTTGTGCCTGTGCGATTCCGCTCAGGGTAGCCGCAACTTCTGATCCCGTCCTCGCGGGCGAGCCCTTCTCTGTGCCGCTGCCGGCCGGACGAGAGCTCGCCGACGATGAACTTCTCGAAGTCGAGGGAGAGCTCGTCTGGTTCGTCGGACTTCTCATCATCGCTGTCGCATCAGGAGTGGGTGCCGGAGGCGGTATGGCCGTCCATGAGAACTGGTTCGATGAGGACTACGGCATCGACGGCGACGATTGGGGAAACATAGGACTGGTTGCGGGCTGCACCTTCGGCGGAGTCTTGACTGGTGGCATTGCCACACACTACGTCGGGCCGATGTAGGCTGCCGCTGCTCCTACCTTCAGACACCATGGCTGATAGGAGAACACGCTTCCAACCAGGGCTGACTTCCATCTTCTCATTCGTGATCGTGGCATTCGTTTTGCCCGGAGTGTACGGTGCAATCACTGGCTCTGCTCCGCCCGCTCCGTGGCAGATGGGATCATGGGCAATCTGGATTGCATTCTGCGTGGGAGTCTTTCTGTTCGGATACGCCGTGACCAAGGTAGTACTGCGCTTGCTGGAGCGGAGGGAGCACCGATAGGTACACACCCCAGAGCGGCAATTGCTAGATAGAGATGACAGCCGGAATGCGGCGGATCGCCGAGAAGGCGCAGTGGTTTCTCTGTCTTGCTGTTGTCGGTTTTGCCGGCTGCATACTACAGCATCCACAGGCTTCGGGGTCGAATGCCGCAGTGTCATTCCGCGACTTGAGGTATCAAGGCGCTATCGCGCAAACCAGCGACTACTCCTGCGGAGCGGCGGCCACGGCTTGCCTCCTCGACACGTACTATGGGATCCCCACAACGGAGGCCGAGATTCTTGAGCTGGCAGAGCGGCAGATGTCTGCTCGCGGCGAGGAGTCAGGGCTTGCGCATGGTCTCACGGCCTACGATCTGAAGACCGCATCCGAAGCTCTGGGCCTCGACATGGCAGGATACGAGCTCACACACGCTCAGCTACAGGACTACTTCGAGCGAGGCGGTCTACCCTTGATCGCACACGTGACCCAGCCGCGAGCACACTACCTTGTCGTAGTTGGGATGACCACTCAGCATGTCCTGCTATCGGATCCCGCATGGGGGCGCTACGTCGCGCCTGCACGTGAGCTCGCTGATGCCCGTGGCATGAGTGGCGTGTTCCTTGTTCCCCTGCCGACCATGGAGGAGGCTCTACACGCGCGGGGGATCCAGGCATCTGCTCTGGAATGGATGCGAAATCGAGTCCTCCAGTTGTCGGATCTACGCGAGGCCATGCTGTGAGAGCCGCCGTCCTTCTCCTCCTGATAGGTCTGTCTTGGTTCGTGGTGGGAGGTGCTCAGACGCCAGCATTCGATCCCCTCCGCCTCGCAGAAGACACCAACGAAGCACAGATCTCGTGGGACGTATCGCTGGCGTACCACCCACAAGGAAGCACCGGGGCTGGGTATGATGACCTCGGTCAGTTCTACACGTTTGTGAGATTCATTGATCAATGGCAGTCGAGCGTTTCGATGTCCTGGTCCTTCAGCCCGTGCCACAAGCTGGGAACGGCTCTGACCCAGAGCACTACCACCCTCTACGAACGACGCCTGTACGAGTCATCCGAGTCGGAGGAAACGTATACCAGCAGAGACTTCTCGTACTCAAGCTACTACGAGTATCGCATCGCCCCGGACAGCCCGCTCGATCCTCGTCTCCGCCTGTCATATCGATCCCCTTCGTGGTTTGGACTTGCTGCATCCGTCAGCCGGATACTTGATCCTGTGGTTCTGACGGCAATGGTCGGGTTTTTGCACAAGCATCAAAGACCACTCAACTGGGTCGACCTCTCGCTGAGTGCAGGATTGGTTGCAAACTCCAGAGTGACCTTCACTGTGTCCAGTGGAATGGCCGTTCCAGTACAGGATGCCGGTCTGCCGTCTGCATCGGTCGGTCTCTGCGCTCGCTACTCGCGCAATCCAAGTGGAGGTCTCCAGCTCTCTGTGCAGGCCACCCTGCACATGCAAGGGCAGTCCTCCTGGATCGCTCCGTCATTGTCGATCCGAGGGCGGCATCCCTAGAGAGGAACTCAGAGACCTCCACCATGAAGACCATCAAGGTCACGAAGAGGAAGACCAACCCCATTCTCGCGCAGAGGCGCGGAGAACGCTGAGAAAAGCTCAGAACGGTTCTGCCCTCTCCCCTGGTGGGAGAGGGTCAGGGTGAGGGGAGGAATCCTTCGACATCGAGGTGGCTTTCCCCGTATTCTCTTGTACAGTCAGATGCTGACTCCGTGCTCTCTGTGGCCCAGCGAGAGAAAGGACTTCGGCGTCTGGGAGGCTGAGGTGGAAACAACCGAGCGGGTACCGATCCAGCGTGTAGAAGGCGGGAACGTCGAGGCGGTCGACGACACGCTCGTCGCGGAGGCGAGCGTCGCGATCGCGCTCCGCGGCGACGAGCTGATCCGCGCTGTCTGCTCGCCCGGTCATCTGCGGGAATGGGCGATCGGGTACCTGTTCTCCGAGGGGTACATCACACGGCCGGACGATGTCGAAGAGATCCGTGAGAGCGACGGCGTCCTCACGATCGACCTGGTGCCCTCGGCGCCCGCGGAGCCCGCGGCGCTTCTCCCGGTGGAGAGCGACCGCTGCGCGACGCCCGAGCGGATCCTCGCCGTCGCACGCGAGGCAGTCGACAAGGCGGAGGTCTTCAAGCAGACCGGCGGGACCCACGCGGCGGCGATCGCTGACGAGTCGGGCATCGTCGCCTTCGTCGAGGACATCAGCCGCGCCTGCGCGCTCGAGAAGGCAATCGGGACCGCGCTGGAACAGCGCGCAGACTTCAGCCGCTCGCTCGCTTTCCTCTCGTCTCGCGTCCCGTCCCGGATGCTCGCGAAGCTCGCGCGGAGTGGCGTCCCGATCGTCGCCGCCGTGTCCGCTCCGACGATCGACGCCGTTCGGCTCGCCGAGGCGCTGAACGTCTGCCTCTGCGGCTTCGTCCGCGGAGAGCGACTGAACTTCTACGCCCACGGATGGAGGGTTGGGCTGTGAACCGCGAACCGGCGACGCTGATCGTCCTCGCCGGCGGTGAGGCGAAGCGGTTGGGCTTCCCGAAGCACCGGCTCACGGTCGCCGGGGAGCGTGTCATCGACCGGCTGTGCCGGCGCCTCGGTCCCCTGTTCGCCGAGACGATCGTCGTGGGGTGTGACCTCGACGGACTCCCGCCGGGCGTCCGCACGACCGAGGATCGATTCCTGGTCCGCAGCCCGCTCGTCGGGATCCACGCCGGCCTCGCCGCCTCGCGGACCGACCTTGCCCTTGTCACCGCCTGCGACATGCCGCACGTCGAACCCGCACTTGTGGAGTTCCTTCTCACCCAAGCCGAAGGCGTCGACGCCGTCGTTCCCGTCGTCCGCGGCTACCACGAACCGCTCTGCGCCGTCTATCGGAGGTCCTGCATCGCTCCCATTGAGGATCTCATCGAACGTGGCGTCCTGAAGGTCTCCACGCTGTATGATGGCGTACGTCTCCGAGAGATCGGCGAGCTGGAGGTCTGCACACATGATCCCGAGCTCCAGTCGTTTGTGAATCTGAACGTCCCAGTAGCCATTAGGCGACCTCAGAGTTCCTAGGAGTAGCCTATACACAAGCGCGAACCAGAGGCCTACTCTGCCTGTTTGAAAACCTAGAATGCTTTTGAACGCCGGTGTGCAAGAAGCTTTGTGTGTGGAAACCTGAAGCTTATTGAACGGTCCGCCGTGTCGACCGTGCTCTGGTGCAGACGGGCCTTGTACTGCAGACCGAGTACATAGGCTTATGTGTCTTCGCGCTAATTCCTCCGTATAAGCCAAGAGAAGGGAAGAATCGAAGACGTGGCCAGGAAGAAGGCCGAGAACGCAACCCCTTACGCAAGTGTGCGAATCGACGGTGAGCAGTACACCTGTTGGGATAACGCTCTCATCTCGAAGCTCGAATCCGGATAAGAGGTTGACTACCAGCGGGAGCAGTCGCGCAAGTTCAAGAAGATCATCGACATCGAGCCGGCACTCGACGACTCTCACCTGTCTTCGAAGGATCTCTGCGTCGTTCGGATGAGCGCCTTGCGATCCGCGTCGTACTCGGAGATAGGCCTGGACCTCCCCCATCGAGTAAAAACGCCGTACGGCGTTGGAGACACCACGGGCCTTCGGAGAACACGTCTTGTGGCCCAATCCATCTGTGTCGTGCGATTGCTGTCCATTGGGCGTTGTCCAGCTCTCTACGGGGGAGAACGCAGCCCGTAGGCCGCCGGGACCGGAGACTGTGGGACACACGCGCAGGCCCGGACGGCACGGCTCGCCAGCTTGTTCTGCCCTCGATGCATCCCTACGTGGGGCACCCGAGAACGAACAGCGAGCTCTCAGTTACGGCTGGTGCTGCCGGCATCCCAGTTCGAATCCCCCAGGCTCCAATGCCGCCATGGGAGCAGCCAGTCACGACTTCAGTGTGATCAAACGCGCGTCGCTCGTGCGTTCACCGTGAGGCCATCACGTACCGCTAGGCACCTTCCAGGCCCCAAAAGGCATGCCATCAGGAGCTATGCCGGTTGTCGCTCTGACCTTGCCTCCGGGCTCGAAAGAAGTGAGAATGGGCGTGGCATCCCCAAAGTGTTAAGTAATACTGAAGAAGGTCCGACGGGAAGGCAAGGAGGACGATGGAACTCCGACTAACACTGAACGGCGAACCCGTAGCTGTCGAAGTGGATCCATGCACGCGGCTGATCGACCTTCTCCGCGACAAGCTCAACGCGAAGAGCGTCAAGGAGGGCTGCGGAGAGGGCGAGTGCGGGGCCTGTACCGTCCTTCTCGACGGCGAGCCGGCCTACGCGTGTCTGGTCCTCGCGGCCCAAGCGGACGGTTCGCGGATCACGACCGTGGAGGGCCTGTCGAAGGATGGCGAACTCCACCCCGTGCAACGTGCGTTCGCCGAGACCGGGGCCGTGCAGTGCGGGTTTTGCACGCCCGGATTCATCATCGCGACCGTCGCCCTCCTCGACAGGAATCCGCGTCCAAGCAACGACGAGATCAGAGACGCTCTCGCGGGACACCTGTGTCGCTGCACTGGGTATCGAAAGATCATGGACGCCGTCCACCGAGCGGCCGATCTGACGGCGTCGCCAAGCGTGGGAGCGGGGCGATGAACTACGTTCGCCCGAAGACGATCGCCAAGCTCCTCTCCGCGTTGCAGGAAGACGGCGCAGCAATCCTCTGTGGCGGGACGGACATCCTCGTCAAGATGCGTCGCGGCTTCCTCTCGCCGCGGACGCTGGTCGACGTTTCGCGCCTCGAGGAGCTGCACGGGATCAAGGCGGTCGAAGGCGAGATCCACATCGGTGCAGCGGTTAGCGAGAACGCGATCCTGAAAAGCCCGCTCGTCGTCGAGCGGCTTCCCCTACTCGTGGAGGTGCTGAAGCGACTCGCCGCGGTCGAGATCCGAAGCCGCGGGTCACTCGGGGGAAACCTGGTCAACGCCTCGCCGGCCGCGGACAGCGCAGTTCCGCTCTTGCTCTACGAGGCACGATTGCGCCTCGTTGGACGGGCAGGCGAGCGGTGGGCCCCCGTCCGTGAGTTCTTCGTCGGACCAGGGAGGACGGCTCTCGCGAAGGGCGAGTTCATTCGGACAATCGCCATCCCCGATCCCCCCGCGGGAGTCCGCTCCTTCTTCCACAAGATCGGACGCCGCCGCGCCCTGAACATCTCGATCGCTTCACTCGGCGTGCTGATCCGGCTCGCCGGGGAGTCGGTCGACCTCATCCGGGTCGCAGCCGGCTCGGTCGCCCCGACGCCGCTTCGGCTCGACGAGGCAGAGCGGATCCTGCTTGGTGGGCGGTTCGACGAGGGGCGGATCCGCGAGGCGGTGCAGGCCGCCGCGCGCTCCGTCTCTCCGATCGATGACGTCCGCGCCACCGCGAGCTACCGCCGACAGGTGGTTGCAGACCTTCTCGAGCGGTTCCTGCGGCAGGCGCAAAACGAATGGAAGTGAGGAATCGACGATGGCTGTGTGGTGCGATGAGCTGGCAAAGGCGTGGGATCAGCGGAAGGGGCCGGTCGTGTTTGCGACCGCCGATGCCGACAGGCTGCCGAACGCGGTCTACGTGACATGGATCAAGCGGTTCGGCAATGCCCTCCTGCTTGCCGACAACTACTTCGACAAAACGAAAGCGAACATCTCCTCCGGGAGCCGCGGGGCGGTCGTGTTTCTGACCGCGGAGGGCACCTCGTACCAGGTGAAGGGGCCGATCGAGTACGAGACAAGCGGTCCCGCATTCGACGAGATGAAGCGGTGGCTCCCCGATCCCGAGCGGTTCCCCGGGCACGCAGCCGCCCTTCTCCACGTCGAGGAGGCATACAGCAACCGCTACGGATCGAAGCGGATTCAGTGATGCCGACGCCTATCGTTCGATCGCCTCGGCGAGCCGAGTTCCGAGCTCCCGAGCCCTCTCGAGAAGGTCTTTCGACTTCGCTGCCTCGTCCGGCTCGAAGAGGCCGGTGACGAGGAACTCGTCCCACGGCGTGATCTCGTACGCTCGAAAGAGTGCGTCGACCGTCTGCTTCAGCCCGGAGAACTTCGGCGTCGGATCGGCGGCGACGGCCACAAGGAGGCCGAGCGCTGTTTCCCCCGCCGGGCGGAGCGACACGCCTTGGTCCCGAGCGAGCGCCCTCCGAGCGCCGGTCGACTGGTTCCGATCGATGAATGCCTTCGCTGTCGAAGGCACGTTCCAGAAGTAGACGGGGGTGGCGAAAACGACTGCGTTCGCCTCAAGGAGACGGCGGCTGACCGTCTGGAAGTCGTCGATGAGGACGCACTCGCCGGTCGCCCTGCAGCGCTGACACCCGATGCAGGCGGCGACGTTCAGTTCGGAGAGGGCAATCGTCTCGGTCTCCGCTCCGGCCCGATCCGCCCCCCGAAGGATCTCGCGAAGGAGCGTATCGGAGTTCCCGCCGCGCCGCGTGCTCGCGGCTAGCCCGAGGATTAGGGATCCAGCGTCGTGGGAGCGGTCGTTCACGGCTCCTCCTTCAGCGCTTCCTGCATCGCAGCGGGCTAGGTCGACAGCCCGATCCGGTTTCCCACGTCGTCCTCGACGAGCGCGAAGTGGCCTTCGCTCGGATCGTCGAGAGACTTCGGCGTCTTCGGCATGATCACCCTTCCCCCCGCCGCCTCCACCCGCCGAAGGGTCGCGTCGATATCAGAGGCACAGACATGGACGATCGGCCCGAGCGGCGCAATCGCTTCGGGTTTCAGCTTGAACATCCCGCCGATCCCCTCTGGCCCCTCGAAGAACAGAAACGCTTCCCACCCTTCGCGCGCGTGAAACCGCCAGCCGAACGCTTGCTCGTAAAATCGTCGGCTCCGCGAGAGGTCGGTCGTGAAAAACTCGACGTAGCAGATCGCCCCGTCACGCACTCAAGCCTCCTGTTCGTCAAGCCGGGATTCGATTCGCCTCGCGCCTGTACAGTATGATGCACAGTGCGTTAAGCTACACTTTACAACAATGGGAGGTCGAAGACCAAGGTGTCGCTCTGGACCTTCCCGTGACGTCAGTGCGAAAGGAGAGACAACCATGCCGTACGGGTACCGAGGGAACATCCTCCACGTCGACTTGACAAGAGGGGAGATCGACATCGAGCACCCAGACGACTCTTTCTACCGTCGATACCTGGGCGGAAGCGCGATGGGCACCCACTACCTCCTCGCCCGAACACCACCGGGAGCCGATCCACTCGGCCCGGAGAACACGCTCTCTCTGATGATCGGCGTCATCACCGGTGCCCCGTTCCCCGGGCAGTCTCGCGTGACGGTGGTGGCAAAGTCCCCGGTGACCGGCCTGGTAGGCGATTCCCAGTGCGGAGGGTTCTGGCCGGCCGAGCTGAAGTTCGCTGGGTTCGACGGGATCGTGATCATCGGCAGGTCGGCCGAACCGGTCTACCTCTGGGTCCATGACGAGCTGGCCGAGCTACGCGACGCGTCCAAGCTCTGGGGACGGTTTACGGCCGACGTCGAGAACGCGATCCGCAACGAACTCGACGACCCGAAGGTGCAGATCCTTCAGTGCGGGCCGGCCGGCGAGCGCGGCGTCCGTTTCGGTGCCCTGATTCATCACGCGAACCGCGCGGTCGGGCGTACAGGGATGGGAACGGTGATGGCCTCGAAGAACCTTCGTGCGATCGCTGTCCGTGGCACGGGCCGTTTCGAGGCGGCCGACGAGGCCGCCGTGCGAGCCCTGGCGAAGTGGGGCGCCGCGCACTTCGCCGACTCGGAAGTCGCCGACCTGAAGACCTACGGTACGCCGAGCATTCTCCTCCCGCAGAACGAGGCGGGCGGCCTTCCGACCCGCAACTGGTCGAGCGGTGCCTTCGAGGAAGCCGAGGCGATCAGCGCCGAGCGGATTAACGAGACGATCCTCGTCGGCAACGACACCTGCTACGGATGCATCGTCCGCTGCAAGCGCGTCGTCGAGGTAAACGACGGGCCGTTCCCGGTCGACGGCCGCTACGGCGGGCCGGAGTACGAGACGCTCGCTGCGTTCGGATCGTACTGCGGCGTCTCGGATCTGGCGGCGGTCGCGCGCGCGAACCAGCTCTGCAACATGTACGGAATCGACACGATCACGTGCGGCGCGGTGATCGCCTGGGCAATGGACTGCGTCGAACGCGACCTCCTGCCGGCAAAACAGACCGGAGGGCTCGACCTTCGATTCGGAAGCGCCGAGGGGATGGTCCGCACCGTCGAGGCGATCGGCGAGCGAGAGGGGCTCGGAGACATCCTCGCCGAAGGAAGCGCGCGTGCGGCCGAGATCCTCGGGGTCGGCGAAGAGCTCGTCGTCGCCAGCAAGGGGCACGAGTTCCCGGCCCACATGCCCGAGGTGAAGCGAAGCCTCGCGCTAATTTACGCCGTAAACCCGTTTGGTGCAGACCATCAGTCGCACGAGCACGATCCGTCGTACGAGGGCGGATACGGGGAACGGATGGGCGAGCTTGGCCTCCACGAGACACGACCGTCGGACGTCCTCGATGACGAGAAGGTCCGCTTCTCGCTTCGCACACAGTGGCTCTACGGCGCGCTTGACAGTGTCTGCGCCTGTCAGTTCGTCTTTGGACCGTCGTTCCACCTTTACAGCTCAGGCCAGCTGGCCGAGGCGGTCTCGGCCGCGACCGGCTGGGCCGTTGACGTCAACGATCTGATGGAGGTCGGCGAGCGGCGCCTGGCGATGATGCGCCTGTTCAACCAACGCGAGGGGACCGCCGGAGAGGCCGACCGGCTCCCGCCGAAAGTATTCGAGCCACTCCGCGGCGGCCCGAGCGACGGAGCCGCCGTCGACCGAGAGGAGTTCGAGGCGGCACGAAGTCACTACTACGAGATGGCCGGATGGGACAGCAAAGGACGCGTAACCCGGACGAAGCTGGTCGCGCTCGGCCTCGACCACCTCGCCAGCGATCCGTCCATCCCATCCAAAATACGGGAGGCCCAATGATCAAACGGATTGTCTTTCTGAACATCTTCCGCGGCAACCTCTACGATACCGACTACCAGACCGTCGTCGACGCAGCGAAGGGACCGGACACCGAGGTTGACGTCTGGTCGTTCCCGAGAAGCGAGGACGGAAGCGAGGGCGATGTTTTCCATCAGCTGAAACTACATCGCTACGAGAGCCTGACCCTTTCGGCGACGCTCGGACGAGTCCAGGAGGCAGAGGCGAAAGGCTACGACGGGTTCGTAATCGGATGTTTCAACGATCCCGGGCTCGCCGAAGCACGGGAGGTGGCCCAAGGCATCGTCGTCGCGGCTCCTTGCGAAGCCTCGCTCCACGTAGCGGCAGCATTGGGACGAAGGTTCTCAGTCCTCACTGTTCGCCAAGGCCACGTGCCACAAGTCGAGGAGAATATCCGCCACTACGGGTTTGAATCACAGCTGGCGTCAGTGCGAACGATCGGCGTGCCGACCGCGGAGCTGCAAGACGACCTGAAGAAGACGACGGAGCGGTTGGTCGCCGTTGGAACACGCGCTGTCCGGGAGGACGGTGCGGACGTTCTCCTCCTCGGCTGCACAAATTACTTCGGGCTGTACGAGAAGGTCCAGCAGGAGGTCGGCGTCCCAGTGATCGATCCGATCGTCTCGTCGCTCAAGTTCGCTGAATTCCTGATCGATCTCCGCCGTCGGTTCGGCTGGCGCTACCGACGTGTCGCCGAGCTCGCCGACTGAGGGACTTCGGCGATTGAGCCGCTACCCGTGGCGACAGGCGTCCTGCAACGCGGCCTTTATCTTCGCCGGAGACGCCGGGAGGTCCCACATCCTGACGCCGAGGGCGTCGTGGATCGCGTTCGAAATCGCGGGAGCGACCGGGACTGCAGGAGCTTCGCCGAGTCCCTTCGCCCCAAACGGGCCGTGGCCGCCCGGCCGCTCGATCAACTTCCACGTGACGACAGGCGGGAGCGAGGCAATGTGCGGGACGGCGCAATCGTGGAGCCCGATCGACCGGGTGCGAAGACCGGCGTGGTACTCCTCGGTCAACGCATAGCCAATTCCCATCATCGCGCCCCCCTCGAGCTGGCCCTCCAGCTTACACCGGTTGATCGCTCGGCCGACGTCGTAGGCCGAATGCAACGCCTCAACCCGAACCTCGCCGGTAACCTCGTCGCACGAGATGACGGCCAGATTGGAGAAGTAGGCGTAGCCGAAGTAGACCCTGCCGCCGGCGTCGCATCCCGCAGGGCACGTCGGTGGAGACCGGAACGTCCCCCGACTGACGAGACGCTCGCCCACGGCCGCAAGGCGCTCCGCGAACGCGAACAGGTCGGGCGATCCGCCGTTGCCTTTACCGGCATCGGCCGCGCGGGCGACGAGCCCGTCGATTGCTTTCAGGACGGCATTCCCCGAGAAGACCGTCTGTCTGGAACCGGCGGTCGAGCCCGCGTAAAGGCCGAACCCGGTGTCGCCGCACGCCACCTCGACGTCCTCGCAATCGATGCCGAGCCGCTCTGCAGCGATCTGGCCAATCACCGTCGGCACCCCCTGGCCAATGTCGATCGAGCCAACGCGAACGACGACTCTCCGATCGGGCAGGATCTCGACCTCGGCTTCGGCGAAGTCGTCGTGGCCGAGCCCCTCGCTGTAGTTCTTCCACCCCGACGCGAAGCCGACGCCCCAGCCAGGCCTCTCCCGCACCGTCTCAACGGCTGAGTGATAGTCGTCCTCCAACGCGTCGAGCGTTTCCAGAAGGCGGCACTCCTCGCCGACGATCTCGCCCGTCGGAGCGCGATCGCCCGGCCGAAGCCCGTTGATCCGGCGGATCTCGATCGGGGAGAGCCCAAGCCGCTGCGCCGCCTCGTCGAGGAGACACTCCACTGCGAATGTCGGTTGCGGAACGCCGAATCCGCGCATCGCGCCCGAAGGAGGTGTGTTGGTGAACGCACCGCGCCCCGTGACACGAACGTGCGGAATCCGATACGGGCCGGTCCCGAAGTTGACGGAATGGGTAATCAGAATGGGGCTGAGCGTCTGGTAAGCACCGCAGTTCGCGAGGATCTCGCCCTCAAGAAAGACGAACCGACCCTTCTCATCGAATCCCGTCCGGTAGGCGAGAGACATTGGATGTCGCTTCGCCGTGAACTGAAGCGACTCCTCCCGCGTCAGGGAGAGGCGAACGCGGCGCCTCGTGACGGAGGCCGCGACCGCGAGGAGAGCCTGGACCGAGATCCCGAGCTTCCCGCCGAACGCGCCGCCGAGCGGGGGCGCGACAAGCCGAATCCGGTCCTCCGGAAGAGCGACGATCGCCGCCAGCTGCGGTCGGATCCGCTCCAGGTTTTGACAGCCGGAGTAGATGAGGAGTTGGTCGTCGCGCCACTCCGCGATCCCCGCCTCCGGCTCGAGGTACGCGTGCTCGATCGCCGGGACCCTGAAGCGCCCTTCGAAGACACGATGCGCCGCCCGACGGCCGACCTCGATGTCGCCGAAGCGGAGGGTGTATTCGATCGCTTCGTTCCCCTTTTCGAACAGCATCGGCGCCCCGTCGGAGAGGGCATCGGCGGCACCGAAGACCGGAGGGAGAGGCCGCAGTGCGACCTTTATCCGATCGACGGCTGCCGCCGCTGCGGTGGGCGTCTCCGCGACGACGAGGGCAACCGGGTCCCCGCGGTAGCGGATCCGATCCTCTACGAGGACCGGCTGATCCAGTGTGTACGGCCCATACCCGTTCAGGCCCGGGACGTCCTTCGCCGTCAGGACAGCGATGACCCCCGGAACCCGCTCCGCAGCCGACGCGTCGACGCCCCGGAGCTCAGCGTGGTCGACCTCCGGCCAGACGACACGGCAGACGGCCGCACCCTCGTCCGGCCAGTCGCCCACGTAGAGCGGCCGTCCCCGGACGCGATCGATGACGTCTCGCGCCGGCGGAGATGTGCCAACGCACGAGGTTTCCGGAAGCGTGTTCACTGATACTGAATGGCGGGGCCGCACGGGATCCTCCCTTGGCTCGTCCATCGATCTCCCTTCTTACCACGTTCGGAACCGAATCCAAACACGCGATGCGTGAGCGCGGGACCCAGACCCTCTCCCTCGATGAGTACGGGAACGACGGAAGACTCAACGCGAGTATAGGGAGGGCTTGACCGCTGTTCAAGCGCAAATTCCGCGCGAGGGACGCACACGCGCCACGTCAGACAGTGTATACTCGCGTTCAGCAGCACTGGAATCCGTCCACACGTTGGGGGAGGCGCTAATGGCGAAACCGATCCTGTTGATGGCCCTTGAACTCGACCCGAAGCAGAAAGAGAAAGCTGAAGAGCGGCTCGGAGCACTCGCCGACGTGCGGTTCTACGACCAGCTCTCGCCCGTCGAGTTCGAAGCGCTCGTCCCGAAGGTCGAAGTCCTCGTTCGCTACGGCTTCTTCAAGCCGTTTTCCGACGAGCAGCTGGCCCGAATGAAACGTCTCCGGCTGATTCAGGTCATGGCCGCCGGCACCCAGTTTCTCGAGAACGACCCGGCCGTCCCCGAAGGTGTTGCCATCCGCGGGGCCCGCGGGGCAAACTCAGCATCGGTCGCCGAGCAGGCGATGACCCACGTCCTCGCGCTGGCAAAGGACCTCCCGAAGCAGGACCGCACCCTCCGCAGCGGCCTGTTCGATCAGCGCTACAAGACGCGCTGCCTCGCGGAATCGACGATCGGGATCCTCGGCATCGGGAGCATCGGAAGCGAGATCGCGTCCAGGGCTCTCGCGTTCGGGATGGAGGTCCATGCGATCGATCCGTTCGCAAAGACCGACCTACCGATTGCGTCGCTCCGCCCGCCTGACGCCCTCCACGAGGTCCTTGGGCTTTGCGACGTCCTCGTCCTTTCCCTCCCTCTCACCGCGGAGACGGAGGGGATCATTGGTGCTGCCGAGCTCGCGGCCATGAAAGAGGACGCGTGCCTCGTCAACGTCGGACGAGGAGGCCTCGTCGACCAGCGCGCGCTGTACGAGCACCTCGTCGCCCATCCTCGTTTCAAGGCCGGCATCGACGTCTGGTGGAAGTACCCGGCGTTCACGAGCGAGCTGATCGAGTCCCACTGGGGATACTTGTGCG
The DNA here is from genome assembly GCA_964466035.1 of uncultured Thermotogae bacterium. GTDB lineage: Bacteria > Bipolaricaulota > Bipolaricaulia > UBA7950 > UBA9294 > JANQEA01. The sequence goes on from CAYXLR010000006.1 coordinate 98,541, forward strand.
ACTACCCGTTCCACCTTCTCGACAACGTGACGATGACGGCACACACGGCGGCGTACTCCGGGCAGGCGTGGGAGCGGATGCTCCGCGTCGTGACCGAGAACGTGATCGACTTCCTCAAAACCGCGTAAGCCTTCGCGTTCGTCGCGGCTACGCCTCGAAATGACGGTAGATCTCGGATTTCGTCAGCTTCCCCGCCGCGACGGCGATCATCTCCGCGTAGAGCTCGTCGGCCATCTCCTCGAGGGTCCGCTCCCCACGCGTGATCGGTGTTGCGTCGAAGTCTACGTTGTCCCGGATCAGGTCCATCCGGCCCGGATTCGCCATCACCTTGATCACCGGAAGGAGTCCCCCGGTCGTCGCCCCGCAGCCGGTCGTGAAGAAGACGAGATGAGCGCCGCAGGCGGCGAATTGCGAGACGTCCTCCGAGTCGCCGAAGCAGGTCCTCGACCCGGACGGCGCGACCTGCAGATAGTAGCCGCCCGTCGGCGGCCGCACGTACCCTCGCAAAACCCCTTGCAGTGGCCGGGATCCCGACTTGGCGAGGCAGCCGTACGACTTCTCCTCGATCGTCGTCAGCCCCCCTTCGATGTTCCCGAAGCCGATGTGGAAAAGGCCGGACTCGAAACTCTCCCGCTCCGCCTCCTCAATCGCGGCGCGGACGTCGCGTGCCACGTTCTCGTCAACCGCGCGCGGCTAAGGACGCCGGCGCACCCCATCAGTTCGTGCAGCTCCGCGTGCATGTACGTCCCGCCTTCGTCGATCAACCGATCGGCAACTCGGCCGACGAGAGGGTTGGCGACGAGGCCTGAGGTCGCGTCGGACCCGCCGCACTCTGCCCCGACGACGGGCTCGGAAACCGGAACCGGCGCGCGAGATCTCCCGCGTCTGTCCCCTCGCAGCCGAGACCGACGACAAGGTCCGCTTCGTAGCTCGCGTGTTGGGCCATCGCGACGATCTTCTCGACAGGCGCGTCTCGGTAGGAGCAGCCCTCGGGATAGCCAAAAAGCTGCGTGCCGACGGGGAAGCAGTCGTAAAGCTTGCGCGCGACGACCTTGGCGCAGTTCGTCGTGTAGACGATCGCCACGTGATTCCGGATTCCGACGCGTCCGCCTGGTCTCCTATACCCGAGGATTTCGGGGAGCTTCTCGGTCGGCATCACGCGTGGACCCCGTACTTCTCCTGGCGGAATCCGTACCGCGCGCTTCGGCAGTTGTGAACGTGCACCCATGTGCCCGGCTCGATGTCCGACAGCGCCTGCCCGATCGGCATGCCGTACTTAATGACATCCCCGCCCTTCCCGATCGGACGGACGGCGACCTTGTGCCCGAAGCGAACATCCTCGCGAAGGCGGACGTCCGCAGTCGCGTCCGCGAGTCCGGTGACGGCCAGATCGCCCTCGGAGAGATCCTTGAGGAGCGTGGCGACGTTATCGCCCTCGTGAAGGAGGATCGCCGATCGATTCGACCCGTCACGCTTTTCCGACACTGGCGTCCGCCTTTCCTTGAGGCCTCGATCTACAATCCGCTTCCCTCCCGCTCGACGTACTTGATCACGCTTTGGCTCTCGTAATCAAATCGACTGTACGGAAGCTGCTTACCCAGAGCAACGATCCCCTTGTCGACGATCTCGCCGAGAAAGATCGTGTGATCTCCGGCGGGGAAAATTGCGTACTTCCTGCACTCGTAGAACGCGAGACAGTCGTTGAGGATCGGCACGCCGCTCTTCCCCGGATGATGGGGAACGCTCGCCAGCTTATCGACGTCGCGCCCGTGCTGCTCGCCGAAGTGGCTCGCGAGGTCGTGCTGATCGATCCGCAACGAGCAGATGGCGAAATGGGTCACCCGGTAGAGAAGCTCGTGCGTCGTCTGCTGGAGCGCGACAGCGACGGAGATCAGCGGCGGGTCGTGCGACGCTTGCGTGACGGAGGCAACCGACATCCCGTTCGTTCGCTCGCCAGCCTTCACGGTCAGGACGTGCACGCCGCGAAGGAAGCAATCTCGCGGGTCGTCGAACCGCGGACAGGGGCCCTGCGCCTCCTTGGTCAGCCAATCGTTGTATCCGACCATCGATCCCAACCTCCGTTTCGAGTCGCGCTTCGTACCTCGGGCGATTATAGTGCGAGTAAACGCCGTTTCAACAAACTGTACGCCACCTCGGACTCCCCAAACCGCCGGAATCCCGCATGTGCTGACCCTCGCGTCATCTTGAGGATCCGACCCGGACGTGCTTCCCTTTCAGCCACGCTGTTGGTATAGTCTCTGGCGAGCCAGGAAGAGGCCGAAGAGCCTCACTAGGAAGGGAGCCACGTGAAACGCATGAATCGAGGAGGTAGAAGGCTTCGATCCGACAGCCTGCGCGACCGAGTGATGACCGAGACGCTGATCCGGGCGTGCGGGGTCTGCGACGAGGAGTTCAAACGCCCGTTCGTCGCCGTCGTCAACTCGTGGAGCGAGCTGCACCCTGGACACGCCCACCTCCGCGGGGTGGCCGAGGCGGTCAAGATCGGCGTGCGAATGGCAGGAGGAAGCCCGTTCGAGCTGAACACGATCGCCCTCTGCGACGGAATCGCACCCGCCCATAACTACGTTCTCCCGAGCCGTGAGATCATCGCCGACGCGATCGAGACAGCGGTCGTCGGACCGCAGTTCGACGCGATGGTCCTCATCTCGACCTGCGACAAAATCGAGCCGGCGCAGCTGATGGCCGCCGCGCGAATCGACATCCCGGCAATCATCGTGACCGGCGGCCCGATGTACCTCGGTCACTACCGAGGCCGCCGCTGCACGGCCGCCGACCAGGAGGCCCTGATCACTGGGTTGCGGGACGGGATCCCGCTCCCGGAGGAGGAGCTCCGCGCGCTCAAGGACGCGTTTCACCTCGGCCTCGGCGGCTGTTTCGGGATGGGGACAGCGAACACGATGGCCTGCCTCATTGAGGCGCTTGGGATGTCGCTTCCTTACTGTGCCTGCGTTCACGCGACCGACGCCGAGAAGCTGCGGATCGCGCGGGAGTCGGGTGCGGCGATCATGACCCTGTTGGAGAAGGACCTACGCCCTTCGCGGATCCTGTCGAGAGACGCGATCGAGAACGCGATGCGAGTGAACGAGGCGATCGGTGGCTCGACGAACACCCTCCTCCACCTCCCCGCGCTCTGCCACGAGCTCGGCTTCGAGCTTCCGCTGGCGGAGTTCGACCGGATCTCCCGCGAGACGCCCCACCTCTGTCCGGTGATCCCGTCCGGGTCGTACACGATGGAGGACCTGCGTGACGCGGGCGGCGTACCGGGGGTGATGAAACGGCTTGAGGAGGTTCTGCACACCGACCTTCCCACCGTGAGCGGTGCCACGGTCGGCGAGCGGCTGGCGCACGCGGATGTCTTCGACGACGACGTGATCCGCCCGCTCGGGAATCCAGTCCATCCGGAGGGAAGTCACGCCGTCTTGTCGGGATCGCTCGCCCCCGACGGCGCGGTCATCAAGCAGACGGCCGTCTCGGAAAAGATGCACCGGCACACTGGCCCAGCGCGCGTCTTCGACGGAATGGAGGGCGCGCTCACCGAGATCGAAAAGGAGCGAATCCGGCCTGGCGACGTGATCGTAATTGCGTACGAAGGGCCGGCGGGCGGACGTGGGATGCGCGAGATGCTCGATGCGACGGCCGCTCTTTGCGCGCGCGGACTCGACGAGAGCGTCGCCCTCGTCACCGACGGACGCTTCTCCGGCTACACCCGCGGGCCGGCAATCGGGCACGTCTCGCCCGAAGCGCAGGTCGGCGGCCCGATCGCCTTCGTCCGAGACGGGGACGTCATCGAGATCGACATTCCGGAGAGGCGACTCGACCTCTGCGTCTCCGAGGACGAGCTCGCGAAGCGACGGGAAGCCTGGACGCCGAAGAAGATCGAGGGATCCGGCTACTTCGCCCGCTACTCGCGAGCCGTCAGCTCGGCGAGCCGTGGCGCGATCCTCGAGTAGATCCCTCGACGAGAGCGAGGAGCGAAGAGACATGAACGTGAGAATGCTCTGGAAGGCGTGGTACGGTGACGAGGTCGTCAAGCTGTCCTTTCCCAAGCGATGGGACGTCGAGGTCGTGCGGATGCATGACGCCCCGGGGCTGGACGACGCGGCAATCGAGGCCGCCTTCGACCGACCGATCGGGACGAAGCCAATCGAGGAGCTCGTCACCGGATGCAAAACGGTCGTGATCGCAGCCGACGACATCAGCCGCCCAACGAAGGCTGCCCGACTCCTCCGTCCGCTTCTCGCCCGGCTGAGGCGCGGTGGGATCGACGAGGAGAACATCACCCTGATCGCCGCCCTCGGCGCCCATCGGCCAATGACCCGGCCCGAGTTCGTCGCGAAGTACGGCGAGGACGTGGTCGACGCGGTCCTCACGATGAACCATTACCCGTTCGACAATCTGGTCGACGCCGGCCAGACGATGACAGGGACGGCGATGGTCAATCGCATCTTCTACGAAGCGGACGTCAAGATCGGCGTCGGGACCGTTTTCCCGCACGGTCACTGCGGGTTCAGCGGCGGGGCGAAGATCGTCCTTCCCGGCGTCGCAGGAATCGACACGATCCGCGCCAACCACTATGCGGTCTCGCGCGGCGAGGGGGACGCGACCGGCGGGATCGGCGTCGTCGAGGGGAACGCCACCCGACTCGACATGGAAGCGTTCGCGCGACGGATCGGGCTGACCGCGATCGTCAACGCCGTCGTCAACTCAGAGCGGGAGACGGCTGGCGTCTTTGTCGGGGACGTCGTCGACGCGCACCGCGCGGCGGTCGACCTCGCGCGACGGACGTACGCAACCCGGATGCCCAACCGACGGTTCGACGTCGCGATCCTGAACGCCTACCCGAAGGACACCGAGCTGATCCAGTCGCCGAACGCGTTCAACGCGTTTGGGAACAACGGGGAATCGCGTGCCTTGAACGACGGCGGGACCGCCGTCGTGATGACGGCATCGACCGAGGGGCGAGGTCTCCACTACCTCTACGACCGGGGGATGTCCCTCTACACACCGGCGCACGAGTTCCCGGCCCACCGTGCGCTGTTCGACCACTATCACACAATCGTCTTCTCGCCGAACTTGAGCGACCGAGAACTCTACGAGATCTACCCACCACAGACGCGGCTCGCGCGAACGTGGGACGATGTCATCGGCATGCTGGGAGAGCTTCACGAGGCTCCGTCGGTCGCCGTCTTCCCGTTCGCAGCGATGCAGTTCCCGACGGAGATTTAGGCAATGGCTCGCGACCGAGGGACGGCGGAATTACCCCTACTCGACCGACTCAGACTCGGGATCACGCGAGAAGTATCCATCACGGAAAACAGGGAGCCCGTCGGTCGGCGTCCTACCCGTTGCATACTGACCAAAGGCCTGTTGGGCAGAGAACACTGACTGCCCCTTGATCGCACGGTTATTCGGAAGGGGATCGGTCTACGAACTCCATCAGCTCGATTCGGTAGCCCTCCGGATCTTCGATGTAGTCGATCCGTCGGATTGTGTCGCTGTACTTCGGCTGTGCGTTCTCCATCAGGAACTTGACGCCCTGGCGCTTCAGCTCTTCTGCTTTTCGATCCAAGTCTTTCACTCGGAAACAGATATGAGGAACCTTCAGGTCACGCACGTTGTACGCATCTTCCCTGTCGTGCTCGTAGATCAGCTCGACGGTGCAGCGGTCGTCTTCCCCCTTGAGGTAGCAGAATGAGATCGCCCCCCCGTGGCGCCACGGGGCGATCGACGTCCCCGTGCAGATCGTTTCTCCCGGCTCCGCCTCGATCAGCCGAAGGCCGAGCACGTTCCGGTAGAACTCGATGCTCTTCTCCAGGTCCCGAACGTGAATCGCGACGTGATCGAACTCCATCTTCCTCCTCTCTCGCAATCAGTCTCCTTGACTCGCCTCTCTCACCGAGGCAATCAGTAGAACCATTAGATGACTCGACTCCATTTCAGTATATCCGGAAAGCCAGCAGCCAGCACGCTTGACTAGTGCTATGACAACAACACAATTCCCATCCGAATCCTCGTAGCACGATGGTTGACGGTACTGAAAGCGCGCGCTATATTACTTACCATGTGTGAAGCAAATCTGTAACGGAGGTGGTCCAGACCGACATAACCTGCAAAGGCAAGGAGAAGGCTAACCGGCACGGAGCTACGCGCGAGTCCCTGCGGTGAAGGTACGCTCTTAGTGTTTCGGCCGCATCAACTCCACCTAGCTCGGACCGGAGGTGGCTCCTCTCCTGGGGCAGCAGCTAGGAGCTGTGTAACATCAAGGAGGTATCTGATGATCCGACGAGGCGCTCGCTGCTTCACAGTTGCTATGGCCTTGGTTCTCACCATTGTCCCGCTTGTTTCGGCAGAGCGGATTCTCACCCACGCGATCGAGTATCGCGTTTTCGACATTGATCCCAGTTCAGGCCAGATGGTCGACAACACAATCGTGACAGGGAACACGTATGAATGCCTCTTGACTTGGGATCTTCCAGCCATGACCGCCAAGGGGGCGTTGGCCGAGAGTTGGGAAATCTCTGCAGACGGTACTTCGTGCACGTTCTATCTCCGCCGTGGAGTGAAGTTTCACGATGGGACCGACTTCAACGCGGCCGCCGTCGAGTACTCCTGGGACCGCATGAATGCAATCAACGCTGGTCCGGCACAGATGTTCTTGAACGTCACCGGGTTCGAGGTCGTCGATGACTTCACCGTCAGGTTCACATCTGACACCACATACGCCTTCTGGGAGAATGCGTTCGCCGGATTCGATGGCTTCCGGGTCGTGTCACCTACAGCGGCCGAAGCTTACAAGACAGCGGAGGATCCTTGGGCTACGAAATGGCTCGCCGAGAATGTCGTTGGAACTGGACCGTACATGATGACAGAGCACGTGCCAGGGCAATACGTCATACTGGAAGCCTTCCCTGACTACTGGGGGGGATGGGAGGACGACCAATTCGACAAGGTAGTGCTGCGCATCATGCCCGAGCCTAGCGCTCGCGGCACCGCTCTCCTTGCGGGAGAAGTGATGTCCAGTACGAGCGTGCCAAATGACATGTACCCTCAGATCGAGGCAAATCCCGATTACACGGTATATGTCACCGAGTCATCCTCAATCCAGACCATCTACCTGCAATGCCATAGCGGACCCCTGACGAATAAGCTACTGCGGAAGGCAATCGCGTACGCTGTGGACTACGACTCTATCCGGCAGTGCATGCAGTACTCAATTCAACCCTGTGGACCGTTGGCAAGCTGGTTGCCTGGAGCATCAACCGACTGTGGCTGTATTCAGCATCAAGATCTCGAGGAGGCTCGCTACTACATGGATCTAGCAGGCGTCGAACCAGGCGAACTCGAGCTCACGTTCTCGATTGTCACAGAGACGGGTTTCCATGAATGCCTGGGCGTGATCGTTCAGCAGAACCTTGCCGACATCGGGATCGGGGTCACCCTAGCGCCAAAGGGCTGGCCGGACTTCTTTGCTGAGAGCAAGGCCGGATTGGACACCTCGGATGTGATGACTACGCAGTACGGGGCAGCCCAGGGCGCCGAGGCGTATGACGTTATGCTCCTCAACTACAGCAACAAATCGGCGCTTGATCCCAACTACGGATTCAGCAATGGATACATCAACGACTTGGTCTCAGGTTGGATCGACCAACTTGGCGAGGAACCAAGTCGTGCAGTCCGAGCAGACCTCGCATACCGTGCGTCCGAGGTGCTTGTTGAAGACGCTGGCTTCGTGTGGCTCTTCACTGTACCCTACGTTGTGGTAATGAGGAGTGATATTTCCGGATACGAAGGCATCCCAATTAACCGCGCGCTGGTCATTTTCTACAGACTGCATCAGAGTTAGTATCCAGCGTCGCAGTTAGATGTCGTGTGGCAGGTCTGTGGTTTCGTCTGTACCTGCCACACGACCTCATGTTCTGCTGCGTGGCAAGCTCTGGCCCACTACGCGGAAAGGCAGCTTGGCTGATGACTAGCTATGTACTTCGTCGAATTCTTGTTCTCCCCGTCCTCCTAATAGGAGTCCTTACTATAGTCTTTTTATTAACTAATATAACTCCTAGTAGAGCAATTTATGTGCGGCTTGGTTATAGTGGTTCATCAGAAGAAATTATCCAACTGACCGAGAAATACCATTTAGACAAACCGGTTTGGTTCCGCTACTTCGACTATCTATCGAAGTTCTTCCATGGTGACCTTGGAGAGTCCATGGCACAAGGGCATCCGGTAGTTGAGGAACTAGCTCAGTATCTCCCGGCTTCTCTGGAGCTTGTATTGCTGTCCATCATCTGCATCATCCTCGTCGGAGTCTGCTTGGGAATCGCAAGTGCCCTCTACAAGAATCGGTGGCCCGACGTGTTCGCCAGGGGGTTCGCTGTTTTGGGCAACTCGATGCCCGAGTTCTGGTTCGCCCTGATGCTCTCGCTCTTGTTCTTTTTCACGTGGCGCGTACTCCCGGCATCTGGTCGAATCGCCCCCCTAATCGGAGCACCGAGGAGAATTACGGGTATGTACATACTAGACAGCCTCCTTGCAGGAAACTGGGATGCCCTCCGCAGCTCCATGCTGCACATGATCCTACCTGTGGTGAGTCTGGCAATAACGCGTCTTGCTGCAATCACGCGTATGACGCGGACGGCGTTCCTCGACGTCCTTTCGCAGGACTACATGTCGACGCATCGGGCGTATGGTTTCCGTCCGAGGGCACTCATTCTGCGCTACGGACTCAAGAACGCCCTTCCACCGATACTCTCTGTCATGGGACTGATGACAGGAGGCCTGTTCGCCAGCACCTTCCTCATCGAGACGGTGTTCTCTTTCCCAGGTATTGGCCTTTATGCTATGACAGCTATCGTCTATCGAGATTACCAGCCAGTGATCGCTTGTGCCGTGCTGTTTTCTCTGATCTACGGAGTGATAAATGTGCTAGTCGATATCAGCTACGCATGGCTTGATCCAAGGGTGCGCTATGGCTGATGAAGCCATACAAAGCACACGAAGGAGAGACGATGAACGAACCTGACGTTCCCAGAGGGATCCGTGAGGATGCAATTGCGAAGGGACGAAATTACGCTCTCTATTCGTTGCTCAAGTCCCCGCTGGCCGTTGCTTCAGTTCTCATGCTCCTACTTGTCGTCGTGTTGGCGGTCTTCGCTCCCCAGATCGCACCTTACGATCCCTATCGGATCATCATGAGTGAACGCCTGCAGCCCCCCTCGCTGAAGCACATCATGGGAACAGACAACGTCGGACGAGACGTCTTCTCCAGAATCGCGTACGGCGCACGTACGTCTCTCGCAATCGTAGCCGTCGTCGTGGGGACAGCAACTGTTTTCGGAACTCTCATGGGCGCCGTCTCGGGCTATCTGGGTCGACAGACCGACATGGTTGTTATGCGTATCGTTGACGTCTTCCTCGCAATTCCGCCTGTTCTACTTGCGATTGTCACAGTTGCCGCCCTGGGGATGACTCTCTACAACGTCATGCTAGGCCTTGGCCTGAGCTGGTGGACTTGGCACGCGCGGATTGTGCGTGGGGAAGTTCTTCGTTTGAAAGAGACACGGATGGTGTTGGCACTCCGCGCAATGGGTGCATCGCCTGGGAGGATCCTATTCCGCCACATCATCCCCAATTGTGCTGGTCCAATCCTGGTTCAGACAACGACGCAGGCGGGCCTTGTGGTGCTGGCGGCTGCGGGGCTTAGTTTCCTGGGATTGGGTCCACCTCCACCATCACCTGACTGGGGATACATGATCGCAAACGGGCGGAACTACCTTCCGGCGCAGTGGTGGATGAGCACGTTCCCGGGGATCGCGATCTTAGTCATGTCAATGGGCTTCATGCTCCTCGGCGACTACCTGCGCGACTACCTGGCGAGGGAGGTGAAGTAGCCCGGGCGGGCGCGAAGACCATGGCAACGAAGAGGGTTCTCATCGCAACGGAGCTGACGAAAGCGCAGAAGGGGCTCGTTCGTGAGCGGCTGTCCGAGCTCGCCGAGGTTCTGTTCCTCGACGAGATGCCGGCCGGGGCACTCGAAAAGGAGGCCGGTTCGATCCATGTCGTCCTCCGGTACGGGGGATACAAGCCGTTTGACGACGAGACGTTCGCTAAGATGGAAAGACTCGATCTCGTCCAGCTCCTCTGTGCCGGAACGGACCCCATCCGCCGCACGAAGACGATCCCGCAGACCGTCGAAGCACACGGAGCCGTCGGTGCGAACTCGGCCGCCGTCGCCGAGCACGCCTTCGCCCTGATGCTTGCCGCCGCGAAACGACTGCACGAGCGAGACGCGGAGATGAGAGACGGTATCTTCGATCAGAGAAAGCCGACCGTCTGTCTCGCCGAGAGCACGGTCGGCATCGTCGGCCTGGGGAGCATCGGGACCGAGTTCGCACGAAGGGCGTCGGCCTTCGGGATGCGAATTCTCGGGATCAATCGCCGGAAGGTGTCCGCCATCCCGATCGACTTCGTCGGGACCCTCGATGATCTCGACTTCGTCCTCGCCGAGTCGGACTTCGTCGTCCTCGTCCTTCCGCTGACCGAGGAGACCCGCGGCGTGATTGCAGTGGACGAGCTTCGGCGGATGAAGGAAGACGGATGCCTGGTCAACGTCGGGCGAGGCAGTCTCATCGTGCAGGACGACCTGTTCGAGCATCTACGGACGCACCCTCGGTTCACCGCGTGCCTCGACGTCTGGTGGGACTACCCGTCCCTGAACGAGGAGATCTGGTACTTCGAGGATCGCCCGTACGAGAAGCCCTTCCACGAGCTCGACAACGTGTTGATGACACCCCATTGCGCCGCCCTCTCCGGCGACTACAGGGCGCGGATGCTCCGAACGGCCCTCGACGGGATCGTCACGCACCTGCGGAGAGAGAGGAAGGGGGAATGAACGCCGGCGGCACATCTCCTACGCGCACTCCAAGCGGCGCGGCGTCCTCCAACGGGCGCGCGTTCCTCTCCGTCTCCGCGTTGACCAAGTACTTCCCGATCCGGAAGGGGCTGTTCGGGAGGAAGATCGGCGACGTCAAGGCGGTGCGCGACGTGTCGTTCGAGCTCGAGCGTGGAAGGACGCTGTCGCTGATGGGCGAGAGCGGCTGCGGGAAGACAACGTGCGGCCTGACGATCCTCCGCTTGACCGAACCGACCACGGGGACCGTCCGCATCGGGGACTACGACGTAACCTCGCTCCGACGTGAGCAGATGAAGGCGTTCCGCCAGGACGCACAGATGATCTTCCAGGATCCCCAAGAGCCGCTTGACCCACGAATGAACGTCCGGTCGGCGATCCTCGAGCCGATGAGGATCCATGACCGCCTGCGCGAGGGAACCAAGCGTCTCGCGGAAATCGCCGATCGCGTCGGCTTCCCCAAGAAATACCTCCGCCGGTATCCCCGCGAGCTCTCCGGTGGCCTCCAACAGCGAGTCTGCCTCTCCCGTGCGCTCATTCTTCAGCCGAGCTTCCTCGTCCTCGATGAGCCAACTTCTGCGCTCGACGTCTCGGTTCAAGAGCGTGTCCTCAACTTGCTTCTCGAACTACAGGCTGGGCTCGAACTCACCTACCTCTTCATCTCACACGACGCCGCCGTCGTCCGCTACCTCTCCAATTGGGTCGCAGTGATGTACCTCGGCCAAGTCGTCGAGATCGGACGAACTGACCAGGTCTTCTCTCGACCAACTCATCCCTACACGCAGGCGCTCAGCAACGCAGTTCTCACGCCGCAGAGCCGGATCCGCACCTGTAAAGTCGTCCTTCACGGCTCTCCTCCGAGCCCGGTCTACCTCCCTGAGGGCTGTGCGTTCGCTCCACGTTGCGCTCAGAAAAGAGATGCCTGCGGTCGCGAACCGCCGGAGATGACCGAGGTCGAGAACGGCCACTTCGTCCGCTGCCACCGATGTCCCGCGGAGGTGACCCCTACGTGAGCGAACGCCGAAGGCGGAAGGACAATCTCCACGGGACGCCCGGCGAGCACCTCCTCGAAGTGACGGGGCTGTCGACCGAGTTCGTCGTTTACGAGGGCGTCGTCCGTGCTGTTGACGACGTCTCGTTCTACGTCCGGAGCGGTGAAGTCGTAGGGATGGTCGGGGAGACGGGATGCGGGAAGTCCGTCACCGTCAACTCGGTGATGCGCCTGATTCTCCCGCCGGGGCGAATCGTCAGCGGGGAGGTCCGCCTTGGCGGCCGAGACCTGATGCAACTGAGCGAGGCCGAGATGCGCTCCGTGCGTGGCCGCGAGATCTCCATGATCTTTCAAAAGCCGATGTCCTCGCTCAATCCGGTGTTCACGCTAGAATCGCAGCTCACCGACGTCATCCGCCTTCATCGCTCCATCTCCGGAGAAGAGGCCCGCCGGATCGCGATCGACAGCCTGAAGGCGGTCGCGCTCGGGAGCCCCGAGGAACTCCTGGCAAGATACCCGTTCGAGCTCTCCGGCGGGCAGCAGCAGCGCGCGATGATCGCGATGGCCCTCAGCTGCGGCTCGCGCCTCCTGATCGCCGATGAACCGACAACTGCGCTCGACGTGTCCGTGCAGCTCCAGATCCTGAAGCTGATCCGACAGATCATGGACGACACGAACATGTCGACACTCATCATCTCGCACGACATGGGCGTGATCGGCTGCATCTGCGACCGGATCTACGTGATGTACGCGAGCCAGATCGTCGAACACGGACCGACCGAGGCGATCATCGAGCACCCGGGCCACCCTTATGTGATCGGCCTGATCGGATCGATCCCGGCGTTCGTCAAGAGCGAGGCGCGGCTGGAGCACATCCCGGGCGAGGTTCCCAATCCGCTCGACCCGCCGTCGGGATGCCGGTTCCATCCTCGATGCAAGCACGCGATCGCCGCTTGCCGAACGACGAGGCCAGACCTTCGCGACGTCGGCCCGGAACACGCCGCCGCCTGCCTGAGAACCGACGAGATCCCCCGAACAGACGAGAGCGAAAGGAAGCTTCCATGCTGATCCGAGAACCGAACCGGAAATCGTATCCTACCCCACCGTACGCGGACTTCCCGCAAGATGAATACGGAGGACGTCTCAAGCGGACGCACCGTCTGATGAAAGACGCGGGCATCGACGCACTCGTCCTCTGGGACAAGTCGAACATCCGTTACTACACGGGGTTTCACTCGATCCATTGGAACGCGTTGAGCATCCAGCCGGCCGTCCTCATCCTTCCCGCCGATGCAGAGCCGCTCCTGATCGTCCCCGAATTCTTCCGCGGTGTCGCCGAGGGGCTCACCCATCTCGCTGACATCCGCGGCCAAGCGGATCCCCACTGCACCGAGAAGATCCGCGAGCTTCCCGACGACGTCGCCAGCACGGTCGAGGATCTCGGGCTCAGGAAGGGGCGAATCGGTATCGAGGCCGGGCGGCTCGGCGGGATGACGATCCCCCGACCGATCAACGACATCGACCGGTTCCGAGCGGGCCTTCCCGCCGCGTCCTTCATTGAGGCGACCGACCTCATCTGGGCAGCGCGGATGATCAAGAGCGAAGCCGAAGTCGAAGCGATCAGCCAAGCGACCGAGGCGGTCGTAAAGGCGCTCGAGACCCTCGTCTCGTCGTTCCGCCTCGGAATGACCGAGCGGGAGGTCGGAATCCTGCTCGAGCAGGTCCTCGTCGAGCACGCACACGAGATCGACATGCTGAACGTACGTTGCGCCGAGAAGCGTTACCCGATGCCGGATACGCCCCCATTCTACGAGAACGTGGCGATCGAGACGGGAGACCGTATGGTGATCGAACCGCTCCCGACGGTGAAGGGCTACTGCGGAAGCTGCTGTCGCACGTTCCAGGTTGGGCCGCTCCCGCCCGAAGCGGAGCGATCGGTCCGGATCATCGAGCGTTCGCAGACCGCGGCGATCGACACGATCGCCCCCGGCGTCAGCACCGCAGAGCTGATCCGCGCCGTCGAAAAAGTCTTCAAGGAGGAAGGCTCGCCGATCGAAATCGAGATGATCGGCCACGGAATGGGGCTGACGGGACACGAGCCGCCCATGCTGACGGCACGTGAGCCGACGGTGCTCGAAGAGGGGATGGTCCTCGCCGTCGAGATCTGGAAATACGACGTGGCGGGATTCGCCTATGGCGATTCCGTGCAGAGCACAAAGAACCTCGGCCCGTTCGGTAACGAGGATCTCGTCGTCGTGACGAAGAACGGGTACAAGCGGCTTCCCGCCTTTCGCAAGGACATCCTGTCGCTTCCGCATGCGACCGATCGGTAGTCGGAGGAAGGGGAACCGGATGAGACATTCGTGGAAGGTCGTCGTGACTGACGCCGAGACGACAACACTCCCGATCGAAACAAGGGAGGTCGAGAAGATCGGCGGACGCCTCTTGGTTGGAGCCTGCAAGACGGAAGACGAAGTCATCGAGCTCGCGAGGGACGCCGACGCAATCCTGTATGACTACGCTCCAATGACCAACCGTGTCATCTCCGAACTCGGCCGCTGCCGTGTGATCGTCCGCTACGGGGTCGGCCTCGATCGGATCGATCTCGAAGCGGCGGAGGCAAAAGGAATCGAGGTTCGCTATCTCCCGGGCTGGTCCGCGGAGGAAGTCTCCGATCATGCGATCGCGTTCATCCTCGCACTGGCGCGCAGACTCCTTCCACTCGACCGGTGGGTGCGGAACGGCAACTGGGGATACGCGGGAGAGTTGCACACCGTGCGCGTCGTGGGCAAGCGGCTCGGCTTGATCGGTTTCGGGGCCATCGCGCGCTGCGTCGCCGTGAAGGCGCAGGGGCTCGGAATGCACGTCATGGCGCACGACCCGTTCGTTAAACACACGGTTTTAGCGGAGGCGGGGGTGCAAGCCGCCTCCCTCGAGGACCTCCTGACAAGTGCCGACTTCGTCTCGCTTCACGTGCCGTTGAACGAAACAACGAAAGGTCTCCTCGGTCCGGCTGAATTCGTTCGGATGAAGCAGGGCGCCTTCCTGATCAACACTTCGCGCGGTGGGGTCGCCGACGAACCGTCGCTTGTCGCGGCCCTACAGTCGGGACAGCTTGCCGGTGCGGGACTGGACGTCTTCACCGACGAGCCCCCTAGACCGGGAAACCCCCTGTTCGGAATCGACTCCACCATCCTCACGCCGCACATGGCTTGCTACTCGGAGGTGTCGATAGACGAAATGCACCAGACCGCGATTGGACACGTCGTGGATGTACTGACAAAGGGGAGCGAATGATCGATCTGAGCGGACAGAGGGGCGTGGTGACGGGAGGAGGAGCGGGAATCGGCAAGACGATCGCCCGCGTCCTCGCCGAACACGGCGCCGCGCTGGCGATCGTCGACCTCGATCTCGAACTCGCCGAGAAGACGGCAGACGAGGTCCGCGAATGCGGAATTGCGGCAATCGCTATTCATGGCGACGTATCGGATCACAAGCAGATGGAAGAGGCCTTCAGTCGAATCGAGAAGGAGCTGGGCGCAATCGACTTCCTGGTAAACAACGCGGGGGTTTCCTCAACCGGGTTCGCCGTCGATCTCACAGAGGAAGAGTGGGATCAGCACTTCGCAGTCAACACCAAAGGAACGTTCATCTGCTCCAGAATCTGCGCTCGTCAGATGATCGAGCGAAAGCGAGGACGGATCGTCAACATCGCCTCCCGACTCGGACTCGTAGGCGGAGAGATGTATTCGCACTACAGCGCCTCGAAGTTCGCCGTCGTCGGCTTCACCCAGTCGCTGGCCCTTGAGCTCGCGCCATACGGAATCACAGTCAATGCGGTCGCACCTGGCAAGGTGGACACGCCAATGCTGCGAAGAGAATGGAATTGGGAGGCCGAATTGCTCGGACGTGATGCTGCAGAAATCGAGCGTGAGATCACCGACTCGATTCCACTGCGTAGGCTTGCGACCCCAGAGGAGGTCGGACGAGCTGTCGTCTTCTTCCTGTCGGAGTACGCGTGCTACACGACCGGACACACGCTGAACGTTACCGGCGGTCTACGGATGGACTAGGTGGCACGATGGAAGCGAAAAAGGAGGGGACGTAACAAAATGACTGACCTAACGAAGTATCACGGGGTGTTTGTGCCCGTGGTGACCATCTACAAGGACGACGGCTCGATCTGCGCCGACCGCACCAGTCGCTTCATCGACTACCTGATCTCGGATTGCGGGGTTCACGGGATCTTCTGTCCTGGGAGCACTGGCGACTACACCCTCATCTCCCTGGATGAGCGTCGCGATCTGATTCGGCTCGCCGTACAGACCGCGGCAGGCCGCGTCCCGGTCCTCGCGGGGAGCGGACACAACGCAACGCACATCGCTCTAGAGCTAAGCCAGTACGCTGCTTCCGTCGGCGCGGACGGCGTGTTGGTGTCGCTCCCCCACTACCCGCGTCCCACTCAGGCAGGCCTATACGAGCATTTCAGCACGCTGGGCGAGGCCCTCCCGATTCCGGTCATGGTATACAGCTATCCGGCGGGCATGGGGATTGACATCGATGTCGACACCGTCTGCCGCTTGGCGAAGGACGGCGCCATCGCTGGCATCAAAGACTCGATCGACGACATGGACCATACGGTGAACATCATCCGAGAAATCGGCGATCGGATCGCCGTCTTCACAGGGATGGACGCCAAGTTCCTCCCCGTTCTCGTGATGGGAGGAATCGGCCTCATCGGAACAGCAGCGAACGTAGCGCCGAAGCACTTCGTCGGTATATGGGATGCGTTCCAGCAAGGCGATCTCGCAACAGCACGCAGACTCCAGTCGGATGTGATGCCCCTCTGCGCACTTGTCGCGTACGAGCAGGCCGCAACCAAGGCCTTCCTCCAGTCCATGGGGTTCCCGGTGGGAGTGCACCGCCTCCCGATTACTCCGGCAACGAACGAGACGAAGAAGAAGATCGAAGGCGTGATCGAAGCACTTGGGCTGCAGGGAGCCCTGGCCGGGCTGATGTAGGTCAGTATCCGTCGAAAGGACAACACCCGTGAGCACAGCCGAGCAGGTTATGGAGACCGATCGGGCCCGCGTCAGGGCGATGGTCACTGGAAACGAGACAGCGCTTGAACGCTACTTCACCGAGGATCTTACATACGCGCACACGAACGGAGTCCTGGACTCGAAGGCCACCCTAATCGACAAGATTCGAACGGGGGTCTACAAGTACGCGTCAATCGAAGTCGATGACGCACGCGTCAAGGAACTTCCGGGCGACGCTGCCATTGTCACAGGGACCGCTGGACTCGGCGTACGGACGGACGCAGGCAATCTCCTGAGAATCCCGATTCGATTCATCAGCGTCTACGTCCGCGACGAGGATGCATGGAAGATGACCGCGTGGCAGTCCACGCGGCTCCCAACCTAGAATCTGGCGGGTCACAGAGTTCGTAAACCAGCTACCCTCCGGGCTCGCTCCTGTTGTCGTTCGCCGGTAGCCCATCCCGAAACTGGAAGTACTGAAGCGTGCCCACCCAGAGGACCTTCACAGGCTTGTCGCCTTCCACAGCGTAACCATGAGGTGTCATCGAACCGAAGTGATAGCTGTCTCCTCGCCCAAGCACGTACGTTGTGTCGCCGATCTCCAGCCGGAGACACCCCTCCAGAACATAGCCGAACTCCTCTCCCTTGTGCGGTACCGGTGGGTAGTAGTAGCCAGGGGAGATCTCGCCAATGAGGATCTCGAACTTACGTCCCGGGAAGTCACGGCTGAGGAACCGGTACTTGATCGCAGCGTCGGAGATGATGATCGCCGTCTGATCCTGGGCTTTCATGACCGCCGTCGTCCGGTCACTCGATAGAGAATCGCCGACGAGCGCGTCGACCTGCGCGAAGAAGTCAGCCAGCTTTACGTCGAGTGCTTCGCAGATAGTGTAGAGAGAGGCGATCGAGATTGAGCAGAGTCCCCGTTCGACTTGCGAGATGAAGCTCGTCGAGAGCGTGCACCGATTGGCGAGCTCTTTGAGGGTCCAGTCGCGTTCCTGCCGTAATTCCCGGATGTGCTGCCCCACTGCATCCATGCGTTCAGTATAGATAACACGAAGCGAATCATCAAGACAATAGCCGGGTTCCCCTATCGCGTGCTCATCCACTATAGCTGAATCCGAAAAACAGCCGGGGTGCCCCGCCTCCACGCCCGGCTTCCGTGTCGTCGAGGACCGCTACGCCGCGCAGCCCGCCCCTTGTGGAGTTCCTCCTAGAGTGTCGAGTTTCACAGTAGTGTTTACAGGTGGCGGAGTGAAGTAGGAGGAAGAAAGAGGGTCACCAGAGCAGAATCACCAGGTAGCAGCGAAACCACCTGGGAGGTCTGCCGATGACCCTCGAAGACAAGATACACATTACTCGACTTCACGTCCTACAGCGAGCCAAGGATCTGGGCAATGTGAGTGCCGCCTGCCGTGAGGCAGGGATCTCGCGATCACTCTACTACCGGTGGAGGAAGCGCTTCGAGCTGTACGGAAGGGATGGACTGCATCCGCGCAGAACAGCTAAACGCCCGGGGTGCCGTTCCACTAGCTGGACACGACGAAGGAGCGCAGGATCGTCGCGATGGCGCTGTCGTGGCCTACCTGGGGACCGAAGCGTCTGAGCCTTCAGCTGGAAAGGGAAGGCGTTGTTGTCTCACCGAGCACGGTGTGGAGGGCGCTACACCGGCTGGGATTGGGAACACGAGCTGACCGTCTCCTCGTTCTGGAGACCCACAGCGCCAACAGCGCAGGGCTTCTCACCGAGCGAACGCGGCGGAATCTGTCACGCCGCAAGGTCCGCCACGTACAGGCAGACAGACCTGGAGATCTTGTCTGCATCGACACGTTCTACATCGGCAACCTCAAGGGAGTGGGCAAGCTGTGGCAGCTGACGGCCTGCGATGCGGCCAGTTCGTACGCGATGGCCAAGGTGATTCCGGCGAACAACGCGGTGGAGGCGGCGATGTTCCTGCGGGACGTTGTGGCTGCTGAGTTGGAGGAAGCAGGTTGGAAGCTGTGGCGGGTGCTGACCGATGGAGGCAGTGAATTCAAGGCCGAATTCGACAGGGCATGTCGGGAACTTGGCGTACGGCACACTCGAATCAAGCCCCGTCATGCGTGGACCAACGGATTCGTCGAACGGCTGCAGGGAACGATCCTTCACGAGCACTGGCGGATCGCGTTTCGGCGTCGGTACTTCCGGCGGCGGTTCCAGCTCCAGGCGTCGTTGGATGGCTTCCTGCACTTCTACAACTTCGAACGCCCCCATCAGGGCTACCGGACCAAGGGACGGACACCTGCCGAGATCTTCTGGGGTGCCGTCCGCGAACAACGCCACGGGGAGGACTGAAGTGTCAACACCATTCCGAGACTGGACATCCTAGAGCAAGCGACGGGG
>CAYXLR010000007.1:0-104053 GCA_964466035.1 uncultured Thermotogae bacterium
AGGAAGTCAAGGTCGTCAAGTCCGGCGTCGGCACGCTCGTCTGCTGCGACGTGCCGATGCATGCGCAATCATCCTGAGGATGATTGCGAGCGAGAATGAACGATCTCGTTCATTCTCGTGCCGATGACGAAAAGAAAGTTGCGCTTCACCGCAGAGAGCGCAGAGAATCACAGAGAACGGCAAGAGCTTAGGTTCGGTTCTTCCCTCTGCGTCACTCGGCGTCCTCTGCGGTTATGCTTCTGTCGGACGTTCTGGAGGACGAAATTGGAACACCGACAGAAGCGCGAACTGGCACAAGGGCCGTCGAGATCCGCAGTTTGGTTCCCCCTGCGAGTCTCCGCGACCTCTGCGTTGGATGAGGTTTGGTTTTCGGAAGAGGGATACGAGCACCGGAGCTCCTGGAGGCGATCGGCGCGGTTGTGCGCCGAACGCGCTACACGCCGGCACGCCCACGGATCCTCCGGACCGTGGCTAAAATAGCCCCCGCGTCATCCCGCCGTCGACCGGGAGACAGGCGCCGGTGATCGCCGCGGCCCGATTGGAGGCGAGGAAGGCGACCAGGTCGGCCAGCTCCTCCGGTCGCTGCAGCCGCCCGATTGGGATCCGCGCCTCCCACTCGCGCCGGACGTCGTCGAGATCCCGTCCGCTCGCCTCGGACTGCTCCCGGAAGATCGCCCGAAGCCGATCGGTGTCGAACGCCCCCGGACAGACGCAGTTCACCGTGATCCCTTCGCCGGCCACCTCGCGGGCGAGCGTCTTCGACAGCGCCACGACCCCGACGCGAAACACGTTCGACAGGATCAGCCGCTCGGCCGGCTCCTTCACCGTGAACGACGTGTCGCTGACGATCCGTCCCCATCGCTGCTCCCGCATGATCGGAACGACCGCTCGACAGAACCGAACGACCGACATCAGGCTCCCGTCGAACGCCGCGCGCCACGCCGCGTCGTCGTGGTCGGCGAACTCCCCCGGAGGCGGACCGCCGGTGTTGTTAAAGAGCACGTCGATCCGGCCGAAGCGTTCCATCGCGCGATCGACGACGGACCGTGCCGCGTCCGGTCGGCTCTGATCGGCAACGACCGGAAGGACCTCGACCTCGGTCTCCTCCACGATCGCTTCCGCCGCGGCCTCGAGCTCCTCCTCACCGCGCGACACGATCACGAGGTTCGCGCCTTCGCGGGCGAGCCGCTCGGCGCACGCCCGACCGAGCCCACGGCTCGCTCCACCGACGATCGCGACCCTTCCGCTCAGCCCGAGATCCATCTCCTCTCCTTTCGCCCGCCCCCATCGGATCTTCACGACTTCCGTTTTTTCGCTTCACGATCCGCCCGTAGGCTCCATCGTAGATCAACGAGACACGAGTTCTCAATTCGAGGGAGGAAACCATGATGCGAAACCGGATCTTCCGTCTGAGCGTCGCAGCGGTGGCCCTGTGGGTCGTCCTTTCCGTCGCCGCGTTCGGTCAGGCCACGGTGACAATGATGTTCCGCGAGATGGACCCGCACGTCGGGCAGCTGTTCGAGCTACGCGTCGTCGAGGAGGAGACGGGCCGGGAGATCGCCCGCTTCTCCGTCCCCGAGATCGCCTCGGCGGCGTTCGACCTGGAGATCGCCGACCTCCGACTCGGGGCGTCGTATCGGATCGACTTCTACGCCGACGCGAGCGGCAACGGGATCTACGACGCGCCGCCGGCCGACCACGCGTGGCGGATTGCGCTTCCCGACGTCCAGGGAGACGCAGCGCGGACGTTCACCCACAACCTCGACTTCACCGACATCGTGTGGCCGCCGCGTCTCGACGGACGGATCGCCGATCTCGAGTATCGAAACGGGATGATCGACGCCGAGACCGGGATGTCGGTCCACTGGCAGAACGACCTATCGACCCTCTACGTCGGCCTCGTCTCCCCGGGCACCGGGTGGCTGTCGATCGGGTTCGGCCCGGAGAACCGGATGCAGGGAGCGGACATCGTCATCGCGGCGATCGAAGACGGGGAGCTGGTGATCGAGGACCACTACGGGAACGCGCCGACGTCCCACCGAAGGGACGACGTCGACCACGTGATCCAGGCCGCCGGGAGCGAAGCGGAGGGACGCTCGATCCTCGAGTTCGCGATTCCCCTGGCTTCGGGCGACGAGCAGGACGTGGAGCTCGAACCGGGAAGCGACGTCGTGATCATCCTCGCGTATCATGGCACGAACGATCGGTTGACGACGCTCCACACCGCCCGTTCGACGGCATCGATCCTGCTCGACGAATAAGGAGGCACGATGAGGCTCCTCAGCGACCTTGCTTACGGAACGTACGTCGGTCCGCTGCCGATGATCGCCGTGGTCGGGTTCGTCGCCTACGGGCTCTTCCTGGCCGCCGCTTCGGTCATGATCTCCAAGCGATGGTTCAAGCGATTCGCCCGCCGGGCGTTCAAACTGCATCGCTGGATCGCGTACGCCGGCCTGCTCGTCGCGACGTTCCATCTCCTCCTCGGGATTTCGGTCTACGTCTAAGGGGCCGGGGACAAGCCTGGGCGCGCCCCTCGGCGTCGCCGCGTCAGAACCGGCGTCCGAGCGCGGGGTCGTCCGTCGCCCCCGGGATTCTCCCCCGTTTCGCGATCGGCCTGCCCTCGATCTCCTTGATGTCGGCCGTGAAGTCGATCGGGGGAGCCGAAGAGATGGCGTGGCCGATCCCGAACGCATCGACCGGGGCGCGCTCCCGGCGGAACCGTTCGATCGCCTCGAGGTCGATGCCGCCGCTGACGACGATCCGAACGTCCGGAAAGCCCGACTGATCGAGCCGTGCGCGGACTTCATGGACGAGGTCGGGCGTCACCCGCCCTCGCTCCAACGGGGTGTCGAGCCGGACCCCCCAGAGGTCGCTCCCCATCGCCTCGGCCACCCGTAGACTCTCTTCCGCTTCGTCCTTGAACGTGTCGACGAGGGCGACCCTGTCGATCGCCGGATCGACGTGTCGATGAAACGCCCTCATCGCTTCCACGGTGTCCCCCATGCAGAGGATGTACGCGTGGGGGATCGTTCCCGACGGGTCGATGCCGGCGAGCTCCGCTCCCGTCGGGGTCGCGCAGCCGCTGCAGCCGCCGACGACCGCGGCGTACTCCAACCGCGCGGCCACGTCCGGATGAACGTGCCTTGCGCCGAAGTGGACGATCGGGATCCCCGCCGCGGCCTCCACGCACCGATTCGCCGCCGTCGCCCACCCCGTCTCGTGCGCCAGGATCCCCAGGATCGCGGTCTCGTAGATTCCAAACCGTCGGTAGGGACCGACGATCCGTAGGACGACCTCGCCCGGAGCGATCCGATCTCCTTCCTCTCGCGACCAGGCTCGACCATCGGCCGGCATCGCGTCGTGAACGAGACGGAGGGCCTCTTCCATGCCGCACAGCACGCCCCCCCGGCTGGCGAAGACCTCCATCGTCACCGTGGGATCCCTCCCTTCGGCGATCAGGACGTCCCTGGCGTGAAGGAAGTAGACGTCCGCGGTCCGACCGGAGAGAACCGCTTCGGACGGTCGATACCGATCCGCATCGTTCATGGTCCACTCCCTTTCTTCGCGGACGACGCCTCCAGGGTAGCGGCGAATCCCGGCGATGTTAAGTCGACGAAAGCGCCCGGCCCTCCGGTGCGCGGAACTTGGTGGAGGCATCGCGAATCGTTTAGAGTACAAGAGGGATGAAGAAAGGACGGCTTCCCCTTCCCCCGCACTTCGCTCCCGAGCGGGTCGGCGAGATCTGGCGTCCGGACCACGGCGAGCTCGCCGCGGGCGCCGAGGCGTGGGCGAAGCGACACGGCCTTCGGCCGGCCAAAGACGATGCGTCCAGGATTTCGCTGCTCGCGGTCGACGTCCAGAACTCCTTCTGCATCCCCGGGTATGAGCTCTTCGTGGCCGGTCCGTCGGGAAGAGGGGCGGTCGACGACAACCGTCGCCTGTGCGAGTTCGTCTATCGGAATCTCGGGCTGCTCTCGCAGATCTGCCCGACCATGGACACGCATCACCCGTTTCAGATCTTCCACCCGTCGTTCTGGATCGACGCTCACGGGGAGCACCCTCGCCCTTTCACCCTCGTCTCGACCGAGGATCTCGACCGATCGCGCTGGCGGGTCGACCCGAGGGTCTCCTCCGTTCTCGGACTCGGCGAGGCGTTCCTCGAGCGATACGTCCGCCACTACGCGCGCGCGCTTGCCGAAGGCGGGAAGTACGACCTCACGATCTGGCCTTACCACGCGATCCTCGGCGGCCCCGGACACGCCCTCGTCCCCGCGGTGGAGGAGGCCGTCTTCTTTCACGCGATCGCCCGTCAAGCCCAGCCGGACTTCCAAGTCAAGGGGGACCACCCGCTCACCGAGCACTACTCGGTTCTCGGACCGGAGATCCTCGCCGGGCCGGAAGGAGAGCCGGTCGCGGAGAGAAGCGAGGCGTTCGTCGATCGACTCCTGCATTCCGATGCGGTCATCGTCGCCGGGCAGGCCAAGAGCCACTGCGTCGCGTGGACGATCGCCGACCTCCTCCAGGACATCACCCTTCGCAACCGTCATCTGGCGGAGAAGGTCTACCTGCTGGAGGACTGCACCTCTCCCGTGGTCGTCCCCGGAGCGATGGACTACACTGAAGAGGCGGACGCGGCCTTCCGGAGTTTCGAAGAAGCCGGGATGCACGTCGTCCGTTCGACCGAACCGATCGAGAGCTGGCCCAACGCGCCTCTCTAGGAGATGCGGCCCGAGAGATCGGATCGCGAAGGAGGGAACCTTATGACGACATCGTTCGCAGAGAAGAGCGTCCTGATCACGGGAGGAGCGGCGGGCATCGGGCGGGCGACCGCGGCGGCCTTCGCCCGCCGGGAGGCGCGGCTGGTCATCGCCGACGTGGACGAAGAACGAGGGCGGACCACGGCCGAGGAGCTCAAGGAGATCGGCGGCGAGGCGAGCTTCCTCCGTGTCGACGTGTCGAACGCAGCGGACGTGAGGAGGATGGTGGAGCACAGCGTCTCTCTGTACGGTCGGCTCGATTGTGCGATCAACAACGCGGGAATCGAGGGCGACCAGGCGCCAACGGCCGACTGCAGCGAGGAGAACTGGCATCGCGTGCTGGCCGTCAACCTGACGGGGGTCTGGCTGTGCATGAAGCACGAGATCCCCCAGATGCTCGAGCAGGGCGGCGGCGTCATCGTCAACATGTCCTCCGTCGCGGGCTTGGTGGGCTTCCCGGGCCTGCCTGCCTACGTCGCATCGAAGCACGGGATCATCGGGATCACCCGGACCGCCGCGCTCGAGTACGCGACGAAGGGGATCCGCGTGAACGCGATCTGTCCCGGCGTCATCCGGACGGAGATGGTCGAACGGGTAACCGGCGGGGATCCGGAAGCCGAGAAGCAGTTCACCGCGTTGGAACCGATCGGGCGGATGGGGGATCCCGAGGAGGTCGCCGAGGCCGTCGTCTGGCTCTGCTCCTCGGAGGCGTCCTTCGTCATCGGCCATTCGCTCGTGGTCGACGGCGGGCTCGTCGCGGCGTGAAGGTCGCCGATGGGGCGGGATCGCCGTTCAGCCGCGCGGGCGATCGAGCGACAGCCCGAATGAGAAGCCGGCAGCGCCGTCGTCGATTCGGATACGACGGGGCACCGCGTCGGCTCCGGTTTCCTCAGTACTCGCCCCGCAGCCCGAACTCGGCCGATTCGACCCACTCGTTCGGCCGGTCGTAGTACTCCACGAGCGAGCTGACGAACAGGAAGTGCCCCTTCTCGATCTCGGCGAGCCGTTCGAACAGGACGCGGATCTCGCTGCTGTCCGACGCGGCGCCCTGCTCGCGATAGAACACCTCGGTCGCCCGCTCGATCTCCATCGCGCTTCGGAGGACGTCGAGCAGCGCAGCGTCGGTCGAGATCGCCCCGGCGCCTCCTTCGACCTTTCCGCCGATCCAGTCCATCGCCGCATCGACCAGGCTCGTGCTCGCTTGAACGGAGCCGGCGTTCATCGTCCGGAGCGCGTTGGCGTGCTGGGCCTCCTCGTCGGCGAGGAGCGTCAGGATCTTCGCGGCGCTCGGGTCGGTCGTCGTCTCCGCCGCGGC
The DNA here is from genome assembly GCA_964466035.1 of uncultured Thermotogae bacterium. Classification (GTDB taxonomy): domain Bacteria; phylum Bipolaricaulota; class Bipolaricaulia; order UBA7950; family UBA9294; genus JANQEA01. The sequence goes on from CAYXLR010000007.1 coordinate 6,073, forward strand.
GCGGTAGTTGGTCTCGGCCCTCTCCTCGAGCGCGATCGCTTCGTCGATCAGTCCCACGGTCCCTCCTTTCGTCCGTTCGTCCCAGCATAGCATCGCCGAAGGGGGCACGCCAGCCGTCTCAGGCGCGCAGGTGCACGCACTCGCCGGACGGGATCGCACGAACCCCGGCCCGCGTCTCGACCAGAAGACGGCCCTCCGCGTCGACATCGACGGCCGTCCCCTCGATCGACCCCCCGTCCTCCAGCGTCACCTTCACGGGCCGACCGAGGGTGAGGAGGCTCTCCCGATACGCCCGGAGGACCTCCTCCGACGCCGGGCTCTCGTCCAACTCCTCCCCGATCGCGACGATCAGATCGCCGCGGCGAACCGCGGGGCCCGCGGCCCGGACGGACGTCGCCGTCTCCAGCGGCGCCTCGACCAGGTTGACGCCGATCCCGATCAGCGCGAATTCACCCGCGGTCTCGATCAGGATCCCCGCCAGCTTCCTCCCGTCGACGAGCAGGTCGTTCGGCCACTTGAGGCCCGCTTTGACGCCGAAACGCGCCAACGCCCGGAGGAGGCACACGCCGCTCGCGACCGAAAGCATCGGACGGTGAGAAACGATAAACGTGGCGTACAGACCGCCGACCGGCGACGTCCACGCCCTCCCGAACCGGCCCCGGCCTTCGGTCTGCTCGTCGGCGACGACGACGTGCCCCGCCTCGGCCTCGCCGGACTCGACGAGACGTCGGGCCTCGTCCTGCGTCGAGTCGACCCGATGACGCCGGTGGATGACGAGGGACACGCTACGCCCCGCGACAGACGGGGAACGTGTCGGCGGCGTGCGGCATCACCAGGACGCGGTAGCCGCCCCCGAACCGCCTCGCCGCTTCCCGGAGGACGTCCGCCACGTCGACCGCCGGCTCCATGAAGAAGCGCCGGACCGTCTCGTCGTCGAGCTCGGAGCGGAGGTAGATCGTCGCGCGCCTCAGATCCTGCGCGTGATAGACGGCCTTGTGGCCGCCGAGTCGGAAGCCCTCCTCGTCGTAGACCGTGAAGACGTCCCCCGGCGACTCGCACCGCTCGATCCAGTCGGCAAACACCGGATGACCGATCCCGTCGGGGCAGGCGGCGATCAGGTAGAGGATCCCGTCGTCGCGAACGGCCTTCATCGCGTTGTACTGCCCCTTGTAGGCCTGGTAGAGGTCGATGTCCTTCGGATGCCCGCCCGCCGAGGCGACCACCACGTCGTACGGCTCGCAGAACGGGACCTGGAAGTGCTCGTCCCAGAAGGCGCGCCCGACGGCGTGGGCCGCCTCCGGCTCGCCGACGACGACCTTCGCCACCTCCCCGGCGCTCGAGAGGACCACGTCGACAATGAAGTCAACTCCCACCAGGCGGGCGGCCTCGACCATCTCCTCGTTGATCGGGTTGCCGTCGTAGACGCAGGCGGTGCTCCGCGGATCGGTCAGGCGGGCGTGGTTCGCTTCGATCGTCGCCCGTCCCGCGACGCCGGGAAGGACGTTCTTCCGGCCGCCGGAGTATCCGGCGTAGTAGTGCATCCCGATGTGGCCGATCGTGACGATCCGATCCGCCTCGACGAGCGCGCGATGCAGCGCGATCGGCGTCCCGAGCGCCGTGGTCCCGATCTCGACCGTATCGCGATCGCAGTCGTGGACGAGCACGGAAAACTCGTCGCGCAGCTCCCCGAGCATGCTCTCGAGCTCCTCGTCGGTCGGAGCGCGATGCGTCCCGGTCGCGACCAACAGGGTGACGTCCTCCTTCGCCACCCGCCCGCGGATCTTCTCCCAGAGAAGCGGGAAGACCTCCCGCGTCGGGGTCGGCCGCGTGTGGTCGGTGATCACGACGACGACGCGCTCGCCGGGCTCGAGGATCTCGGCCGGATCGCCGATCCCGATCGGAGCGCTCCACGCCTCGTCGAACGCCCTTCGAAGCGGGATCCGGGGCGGCGGCGTTCCCTCCAGGACGCCGTCGAAGACGTCCGGCGGAACGTCGATCCGCACGCGCTCCTTTCCGTAGGCCAGGTCGAACGTCGGCACGGTCCCTCCTCGTCTTCCGGCAATCGATTCTACCCCATGTCCAGGCGGGATCGACGGACCTTGCGCGTCCCTCGATCGACCGCTACGCTCTGGCCGCCAGCGGAAGGGGGCAGCATGACGCGCACCTATCTCACCTCGGAGTCGGTCACCGAAGGGCATCCGGACAAGATCGCCGATCGGATCTCCGACGCCGTTCTCGACTCGATCCTCGCCGACGACCCCGACGCACACGTCGCGTGCGAGACGTTCCTGACCACCGGCCTCGTCCTCGTCGGCGGCGAGATTACGACGACGACCTACATCAACGTCCCGTCCCTCGTCCGGCGGGTCCTCCAAGGGGTCGGCTACGACCGTCCCGGCCTCGGCTTCCACTACCTAGACTGCTCGATCCTCTCGACGATCAAGGAGCAGTCGAGCGACATCGCGGCCGCCGTCGACAGCGCGTCCGAGGTCCGGGTCGGTCACTCGCCGGACCCCTACGACACGATCGGCGCCGGAGACCAGGGGATCATGTTCGGCTACGCCCGGTCGGACACCGACGTGTTGATGCCCCTCCCGATCGTCCTCGCGCACGGCTTGGCGCAGAGGATGGCCGAGGCCCGCAAGGCCGGCGAGCTCCCCTTCCTCCGCCCCGACGGCAAGTCGCAGGTGACGATCGAGTACGCCGAGGACCGCCCGATCCGCGCCGACACGGTCTTGATCGCGGCCCAGCACGACCCCGACGTCGAACCCGACGAGCTGACGAACGGCGTCGTCGAGACGATCGTCCGCCCGATCGTCGGCAACTGGCTCGACGAGAAGACGCAGATCCTCGTCAACTCGTCCGGTCGGTTCGTCATCGGCGGCCCGGCGTCGGACGCCGGGATGACCGGCCGAAAGATCATCGTCGACACCTACGGCGGCTTCGGGTCCCACGGGGGCGGGGCGTTCTCCGGGAAGGATCCGACGAAGGTCGACCGCTCCGGCTCGTACATGGCCCGCTACGCGGCGAAGAACATCGTCGCCGCCGGCCTGGCGCGGGAGGTCGAGGTGCAGATCGCCTACGCGATCGGACGCGCGGCGCCGCTCGCCGTCGGCGTCGACACGCGGGGGACCGGTTCCGTCCCCGACGGCCGGCTCCGCGAGGCGGTCGTCGAGGTGTTCGACTTCCGCCCCGGCGCGATCATCGATCGCTTCGAATTGAGGCGACCAATCTACGAGCCGCTCTCCGCCTACGGTCACTTCGGGCGGACGGACCTCGATCTTCCGTGGGAGGAGACCGACCGGACCGAGGAGCTCCGGAAGGCGGTCTAGCGGCGCACGACCTACTCCAGGGAGAGCCGCGTGACGCCGGGAAGGCTCTCGATCTGCGACCCGAGCTCTCCGACGTCGATCGAGCCCCGGTGGCGGATCATGAAGCGCAGCGTGATCGGTCCCGAGCTTCCGTCGGACGCCCATCCCCGCAGCTGCACGCGGATCCTCTCCTGCTTGCACAGGTCGAGGATCGCCTGCTGCACGGCGACCCGTTTCTCGGGCGTCACGTCGAGCACGAGGACGTGGTAGATCGTGCTCGGGACGCGGGCCTCCGCCCAGTCGAGCACCGTCAGCACAGCGAGGCCGATCGCCGTCCCGCCGAGCGCGAGGCCGTACAGCCCCTGCCCGGCAACGATCCCGAGGGCCGCGACGTACCAGATCGACGCCGCCGTCGTCAGCCCCCGGATCCAGTCGCCGACCCGGATGATCGTCCCCGCACCGAGGAAGCCGATGCCGGTGATGACCCCCGCCGCGATCCGGCCGGGATCGATCTGAATCCCGGCCCGAGCCGCCACCAGCTGAACGACCGCCTCGCCGCTGGCCATGACCAGCGCCGCTCCGATCCCGACCAGGACGTGGGTCCGAAGCCCGGCCGGGCGGCCGTGCATCTCGCGCTCCAGGCCGATCACGGCGCTCAGTCCCGCCGCGGCGAGAACGCGAAGGATCAGCGTCCACGCGACCATCGCACCCTCCTCTCGGCTACGTCAGCTCGAGCGACTTCCCGTCGATCACGCGCCGGATCAGCCCGACGACCTCATCGAGGGGCTTCGCGCCGAGATCCTCCTCCGTTCGGAGCCGGACGGCGACCGCGCCGGCGTCCGCCTCTCGATCCCCGACGACGAGCATGTACGGGATCTTCTGCAGCTGGGCGTTGCGGATCTTGGCGTTCATCCGCTCCGACGACCCGTCGACGACCGCTCGGATCCCCGCGCTCCGGAGGCGGGCCTCGACCGTGCGCGCGTACTCCGTGTGCCGGTCGGCGATCGGGATGACCGTTGCCTGAACCGGCGCCAGCCAGACCGGGAACGCCCCGGCGTACTGCTCGATCAGGCAGCCGATGAACCGCTCGATGCTCCCGAGCAGCGCCCGATGAACGACGTACGGCCGATGCTCCTGCCCGTCCTCGCCGACGTACGTCATGTCGAACCGCTCGGGGAGGTTGAAGTCGAACTGGATCGTCGTGCACTGCCAGGAGCGGCCGAGCAGGTCCTTTACCTTGATGTCGATCTTCGGCCCGTAGAACGCGCCGCCGCCCTCGTCGATCCGATAGGGGAGGCCGCGATCCTCGAGCGCCTCCCGCAGCGCCGTTTCGGCCTGCTTCCAGCGCTCCGGCTCGCCGACCGCCTTCCCCTCGTGCGGCCTCGTCGACAGGTAGACGTCGAACGCGTCGAAGCCGAACGCCTCGAGCATTCCGAGGCTGAACGCGTACACCCCGCGGATCTCGTCCTCGACCTGGTCCGGCCGACAGATGATGTGGGCGTCGTCGATGGTGAAGCCGCGGACGCGAAGCAGCCCGTGCAACACCCCCGACCGTTCGTACCGGTAGACCGTGCCCAGCTCGGCCCAGCGGAGCGGCAGCTCCCGATACGAGTGGACCCGCGTCTTGTAGATGAGGATCTGGTACGGGCAGTTCATCGGCTTGATGTAGTAGTCGACGCCGTCGATGTCCATCGGCGAGTACATGTTCTCGCGATAGAAGTCGAGGTGGCCGCTGATCGACCAGAGGTCGGCCTTCCCGATGTGCGGCGTCGAGACGATCTCGTAGCCGCCGCGATCGTGCTCGTCGTACCAGAACTCCTCGATCGTCCGCTTCAGCCGCGCTCCCTTCGGATGGAAGCAGACGAGGCCGGCGCCGCCCTCTTCGTGGATGCTGAACAGGTCGAGCTCCTTGCCGATCCTCCGGTGGTCGCGCTTCTCCGCCTCCTCGCGGCGCCAGAGGTACGCCTCGAGCTCCTTCGCCTTCTCCCAGACGGTCCCGTAGATCCGTTGGAGCATCGGCCGCGTCTCGTCACCGCGCCAGTACGCCCCGGCGACCGACAGCAGCTTCATCGCCGCCGGCTTCACCTGCCCGGTCGAGCCCAGGTGCGGGCCGCGACAGAGGTCGGTGAAGTCGCCCTGCTCGAAGAAGGAGACCGTCTCGTCTTCCAGGTCGTCGACGAGCTCAACCTTGTACGGTTCGCCCTGCGATTCGAGCAGTGCGCGGGCCTCCGGCTTCGGGAGCTCCTTTCGAACGATCGGCAGGTCGGCCTCGATGATCCGGACCATCTCCGCGGTGATCCGCTCGAGATCCTCTTCCGTAAACGGTTCCGCGACGTCGAAGTCGTAGTAGAACCCTTCTTCGATCGCCGGACCGATCCCGAGCTTCGCCCCCGGATACAGCCTCTTCACCGCCTGGGCCATGATGTGCGTCGTCGTGTGCCGCAGCGTCTCCAACGCCTGCGGCTCGCCCGTCGTGACGAGCGTCAGCGTGCAGTCTTCGGCCAGCGTCTCGCGAATGTCCCGGAGCGTACCGTTCACGACCGCACAGACCGTCGCCTCGGCGAGGCGCGGTCCGATCGACGACGCAACCTCGAGGATCGATGCCCCTCGGGGTTGTTCCAAGGTTGACCCGTCCGGCAAAGAGATGCGGATCATCGTCCCTCCTTCGTTGCCGAAATGACGCATCTTACCTCGGAAGCGCTGTTCCGACCAGGACTAGGGAAATCGAGGCTGTATCGTCGGTCGCCGGACGGCGCGCGGGCTACAGGATGTAGCGGGACAGGTCGCGGTCCTCGACGATGCCGCTCAACCGCTCCTCGACGTACGCTTTGTCGACGACGATCGTCTCGCCACGGCGCCCGTCGGCGTCGAACGAGATCTCCTCCATCAGCTTCTCCATCACCGTCGTCAGGCGGCGGGCGCCGATGTTCTCGGTCGTCTGGTTCAGCTCGTAGGCGATGTCCGCGATCGCACCGACGGCCTCCTCCTCGAACCGAAGCGTGACCCCTTCGGTCTCCATCAGCGCGCGATACTGCGTGACCAGCGCGTCCTTCGGCTCGCAGAGGATCCTGCGGAAGTCGGCCGCGGTCAGGCTGTCGAGCTCGACGCGGATCGGGAGCCTCCCCTGGAGCTCGGGGATCAGATCGGACGGCTTCGACATGTTGAACGCGCCGGCCGCGATGAACAGGACGTTCTCCGTGCTGACCGCGCCGTAGCGCGTCCGGACCGCCGTCCCCTCGAGGAGCGGGAGGAGATCGCGCTGCACCCCTTGGCGGGAGACGCCGGGCCCGCCGGTCTCCTCGCGCCCTCCGGCGGCGATCTTGTCGAGCTCGTCGAGGAAGACGATCCCCATCTCCTCGGCCAGCTGGAGGCCCGCCTGGCGGACCTCTTCCATGTTGATCAGCGTGTCCACCACCTGCTCGAACAGGAAGCCCCGCGCCTCGCGGATCCGCATCCGACGCTTCTTCCGCGACGTCGGCAGCAGGCCGGAGAGGACGTTCCCCATGTCGATGCCGACCTGATCGATCCCGTCCTGCGAGAAGACCTCGAGCTGCGGGGTGACCGGCTCCTCGACCATGATCTCGATGTAGCGCTCCTCGAGGTCGCCCTTTTCGAGCTTCGCGCGGAGCTTCTCCCGCGTGCTTCGGATCGACTCCTCCCGCTCCTCGTCGGTGTCGGAGCTCGGCAGGAGCGCGTTGAGGATCTCCTCGGCCACGAGGCGTTCGGCCTCCTCCTCGACGCGGTAGATCTCCTCTTCGCGGATCATGTCGATCGCGATATCGACCAGGTCGCGGATCATCGATTCGACGTCGCGCCCCACGTAGCCGACCTCGGTAAACTTGGTCGCCTCGACCTTGACGAACGGGCAGGTCGTCAACCGGGCCAGCCGGCGGGAGATCTCCGTCTTCCCGACGCCGGTCGGACCGATCATCAGGATGTTCTTCGGCTTGATCTCCGCGCGGATCTCGTCGTCGACGTACTGGCGCCGCATCCGATTCCGGAGCGCGATCGCCACCGAGCGCTTCGCCGCCTGCTGGCCGACGATGTACTTGTCCAGCTCCTCGACGATCTGCTTCGGCGTCAGCCCGCTCAGTCGCGCCGTGGATACCTCGATCAATGGGCTCATCCGTCTACCTCACCACCGGATCTCTTCCAGCGTGATCGTGTCGTTGGTGTAGATGTCGATCTCCGCCGCGATTTCGAGCGCCCGCCGAGCGATCCGGTCGACGGAGAGGTCGACGGCCTCCATCAGCCCCTTCGCCGCCGCGAGGGCGTACGGCCCGCCGGAGCCGATTCCGATGACGCCGTCGTCCGGTTCGAGGACGTCTCCGGAGCCGGAGATCATCAGCAACCCCTCCTCGCTGACGGTGACGAGCACCGCCTCGAGGTGCCGGAGGATCCGATCGGTGCGCCACTCCTTCGTCAGCTCCACCGCGGAGCGGCGCAGCTTGCCGTCGTACTTCTTCAACTTCCCCTCGAACTTGTCGAGGAGGGCGAGGCAGTCGGCGGTCGCCCCGGCGAACCCGACGAGAACGCGCTCGTCGTGAAGTCGGTACAGCTTCTTGGTGTTCTTCTTGATGACCGTGGTGTCCAACGTCGCCTGCCCGTCGCTCGCCAGGACGGCGTGGTTTTCCGCTTCGGAGTAGAGCGCGAGGATCGTGGTGCTTCGTACCTTCGCCATGAGGGACCTATTCTAGTCTCCGACTGGGCGCCCATCAATCGGACCCGCGAGACCCCTTGGATTCCCGTGATGGCGAGTGCGCACGGGAAGAATCGGCCGGGCGACTTTTTCAACTACCTTCCCTTCTTGAGGAGCTTATTTGGTAGTAGTGGTAGTAGGACCCGTCGAGACGTGTGGATTGCTCCGGGAATCCGCGTGGGCACGTCGGAATTGCACCGGCTTCCCGGTGGACGGCGCTGTGGAGAAGCCTCGCCGCGCGGTGGATTGCTCCTGTGGACAGACGAGGCGCTCGGTTTTCACAACCTTCCTCCACACCAAGACGGCGCCTGTCCAAGCGTTTCCCACAGAGGTATAGACAGGGCTTTCGGCAAGCGGGGTCGCCCGCCTCACCGAACGGTCGAGTACCGGGCGGCCAGGTTCTCCTGGATCTCGCCGATCTCGGCGTAGAGGAGCGGCGTCTCTTCCAGCATCGACTTCACCTTCACGTACGAGTGCATGATCGTCGAGTGGTCTCGATCGCCGAACTCCCGGCCGATGGCGGGGAACGAGTGGTCCGTCATCTCGCGCGACAGGTAGATGGCGATGTGGCGCGCCTGGGTGATCTCCTTCTTCCGGCTGGAGCTCTCGATCTCCTGACGTTTGAGGTTGTAGCGGGAGGCGACTTCCTCCTTGATGTGTTGGATCGTCAGTCGAGGCCGCTGGCCCTCCTTCGGGAGCATCCCCTCGAGCGTCTTGGGCGTCAGCGGCTCGCCGCCGAGCTCGGCGAAGGCGAGGACCTTGACCAACGCGCCCTCGAGGGCGCGGACGTTGGAGGAGATCCTCGTGGCGATCAGCTCCAGGATCCCGATGTCGATGTCGAGTCCGCGCGACGCGGCCTTCTTGCGGAGAATGGCGATCCGGGTCTCCAGGTCCGGGGCCTGGATGTCGGCGACGAGCCCCCAACGGAAGCGCGACACCAGCCGCTCCTGGAGTCCGGAAAGGTCCTCCGGCGCGCGATCGCTGGAAAGGACGATCTGCTTCTCGTTGCCGTGCAGCTCGTTGAACGTGTGGAACAGCTCCTCCTGCGTCGCCTCCTTCCCTTCGAGGAAGTGGACGTCGTCGATCAGGAGGAGATCGATCTGCCGGTACTTGTTGCGAAACGCGGCGGTCGTGTTGTTCCGGATGGCGTTGATCAACTCGATCGCGAACCGCTCGGACGAGGTGTAGACGACGGAGCTGCCGGGAGAGGCTTCGTGGACGTGGTTGCCGATCGCCTGAAGGAGATGGGTCTTTCCCAGGCCGACGGCTCCGTAGATGAACAGTGGGTTGTACGCGGTTCCGAGCTTCCCGGCGACGGCCTCCGACGCGAAGTACGCGAGGTCGCAGTTCTTGCCTCGGACGAACGAGCCGAACGTGTAGTCCGGGTTGAGGGGGAGCACGCCGCTTCGCGGGAGGGCCGCTTCCCCTTCGGCTCGGGCCAGCGATTCCTTCGTTGCGTCCGGTCCGTCCTTGAGGACCTCGATGACGAGGGCGACGGGGCGCTCGCAGGAGTTCGACGCGATCTCCTCGATCATCTCTCGGAAGCGACGCTCGATTCCGCCCTTCGTGAACGGATCGGGGACCGCGATCGTCAGGGAACCGTTGTTCAATGCGACGGGGCGCGTCTCCTGAAACCACGTCTCGAAGCTCGAGTAGGAGATCTCCGACTTCAGCGTCGATAGAACGGAGTCCCAGACAGCGACAGCGGTTGCGACCATTTGACCCTCTTCTCACCGGGTTGCTCGGCAGGCGCGCCGAGAATATCGCAACGGCTTCGCGCCGGTCAAGGGCGCGGCCGTCGGGCGGCGCCGGGGCGGGGACGGTGGAAGGCCCAACGGATGGGTGGACCGCCGGCCCGGGACATCCGGCACCTTTCGGAAGCGACCCATCGTCGGGTCTCGGCGGCCCGGTGAGCCGACCCGGTGACGACGGTCGGTCGAGGGATCGATCGATCGGTCGACCTGTGGAAAACCCGCCGATCGTTGTCCCGAAAAGAAACGAGCCTGTGGAAAAGCTTGAGGAGTACGTGCGGAGACATCGGGAGGGCCTTGCTGGTTGGGATCGTGCGGGGGCGCGAGGGGGAAGATCGCCCACTTATCCACAAGGAAGTCCCCAAATCGTCCGTTCTCCGGGCACTTCTCCACAGACTTTTCCACAGACGCAACGGGCGCGATGGTGGGGAAACCGGCGGTTCTGACAGGGTTTGCTAGATCGAGGGAGTCCGACGGCCCGTTCGAAGCGCCGTCGCCGTCGGTCAGCTGTCCCGACGGGCCGGGACGATCGAGGCGTCGGGCGGAAGGGATGGTGCCGAGGCCCAGATTCGAACTGGGGACACCGGCCTTTTCAGGGCCGTGCTCTACCAACTGAGCTACCTCGGCACGCTCCATGCGGGGACGACCGGATTTGAACCGGCGATCTCTGGAGTGACAATCCAGCGTCCTAGACCTGACTAGACCACGCCCCCGAGACGCGAAAGCTCACTGGGCGAGACAGGACTCGAACCTGTGGCCTTCCGGATGTAAGCCGGATGCTCTCCCGGCTGAGCTACTCGCCCATTATAGCGGGCACCCTGCACTCCGCAAGGGACTCGTTCCTGCGTCCCCAAGGGGATTTGAACCCCTGCCGCCGGGATGAAAACCCGGTATCCTAGGCCGCTAGATGATGGGGACTCGAAATCGCCGGATTATAGACCGGATGCCGCCTTCGGTCCAATCGGAGTGGGTCGTGCTGGATTCGAACCAGCGACTCCCTGATTAAAAGTCAGGTGCTCTGCCACTGAGCTAACGACCCGAGAGGCGTAGCGCCTCCTGTGGGTCGTGCAGGACTCGAACCTGCAACCAACGGATTAAGAGTCCGCTGCTCTACCATTTGAGCTAACGACCCGAGCCGGTCGAATGGTACGGATGGGCGTTTGGGGTGTCAAGACTTGTAGGCGGTTTGCGGCATCGCCTACGATGTGCGCATGGAACCGTTGCCCTTCTCTCCTCCTCCTCCGGCGCCGCTCGCCGAGCGGATGCGACCGGCGAGCCTCGAGGGCGTGGTCGGCCAGGAGGAGCTTCTCGGTCCCGACGCGCCGTTGCGCTCGCTCATCGAGCGGGACGCGTATCGGGCGCTCCTCTTCTGGGGGCCGCCGGGGACCGGGAAGACGACCGTCGGCCGGATCGTCGCCGCGCGGGCGGAGGCCCGGTTCGTGCACGTCTCCGCCGCGCTGACCGGCGTCCGCGAGGTCCGGCGCGTGCTCGAGGACTCGCAGTTCCGGTGCAGGACCGAAGGGAAGCGGGACCTCCTCTTCCTCGACGAGATCCATCGATTCAACCGGGCGCAGCAGGACGTCCTCCTGTCGTTCCTCGAGGAGGGCTCCGTCATCTTCATCGGGGCGACGACGGAGAACCCGTCGTTCGCGCTCAACTCGGCGCTCCTGTCAAGGTGTCAGTTGTTCTGCTTCGCGCCCCTGGGCGACGCGTCGCTCCGACGGCTGATCGATTCGGCGCTCCGATCCTCGAACGGTCTGGACGGGCGGTTCGTCCTGACCGACGAGGCGACGGAGCTTTTGGTGGCGCTGTCCGACGGGGACGGACGCCGCGCGTTGACGACGCTCGAGCTGGCGTCGAGCATCACGGAGGACGGGACGATCGACGCGGAGCTGATCGCCCGAGCCGTTCAGCGGAAGGGGCTGCGCTACGACCGAGCCGGAGACGAGCACTACAACGTGATCTCGGCGCTTCACAAGTCGGTCCGAAACTCGGACCCGGACGCGTCCCTCTATTGGCTCGCCCGGATGATCGAGGGAGGCGAGGATCCGCGGTACATCGCCCGGCGGTTGATCCGCATGGCGTCCGAGGACATCGGGCTGGCCGACCCCGCGGCGCTCGAACAGGCGGTCGCCGCCTGGCGGGCGGTCGAGGCGATCGGGCTTCCGGAGTGCGATCTCGCGCTCGCCCAGGTGACCGTCTACCTCGCGACGGCCGAGAAGAGCAACGCCCTGTACCGAGGAATGGGCGAGGTCGTGGGCGAGATCCGCGGCCGTCCGATCGAGGAGGTCCCGCTCCATCTTCGGAACGCACCGACCCGGATGATGAAGGATCTCGGCTACGGGGAGGGATACCGGTACGCGCACGACCTCGACGAAGGGATCGCGCGGATGGAGTGCCTCCCGCCGTCGTTGATCGGAAGGCGTTTCTACCGCCCTTCGGACCGGGGCCACGAGCGCCGCATCGCGGAGAGGCTCGAGCGGTGGCGCGAGCTTCTCGCCCTCGACGAAGACGATCCGGCCGGCACGTCGCGCCGCTAGTCGGGCTCTTCGGCCTCCCGACGGTCGAGGTACTGAAGGATCGCGTCGACGATCAGGTAGTTCATCGAACGGTCCTTCTTCGCCGCCAGCTTCGTCAAGCGCGCGATCGGGCGGTGGTGCGCCTTGCTCTTCGGGATGTAAATCGACAACGCGTTCGAACGGGTTACCATCGATATCCCCTCTTATGAACTTATTATACTCTATGGAACGTCGTTGACAACTTCCCCGAAAAGCGAACCCCGCGACGCGGCTCGGTCGCGGGGTGTTGGAAGCGCGTGAAGCGGTCTACGGCTGCGTCTGATGCAAGTGACGCTTGATGTCGAGCTTGGCCGACTTTTCGAACGGCTCGTCGACCAGCGTGACCGATTCCTTGTACTTGATCCGCTTGAACACGGCGAGGTTCTCGCTACGTTCCTTGATCTCTTCCCAGATGCGGTCGAGCGCCGCCTCCGGCGATTCGATCCCCATCTCCTTCAGCACGGGCCAGTTTGGATACACTTGGGCCGAGACGGTGGGGATCCCCTGTCGGGTTCCCTCGTAGACCATGATCTCCTCGACCGCCGGGATGGTGACGAGCTCCCACTCGATCTCCTCGGGATAGACGTTCTTCCCGGTTTCGAGCACGATGACGTTCTTCGCCCGGCCGGACAGGACGAGCCGCCCGTTCACGTACGTTCCGAGATCGCCGGTGTGGAACCACCCGTCGGCGTCGATCACCTCGGCGGTCGCTGCGGGGTTCTTGTAGTAGCCGTCCATGATGTTCGGGCCCTTGGCGAGGACCTCGCCGACGCCGTCCTCGTTCGGATCCTTGATCTTCAGCTCGACCTCGGGAATCGCGGCCATTCCCGGCTCCTCGTCGAGCTCTTCGCACATGGTGAGAAGGGGGGACGTCTCGGTCAGACCGTACCCCTCGATGATGCCGAGCCCCATGCCGCGGAAGCCTTCGGCCGCCTCCGGGCTGAGCGGCGCGCCGCCCGAGGTGAAGAAGCGGAACTGCTTGCCGAACAGCTTGTTCTTCACCAGCCTTCCCATCAGGGAGGGGGACGACCGATAGATCGCCCGCTTGATTCCGCTCTTCTTGATCGAGTCCATGATCCGGCCGTACAGGACGTTGTACAGCTTCGGCACGCCGAGGATGATCGTCGGCTTGGCCGCCTTCATCACCTGCGCGAGGTTCCGATCGACCGGCGTGTAGGTGGTCGTGCCGCCGGTGATGAACGGGGCGATCAGGGTGATCGTCAGGCCGTAGATGTGGTTCCAAGGCACGATGGAGAGGAAGTTGTCCTCGGCGGTGAGGGCGACGATCTTCACTGCGGTGAGGGCGTTCGACGCGACGTTCGCGTGGGTGAGCATCGCGCCCTTCGCGTTACCCGTCGTCCCGGACGTGTACATCAGAATCGCGAGGGACGAAGGGTCGATCTCAGCGCGCGGCTGCTCGCTCTTGCCGAGGAGCAACGCGTCGAGGAAGAGGACGCCTTCGTCCTGCACCCGGTCCATCGAGACGACGAAAGGGTCCCCCGGCAGGTCGGAGCGGAACGACAGCACGTCCTCGGTCTTCCCCCCCGAGAAGACGATTCCCTTCACCTCCGCCTCCCGGAGGATCCGCTCGATCTCGCCGCGCTGCAGTTCCGGGTCGAGCGGCACGACCACGGCCCCGCAGCGGAGGATGGCGAAGAAGGTCGTCGCCCACGCGGCGCGTGGCTTCGAGACGAGGGCGACGCGGTCTCCCGGCGACACGCCGAGTTCGGCCAGGGCCGTGGCGAACCGTCCGACCATTTCACCGAGCCGCTCGTAGGTGATCTCGTTGAGGACGAGGCGGATTCCACGCCCTCGCTTCCTCTCCTTCGGGATCGGCATCCGCAGCGCGATTCGATCTCCGTGCTTGGCCACGGAGTCGTCCAGCAGTTTCGCGATCGTCGGGTACATGCGCTCTCCTTTTCCTCCCCGTTCTCATTCGGCCCGACTGTTCGAGGACGAAGGCCGAATGGCAGCCCTCCTGATTCTCTCGGCCTACGCCGCGGCCAGGTGCTTCTCCGCTTCGATGGCGGCGATGGCCCCCTCTCCGGCGGCGACCACGCCTTGGGCGTAGCGATGCGCATCGATCCGCGCGTCTCCCGCGGCGAAGATCCCGGGGACGTTCGTGCGGAGGCGGCCGTCCGTCACGACGTAGCCCTCGGGATCGAGATCGACCGTGCCCCGCAAAAACTCCGTCTGCGGCAGATGCCCGATGTTGACGAAGACGCCGTCGATCGGGACGTCCTCCGTCTCGTCCGTGGCCAGGTCCCTGAGGCGCACCGCCTCGACGCGATCCTCCCCGAGGACGGCGTCGACGACGCGGTTCCACAAAAAGCCGATCTTCGGGTGCTCCCGCGCCCGCTGCTGCAGGATTCCCGAGGCGCGGAACGCCTTCGGATCGTCCTCCGGGTGCCGAATGACGATCGACACCGAATCGGCGAAGCGGGTCAGAAACAGGGATTCGGTGAGACCGGAATCCCCGGCGCCGACCTCGATGATCCGCTTGCTCCGGAAGAAGAAGCCGTCGCACGTCGCGCAGTAGGAGAGGCCTTTCCCCTTCAGACGGGACGCCCCTTCGGCCGGAAGCTCCCTCGGGCGGGATCCGCACGCGACGATCACCGTCCGCGCTCGGACCGTCCGCTCGGAGGCGGCGATCCCGTGCGTCGGGTCGCCGGGCTCGATCCTCGAGACCTCGTCGAGGACGAAGCGCGCCCCGAACCGCTCGGCCTGTGCGCGGAGCTGGCCCATCAGCTCGGGAGCGGAGACGGTCTCCGCGAAGCCGGGCCAATTTTCGATGACGTCGGTTTCGTTCAGTTGCCCGCCGGGGAGGACCTTTTCGATGACGACGGTCGACAGCAGCGCTCGCCCCGCGTAGATCGCGGCCGTCAGACCGGCCGGTCCGGCTCCGACGATGGCGACGTCCACCGGACTGCCCTGTTGAACCATAGTCCGGATTATAGGTCAGTCGGAATCGAGGTCAAAAGGCTCGAGCTCGAACGCCCCCTTCGTCGCTTCGATCACCTTCTCGATCCGCAGCTTCGCCTTGTCGAGGTCCTCCTTGATCGACGCGGCGAGGGGGAGGCCCTCCTCGAACAGGGCGAGCGCCTCGTCGAGAGACAGGTCGGCCTGCTCCAGCCGAGCGGTGATTTCCTCCAGCTTCTTGAGCGCCTCCTCGATGTTCATTCGGGGTTCACCTCCTCGACGCGTGACGTGAGTCGACCGGCGGCGAGACGGGTCTCGATCCCGTCTCCTTCCGAGACGCTGCTCGCGTCTCGGAGCGGGCGGGGCGAGCCGGCGGCGAACGTGAGCGAGTACCCCCGCCGCAGCGGAAGCTCCGGATTCGAAAGGCGGAGGACCTCCTCGACGTGCGAAGCGGCCCGTCGCCGCACGGTCCAGAGGCTCGTGACGCCGCGGACCGCCGCGCCGAGCAGCAGATCGAGCCGTTGCGCGAGCGTTTCGAGGCGTCGCTGCGGAAGCCGGAACAGGTAACCGCGCAGGAGCGATCGGAGGGAAGACCGCCTCTCGCGGAGCGCGGAGCCGACCGCGCGGGTCGTCCGCGACGCGGCGGCCTCGAGCCGGGCGGCGACTTCGGCGCGGTTCGGGACGGCGAGCTCGGCCGCCGCCGACGGCGTCGGCGCGCGCAGGTCGGCGACGAAGTCGGCGATCGAGAAGTCGACCTCGTGGCCGACGGCGGAGACGACCGGGATCGGACAGTCGAAGATCGCCCGCGCGAGCGACTCGTCGTTGAACGCCGCGAGGTCCTCGGCCGAACCGCCTCCCCGTCCGAGGATCAGCGTGTCGATCGGCGCGGCGTCCCGGGAGAAGCGGACGGCCCGATCGACGGCGTCTCGCAGCTCCGCGGGGGCCGCGTCGCCCTGAACCGACGACGGGAAGAGGAAGACGGCGACGGACGGCCATCGACGCTCGAGGATCGAGACGACGTCCCGGATCGCCGCGCCGCTCGGGGAGGTGATCACGCCGATCCGCTCGGGGAACGCGGGGATCGGGAGCTTGTGCTCCGGGGCGAAGAGGCCCTCCTTCTGGAGCTTCTCCTTGAGCCGCTCGAACGCGAGGCGGAGCGCGCCGGCGGAGACCGGCTGGATCAGGGTGGCGACGAACTGATAGCGGCCCCGCGGCTCGTAGATCGTCAGCTTCCCGAACGCGAGGACGACGGTCCCCGACTCGATCGCGGCGTCGGCGAGAAGGGCCGAGCGGCCGCGGAACCGGACCGCGCTCAGCTCGCCGTCCTCGTCCTTCAGCGTGAAGTACAGGTGCCCGGACGCGGCCCGCTTCAGGTCCGAGATCTCCCCCTTCACCCACAGCTCGCCGAAGCGCGCCTCGAGGAGGTCGCGGGCCGATCGGTTCAGCTCGGAGACGGTGTAGACGTGCTGCGCTTCGATCATGGTCTAGGAGAGTGTATCGAGCCGGGTCGGGAAATCCGAAGTGTGCTCCGAAACCTTGAAACGGACAGGGTTTGAGACTATAGTCGTATCATGACAGGAGACGGTGAGGGCCGTTTCCCTTCCACGATGCGCCTCAAGCATCGGAAGGACTTTCAGCGTGTCTACAGAGGGGGCGCGGTGTGGAAGGGATCCTGTTTTTCCCTCCACGTCATGAAGCGCGAGGAGGGAGTCCGGCTCGGGATCGTCGTGCCGAGGCGGTTCGGAAACGCGGTGGAGCGAAACCGCGTCAAGCGACGCCTGCGGGAAGCGTTTCGCCGGATCGCGGCGGGGCTTCCGCCGGCCGATGTCATCGTGCGGCCGACGGACGCCTGCGCGCGGCTCGGCATCGAGGAGATCGGGCGGGCGCTCGCCCGGGGGATCGAAGCGGCCCTTGCCAGGGAGGTCGAACGGTGAACAAAGAGACGATCAAGCTGACGAAAGAGGGCTACCGGCTGATGAAGCAGGAGCTCGACCAGGCCGAGAAGATCCTCTACGAGGAGATCCCCGACAAGCTGAAGGCGTCGAAGCTGAACGGCGGCGACCTGCGCGAGAACAAGGAGTACATGTACCTCCAGAGCCAGCAGCAGTACTACGAGCGCGAGGTGCGACGTTTGGCGTCGATCCTCGAGGTCGCGGAGATCCTCCCCGAGGAGGAGATCAGTAAGGACGTCATCGGCATCGGGTCGAGCTTCATCCTGCAGGACCTCACGCTCAAGGAGAGCGGGACGTTCACGCTGGTCAGCCCGGCGGAGGTCGACCTGGAGACCGGGAAGATCTCGATGGCCTCTCCGGTCGGGAGGGTCCTCCTCGGCAAGCGCGAGGGCGACGAAGTGACCGCCGAGCTTCCTTGGGGAACGAGCAAGTATTGCGTCATCGCGATCAACAAGTAGCAAGAGTCGGGAGCCCTTGATGTCCGATCCGTTGATTCAGGCCCGTCTGGACAAGCTCCGAGCGCTGAGGGAAGAGGGCGTCGACCCGTATCCGGCCCGCGTCCCGAGCCTTGAGCGGATCGCCTCGGTGATCGAGCGGTTCGGCTCGCTCGACGCGAAGGAGCACAGCGGGAAGAACGTGACGGTCGCCGGCCGGCAGACGGCGGTCCGCGGAATGGGGAAAGCCTCGTTTCGCGACCTGCGGGACGGCACCGGGAGGATCCAGGTCCACGCGTCGACCGACCGGCTCGGCGAGGCGGCGTTCGTTGCGCTCAACGAAACCGACATCGGCGACATTCTCGCCGTCCGCGGCGAGGTCTTCCGCACCAAGAGCGGGGAGCTGACGATCGGGGCAACGGAGTGGACGCTCCTCTCCAAGTCGATGCGCCCGCTGCCCGAGAAGTGGCACGGGCTGAAGGACGTCGAGACGCGGTATCGCCATCGGTCCCTCGATCTGATCTCGAACGACGACGTGCGGGAGACGTTCGTGAAGCGCTCCCGCATCCTGTCGGCGATCCGGCGGACGCTCGACGAGGCGGGGTTCCTCGAGGTCGAGAACCCGGTCCTTCAATCGGTCGCCAGCGGCGGCCACGCCCGGCCGTTCGTCACGCACCACAACGTGCTTGACGCGGACCTGTACCTTCGGATCGCGCTCGAGCTCCATCTGAAACGGCTCCTCGTCGGAGGGCTCGATCGCGTCTACGAGATGGGCAAGTGCTTCCGGAACGAGGGGGTCTCGACCGAGCACAATCCCGAGTTCACGATGCTCGAGATCTACCAGGCGTACGCCGACTACGAGGAGATGATGCGCCTGGCCGAGCGGCTGATCCACGCCGGCCTAAAGGCGATCGGCGCGTCGGACCGGATCGAGTTCAGGGGGCAGCCGATCGACTTCGGGCTCCCGTGGAAGCGGATCGCGCTCGTCGACGCCGTCGCCGAGGCGACCGGGGCGGAGCCGACGGCCCTTCGGACCGACGGCGCGATCGATCTCGCCGTCTCCGAGGGGATCGCCCCGCGTCCGGCGTCGCCGGGCGAGGCGGTCGAGGCGCTGTTCGCCCGGCTCGTCGAGCCGAACCTGATCCAGCCGACGTTCGTCGTCGACTACCCGGTCGAGATCTCGCCGCTCGCCAAGCGGAAACCCGGGGACGACGGCCTGGTCGAGCGCTTCGAGCTGTTCGCCGGCGGGATCGAGCTGGCCAACGCGTTCACCGAGCTGAACGACCCGATCGACCAGCGGGCCCGGTTCGAGGAGCAGGAGCGGCTGCGCGCTCAGGGGAACGAGGAGGCGCAGCCGATCGACGAGGACTTCCTCTTCGCCATCGAGCACGGGATGCCGCCGGCCGGCGGGATGGGCATCGGCGTCGACCGCGTCGTCATGCTCCTGACCGACTTGCCGTCGATCCGCGACGTGATCCTCTTCCCGGCGATGCGGAGGCGGTCGACGTGATCGAATCGATCGTGGCGATCGCCCGCCGGGTCGACGCGTGGATCGACGCGACGCTGCACTGGGATCGACGCGCCGTCCACGCGATCGCCGAGCATCCGGCGCTTCGGCGCTTCGCGCGGATGTTCGTCACCGCGACCTACCTCGGCGACGGATACCTCTGGGGCGGCCTCGGCCTCGGGCTGATCCTGTTCGGGCACTCGGTCGACCGATACAACGTCCTGATCGGCCTCGCGATCACGTTCGTCAACGTCGCCGTATTCCGGCTGATCAAGGTCCTAATCGGGCGGCTCCGCCCGACGGACGACCTGCCGCGGCTCCGATCGCGGATCGTCGACGGCTACTCGTTCCCGTCCGGTCACGCGACGACGTCGTTCGGCCTCGCCTGGGTCGTCGCGCAAAGCTACCCGTACCTCGTGGTGCAGGTGGCCGTCTACGTCGCGGCGGCGACGATCGCATTCTCGCGCGTCTACGTGCGGGAGCACTACCCCCTCGACGTCTTGGGCGGGGCGATCCTCGGATCGGTCGTTGCCGTCGTCCTTTACCCGCTTCTTTCGTGGATATTCTTTTGACAGTTCTTTAGGGGATTGCGTAACATTCGAGGCGCTTGACCGCGCGCAGCAGAGAGGGAGGGTTCGATGAAACACCACTTCTCAAGCCGGGTGGCCGGAGCGAAACGATCGGCGATTCGCGAGCTTCTCAAACTGACCGAACAACCGGACATCATCTCGTTCGGGGGCGGGCTTCCCGCGCCGGAGACGTTCCCGCACGACGAGATGGCGGAGATCGCGGCGGAGATCATCCGCGAGAACTACGCCAACGTCCTGCAGTACGGACTGACCGAGGGAAGCAAGACGCTCCGCCAGGCGGTCTGCGATTGGCTCGTCCCACAGGGGCTCGAGGTGACGATCGACGAGCTGTTGGTCACGACGGCGTCGCAGCAGGCGCTCGACCTCCTGTGTAAGGCGTTCATCGATCCGGGGGACGTCATTTTCTGCGGCCTGCCGACCTACTTGGGGGCGGTGCAGGCGTTCACCCTCTTCCAGGTCGACCAGATCGGCGTCCCGCTCGAGGACGACGGGATGGACCTCGACGAGCTCGAACGGCGGATCGAGGGCGCGAAGCGCGAGGGCAAGACGCTGAAGGCGATCTACGTGATCCCCGACTTCCAGAACCCGAGCGGGATCACGATGTCGCTTGAGAAGAGAAAGCGGCTCCTCGAGATCGCCCGTCGCGAGGACCTGCTGATCTTCGAGGACAACCCGTACGGGTACCTGCGGTTCGCCGGGGAGCCGGTCCCGTCGATCTGCTCCCTCGACCAGGAGGGGCGGGTCATCATGATGCTCACCTTCTCCAAGACGCTTTGCGCCGGGCTCCGCCTGGCGGTCGTGGTCGCCCGCGGTGACCTGATGGACGCCCTCGTCCGCGCGAAGCAGGCGACCGATCTGTGCACGTCGAAGCTGACCCAGCATCTGGCGGCGCAGTACATGATTCGCTACGGACTGGAGAAACACCTCAGGGAGATCCGTCCGATCTATCGGGAGAAGCGGGACGCGATGATCGCCGCGCTCGAGCGGTACATGCCCGAGGACGCGGGGATCACGTGGACGAACCCGGAGGGCGGCCTGTTCGTCTGGATGCGGCTTCCCGAGGGGATCGATACGACCGACATGCTGCAGGACGCGATCGAGCACAAGGTCGCGTACGTGCCTGGGGCGTCGTCGTACGTCGACGGCCGGGGACAGAACACGATCCGGCTGTCCTACTCCCTGGTGACGCCCGAAAAGATCGAAGAGGGGATCCGACGGCTGGCCGGGGTCGTCAAGACGGCGATCGAGGCGAAGCAGGTCGCGGCCGGCGCGCGGTAGCAGCGAGAGGCTGACTGAACGAACGCGGGCATCGGGTCGAACGGCTCGATGCCCGATCGTTTGTCGACTCGCTAGAAGACCGCCTCCGGAAGCGCGTCGACGAGCGCGGTCGTCAGGCGGATCGTGTTCTCGAGGTCGCCGAGCCGGAGGGTCGAGATCGGCGAGTGGATGTACCGACACGGGACCGAGATCACCCCGGCGAGGACGCCGCCCCGGGTGAGGTGGATCGCCCCGGCGTCGGTCCCGCCGTACGTCGGGAGCTTGTACTGATAGGGGATCCCCGCGTTCTCGGCGACCGTCTCCAGGGCGGCGACGATCCTCCTCGACACGACGATCGAGCGGTCGGCGACGGAGATCGCCGGGCCGAGGCCGAGCCGAACCGGCTGGTTTTCGGGGGAGACGCCGGGCATGTCGGCCCCGATCGTCCCCTCGATCGCGATCGCCAGGTCCGGCTCCAGCTGATACGCCGCCGTCCGGGCGCCGCGGAGGCCGAGCTCTTCGCCGAAGACGAACGAGAAGGCGACGTTCATCCCGAGCGGTCGCTCGGCGAGCCGGCGGGCCGTCTCGATCAGAACGGTGCAGCCGGCCCGATCGTCGAACGCCTTCCCGGTGACGGTTCCGTTTCGAAGCTCGGCGAACGGGTAGTGGATCGTGAACGGATCGCCGATCCGGAGGCCCATCTCAGCGGCTTCGTCCTTCGACGTCGCGCCGACGTCGACGAACAGGCTCTCCATCGGGATCGGCTTCTTCCGCTCCTCGGGAGGGACGATGTGCGGCGGCGCGGTCCCGATGACGCCGTGCAGCTTGGTCCCCTCCCGGGTGAGGATCTCGACCCGATGGCCGGGGACGATTCGCTCGTCCCATCCGCCGATCGGCGCGAAGCGCAGGTAGCCGCCCTCGTCGATCCACTTGACGATGAAGCCGACCTCGTCCGTGTGCGCGTCGAGCATCAGCGTTCGCTCGTCCGCGCGATTCGCCGCGCGGCGAATCGCGAACAGGTTGCCCAGCGCGTCGGTCCTGACCTCGTCGACGAGCGGCGAGACGAGACCGCGGATCGTCTCCCTCACCTCGTCCTCGAACCCGGAGACGCCGAATCCGTCGGACAGCTCGCGTAGAACGTCGATCGGTTGCATGGTTCCGAACTCCCTTCTCTGGATCCCTGTCAGATTGGATTGCCTCGATGATCCGCGACGCACCGGTCAGCGTGCAAGATGGTGACGGATCCGCTCGGCGAGCCCGTCCGGGATTCCGGCCTTCTCCGCGATCTCGTCCGCCGAGGCGTGCTCGAGCCGCGCCACCGAGCCGAACGCCTGGATCAGCGTGCTCTTCCGCTTCGGGCCGACGCCGGGGATCTCGTCGAGGATCGAGGCGAGGCTCCGCTTCGCGCGAAGCCGCCGGTGGTACGTGACGGCGAACCGGTGCGCCTCGTCGCGGATCTGGCGCAGCAGCAACAGCGCCGGGCTCTCCGGTTCGAGGACGAGCGGCTCCGATTGACCGGGTCGGAACACCTCCTCGTGCCGCTTCGCCAGGCCGATCGCCTCGATCCCCTCGATGTTCGCGTCGCGGAGGACGTCGATCGCGACGTTCAGCTGCCCCTTCCC
Organism: uncultured Thermotogae bacterium; assembly: GCA_964466035.1. Lineage (GTDB taxonomy): Bacteria > Bipolaricaulota > Bipolaricaulia > UBA7950 > UBA9294 > JANQEA01. The sequence continues at coordinate 28,673 of CAYXLR010000007.1, forward strand.
CCCGTCGACGAGGAGGAGGTCGGGGAGCTCGGAGAACTTCCCCTTGTGGATCGACGGATCGGACAGCTCGGCGAGCCCACGGCGGAAGCGGCGCCCGAGGACCTCGGCCATCATCGCGTAGTCGTCCGGCTTCCCCGATCTCTGGACCTTGAACCGCCGGTAGGCGTCCCGCCGGGGGCGGCCGTTCTCGAACACGACCATCGAGCCGGTCGCCTCCCCTCCCTGCGTGTTGGAGACGTCGAACGCCTCGATCCGCTGCGGGAAGACGGACAACGAAAGCGCTTCGGTCAGCTCGACGAGCGCCACGGTCGCCTCCTTCCGGACCGCCTCGTCCCGCTGCTCCCCCTTCATCGCGAACCGGGCGTTGTCGTTCGCCAGCTCGACCAGCCGGCGCTTCTCGCCGCGCTGGGGGACGCGGGCGTGGACCCGCCGACCGCGGAGGTCGGTCAGCCAGGTTTCGAGGCGTTCGGTCTCCTCGATCTCGATCGGGAGGAGGATCTCCCGCGGCACGGACGACGCGTTGGCGTAGTACTGGGTCAGGAACGCGGAGAGGATCTCGGCTTCGGAGGAGTCGTCCGGGACGCGGAGGTGGTACGACTCCCGTCCGGCCATCCGCCCGCCGCGGACGAGGAAGACCTGGGCGGACGCCCGGTCCTCGCCGACCGCCAGGCCGAAGACGTCCCGGTCGATCGTGTCCGGCAGGACGACCGACTGGCGCTCGAGGGTCCGCAGGAGCGACTCCATCTGATCCCTCAGGTGGGCGGCGCGCTCGAACCGCTGCGCCGCCGCCGCGTCGCGCATCTCCGTTCGGAGGCCGGAGATCAGGCCGGAGACGCGCCCCTCGAACAGCATCGCCGCCCGATCGACCATCGCCCCGTACTCCTCGAGGCTCACCAGCTCGGCGCACGGCCCGAGGCATCGGCCGATGTGGTAGTTGAGGCACGGGCGGCGCGGTGTCTTCAACGGAAGGTCGAGCGTGCAGGTGCGAATCGGGAAGAGCTTCTGGGCGAGCTTCAAGGTCGTGCGCATCGCCTTGACGCTCGTGTACGGGCCGAAGTAGCGGGCGCCGTCGTCGAACCGTCGCCGGACGACCATCACGTGGGGGAACGGCTCGGCGGTGATCTTCAGGTACGGATATCGCTTGTCGTCGCGCAGCCGGACGTTGCATCGCGGCTGATGCCGCTTGATCAGCGTGTCCTCGAGGAGGAACGCCTCGGACTCGGTTTCGGTCTGGATAACCTCGAAGTCGGCGATCTGGGCGACGAGCGACTGCGTCCTCCGCTCCGCCTCGGCCTGCGCCTGGAAGTACGAGCGGACCCGCGATCGGAGGGAGGCCGCCTTCCCGACGTAGATCACGTCGCCGCGGGCGTCCTTCATCAGGTAGACGCCCGGCGTCGTCGGGAGAGACTTCAGCTTCGCTTCGATCGAGGGTTCACGTGTCATCGGAGGTCTTGCTCATGGTAGCGACGCCGGGATCGTGCCTCAAATGCCGGTTCAGTGGTTCCTTGGACGGTTGATCGGCGCGTCGACGCCGCTACAATGGCCTCCCGAAGAACCCTGGGGGTGTAGCTCTAATTGGGAGAGCGCCCGCCTTGCACGCGGGAGGATGGCGGTTCGAATCCGCTCGCCTCCACCAGGACTACGGTACCAAGGTGTGTACACCCGCCGAACTCTTCTGGGGCGTCGCCCGCGAATACACTCACGACGAGGCCTGAGGGGTCAATACCATTCCGGAACTGGACAGCCTAAGTGTTCGAAACAGAGAAGGAGATTCTGTCTGGGCTTCTTCGATTCTGCCTCAAGCAGCTTGTGGATGCTGGGCGAGTTGAAGAAGGCAACATAGTCGGCGCGTACCACGTGGACTTCGAGGCAACCGACGAGCTTGCGGGCAGCGGGCAAGCCGCGGCAACTACTCAGGACCGGCTGGGACATGCTGTTGTTCTATTTGATCCTGCGTGGGGTTCTGAAGCAGCTGCTTGGGCGATCCCCCACGAAGCATTTCACGTAGCTCAGTTCTGCTGCGGAGATCTCGTGAACCTAGGAGGGGGCAGGAAGCTCTGGAAGGGAGAAGCATATGAGTCTCTGGCTTCCGATGATCCACATTATTCAGAGCAGCCATGGGAAGCCGAAGCATTCGCACACGATGAGGAGCTTCGCAGCACCATGAGGAGGCAGTACCCGGATCTCGACTCCCGCTTACAACAAGAGGAGGAGCACTGACTTCGGCAGGCCCACCCTGTCAGACAGAGATGAGGTGTCCCCGGGCTCTCCAATCGTTCACCTCGGCTTGATCCTGGACCATCCATGGGTAATTGCTCTGTGTTCTCAGTTGGTGTCTGCTGAGGGACTTGGCATAGACTAGCTCCACAGACAACGCGACAAACGGGAGCGGATCGGGATGCCTGAGGCGAAGGAGTACCCACACACATCTATCAAGTGGAGTGAGACTTACACGAAGACGGGGCTCGTCCGCTACGTCGTTGAGATTCGACATCTTGAGCTAAGCAAGTACCGTGTGATAAAGGATCCTGATAGGGGAATCGCTCGCTCGAAGGCAGAGGCCCAGCTGAAGGGATGGCATCAGCAGTGGGAGAAAAGGGAGCACATCCGCAAGCAAAAGGAGGATGCTGCGGAGAGAACGACGCTTGCCCAAGAGCGGCTCGCGCAAGTGCAAGGCATACTGCAGACCGGTCTCACAAGAAGGACCAAGATAACGGCTCGCTCGAAGTGGTACAAGTTCCCGGAGAAGGAGCCGCGGGAGCCCAGGAAGCCGAAGCTTCAGAAGGTCCCCAGGAAGCCATCGCCGAAGAGACGACCGCAAAAGCCGGAGCCAGATCCTGGCACGAAGCCGACAGAGACAGGCATAGAGTATCAAGTGAAGAGCGGGTTCCTGGCCTGGTTAGCTGGCGGCTCGCGCGCCAAGCGTGAGGCCGATGCCCGGCAGTGGTTCAGGAGCGATCTGACAGCATGGGAGACTGCCCAGAGGGAGGCGCTTGAGAAGTGGGGATCCCGCTGCCGTGAACTCGATTCGGAGGATCAAGCTGCCCTTTCAGCGTGGGAGAAGCGAGTATCCGAAGTGCGGAAGAAGAATGCCGAGAAGCAAGAGACCTACGCGATCGAGAGAGAGAAGTGGGAAGAGAAAAGGAGCAGGTGGGCTGAGAAGAAAGAGTCGCATGAGGCAGCTGTACGGAGCCTTTTCGAGAACTATCGCGACAGGGAGCCGGAAGCAGTGTGCAGCTATCTATCAGCTGTTCTGGACGAAAGCTCCTACCCGGAGTGGATTCCCAGGGAACACGACATCTACTACAACACCGAGACGAAGACAGCAGTCGTAGATTATCGACTGCCAGCCCCATCCGATCTTCCGGCTATCAAGGAAGTCTCGTATGTCCAGGCGCGGGACGAGTTCACAGAAAAGCCCATACCCGTCCGGGATTGCGAGAAGCTGTACGACTCCGCTATCTACCAAGTGGCCCTCAGGACCTTGCACGAGTGCTTCGAGGCCACGGCCGACAGTGTTCTTACGTCGGTCGTGTTCAACGGCTATGTCAGGACCAAGGATGCGGCTACTGGCAAGGGGATACGCCCGTGCATTCTCTCTGTCCAGACCCAACGGGGCGAGTTCTCAGCAATCGATCTTGCATCTGTAGATCCCAAGGAGTGCGTCAGGAAACTGAGAGGTATCGGAAGCTCCAAACTGCATGCACTGGCGCCAATCGCACCGATTCTGTCTTTCGACAAGGAAGACTCGAGGTTTGTCGAGGGTCGCGACATTCTGGGGCGTGTGAGCGAAGGCAGCAACCTTGCTGCCATGGACTGGGAGGACTTCGAACATCTCATCCGGGGGGTCTTCGAGGGGTATTTCGCCGACATTGACGGGGATGTGAAAGTCACCCAGGCAAGCCGTGACAAGGGCGTCGATGCAGTGGTATTCGACCCAGATCCTGTTACTGGTGGGAAAATCATCATACAGGCGAAGCGCTACACGAATACGGTGTCCGTAGCAGCGGTCCGGGAGTTGCTCGGCACTGTCCAGAATGAAGGTGCAAAACTCGGCATCCTTGTCGCGACATCGCAGTTCGGACCGGATGCGATTCAGCTGGCTGCAGAGTGGCCGATTAACCTGATTGACGGCGGCAACCTGCTGCACTTGCTGGCAGAGCAGGGCCGCAAAGCCTACATCGACATCCGGGAAGCGCGGGAGATTCTCAAGGAGCGAGAAGGCGAGGCGAGCTAGGGCGCATGCCTCCAACCGCGTTTCAGCCGGAGGTTCTCCAAACGTTTACCTCGGGTCTCCCGTCTTGAGACGGCTGCTTCAGTAGGTAGTAGGTGGCAAGTAGCGTGTAGGAGAAGACTACAAGCCCAGGTGCACATCAGAACGAAGGTTCTCCAATCGTTCACCCAGGCTCCATACGAACTGAAGGCTAACACCTTCCTCTTCTACGTTACCGCCCGATTTGGAAAACAGACTCGAGGTTCATGAATGAAGAACTACCTCGTACTTCCTTTATCCGTTGGGTCGTCACATCAGGCGGAGGTGGGAAGCACCCTCCTTGTCTACGAAGGGCGAGACAGATCTTCTAGGTTAGAGCGTGTTTTTCCTGAGAACCGGTTTATCCTATAATCCCCTCAAGGATGACGTGAGGATGGCCTGACGATCGCCTGTCGATGGGGGAATCTAGCGTCTACATGCAGCCCTTGCCGGCTGCTATGGGGGAGTGAGATGCGGGTTTCGGTAGCGGATTGTGCAGGATGTTGCACGTCCTGGAAGTGCAGGCGTCTGGGCAATGCCTTTGGGTCCTTCCTCCTTGGTGCTTTCCTCTTTCTTGTCGTGGCTCCACCATCTCTGGCAACGTCGACAGGCTCATGGGTAGAGGTTAGCTTCAATGGGGAAGTAGTTGAAGTTCACACCGGCGCGCCCATCGGGTGGTTCTGCAAGATTAGAGTAGATCAAGTCATTCATGGGACTATTGATTGCAGCTATGTAGAGATCTGGCCAGTACATTGGGTATCCGCTGAAGGCCAATTGTATGAGCCACCTACGGAAGGCGATAGGGTGGAGTTCTTCGGAGAAGTTGGCAAGGCCCCCGAGGTCGTTCGCTGTGCGCTTCGCCTCTCGGAGCCCAGCCACTACCTTAAGAAGACGGCGGGTGGAACGCCGCAGGCTTCATGCATCGACACTGTCATCACGGGAAAGGTCATCAGTGACGTCGCTTACTCGCCCCACAGACGCTTCAGTCTTCGCATCAATGATGTCATCAAGAACGACAGCAATGCACCAAGCATTGCTACTGGGAATAGCATCCTTGTCGTTTTTTCCTCGGCGTTAGATCACGTCGTCGGACCGCTGCGAGTCGGAGACTGTGTGAGGATAGGTGGCACTTGGGGGAAAGGCGCCGCCCAGGAAGTACCTGGCTTGCGTTGCGATCCCGCCACTTGTCGCGATCACTCTTTGGAGGAAGTCGCCTGCTCTTCGATAGCGGAAATCAGATTCCTAGGAACAGTAACGGAGCCGGACAATCAGATGCTTGATGATGCTTTTGATTGCAAGGTGAGAATCAAGGAGGTGCTCGAGAAGCCATCCGAAATCGTAGTCAACCAGGGAGACGAGGTGCTCGTCCATATGTGGATCTGGTGTGGCCTGTGGCAAGGCGGGCTGACTGATCAGCCTGGCGGAAGTATCATTCCCGAAGGCTGGAATCCTGTACAAGGGGACAGCGTCGAAGTGTATGGGCGTCTCTCCGAAGAGTACACCAGCATCCCTGGGCATTCGCCAAGTTCGCGTTCAGTCGATCTATGTGGTTCAGACGGCTACTACATCATGCAGCTCTCTGGTGAGGGAGATCGAGACGGCGACGGCCTTCCCGATTGGAAAGAGGAAATAGCCGGAACGGACCCAGACGACCCAGACAGCGATGATGATGGGCTTTCAGATGGCCAGGAGCTGAACGGGTGGTCCGTGGGAGATCTGCCGGTTTATGACGCCTCATCCAATGGGAACCTCCCTCTAACTGCCTTAGTTGGATACTTGAATGTAGATGGCACATGGGGAGGAGGGTGGGATCTATATCCCGAAGACTTCGACGGAGACGGCGATCACGATCTTCAATTCCCACTTTTTCCACCACCCTACCTTGAGCGAGATATCAATGGCGATGGTGTCTGCGATCTGGAGGATGAGGCCGCCATCTGCTACCTGACTCCGACAATCGTGAAGACAGATCCAAATAACGAAGACACAGACGGCGATCTGAGGATAGATGCTAATGATCCGTTTCCCACGACGTATGTTTCGAAGTGGGAGATCTGCGTTGAAGGGATCAAGAACCTTTATGGAGTCCAGCGATACAATGGGCCGGCGCGCTCCGTGCAGACTTGCCTGCAAGCGTGGTATACCTACGGATACGCGATGGATCCACTGCAAGCCTACGAGGTTAGCGATCCCAAGCAGGTGAACCTTCGTTACGACTACGATGGAGATGGGATCTCGTTGGTCGCGGAGACCTTGTTCGAGACTCTTCCTGGTCTGGAGCGTCAACCGGGAGGAGAATTCTTCGATGTCAACCCAGTGGAACAAGCGCTGGACACCGACAAAGATGGGATCGATGATCTCAGCGAGATTCTCCTTCAGTTGAATCCGAATACGTATATCTATCAGCATAAGAAACTGGCGTTTGTTGAGATTGCGCCGATTGACTCGAAACTGGGTGTGGCGGGAACGGTATACGTTGACATCGACGACGCTCTCGGATCATCCCTTGATGGTAAAGCCGACCCTTCATGGGTCACACTCTGGATTGGCACCAGCGTAAGCCTCGGGAAATCGATTCTGCCATTCATTGATGGGGGATTCACCTATGTGCCGGTCTCAGTCTCAACTGAGGACGATAATTCTTTGCCCTCTGGATGGAATCTACAGCTGGCCGTATTCGACACGAGCGGTAGCTTTCACTTCAACCCAGCTTTTGCAGTCTCATACGATGTCCAGGTTGCGAAGTTCGATGTTCGTAGGGATGTTTTCGATGCCCTAGGATTAGATGCGCTAAGGGGAAGGATTACCCCGTTCTTCCCGTTCTTGCACGAGTCCGAGTTCCGAAACTGGCTGATGGATGCCTTAGAAGGCATCGCTCAAGGGGAGTATCCGGAAGGTGTTCGTCCCGCGGAATTCACTGGTACAGAGAGCGGCTTCGTCGTTACGGCAGTATGTCCTGTGGACATAGCGGTGACGGATCCCGAAGGACGCCACATCACTAGGTCGGAGAGCACGATCCCGGGAGCCACATACGTGGAGGCCGATCTTGATGGTGATGACGATCCAGATGACCGAATTACGATCCCTTATCGCGTTGTAGGAGACTATCAGATACGCGTCTTCCCCGAACCGAGGGCAATGCGTGCGGACTCTTATACACTGAGCGTCTGGGCAGGTGGAGAGACAACGATTTTGGATGACGACGTTTTGGTACAAGACGTGCCTGAGTCCCCGTACATCGTGAATCTGTCCGAAGACGGGCTCATCCACACCGAAGAACCCGTTAGCACCACCGACAGCGGAAGGAGCCTGGGGGCAGGAGCGATCGCCGTGCTCGTTGTGGGGAGTCTAGGATTCGTCGCTGGTTGTGTTTGGGGTTTCCGGTACTTTCGTTCACGTACTGGATCTGGAGGAAAGAGCTCAGGAACCATCTGGCTCAAATGAGGGACTTCCGCCTCTCTGCGTACATGATCGAGCTGTAGCATCTGTTGAGGGTTTGTGTAATTGGGCCCGGGTTCTCCAATCGTTCACCCAGGCTCTACCACGGCAAGCGCTGATGTCGAAGTCTCCTTGAGACGTCCGGTTGTGGTCTTTCCCGCGAAGGTTCCCTACGCTTGTTTCATCGTGTCCGAGGACGGTGGGTTCGAACGAGAGGCCGGGCCGTTCGTCAAGCTGTGGGCCGGGGTCTGCTCCGTGACCGGCTGGCGTTGCCGCTGTCCGCGCTGCGGCGGCAAGATGAAGCGGGCGTCCGCCCCCGACGAATCGTACAGACGTTCGAAACGGGCCGGCCCTCCTGCGGGGTCGGTGAGGATGGCCGGGCAATTGAGCACGCTTCGGAGTTCGGGAAGCGCCTATCGACAGGTCGAGATTACCCCGACCTACGATGTCTGCGCGGAGTGTGGCCATCGGTTCCGACGTCGAAACATCAAGTCGACCGTCGGCTAGGAAGCGATTCCCCAGGAGCTTGATAATTGCAGCGGTGTGACGGATCATGGTGAATGAACGTTCATTCACCATGACGAACCACGAGCCTCAAGAGACCCAGAACACCCGAGAGCGGATCCGCGAAGCGGCGGTCCGCGTCTTCTCCCGCGACGGCTTCGATCGATCGGCTGTGAAGTCGATCGCCGAGGAGGCCGGCGTCGCCGTCGGGTCGATCTACAACCACTTCCGCGACAAGGACGACCTGCTGATCTCGATCTTCGAGGACGAGTTCGACACCCGGATCTCATTCCTCGAGGAGATGAAGAGGGCGCAACTCCCGGTTCGCGATCAGGTGGAGCGTCTCCTCGCCGATCACTTCGCGAGGATCCGCGAGCACAAGGAGCTCGCCGAGCTCATGCTGTACGAGCGCTTCCACCGCGGCGGTCGCCTGCGCGAGCGGATCGTCCCGCTGCAGCGGAGAACCGTCGATCGGATCGCCGAGATCCTCCGCGCCGGGATCGCCGAGGGGTGGATCCGCCCCTGCCATCCGCAGGTCGTCGCCCAGGCGCTGCTCGATCTGGTGCAGACGATGACCGCCTGCCGGGTCCTCTCGGATCCGGACGAGGCCGACGAGATCTTCGGGGCGGCCCCGAAGGAGCTCGCCGACCTGATGTGGAAGGGACTCCGCCGAAGTGAAGACGACGAATAGCCGACGATCCGTCTTCGACGCGATCCTCGCTCCGGTCTATCGCTGGGCGCTCGCGCATCCGATCCTCGTCCTGCTGTTCGCGGCCGCGATCACCGCGGTGTTGGCGGGGTACATCGCGCGGCTCGAGATCGACGTGGACTTCACCAACTACCTGAACCGCCGGGACCCGGCGGTGGTCGCGGCGGAGGAGGCGTCCGACCGGTACGGCTCCCAGCTTCGGTCGATGGTGCTCATCGAGGCGCCGGACGGGATCTTCCGGCCAGAGGTGCTGGCCCGGATCGACGCGCTCGAGGGCGAGCTCGAGGAGCTTCCGTTGGTGGCCGAGGTCACCGGACCGTTCAACGCGAAGGTGATCCGCGGGACGGAGACCGCCGTGACGATCTCGTCGGTCGGGCCGGGCGGCGCGGCGCCGACGACGCCCGACGAGATCGAGGTGTACCGTCAGCGGGTCCTCGGGGACCGCACGCTGCGCGACTACGTGGTCTCATCGACCGGAACGGCCGCGGCGATCTACGTCCTGCCGGTCGACAACGACGAGATGGTGTCGTTCGCCGAGACGATCGAGGAGGTCGCGCTGAAGTACGCGTCGGACGATCTTGAGATCTCGATCGCCGGGTTGGCGTACATGAACCTGACACTCAGCCGGTCGATGCGCCGGGACCTCGGGCTGTTCATTCCGCTGGTCGTCGTGGCGATCGTCGCGGTGCTCTACGCCGCGTTTCGCTGGCATTGGGGGGTCCTGATCCCGTTCGCCGTGGTCGGTCTGTCGGTCGTTTGGACGGTCGGGCTGATGGCGATCGCCTCGGTCCCGCTCACCGTGCTTTCGTTCATCCTCCCGGTGGTGCTGATGGCGATCGGGATCGCCGACGGGATCCACGTACTCAGCCGGTACCGGGAGGAGATCCGAAACGGCAACCAGAAGGAAGAAGCGATTCTGCGGACGATGCGGGCGATGCAGCGGCCGGTCGTGATGACGTCGCTGACCACGGCGGCCGGGTTCCTCGCACTGCTCAACGCGTACATGGTCCCCCAGCGGATGTTCGGGCTGTTCACGACGGCCGGGATCCTGTTCGCGATGGTCCTCTCGCTGGTCCTGATCCCGGCGATCCTCCGGCTCGTCAAGGTGCCCACGATACGCGCGGCAAAGGCGCCGAAGCACCATCCGGTGGCGTCGTCGCTGGGGGCGATGGTGCGGTTCGTCGTTCGATACCGCTGGTTCGTGCTCGCCGGATGCGTGGCAGCGGGCGCGGTGCTCGGCAGCGGGATCTCGATGGTTGACATCGAGACGTCCCAGCGGGCCTACGTGGGCGAGGGTCACCCGGCGGTCGCGTCGCTCGATCGGATGGACGAGCTGTTCTCCGGAGCCGACCAGATCCTGATCGAGATCGACACCGGGGTCCCCGGCAGGCTCAAGAACCCGGAGGTGCTCGACGAGATGGTCGCCCTGGAGGCGTTCCTGACTGAACACGGGGTGAACAAGACGATCTCGCTCGCCGGGATCGTCCGAGAGATGAACCAGCGGTTTCACGCCGACGACCCGGCGTACTACGCCGTCCCCGACGATCGGTCGCTGGTGGCCCAGCTGCTCCTCCTGTTCACGTTCCAAGGGGGATCGCTCGACGCGATGGCGTTGGGCGACTACTCGGCGGGGGAGGTCATCGGCTTTCACTCGCTGAAGACTGGGGAGGAGCAGGTCGACCTGGTTCGCGATGTCACCGCGTACCTCGACGAGCATTTCGAGGGCGCCGAGCTCGTCGGCTCGACGCGGATCCAGTCGAGCATGCTCAGCTCGATCGCTCGCAGCCAGATCACCAGCCTGTTCACGTCGATCGGCGCCGCCGGGATCATCGTCGTTTTGCTGATGTCGTCCGTCGTCGCGGGGCTGATCAGCCTGCTTCCGCTGCTGTTCACGGTGGTGGTCACGTTCGGGGTGATGGCGTACGCGGGGATGCCGCTCGACATCGCGACGCTGATGATCTCGTCGATCACGATCGGGATCGGGATCGACTACGGGATCCACTACATCGAGCGGGCCCGAGAAGAGATGGCGATCGCGGACGACCGCGCGTCGGCGCTGATCCGGGCGGCGCGGACCGCCGGGCGCGGGATCTTCTACAACGCGCTGTCCCTCGCGCTGGGGTTCGTCATTCTGCTGCTCTCGACGTTCCAGGCGATGCGGCACTTCGGTCTGCTGACGACGATGACGATGCTGATCTCCGCCGGCGCGGCGTTGGTCGTGATCCCGGCGATCCTGAGCGCGTTCCGCGTGAGGTTCCGGGCGCGATCCGGCGGTCCGTGAGCGAAGGGGGGCCAAGCGAAACGCCGCCGCGCACGCGGCGGTTACTCCAACCTACGTTATTCGGAGGGTGGATGTCAAGGGCGATCTGCCGGTCCGCCGCGGTTTGTCGAAAACCCCGTTTGGTCCTACAATTTCGTTCGAGGTGTTGTCATGCCAGAACAGGTTCGCCGTGAGATGATCGAGCACATGAAGCAGAGCCTCGACGTGCTGAAGTCGAACTTGGCGAAGGTGCAGACGGGGCGCGCCAGCCCGGCGATGATCGAGGACGTCGTCGTCGACTACTACGGGACGTCGACCCCCCTGAAGCAGCTGGCGACGATCGCGGCGCCGGACCCGAACCTCCTCGTCGTCCAGCCGTACGACAAGAGCCAGATGGACGAGTTCGTCAAGGCGATCCTCGGCGCCGATCTCGGCCTGAACCCGGAGAGCGACGGGACCGTCATTCGGGTTCGGGTCCCCAAGCTGTCCGAGGAGCGTCGGAACGAGCTGACCAAGCTCATCAAGGCGCGGGGGGAGGAGACGAAGGTCGCGCTGCGGAACATCCGGCGCGACGCCAACGACAAGCTCGACCAGATGAAGAAGGACTCGGAGATTTCGGAGGACGAGCATCATCGGTATCGAGAGAAGAGCGACGACGCGATCCACGAGTACTCCGACAAGGTGGATGAACTGACCGAGGAAAAGGGACGGCAGATCCAGACCATCTAGGTCCGGATCCGATTCGATGACTCCTCCATCGCTGAGACGGGAGATTCGAGCCTTTCGGCTGGGAAGAAGCGGCCTGATCGCAGCGGGTCTGGCGCTTGCTCTGGCGCTTCTGGGGTACCCCGGGGCGGCGTGCGGGGTATGGATCGGCGTCGCGCTGTTCATCGGGAATCTCGTGCTCCTTCATGAGGTCGCCCGCTCCCTGCTCGGCGCGCGTAGCCGCCGGACCGGCCGCTCGATGGCGTTCGGCTCGAGCCTCGGGCGGTTTCTCCTGCTCGGCGTGATGCTCGCGCTCGTCGGGGTCTACCTCGGTCGGGAGGTCCTCCTCGGCGCCTGTGGAGGGCTTCTGATCACTCAGGTAAACTTGAGCCTTCCTGCAAGAAGGTCCACGGAGGCGGTCTGACGATGGGCGAAATCTTCGGGCAGCTCAGCGGGTTGCTCGAGCACCTGGGCGAGAAGCGCATCGGGGTTCTCTCGTTGTTCGGAACCGAGATCCGGTTCGACGTCACGGCGATCGTCATGTCGTGGGTCGTCATCGTTCTCCTCGTGCTTCTGGCGCTCTGGCTCCGGCGGGGCCTCCGCCAGCCGGTGGAGGAGAAGCCGAGCCGGGTCCAGGCGGCGCTCGACGGACTGATGGATCTGCTCCGGACGCAGCTGTCCGGCAACTTCTCGTCGGAGCGGCTCGCGGTCATGATGTTTCCGTTCGTCTCGACGCTCTTCCTGTACGTGCTGCTGTCGAACTGGCTCGGCGTCGTCCCGTACATGATGTCGCCGACGCAAGACCTGAACGTGACGTTCGGATTGGCGCTTCTCGTCCTCGTTCTGTCGCACGTCTTGGCGATCCGGTTCAAGGGGGGGCGTCGGTATCTCAAGGGCTACCTCAAGCCATACGCGTTCATGCTGCCGATCAACCTCGTCGGGGAGATCGCCAAACCGCTGTCGCACGCGTTCCGTCTGTTCGGGAACATCCTCGCGGGGACGATCCTCGTGGCGGTCATCACGGCCAAATTCATGCCGATCATCGTTCCGTCGGCATTGAGCATCTTCTTTGGGCTGTTTTTCGGGGGGATTCAAGCGTTCGTGTTCGCGATCTTGGCGGTGGCCTACATCAACGTGGCGGTAGAGGACTAGAGGAGGGATCATGCTGCAAGAAGCACAGACCGTGGCCAGCGGAATCACAGGTGCCGACATCGCCGAGGCGGCGAAGTACGTCGCGGCGGGGCTTTGCATGGGCATCGGCGCGATCGGGTCGGCGATCGGAGAAGGCATCGCCGCGGCGCACGCCCTCGACGGGATGGCGCGTCAGCCGGAGATGCAGGGCGCCTTGTTGCGGACGATGGTCCTCGGGCAAGCGATCACGGAGACGACCGGGATCTACTCGCTGCTGATCGCGATCGTCCTGCTGTTCGTCATCTAGGGAGGAACCGTGTCGTTCGAGTGGGGAACGATCGTCAAGAGCATCAACTGGACGCTCGTCATCAACCTGATCAACTTCGCGATCCTCCTCTACCTGCTGAAGCGGCTCCTCTTCAAGCCGGCGCTCGAGTACCTCGACCGACGTCGGGAGACGATCCACGCCCGGATGCAGGCGGCGCAAGCCGACGAGGAGCGGGCCGCGCAGCTCGTCGCCGAGCAGAAGGAGGCGCTCGCCGAGGCGCGGAAGCGCGCGGAGGGGATCGCCGAGACCGCGCAGCGGGAAGCCGAGGCGGCGATCGCCGCCGCCAAGGGCGAGGCTCGCGAAGCGGCGGAGCGGATCCTCGAGGACGGGCGGCGGCAACTGGCGCAGGAGCGCGATCGGATGATCGCGCAGCTGCGCGAGGCGTACGCCGAGATCACCGTCCTCGGGGCCGAACGGGTTCTCGAGCGGGAGATCCGGATCGAGGACCACCGGAGGCTCCTCGATCAGCTTCTGGAAGAGATCGACGAGGAAAGGCTGAAGGTCGAGTCGTGAGGTCGCAGGAGGTCGCCCGCCGTTACGCCATCGCGCTGTACCAACTGGCCGCCGAACAGGAGGCGGTCGAGGCGACGGAGGAGGAGCTTCGCGCGGTGGTCGACGAGACGAGGCGGAGCCGCGAGATCGCCCGCTATCTGGCGCACCCGCTCGTGTCGCGCGAGCGGAAGACCGGGTTCGTGGCGAAGGTCTTTCCGGACCTTTCGGTGCGGACGCGCAACCTCCTCGGGCTGCTGATCCGCAACCGGCGAGAGACGTACCTCGATCTGATCTGCGAGGAGTTCCTCGTCGCGCGGGCGGAAGCCGAGGGGCTCGTCCCCGTCAGCGTGACGACGGCCCGTCCGATGAGCGACGACGAGCGCGACCGGCTGACCGCGAGGCTGGAGGACGCGCTGAAGCGGCGCGTCCGACTGGAGGAGCGGATCGACGAGCGGCTTCTTGAAGGCACGCGGATCGAAATGGAAGGGCGAGTGATCGACGGCTCGCTTCGGGCGCGGTTGGAGGGGCTGCGGGCCCGTCTGGAGACCTAGGGGGAGACGTGGCGAAGACCCGAAAAGACGAGATCACGGCCATCCTGAAGGAGCAGCTGAAGGGGCTCGAGTACGACCTCGAGATGCAGGAGGTCGGGATGGTCGTCGAGGTCGGGGACGGGATCGCCCGGATCTACGGGCTCGAGCGGGCGATGGCCTCCGAGATCGTCGAACTGCCCGGCGAGCTGTACGGGCTCGTCCTCAACCTCGAGGAGGAGTCGGTCGGCGTGGCGCTGTTCGGCGACAGCGAGCGGGTCCAGGAGGGGGACGAGGTCCGGCGGACCGGCCGGGTTCTCGAGACGCTCGCCGGAGAGGGGATGCTCGGCCGGGTCGTCGACCCGCTCGGACGCCCGCTCGACGGGGGAGATCCGATCGAGTCGGCGGAGACGCGGAAGGCCGAGATCATCGCCCCCGGCGTCGTCAAGCGGCAGCCGGTCGACACGCCGCTCCAGACGGGGCTGAAGTCGATCGACGCGCTGACGCCGATCGGGCGCGGGCAGCGCGAGCTGATCATCGGCGACCGGAGGACCGGAAAGACGGCGATCGCCCTCGACACGATCGTCAACCAGAAGGGCGGGGACGTCGTCTGCGTCTACGTGGCGATCGGCCAGAAGGCGTCGACGGTCGCGCGGATCATCGAGACGCTGAAGAGCCACGGAGCGATGGAGTACACGATCGTCGTGGTCGCCGACGCGAACGCGTCGACTCCGATGCAGTACCTCGCGCCGTACGCGGGCTGCACGATGGCCGAGTACTTCACCTACCAAGGCCGCGACGCGTTCATCGTCTACGACGACCTGTCGAAGCACGCCGTCGCCTATCGAGAGCTGTCGCTCCTCCTCCGGCGGCCGCCGGGGCGAGAGGCGTATCCGGGCGACATCTTCTACACGCACTCCAGGCTGCTCGAACGGGCGGTCCGGCTCTCCGACGAGCACGGCGGCGGTTCGCTGACCGCCTTTCCGATCATCGAGACGAAGGCCGGCGACATCACCGCCTACATTCCGACGAACGTGATCTCCATCACGGACGGCCAGATCTACCTCGAGACCGACCTGTTCAACCAGGGGTTCCGCCCGGCGATCAACGTCGGCTATTCGGTGTCGCGCGTCGGCGGCGAGGCGCAGATCAAGGCGATGTCGCAGATCGCCGGCGAGCTGCGGCTGGAGCTGTCGCAGTACCGCGAGCTGGAGGCGTTCGCCGAGTTCTCGGCCGACCTCGACGAAGAATCGAAGGCGCAGCTGGCGCGCGGCGACCGGCTGATGGAGATCCTCAAGCAGGAACAGTACCAGCCGATGCCGGTCGAGGAGCAGGTCGTCTCGCTGTTCGTCGGGGTGGAGAACCACGTGGCGGACATCGAGGTCGGCGAGGTCCGTCGGTTCGAGCGGGAATGGCTCCGCTTCGTCCGTGAGGAGCACGACGAGATCCTCGCAGCGCTCCGCGACGAGAAGCGGCTGTCCGACGAGCTGCGGGAGAAGCTCGACGTCGCGGTGGCCGAATTCAAGGAACGGTTTATGTGAACCGGTGGTCTCTCCGACCACCGGTTCACGGAGGAGAACGCCGCGGGCGGCATTCTCCTGATGGGCGAGCCGCGCGATCTGACGATCGCGGAGAAGAACGCCGACGGACGGCGTTCTTCCGTGGGATGGGAAGCGAACTGAGGAGCACGACGTGGCACAGCAGGTACGGGCGATTAAGGGACGCATAGGGAATATGGGACTCATCGTGCTCGGGATGTTCGTGCGGCCTGGCGGCCGCGTAGGAGAATGTCGCGGGGCGGCATTCTCCTGATGGGCGAGCTAAGGAACTGAGGCATGGCACAGCAGGTACGGGCGATTAAGGGACGCATAGGGAATCTGGGACTCATCGCGCTCGGGATGTTCGCGCGGCCTGGCGGCCGCGGCGAAGAACGGCGCTTTGCGCCGTTCTTCGGTGGGCGCAGCAGATGTACGATGGAGCTTGCGAGGGAGTAGGGAAACAGACACATGGCGCAGCAGGTACGGGCGATTAAGGGACGCATAGGGAATATCGAGAACATCGCGCAGATCACCCGCGCGATGAACGCGATCGCGATGACCAAGGTGACGCGCATGAAGAAGCGCCTCGCCGCGGTCCGTCCGTACCTCGAGGAGCTCGAAGGCTACATCGCGACGTTGATCGGCCGGATCCCGCCGGACGCCGAGCCGCATCCGCTCACGGCGCCGAACGGATCGGAGGCCGTCGGCGTGATGGTGCTGAACGCGGATCGAGGGCTGTGCGGACGGTACAAGGGGGACATCAACCGGAAGGGCGAGGAGCTCCTCGGAGCGTCGGCACCGGACGCGGAGCTGCTTGCGGGCGGCGAGAAGGCGCGGGTCCATTTCGCTCGGCGCGGGATCGAGCCGTTGCGGAGCTACGCGCACACCTACGACCAGCCGACCGCCGAGACGGCGCGCCGGATGGCCGGCGATCTGATCGACCTGTACCTCGACGGGAGCGTCGGGAGGATCGTGCTCGTCTACATGCGGTTCGTCTCCGATCTGAAGCAGGAGCTGGTCGTGGAGGAGTTCTTGCCGTTCTCGATCGAGCCGTCGGCAAACGACGTCCTCGTCGAGCCGTCGGTGCAGGAGATGCTCGACGTCTCGCTCCGGCTGAGTCTGCAGGGCAGGCTGTACGCGGCGCTGCTCGAGACGAAGACGAGCGAGGACGCGATCCGCCGGCAGGCGATGAAGAACGCGACCGACAACGCCGAGGATCTGCTGAAGGGTCTGACCCGCGCGTACAACAAGGCGAGACAGCAGGAGATCACGCGCGAGATCGCCGACATCATCGGGGGCGCGGAGGCGCTTCGCACGACCTGAGACAGGGATTGAGAGGGCCATCGATGGAAGGTGAGCAGGCAGTCGGAAGGATCACGGAGATCAAGGGGCCGGTCATCGACGCCCGGTTCGAAAAGGGGCGGCTTCCCCGCGTCAACGACGCGCTGCGCGTCGAGCGCGACGGCGAGCGGGATCTGATCTTCGAAGTCGCTCAGCACCTCGGCGACGACGTCATCCGGGCGATCGCGATGGATTCGACCGACGGGCTGGCGCGCGGAATGGAGGTCGTCAACACCGGGGGGCCGATCACGGTCCCCGTCGGCCCGGAGATGCTCGGTCGCCTGATCAACATCGTCGGCGACCCGATCGACGAGCTGCCGCCGCCGGAGACGAAGGAGCGATACTCGATCCACCGGAAGGCCCCCGGGCTCCTCGACCAGGAGACCGAGACCGAGGTCTTCGAGACCGGCATCAAGGTGATCGACCTCGTCGCCCCGTTCCCGAAGGGCGGGAAGATCGGGACGTTCGGCGGCGCCGGCGTCGGCAAGACGGTGCTGATCATGGAGCTGATCCGATCGATCGCCTACGAGTACCAGGGGTACTCGGTCTTCGCCGGCGTCGGGGAGCGAAGCCGCGAGGGGAACGACCTCTACCTCCAGATGAAGAAGGCCGGCGTCCTCGAGTCGACCGCGCTCGTCTACGGCCAGATGAACGAGCCGCCCGGCGCCCGGTTCCGCGTCGGTTTGACCGGGGTCACCGTCGCCGAGTACTTCCGCGACCAGGGGCGGGACGTCCTGCTGTTCATCGACAACATCTTTCGGTTCGCCCAAGCCGGCAGCGAGGTGTCGGCCCTCCTCGGGCGGATGCCTTCGGAGGTCGGCTACCAGCCGACCCTGGCGACGGAGATGGGCGAGCTGCAGGAGCGGATCACCTCGACGAAGAAGGGGTCGATCACGTCGATGCAGGCGATCTACGTGCCGGCCGACGACCTGACCGACCCGGCGCCGGCGACCGTCTTCTCCCACCTCGACGCGGCGATCACCCTTTCGCGCGAGATCGTCGAGAAGGGGATCTACCCGGCGGTCGACCCGCTGCAGTCGAACTCGACGATGCTCGATCCGAACTTCATCTCCCACGAGCACTATCGCGTCGCCCGACGGACGCTCGAGGTCCTGCAGCGGTACGAGGACCTGCGCGACATCATCGCGATCATGGGGATGGACGAGCTGTCCGAGGAGGATCAGCTCGTCGTCCGCCGCGCGAGGAAGGTCCAGCGATTCATGAGCCAACCGATGTACGTCGCCGAGCACTTCACCGGCCGGCCGGGCACCTACGTCAAGCTCGAGGACACGATCAAGGGGTTCGCGATGATCGTCGACGGCGAGTTGGATCACATCCCCGAGCAGGCGTTCTACATGGCCGGGACGATCGACGAGGTGATCGAGCGGGTGAAGGGTTCACAGGAGGACCAAGAGGCTTCTGACCGCGAAGGAGACCGCGAAGAATGAGCTTCCTTCGCTGGCTCCCCAAGCGGTGGCAGCGACGGATTCGCAACTACGCTCCGAGGGGATTTCCCGACGTCCGCTCGTGCGGTGCCTTCTACGACGCGCGGACGCGCCTCTTCCGGGGAGACGAAGCGGCCGTCCTCGAGTACTCGAGCCTTGGTGCCCAGGAACGGCTCTTCGAGCGGGCTGTCGAACTGCTTCCTCCCCACGGACGGATCCTCGACGTCGGCTGCGGCCTCGGGCACCTGTTCGACTTCCTGACCGAGCGCGACACGGAGATCGAGGCGTACCACGGGATCGACGTCAGCGGCGGGATGCTCGAGGCGGCTCGGGCGCGGCTCGGAGCGGACGACCGCGTCGACCTTGAGCTTGTCGACCTGACGAAGACAAGGTTGCCGAAGGCCGGCCACGACGTCGGGTACCTCATCAGCGTTCTCGGCTATCCGATCGGGCGCGATCCGATGCGCGCAATGATGAGCATCCTGCAACGCGCGTTCGATGCGTGTACGGACGGGATCGCCTTCACGCACGTGACCGGAGGGCGCCGGGAGCGACCGCTCGCTTTCCCGACCGTTCCGGAGGAGCTCGCGAGGACCTGCGAGCGCGAGCTCGGGGCGACGGCCGAGATCGACGACGACGGGGTCGACTTCACGTATCTCGTCCGTCTTCGGCACCCCGACTGAGGGAATCCGACGGCCTTCGTCGGTCGGAAACGTTGAATTGACCCCGTTTCGAGCGGATCGTATAATCGCCCGCGGTTCGGCGGCGTAGCCAAGTGGTAAGGCAAGGGACTGCAAATCCCTGATTCACCGGTTCGAATC
Source organism: uncultured Thermotogae bacterium (assembly GCA_964466035.1). GTDB lineage: Bacteria > Bipolaricaulota > Bipolaricaulia > UBA7950 > UBA9294 > JANQEA01. Next base: position 48,164 of record CAYXLR010000007.1, read on the forward strand.
CGGTCGCCGCCTCCAGAGAGACGGATGGGTGGTTAGCTCAGCTGGGAGAGCGCATGCTTGACGTGCATGAGGTCACAGGTTCGAGCCCTGTACCACCCACCAGCCCGCGAGGGACCTCGCGGGGTTCGTCGTTTCGGCATCCCGGAGGTCGATCGTGGAACGCGCGCGCGAACTGATTCGACCGTACTTCGAGAAGGACGGCGTCATCGGGATCTACCTGCTCGGGTCGGTGACCCGCCCGTATCGGGACGGCCTCTCCGACTACGACATCGAGGTGGTCGTCGAGGACGCCGTCTACGAGGCGACGCCGGACGAGGAGCGCCAGGTCTTTTTCTACAAGGACGGGGTCGAGGACGGTGGACGGCCGGTCGTCGACTACGAGTTCTACCTCGTCCCGTGGTCCGACTTCGTCGGGCTGGTCGAATCGACGCACGATCTGTTCCACCAACCGTACCAGCACGCGGTGGTCCTCCACGACCCGGACGGTCGGATCGCCCCGATCGTTGCGAAGCTCGCCGAGCTGCCCGGGGACGTCCGCCGCGATCGGATGATCGTCCACTACCTCGAGTTCCTGTATCGGCTCGGCCGGGCGCGGAAGACGGCGGTCCGAGCGGACGGAAGCGACCCCGCGCTCAACCTTCGACTCCTCTACGGCGACGCGCTGTCCGCGCTGGTCAAGCTGCTCTTCCTGGTGAACGGTTCGTGGGCGTCGGTCAAGCACTGGAGCGAGGAGGAGCTGCGGCTGCTCGGCGTCCCGGACGATCTCTTGGCGCGTACGGCGTGCCTCTTGGGCACGCCGTCCCCTGATGATGCGAAGGGCCTCGTCGAGGCGGTCCGTGCGTACCTCGACGGCTGCGGCGAGACGTTTCACCGCGACATGGACGGGATTCAGCGGTGGCTCTTCTTCACCAAGGAGGGGAAGCGGGCGTTCGAGCGTTGGGGGCTGCGGTAGCGGCCCGAAGGGGCCCCTCCGTGTTCGGGCTGCTCTTTCCTCTATCGCAGTCAGGAACAGGTTTTTGCCGCTCCGAATGCGGTTCGGTATACTGCGTGCACGGCCGGACACCGGCCGTGCACGGAACGGGAGGACGGAGCGGATGGTCGAACGGATCGGGGTTCGGCGCGAGGACATGTACCACTGGGAGCGGCGCGTCCCCCTCGTCCCCGAGGATCTTCGCGAGCTGGTCGACGGCCACGGCCTGACCTTCTCGATCCAGTCCTCGGACAGGCGGGTCTTCTCCGACGACGCGTACCGCGCCGCCGGGTTGGACGTCGTCGATTCCCTGACCGACTGCCCGATTGTGATCGGCCTGAAGGAGATCCCGCTTCCTGCGCTACAGCGGGGCGCGGTTTACGTCTTCTTCTCCCACACGATCAAGGGACAGCCGGCAAACATGCCGATGCTTCGGCGATGCCTCGACCTCGGATGCACGATCATCGACTACGAACGGATCGTCGACGATGACGGACGGCGCCTGATCTTCTTCGGCAACTACGCCGGCCTCGCCGGCGCGATCGACACGCTCTGGACGCTCGGGCGACGGCTGGCGTCGGAGGGGATCCCCACCCCGCTCGCGGAGATCCGCCAGGCGTCGACGTACGCCGACCTTGCCGAGGCGAAAGCGGCGATCGGGAGGGTCGGCGAGCGGATCGCGTCCGACGGACTGCCGGAGGAGATCTCTCCCCTGGTCCTCGGGATCGCCGGCTACGGAAACGTCTCCAAGGGCGTGCAGGAGATCCTCGATCTCCTGCCGATTGAGGAGATCCGCGCTGCGGATCTCCTCGGCGATTCGGAACCGCTTCGCGCCCCGAATCGCGGCCCCATCATGAAGGTCGTCTTCCGCGAGGAGGACACGGTCCTCCCGCTCGTCGAAGGAAAGCCGTTCGACCTCCGGGAGTACTACGACCATCCGGAGCGGTATCGGGCCGGCTTCGAGCGGTATCTACCGAGGCTCCACGCGCTGATCAACTGCATCTACTGGGAGCCGAGGTACCCGCGCCTCGTGACCGCGGAGGCGATTCGGAGGCTCTACGCGGAGGGCCGACCGGCGCTGCGGGTCATCGGCGACATCTCGTGCGACGTGGAGGGCTCGATCGAGGTCACGGTCCGGTCGACCGAGCCGGACGATCCGGTGTACGTCTACGATCCGGAGACCGGCTCGATCCGTTTCGGCGTCGAGGGGACCGGCCCGGTGATGATGGCGGTCGAGATCCTGCCGACCGAGCTTCCGCGCGAGGCGTCGATCTACTTCAGCGGGATCCTGAAGCGGTTCGTCCCCGCGATCGCCGCGGCCGACTACGAGGCGGCCTTCGACGCCCTCGCGCTTCCTCCGGAACTGAAGCGGGCCGTCATCTGCCACCGCGGCGAGTTGACGCCGGACTACCGGTACCTCGAAGGTCATCTCGCGAAGGCCGATCCGACGTAGCCCGGCCGCCACGAAGGAGGGAACCATGAACCGACTGCTCGTTCTCGGCGCCGGCCTCGTCGCCGGGCCGCTCGTTCGGTATCTGCTGAACGTCGAGGGGTTCCGCGTCACCGTCGCCAGTCGGACGGTCGAGAAGGCGCGGCGGCTGATCGCCGGGGCGTCGAACGGGGCGGCGCTGTCCCTGGACGTCGGGGACGAGGGCGCGGTCGGGGCGCTGATCGCCGACCACGACCTGTCGATCAGTCTCCTTCCGTACGTCCGTCACCCGCTCGTCGCCCGGCTGTGCGTGAAGCACCGGAAACCGATGGTGACGACCTCGTACGTGAAGGACGAGATGCGCGCGCTCGACGGTGCGGCCCGCGAGGCCGGCGTGATCCTGCTCAACGAGATCGGCGTCGACCCGGGGATCGACCACATGTCGGCGATGCGGGTCATCGACCGGATCGCCGAGACCGGCGGTACGCTCGTCTCGTTCACGTCGAACACCGGCGGCCTCCCGGCGCCGGACGCGAACGACAACCCGTTCGGGTACAAGTTCTCGTGGGCGCCGCGCGGCGTGATCCTGGCCGGGAAGAACCCGGCGAGGTACCTCGCGGACGGGGAGGTCGTCGACGTTCCCGGTCCCGAGCTGTTCGCCCACCACTGGCCGTGTGAGGTGAAGGGGTTCGGTGAGCTGGAGGTGTATCCGAACCGCGACGCGCTTCCGTACATCGAGGCGTACGGAATCCCGACGGTCCGAAGCATGTTCCGCGGGACGCTTCGCTACCCCGGCTGGTGCGATACGCTGAAGGCGATCGCCGATCTCGGCCTCCTCGAAGAGTCGGAGCGCGACGATCTGGACGGAGAGACGTTCGCTCGGCTGACCGCGCGGTTGATCGGCTCGGACGGCTCCGATCTGAAGGGGGACCTGGCGCGCCACCTTGGCGTCGCAGTCGACGCCGAACCGATCATCGACCTCGAGTGGCTCGGTCTGTTCAGCGACGAGCCGCTCCCCGAAGCGGCGAACACGTACCTCGACGTCACGGCCCAGCGGATGCTTTCGAAGATGAAGTACGCGCCGGGCGAGCGGGACATGCTCGTGATGCAGCACGAGTTCGTCGTCGAGCGCCCCGACCGGAAGGAGAGGATCACCGCGACGATGGTCGACTACGGGATTCCGAACGGCGACTCTTCGATGTCTCGGCTGGTCGGCCTCCCGGCGGCGATCGCCGCGCGGTCGATCCTCCAGGGAGAGATCGTGCTGACCGGCGTTCGCACCCCGGTGGTCCCGGAGATCTACGAGCCGGTTCTCGCCGAACTGGCCACGCTCGGCGTCTCGTTCCGCGAGACGGTCGAGACGGTGTAGCGCGAGGGGGCGTTCCGATGACCGAGCCCGGCTTCCGACTCGGCGCGAGCGTCTGGGGGTACTACGGGCGCGTGCCCCCGGAGGATTGGCCGACGCTCCCCGACGCCGTCCGGGCGATCCTGTCGATCGATCCGGATCTTGGGGTCGAGGTGTGGGGATCGAAGTCCCTCGACGCCCCGGCGGCGCCCGAGGCGGAATGGACCGAGCTGGTGGAAGTCTGCCGAGAGGCGAGCTTCGTCACGGTCCACGTCCGCGGAGCCTTCTGGGCGTGGGATCCGACGGGCCTCCGGCGCGAGATCGACTTCGCAGGGCGCGTCCACGCGTCGGTTCTCGTCCTCCATCCGATCTGCCTCGGGTTGACCAGGCCGAGCGACCGGCTGGACGTCCCCGAGATCCGGCGCCTGGCCGAGTACGCCGCCGAGCGCGGGGTCCGGCTCGCGCTGGAAAACCTGGAGGACACGGTCTGGCTCCTCGACCGCGTGCTGGAGGAGATCGGCGGCGATCCGGAGGAGACGAACCTCGGGATCTGCATCGACACCGGACACGCGCACATGTCGCACGACGCCGGTCGCGAGCCGGTGACGGACTATCTCGAGCGGTACGCCGGGCAGCTCGAGCACGTCCATCTCCACGACAACCACGGCGCCTCGGACGAGCACCTCCTCCCCGGAGACGGGACGATCGACTGGTCGCGCGCCCTTCGAACGCTTGAAGGGATCGGCTTCGAAAAGACCGCCGTCCTCGAAGTCCATCCGGAAAGCGTCTCAATCACGGAAGGGATTCGGCGCGGTCTGGCGTACCTGGCGCGGCGGTCTGCGTAGGCGAAAGTCCCTCACGCCTTCTGCCTTTTGTGCGCGATCGGGCAACGGGCGGCACCGTGCGCGCCGGCTTGTTGGGAACAGTTGCTCCAAGGTATGATAAGGCGCTTCGGCAGGGGGAGAACGTGACAGTGAGGTCATCGGAACCGGTGGACAAGAACGAGCTCCTCACTCACATCTTTCCGTCGCTCGATTCCGCTGCGATCGACGAACTTGCCGCGATGTGCCTCGAGGTCCGCCACGACACGGGAGAGCTGATCGCACAGGAGGAGTCCTACGCGTCGGGCGTGTACATCGTTCGATCCGGGTTGGTCAAGATCGGGAAGTACGGAAGCACAGGAGCCGAAAAGCGGATTCTTCGTTTTCTCGGCGTAGGGGAGATGTTCGGCCTTGAAGCCGTGGTCCTGGATCACTCCACGCACGTACAGTACGCCAAGACCCTCATGGAGACGTACCTTTTGTTCATCGAGAGGCACAACCTCCTCGCGTTTCGGAACCAGTATCCCGAGTTGTGTACCGACTTCACCCGCTGGCTCGCGCGGGATGTGGTGATGCTCGAGCTCAAGTTGACCCGCGACGCGGTCGAATCGGTTGATCGGAACCTCGCCCTTCTCCTGTTGGCCTTGGCGCACAACTACGGAAGCGGCACCGAGAAGGGAGTCGTCCTCGACCTGCCGGTTCCCCGGAGAACCCTTGCCGAGATGCTCGGCGTGTCCGTGGAATCCCTCATGCGCGCCCTGAAGCGCTTCCGGGATCGGAAGCTCCTCGAGACCTCCGGAAGGCGCGTGACGATTACGGATGTCGAAAGCCTAAAGGAGCGCGCGAGAATCACCCCGTTCTACCTCTCCATCGTCGAGGAGACCCTCTAGCCGGTCTTCGAACCTGCAAGACCGTTCATCGACGAGCGATGTGCGGCCCTCCACGTTCGTCTTCCTACTCGGGCATTGTCAGATGACCGTGCCTTCCTTAACGAAGGACAGACAGCAAAGCGAATCCTGCCACCTGAGCCGTTGTGGAATGGTTTCTTCGTACGCTTCGGATGGCGTTTCTACTCTGTTCATAGGCCCTAGGGAGCGGCGCTACGGAGTCCTATGGTTGCGATGATCGAAGGTTGAGGTGGTGAGATCGGCAAGAAACGGAGAAGAAGCGGCAAGTGTGTTGGAGCGTTTCGAGACGGAGGTTCGTAAGCAGGAGCCCGTTCCGGTGTAGGGATCCGGCGGATGCGTAAATGCGGTTTCCCGTACGACGGAGGTGATCGGAATGCGCGGCGTCACGAAACAGCTACTCCCTGAGCAAGTTTGGATCGCCAGGCTCTTCCGAGCGGCGTGCGCTGATGAGAGAGTCCTAGGAAGGCTCGGGATTTCGGTCGATCCCGCGGCCAACCGGCGTCCTTCTCCCGACGGCACCGCGAGAGGGCTCAACCCCTCTGCCTTGGCGAAAAGCAAGGCACGATCCGAGTCCGCGGTCGAGAAGCCGGAGGACTGCGGTGTGCCCGTGTGAGACTCGATGCGGTCACGGCTCCGCTCTTCCAGATTCGCTGACTGTGTGAAGCCGATCTTCACGCGCTTCCAGCCGGACAGGGAGGGTACGATGCTCTACCGAGTCTGGAACGTGGTCAATCGGCCGCTCGATGCTGAAGAGAAAGAGACGCGTCGTCTCTTGTTCTCAGTCTGTTCGCCGAGTGAGGCGTGTACCGTGATTCGACTCCTCCAGGCACGCCGGTCGGAAGATCCCACCGTTCTGACGAGCGAGTACGGGCTGGAAGTCTTCGCAGCGGGCCGCTGGACGGAGTGGCGCGACCGGCGTGGGCGCAACGTGATGGAGTCCTTCCGGTCACTGCTCGTCGAGACGGGCCCGCGAATCTAGCCGGAGTGAGCCATTCCCCGGCCCCGGAACGACCCCACGCTGTCCCTCCGAATTCTTGGTTGTCTGGATAGATGCTGTCCGACTGCCTTGTCGCTGACCTTCCTGGGGGTGATAAATGGGCTTCAAGATGGACCTCACGGCGGTATGGGTTGGAATGCTGGCCTTCTTCTGTGAGCTCGTCGACTCCTCGCTCGGGATGGGCTACGGGACGACCCTGACTCCGGTTCTGCTCCTTCTCGGGTTCCCCGCGAGTCTCGTCGTCCCCAGCGTCCTTCTCTCGGAATTGATGAGCGGTCTGACCGCGGGTGCATTCCATCACGGATGCGGCAACATCTCGCTCAGGAAGGGAAGCTCCGATCGGGGGGTCGCGCTCGTCCTTGTGGCGACCGGCGTGGTCGGGGCCGTCGCGGCGGTCCATGTCGCGCTCAACATCCCGATGCAGGTCCTGAAGGGATACATCGGCGCGATGGTTCTCGCGATGGGAATTCTCGTCCTGGTCTTTCGCAAGTACAGGATTCGTTTCTCGTGGCCGCGGATCGTCTCGCTCGGGATCGTCTCCGCCTTCAACAAAGGGATCTCGGGCGGTGGATACGGCCCCCTGGTCGTGTCGGGACAGATCCTCTCGGGGAGCGACACACGAAGCGCGATCGGAGTGACCTCGCTGGCGGAGGGGTTCATTTGCATGGCCGCCTTCTCCCTCTATCTCGTGATGAACGACGGACGGGCCTGGCTCGCGGGCAACTGGCGGTTCTACGTCCCGATGGTGGCCGGGGCGTTGCTTGCCGCTCCCGCGGCCGCGCGGGTGACGAAGCTCGCTTCAAGGAAGGTCGATCTGCGACTCGTTGTCGGGCTCCTAACGTGCGTGTTGGGGGCGTGGACCCTGATCAGGACCTTCGGATGAGGTCCGGGTAGCGGCCGAGCTCATGCGGGGGATGCGCCGTGGTTCTTCGTTCCACGATCGGCGGGACGTTCACTGGGGCGATGGCTCGCCGCACGCGGGGCAATCTGCGTTCCGCTGAAGCGCAATGATCTCAAATCGCATGGCAGCCGCGTCGTAGACGAGGAGCCGGCCGACGAGCGGCGTGCCGATGCCGACGATCCACTTGATTGTCTCGGTCGCCTGGAGCGTTCCGATCGTCCCGGGGACGGCTCCGAGGATCCCGGCTTGCTCGCCGGTCAGGACGGTCTCCGGCGCAGGTGGCTCGGGGAAGAGACAGCGATAGCACGGGCCGTCGTCGGCGCACAGGAGACTCACCTGACCCTCGAGGCGGAAGACGGCGCCGTAGACGTAGGGGATCCCGAGGGCGAGGCAGACGTCGTTGATCGCGTAGCGCGTCTCGAAGTTGTCGGTCCCGTCGACGATCAGGTCGTAGCCGCGGGCGATCCGCCGGCCGAGGTCGGGCTCGAAGCGCTCGGGGAACGTCTCGACGGCGACGTCCCGGTTCAGATCGGCGAGGCGCGACGCGGCGCTCTCGACCTTCGGGCGGCCGAGCGTCCTCTTCCCGTGGAGGACCTGGCGTTGGAGGTCGGGGAGGCCGACGACGTCTTCGTCGACGATCCCGATCCGGCCGACGCCGGCTCCTGCGAGGTAGAGCGCGATGGCGCTGCCGAGCCCGCCGACCCCGACGATCAGGGCGCGGGCCGCCTTCAACTTCCTTTGTCCCGCCTCGCCGATCTGGGGAAGGACGAGGTGGCGCGCGTACCGCGCCCGCTCCTGCTCCGAGAGGTCCGGCCGTCGGTCGTTCATCGTTTTCCCCCCTGAGAAAACGCCTCCGGCCTCATCATAGTCGATCGGTCAGCCTCCGACCTCCGGCGCTTCCAGGGGGAGCTCGTAGAGGAAGACGTCGGGATCGCCGTCGGCCCACAGCGCGAACCCGTGCTCGTCCAACAGGGGATCGACGGCGGCGATCCGCCCCTCAGCGGCCGGGACCATGAACGCGATCTCGGCGCCCGGATAGAGGGCGAGCGCGTGGCGGAGGAGGCCGCGCATCGCCTCGGGCTCGCCGTCGAGGAAATTGACGATGGTCTTCGGGGCCCCGGGCGGCCACCGCGAGCAAAGAAGGGCCTCGAGGCGGTCGCCGCTTCGCCATCCGAGGCGCGCGCCCATCCGGGCGACGGCCGCAGCGGGATCGTGGTCGAACGGGAAGAACCGCCACCCGCGGGGGAAGCGCCGGTTGGCCAATCGGAGGAACGGGGAATCGGCGACGAAGTCGATCGTCTCTTCTTCGCCGGCGGTCACGATGTGCGGATCGGATTGAAGGCCCGCCTCGACCGGCGGCGCGCCCGCGGGGCGCTCGCGGTAGACGAACGTCGCGACCCGCTCGAAGCCGTAGGACTCGATGATATGGATCGACGCTTCGTTGTCGACGTACGTCGAGAGACTGATCCGTTCCGCCCCGGCCGTCCGCGCCCGGTCGATCAGGTGCTCGGTGATGGCTCGGCCGACGCCGCGGCCGCGGTAGGCCGGATCGGTCCGGATCCCCTCGAGCCACGCGAGGCGGGGCGCGAGCCACGTCCGCCGAGCGAAGCCGACGAGTCCGCCGTCGAGGACCGCCCCGACGACCTCGCCGTCCGCGTCGGCGAACCAGTCGTCGAGCAGCCCGGGGACGTAGTCGTGGCCGCCCCAGATCTGCGACGAGATCTCGACGATTCGCGGTCGATCCTCGGGGGTGACGGTCCGCAGCTCGATCGGTGCCATGGTGCGTCGATACTAGTCGAAGGAGCGCGGGGCTCCCAACGAGCGGAGCCGACCGCTATCCGAACAGGGCGTCGAAGACCCGAAAGACGAAGACGAGGTAGTAGACCGAGATGCCGAGCATCGCCAGGCCGGCGATCCGGTTGATCGAGGATTTGTAGCGCGTCAGGAACCGGATGACGACGCCGGACGCGGCGGTCGAAACGGCGGCGAGGGCGAGCAACGGCGCGGCGATCCCGACCCCGAACGCGAGGAACCGAAGGACGTTCGCTCCAAATCCGAGGACGGAGACCGAGCGGGTGAAGAAGACGGCGATGAACAGGGGGTTGCACGGGACGACGATCGCTCCGAAGAAGAACCCGTAAAGGAACGCGGTCCACCAGGGGCTCTTCGATTTCGGGACCTTCGCCTTCGGGAGCAGCCGGCCGACGTCGACATCGAACAGGAGCAGGACGCTGAGGACGAAGAGGATTCCGAACGCGACCGGCGAGACGACGCCGATCACGCGGGTGAGCGAGACTTGGAGGATCGTCGTGAAGATCAGCCCGAGGAGGAACATGAACGCGACCACGCCGCCGGTCACGTTCGCGGCGAAGAGGAGAATCGTCCCCCGCTTCGCCTCCCTCCCGGCGAGCCGGTTGGACAGGTAGGCGAGAAACCCGGGGTAGAGCGGAAGGACGCAGACCGCGCCGAGCGGCGTGAGGACGCCGAGGACGAACGATTCGGCCAGGTCGGCGAGGAGAGGCATCAGCCGGTCCCCGCGATTTCCTCGAGCAGTTCCTCGGCCGATTTCACCCCGCGCGGCAGCAGCCGCGCCGAACCGTCGACGTCGATGAGAATGACCGGAGCGCTCGGGGGGTTGGCCACGGTCAGCCCGAATGCGTCGATCAGCATCTGCGTCATCTCGAACGGCGCCACGGCGAAGCGCCACGTGAACCCGTGCTCCTCGGCGTGCAGCCTCACCGCGACGACGTCCTCGTTCGGATCGGAATCAAGGGAGACGTGGACGATCGAATCGCCTTCGAGCTCGAGCAACCTCGCCATCTCCTTCTGCTGACGAAGGCAGATCGGGCACCAGACGGCGAAGCTCTCGACGAGGATCGGTCGGCCGGCGAAGTCGGCGATCCTAAACGGCGCGCCGGTGACCGCGTCGACGAGTTCGATGCTCGCCCACTCGGGCACCAGGATCGTCTCTTCCGCCTCCCCTTCCTCCGATTCCTGCGCCATTCCGGGCCTCGCCGTGATCCGGTCGAAGGCGAAGAACAGCGACAGGCCCAACGCCACCGTTGCGACCAGCGACAGCGCGATGCGAAGTGCTTTGCGACTCATGACGGCCTCCTCTCGTTCTTCCGCCTTCGGGCGGAAGTTCTTTTCCAACGAACGTTTCGCTTTTCATCACGGTTCCGTCGTAGATCCCGTCGGTGGAGGTCCGGTGAGCGGACCGTGCGGTTTCGGTGAGGGCGCGTTCGGGGATACGGCTAGCCGCTCCGAAGCCTGCCGAGGAGGCCGCGGCGCGGCGACAGGAGAAGGGCCAGGAAGAAGAACGCGATCGCGACGAGGACGATCGACGCCCCCGACGCGACGCTCCAATGGAACGAGAGGTAGAGGCCGATCGCGCCGGAGAGGACGCCGAGGAGCGCGCCGATCGCCATCATTTGGGGGAGGCGGCGTGCGACCAGGAACGCCGTGGACGCGGGGACGATCAGCATGGCGAGCATCAGCCCGACGCCCACCGTCTGCAGCGACACGACGACGGTAACCGCGACGAGGACGAAGAGGAGGTATCGGTACGCCGACGTCGGCAGGCGGAGCGTTCGCGCCAGCGTCGGGTCGAACGAAACGGCGACCAGCTCCTTGTAGAAGACCAGCAGCAGGAGGAGGACGGCGCCGCCGAACGCGCCGATCAGGACAAGATCGGCGTTCGAGACCCCGAGGACGTTGCCGAACAGAAAATGGACGAGGTCGACGGCGAACCCGCGGACGGTGGAGATGAGGGCGATTCCGAGGGCGAACATCCCGGCGAAGACGATGCCGATCGCGGTGTCCTCGCGGACGCGCTCCCGCTCGCTGATCCATCCGATTCCGAGGGCGACGAGGATCGCCGTGCCGAGGGCCCACCAGAAGAGCGCCCGGCGGTCCCCGCGTCCCGCGGTCAGGACGCCGCCGGCCAGGCCGGGCAGGATCGAGTGGGCGATCGCGTCCCCCATGAACGCCATCCCCCGGAGGACGACGAACGAGCCGACGACGGCGCAGAGCCCTCCGACCGACGTGGCGGCGATCAGGCCTCGGATCATGAACGGGTAGCGGAACGGCTCGACGATCGCCTCAACGAAGCTCATCGTCCCCTCCTCCGCAGGCCGTATCGTGGACGACGAACGTTCCTGATTCTCCTTCAACCACGTGGAGGCAGCTTCCGTACGCCTCGCGCAGGTTCGCCTCGGAGAACACCGCGCGGGCCGGTCCGTGGCCGATCATCCTCCGGTTGAGGAGAAGGACTTCATCGAACGACGCGGCGGCGATCCCCAGATCGTGGAGGGCGACGATCGCGCTCACGCTTCGATCTCGAAGGCCGGCGATCAATTTGAGGACCTCGTTTCGGGAATGGAGGTCGAGTCCGGCGAGCGGCTCGTCGAGCAGGGCGAGGTCCGCCTCCTGCGCGAGGGCCCGCGCGAGGAACATCCGCTGCTGTTGGCCGCCGGAGAGCTCCTCGATCTGCCGATGGGCCAGGTCGGTGAGTTCAACCGCGGCGAGCGCCTCCCGGACGATCCGGCGGTCGCTCGCCCCGGCGCGGCGGAACGGCCCGATCCGCTGGATCCGCCCCATCATGACGACGTCGTGGACCGTGACCGGAAACCGCCAGTCGATCCTGCTTCTCTGCGGGACGTAGGCGATGCAGATGTGGCCGGAGGGGCCGTGCCCGTGGACGCGGACCTCACCGCTCGACGGCGGAACGAGCCCGGCGAGGGTCCGCAGGAGCGTCGTCTTCCCGGCGCCGTTCGGTCCGACGACGGCCAGCTGCGCGCCGGCGGCCAGTTCGAACGTGACACCGGTCAGCGCCGTTCGTCCGCCGAGGGTCACGGAGAGCCCCGAGACCGCGACGGCCGGGGCGTCGGCCAGATGGACGGCGCGGGCACGCCGCCCGAAGGGAGATCGACGCGATCCGCCCTGGCGTTTTCGAGATTCACGGTTTGTCACGGCGCCTCCGACAGCCCGTTTACGATGGCCATCACATCGTAGCGCATCAGGTCGAGGTAGCTGGAGGCCGGCCCGTCCGGGCCGCTCAGCGAGCCGGTGTAGACGACGACGATCTCCGTTCCGGTGTCGGCCGCGACCCGCTCGGTCAACGATGGGTTGACCGTCGTCCCGACGAAGAGGACCGGGACGCCGAGCGACGCGATCGCCTCCTCCAGCGCCGCGAGGTCTCGGGCCGACGGCTCGGAGAGGCTGCTCAGCCCCGGGAAGACCGTCCCGACTTGGTCGAATCCGTACCGCGCTGCGAAGTAACCGAAGACGGCGTGATCGGTGACGAGGAGACGCCGCTCCACCGGGAGCCGTCCCACCTCCTCCTCGATCCACGCGTCGAGTTCGGCCAGTTCCGAGCGGTAGGCCGCGGCGCGCGCGCGGTATCCTGGTTCCCCCGCGGGGTCCAGGTCGCTCAGCACGGCGGCGATTCGGTCGACCCAGGCGCCGACGTTGGCCGGATCGAACCAGACGTGCGGATCGGCTTCCTCGTGATCGTGTTCCTCGCCTTCGTGGTCCGGCCCGTCGGCTCCGAGGAGATCGAGCCCGTCGGAGAGGGCCACGACGCGCCCCGTGGCGGCCCCCAGGATCGGATCGAGGTTCCATTCCAATCCGGCTCCGCTCAGGAAGACGACGTCCGCGCGCGCGATCGCGACGAGGTCCTGCGGCGTCGGCTCGAACCCGTGGGGATCGGCGTCGATCGGAAGGAGGACCGTCGCTTCGTTTCCGGCCCCGGCGACCCGCGCGACGACGTCCCCGACGATCGTCGTCGTGCAGACGATCCGAAGCGACGTCGCCGGCCACGAGCACGCAGCGATCAAGGCGAGGGCCAGCCATCCGGCCTTCTTCATACCCGCTTCCTTTCATCGATGAGGCCGCGGCGCAAGTTTGCCGCAGCCGCGCCACCCCGTCCAACCGGTCGGACTCTTCACACCCCCGCCACAGGTTTGGACCGACCCGTTCACCGCCGCTTCGTACCGTACGGGCGACCGTGTGACGAACAAAGGAGGAATCGGATATGAGAGGGAAACGACTCCGGATCGCATCGGTGGTGATTCTGTTGGGACTGATCGCGGCGATTCCGGCGAGCACGCAGGGCCTGCTCGGGTCGGAGGACGACGTAAGCGAAGCGACCCATCTCCCGCTTCTCGTCCTCGTCAACCGCATGGAGCTGACGCCCGAGCAGATGGAGGAAATCCACGGGCTTCTCGTGGGGCTTCTCGAGGAGCGCGACGCGCTCGAGCTTCGCAGGGTCGAGCTCGAGCAGGACATGATCGCGTTCAACGGGACGGCGGAGGAGCTCGACGAGATCCTCGATGCGTTCCGCGCCGAGACCGAAGCGCAGGCTCAAGCGGCGTACGAGCACGTGGAGGACGCGATCGATCGGATCAAGGGGATCCTGACGCTGAAGCAGGGCGAGATTCTCGCCGAGTTCCTCCCCGGCTTCCTGGGGGATCGTGGCGCGTCCTTCCTGCCGCGGGGCGGCGCCGGAGGGACCCTCGGGCGGCGTGGTACGGGAGCGTCCTCCCCCCTTCGCGAGCAGATTCTCGGACGGCTGGAGGAGCGGCTCGGCGGCGCCACGTCGGGTGGAGGCTTCTCCGGGCGGATGCAAGTCGGTCGCGGGACGACGCCCCGAGGCCTCGATTGGATCGAGCAGCTCGTCGAAGTCCTCGAGCTGAAGTTGGAAGCGATCGAGTAGCGGGTGAGACGGCCCTCTCGGTCACCGTTGGAGTCCGTGCCGCCGTCCCTCGGGAGGGCGGCACGCTCCTTTTCGGAGCGGCGTGTCGATGCGGCGTCGGGCTACTCCGTCGGCAGGAGGACATGGAAGCACGCCCCGCCGGCCGGCCGGTTCTCCGCCCAGATGCTCCCTCCCTGCGCGTCGACGAGCGCCTTGGCGATCGAGAGGCCGAGCCCCGCTCCGCCGTCGCTCGTCCGCGCGTCGTCGGCCCGGTAGAACCGGTCGAAGACGTGGGCGAGATCGGTCTCCGTCAGCCCCGGGCCGGTGTCGCAGATGCTCGTCAGGACTCCCCCGCGATGCTCGGCGGCGGAGATCGAAATCGTTCCTCCTTCGGGCGTGTGGCGGATCGCGTTGGCGAGGAGGTTGAGAAAGACCTGCTCGATCCGCTGGCGGTCGACGACGACCGGCGGGAGGTCGTCGTCGATCCTCCGGTCGAGCCGGAGGCTCGAGTCCTCGAGCTGGACGCCGATCGTCTCGCCGATCGTGTCGACGATCGCGTCGATCCGGCACGGAGCCGGCCGGATCGACAGCCGGCCGGCGTCGGCGAGCGTCAGCTGGTGGAGGTCGTGCACCAGCCGGGTCGTCAGAAGGATCTTGTCGTGCAACGAGGCGAGGGTCTCCGGCGTCGGTTCGATCAGCCCGTCCCGGAGGCCCTCGAGGGCGCTGCGGACGGCGGCGAGCGGGGTTCGAAGCTCGTGGGAAACGTCGGCGATCATCCGCTTCTTCGTCCGCTCGGCCCGATCGAGGCTCTCGGCCATCTCGTCGAACGACTGAGCGAGGCGCCCGATCTCGTCGGACGTGGAGATCCCGACCCGTTCGTCGAACTCCCCCCGTGCGATCCGTCGGGTCGCCGCGTCGAGGCGTCGGAGCGGCCGGGTGACCTGGCGAAGGAGGAGGACCGAGAGGAGGATCGCGACGGCCATCGCGACGAGACCGGCGAGCCAGAGCGATCGGCGGGTGGTCCGGAGGAATCCCTCTTCGAGGATCTCCTGGCCGAGGACGACGCGGGACGGGATCACCGTCCAGACCTCCCCGTCGGTCAGCTCGATCGTCACCCCTTCCTCCAGCTGGTCCAACGACAGCCGGCGGCCGACGGTTCGGGGATCCGGGGCGTAGACGACGGTGCGATCCGAATCGACGAGGAGGACCGGGACCTCGCGCCGCCCCCTCTCGAGGAACGCGATGACGACGTCGAGGCTCCCCGTCTGCTCGTAGAACGCGCGGACGAGCTGAAGGACGGCCCGCTCCTGCGGCGTGTACGTCGTGACCGTGAACTCGGAGAAGGCCCGCTTCACCGACTGGTTGATGAACAGATACCCAGCCAGCGACGTCAGGAGAACGATCAGGACGAACGCGACGAGGAGCTTCGCCTGGAAGGACATCCGCCCGAGGAACCGCATTATCCCTCCTCTTTCGCCAGCTTGTAGCCGACGCCGAAGACCGTCAGGACGAACCGCGGATTCCGCGGATCCGGCTCGATCTTCTGGCGGAGCCGCTTGATGTGCGAGTCGACCGACCGCTCGAAGCTCTCGTAGGTCTCGCCGCGGACCGCCTCGAGGAGCTCGAGCCGGGTGAACACGCGGCCTGGGTACGTCATCAGGAACGCGAGGAGGTCGAACTCCATCGCCGTCAGCTCGACCGGTTCCCCGAGGACCCACAGCCGTCGCTGCGCCTGGTCCAGCCGGAGGTCGCCGACCTCCAGGACCGGCGGCGTTTTTCCGGTCGAGCGTCGGAGGACGGCGCGGACGCGGGCCTCCAGCTCCCTGGCGGAGAACGGCTTGACGACGTAGTCGTCGGCGCCGGTCTCCAGCCCCTCGATCCGATCCTCCTCGTCGACCCTCGCGGTCAGCATGATGATCGGGACGTTCGAGATCTCTCGAACCCGCTGCGCCACGGAGAGGCCATCCATCTCGGGGAGCATCCAATCGAGGATGACCAGGTCCGGCTGGTGCCGGCCGAACTGCGCGAGCGCCTCCGATCCGTCGTACGCGCTGACCACCTCGAAGTGGGCCTCCTCGAGGTAGCTCCGGATCGCCTGAACGACCCACGGTTCGTCGTCGACCACCAGGATCTTCGTCGCCATGGCCTTTGGGGCAGTATAGGCCGTTGGCGATCGGCGTCTCAACTTCCGGTTCGGCGCCGGGCTCGAAGGAAAGCTTGGACGAACGCAGAGAACGCGTGGCCTGCACGAGGTGGTCATGCGGCAGGCAGCGAACCGGCGGCTCAGACCACCCGCTCGAGGAGGAGCTCGTCGTCGACGACGTGGTGGCGCGAGAAGAGGTCGAAGAGCTGGGGAACGGTCGCCTGCGCTTTCTCCTCGCCGCGCAGCTCCTCGATGATCTCGCCCTTGTGCATCATGATCAGTCGCGTCCCGGCTTCGATCGCCTGCTCCATGTTGTGGGTCACCATTAGCGTCGTCAGGCCGAGCCGCTCGACGAACGATCGGGTCATTCGGACGATCATCGCGGCGTTGCTCGGATCGAGCGCCGCGGTGTGCTCGTCGAGGAGGAGGACCTCGGGCGGGACGAGGGTCACCATCAGCACCGCCAGCGCCTGGCGCTCGCCGCCGGAGAGGAGATCGACGCGGCATCGGAGGCGATCCTCCAGGCCGACGTTCAGCACGGCGAGCCGTTCGCGGAATCTCTTGCGGAGATACCGAGGAAGCGCCGAGCGAAGGCCGCGCCGCCCTCGTTTCATCGCCAGCGCGAGGTTTTCGGCCACCGTCATCGACGGCGCCGTCCCGGCCAGGGGATCCTGGACGATCCGGCCGATCCGCCGGGCTCGGCGGTGCGCGGGGACGCCGGTCAGGTCGGCCCCCTTCAGCAGGATCCGTCCGGAGGTCGGCGGGTACGACCCGGCGATCAGATTGAGCAGTGTGCTCTTTCCCGCGCCGTTCGAGCCGATGATCGTCAGGAAGTCGCCCTGTTCGAGGGACAGGTCGGTCTCCCGGATCGCGACGACCCGGTCGGCGCCGGCGTGGAAGCTCTTCGAGACGCGCTCGAGCCTCAGCATGCGCTCACCTTCCTCATCCGACGCTCCCGGAGGTACGGGACGACGAGCGCGAGGATCACGAGCAGCGACGTGATCAACTTCAGGTCGCTCGCCTGGAATCCGATCACGTATCCGTACCGCAATGCCAGGATGACCGCGATCCGGTAGACGAGGGAGCCGAGAAGGACGCTCGCCGTCATCCATCCGACGCGGTTCGACCGGATCAGCGTACCGCCGATGATCACGGCGGCCAGCCCGGTGACGATCGTCCCGAGCCCCATGCCCACGTCGGCGAACCCGGAGTACTGCGCCACGAGCGCCCCGGAGAGGGCGACCAGCCCGTTGGAGAGGGCCAACCCGAGGATCTTCATCGTCTTGGTGTTGACCCCCTGCGCGGTGATCATCCGCTCGCTGTCGCCGGTGGCCCGGAGGGCGAAGCCGATCTCCGTGCGGAGGAACGCGTCGAGGAGCAGCTTGATCGCGATCGTCAGGATCCCGATGAACGCGAGGACGGAGAACGGACCGAGCGGCGACCAGGCCGCGTCGACCACCCGCGTCGCCGTCGAGACGCGAAGGAGCGACAGGTTCGGCCGGCCCATGATCCTCAGGTTGATCGAGTAGAGCATGATCATCGTCAGCACGCCGGCGAGGAGGTTCGTAATCCCGAGCCGCGTGTTCAGAAGCCCGGTGATCAGACCGGCGATCCCCCCGGCGACGAACGCCACCAGGAGGACCGTGAACGGGTCGACGCCGTACTGTACGAGGAGGACGGAAGCGATGGCCGCCCCGGTCACGAAGCTCCCGTCGACCGTCAGGTCGGGGAACTTCAGGACGCGATACGTCAGGAAGACCCCGAGCGCGGCGATGCCGTACGCGAGCCCCTGTTCGACCGCGTGAATCCATAGGGCAGCCATCGTAGCTCCTCCGTCGGTTGCCTCGGACCTAGGGCGCCTGCCGCTCCCAGACGATTCCGCCGTACAAAACGGCCGACGCCTGCTCGATCACGTCCGTCGGGAAGACGAAGCCGATCCGCCCGGCGGCGTCGAGGTTCAGATGGACCTCGGCGCGCGGTTGATACGTCACCGGGATCTCATCCGTTCCCACACCGGAGAGGACGTTGAGGACGACCTGTCCGACGGTCAACCCGTGCTCGTAGTAGTCGAATCCGGCCGCGAGCGTCGCCTGCGCGAGGCTCGTCGGGTCGGCCATCAGGAACGGGACGCCCGCCTCCTCGGACGCGGCGAGGACGGAGTCGATCGCCGAAACGACTGTGTTGTCCGTGGTCACGTAGAACGCGTCGACCCGCCCGATCAACGACTGCGCGGCGAGCGGCACGTTCGCCGTCGAGTCGGCCGTCGCCGTGACGACGGCGACGCCGACGCTCGGTGCGGCGGCGAGGGCCATGTCCGTCAGGATGGCCGAGTTCGCCTCCCCGGGGTTGTAGACGATTCCGATCGTGACGATCTCCGGAGACAGCGCCTTCAAGAGCCGGAGGTGCGCCGCGACGGGGATCATGTCCGAGACCCCGGTCACGTTCTCGTTCCCGCTCGGGTCGGTGGCGCTCGGTACGAGCTCGGCCCCGACCGGATCCGTCACGGCGCCGTAGACGATCGGTGTGTCGCTCCCACGGAAGACCTCGACCGCCGCCTGTGCCGTCGGTGTCGCGATGGCGACGACGAGATCGACGTTCTGCGCTTGGAAGTTCTGAGCGATCGAGATCGCCGTACCGAAGTCGCCCTGTGCGCTGGCGATCAGGTACTCGACGTCGACGCCCTCCTCGTATCCGGCGGCGGTCAGGGTGTCGATGACCCCCTGTTCGACCGCGTCGAGCGCCGGATGCTCGACGATCTTCGTGATCCCTATCTTGAGCGGCTCCGATGCCGCCGCGAATCCGATGACGACAACAACCCATGCCAGCAATGCAACCGCAATGGACCGTTTCACTTTTTCTCCTTCCGCGTTATCCTTGCGGTGGTCCGCTTGGACCGAACCAGGACGATCGACCCTGATCGTCCGACCGTGCTCGCTCGCGAGAAGCTCGCCGTCGACGTGCGCTCGCGGGCGGGCCACTTTTTCGACGCATGCACCGCCTCCTGTCACCTCCTCGCAAAAGAAAACGACCGCGGTTTCCCGCAGTCGTCTCCCGGCCTCTTGCTGCTTGTGTGATCGCTAGTCGTGCCTAGCGCGCAGCGGAGAAGCCGGGCTCGAACCAAAACCAATAGAAGCAGACGCCGTTCGATTCCAACAAACAGGTTCGGCGACTCGCTGCTTCTATCATGACTCGGTCACTATAGGACGGCACCGGAGGCTTGTCAAGAGCGCGACTCCTACGGAGTCGCGGAGGCGAAGGCACAAAGCGCCTTCGCCGGTGGGTGAGGAATAGGAACCCAACGGTGTTACGTCCTTATCTGGGAGAAGGCTTGTGACACGCCTTCTCCGACGCGACGGCGCAAGCCGTCGCGCGGCCGTCGCGCAGAACACAGCGGCGACACCATCGATTCACAGTGCCTCCACGCGAACGGGATACGGTCTCTTCACGCTGAGGAGTCACGAGGGCCCGGGACCCGCACCGTGCGGCCCGGGCCCTCACCTTCGATACGTCGCCGGACACGAAGGTCCGAGGAGCGCCTTGGCCCTCGACCGTTTCCGCTCGTTCCGCACCCCGAACCCTTGCACCCGAGATCGAAGGAGCGTATCCTTTGCGGTGTTACGAATTCATGAGGAGTGTTACTCGATGGCCAGGACGGTCCGCTTCAGCGTGTCGATCGAGGAGGATCTCATCGAAGCGTTCGACGCGCTCTGCAAGCAACGGGGGTGGACCAACCGGTCCGAGGCGATCCGCGACGCCATCCGCCGTCAACTGGTCGAGCGCGAGTGGGAGGCCGGCGAGGAGGTCGTCGGCGTGATCACCCTCCTCTACGACCACCACAGACCCGCGTTGACGGAGAAGCTGACCGAGATCCAGCACCACGCGCTCGACGCCGTCATCTCGACGACGCACGTCCACATCGACAAGGAGAACTGCCTCGAATTCCTCGCGGTGCGCGGCGAGGCGAGGGAGATCGAGCGGCTCGCCCATCGGTTGATCGGCCTCAAGGGAGTCAAGCACGGGGAGCTGACCGGGACGTCGACGGGGAAGAAGATCCGGTAAGAGAGAAAGGAGGAGCATGAAGCGTATCGCAATGCTTGTCGGGATCGGGGTTCTGTTGCTCGGTGCTGCGGCCGGAGCCGAGACGGTCGTGTCGACGCACGCCGTGCTCGGCGAGTTCGCGCGGATCGTCGGGGGGGACGCGATCGAGGTGGTGACGATCATTCCGTCCGGCTTCTGCCCTTCGCACTACGACCTGTCCCCGAGCGATCTGAGGGCCGTGATGGGCGCCTCGGTCATCCTGTACTCGGGGTTCGAGCCGTGGATCGAGACGCTGGCCGACGCGGCGGGGAGCGCCGCCTTGGTGATCCAGCTACCGGGCGAGTGGAACACGCCGGAGACCGCCGCCGCGAAGGTCGAGACGATCCGGGACGTGCTCTCCGAGCGGATCCCGACCGAGGCGGAGGGATTCGATGCGAACGCGGCCGCGTACATCGACGAGCTCCGATCGCTCGGCGGCGGGCTGAAGGAGCGGGCCGAGGCGCTCGGGGTTTCCGAGATCGCGGTCGTCTCCATGGCCTGGCAGGCCGACTTCGTCGCCTGGCTCGGCTTCGACGTGGCGGTCACCTACGGGCTCCCGGAGGGGCTCTCTCTGCAGGACCTCGTGGCGCTGGCGGAGGCGGGCAGAACGGCCGGTGCGCGGCTCGTGATCGACAACCTCCAGAGCGGGGTCGACTTCGGGGCGAAGCTGGCGCGAGAGATCGGGGCGGTCCACGTCGTCCTGTCGAACTTTCCCGGGGCGATGCCGGGCACCGCGACGTTCGGCGACCTGCTGACGCGGAACGCCGAGGCGCTCTTCTCGGCGATCGAGCCGATCGAGTAGGGGGACCGAGTGGAAACGTTGACGATCGATCCGAAGGGCGCCGACCTCCGGGCGATGATCGACCGCGGGACGCTGCTGCACGGTCACCTCGGTCCGTACCTCGTCGCCGGGATCCGGATCGGCCTCCTCGCCCTTCGCCTGCTGGACAGCTCCGGCTACTTCGGACTTCGGGCCGAGTCGGAGGCCGGTCGGACGACCCCGCTCTCCTGTCTCAACGACGGCGTGCAGATCGGCTCGGGCTGCACCATCGGGAAGGGGAACCTGCGCGTCGTCGGGGAGGAGAAGCCGCGCGTCCGGTTCATCGCCGACGACGGCCACGCGGTCACGATCGAGCTCCGGCCCGAGATCGAGCGCTCCTTTCGCGACTCGGACACGATCGCGAAGGCTCGCGAACTCGAGACGATCCCCGACGAGGAGCTGTTCGAATGGACGATGTCGTCTCCCTGATCGACGTTCGGGCGACCTACGAGGGAGAGCGGCACGCGACGCTTGCCGGGGTGACGCTGTCCGTCGCGGCGACGGAGCAGCTGGCGATCACCGGGCCGAACGGGGCGGGGAAGACGACGATCCTCGAAGTGATCAACGGCTTGCTTCCCATTGCGTCCGGGACCGTCCGGACCCTCGGTCAGGAGGTGACGCTCGCGAGTCACCGGCTCCGCACGCAGATCGCGTACGTCCCTCAGAATCTGTTCTTCCCCCCGGACACGCCGTTTCTCGTGCGGGACGTGGTCTTCACCGCGCGATTCGGGAAGACGGGCACGCGGCGTCTCTCTTCCGCAGAGGAAAGGCGTCGTATCAACCGGTCACTCAAGGCCATCGGGATCTCCGACTTAGGAGGGAGGCCCGTGGGACGCCTGTCGGGCGGCCAGCAGCGGAAGACGCTGCTGGCCCGTGCCCTGGCGCAAGAAGCGAAACTCCTTCTGCTCGACGAGCCGACGGCGAACCTCGATCCCGAGGCGAAGGAAGACGTGTCCGCCTTGGTCGCGCTCGTCCGGCGGGAGCTCGGTGCAGCGGCCGTCGTCGTCAGCCACGAAACGGGGCCGCTGCTCGACGCGTCGGACCGCACCGTCGCCGTCGATTCGGGGCGGGTCGTCGCGGAGACGCGACTCGGTGACCGGGTCTCGACCTCGTCCCGTTAGGAGCCTCACGCGATGTTCGGACTCCCCTGGCACATCGTCCTGCCGACCCTGCTGGGAAGCCTTCTCGTCGGAGCGATGTGCAGCGCGGTCGGGACGTTCGTGGTCCGGATGAAACTCTCGTCTCTTGGCTTCGCGATGTCCCACGCGGCGTTCGCCGGCGCCGCCCTCGGCCTGATGGTCTCGGTGATCGATCCGATCTGGACGGCGATCCTGTTCGCCGTGCTGATGGCGGCCGCCCTCGGCCCGATCGCGGATCTCTCCCGCCTCCAGGTCGACACCGTCGTCGGAGCGACCTTTCCCCTGACGATGGCCCTCGGGCTGATCTTCATCAACAAGGCGCCGAGCGCGGGCATCGGAAGCGGCGCCCTCTCCCTCCTCTGGGGGAGCGTGCTTGGGATCACGATGGGGCAGGTGTACGTCCTCGTTGGGGTCTTCGTGGCGACGCTCGGCGTCCTCGTCCTGTTCGGCAGGGACTTCTTCGCGCTGCTGCTCGATCGGAAGCTCGCCAGAGCCTCGGGGGTCAACACGGCCCGAGCGTTCTACGTCCTGCTGTTTCTCGTCGCGATCATCGTCGCCGTCTCCCTGCGGGTGACCGGTGGGCTCCTGATCTATGCGCTGATGATCCTTCCGGCCTCCGCGGCGTTCCAGTGGGCGTACGACATCAAGAAGGTCTTCCTCATCGCACCGCTGTTGGGGATTCTCGCTTCGTTGTCGGGCTTCCTCCTCTCGCTTTGGGCGGATCTGCCGATCGGGGCGTCGATCGCGCTCTGCTGCGCGGCGGTCTTCTTCGGCTCGGTCGCCCTTTCTCCGAAGCGCCGTCGCGGCTCGCGCGGCTCCTGAAGGAGCCACGAAAGGGAAGCGGCGGACCGCTTCCCTTGGCTGTACGACGGATAGCCATCGCGCTCTGATGCGTCACGTGCCAGACGAAGGAGTCGCGGCTCCTTCGTCTGCGCGTCGCGCAGTAGACTAGCGAGCGACACCACGGCCGGAGGTGCGGCGCGCGTGAGGATCGAAGGACCTGTCGGGGGTTGGGATCGGCTCGGACTGCCGGTCCTGTTCGCCAGCGAGCACGAGCTCGCCGTGGTCAAGCCGGCCGGGATGGCGGCCGAGCTGACGAGCGATCCGAAGGGCGTCTCGCTGATCTCCCGAGTCCGGAGCGCCGCCCCGAGCGGCGTGACGCCGAAGCTCCCGCACCGGCTCGATCGGGTGACCCGCGGGATCGTCGTCGTCGCCCTCTCGGAGGACGCGATCCGGTTTCACAGCGAGCAGCTCCGGGCCGGCGCGTGGGGGAAGATCTACCTGGCGCGGTTGGACGCGCCGCACGTGGAAGGGCTCGTCGGGCTGCACAAGCTTCACCTTCGCACGCGGGGCGGCCGGGCGAGCGTCGTCCGAAGCGGCGGGAAACGGGCGATCACCGAGGTCCTGGCCGTGGCGCCCACCGTGGATCGGGACGACGAGGCGCACGCCCTCCTCCGGCTCCACACAGGACGGTATCATCAGATTCGCGCGACGATGGCGCATCTCGGCGTGCCGTTGGTCGGCGACTGGCTGTACGGCGAGGCCCCGCGGCGGGACGAAGCGCGGTTCTACCTTGAGCACGCCGCGCTGCGCTTCGCGCCGTACGGGGCGAACGGAACGCTGGCGCTCCATCGGCGCGACGACCCGGAGCGCGAGGCGATCGATCCGGCGCTTCGCGCGACGCTCGACCGGATCCTCGCGGGTTGGGAGGCGGAGAATGGCGCGAAACGTTGAGGTCAAGGCGCGGGTTCGGGACGCCGGTGCGTTCCGTCGGCGCGTCGAGTCGATGAGCGACGCGGCCGTGCAGATCCTCGATCAGCGGGACACATTCTTCGTCGTCCCGCGTGGGCGGCTGAAGCTCCGCGTCCTCGGGCCCGATGCCTGCGAGCTGATCTACTACGAGCGACCGGACGACGCGGGGGCGACGCTGTCGGAGTACTTCGTCGTCCGCTCCTCCGATCCCGAGGCGTTCCTGGAGATCCTCTCGGCCGTCCTCGGCGTGAGGGGGGTGGTCGCCAAGCGCCGGTTCCTCTACCGTATCGGTCGTACGCGCGTCCACCTCGACGAGGTCGAGGGCCTCGGCACGTTCGCGGAGTTGGAGGTGGTTCTCGACGACGGGGAATCGCCCGAGGAGGGACGGGCCGTCGCGGAGAGGCTGTCGGCCGCGTTGGGGATCGGGGAGGAGGATCGCGTGCGCGGCGCGTACATCGACCTGCTGGAGGTGGGCGAAGGATGAACGTGAGGGCGTATCCGGACGCGAGGTCGTTTCTCGACGGGGCCGAGGCGCCCCTGCTGCGCAACGAGGCGAGGAACGGCCTGATCCTCGGGATCGCGGATCGGGTGCGCGCCGGCCGGTCCTACGGGGGCGATCCACCGTACTTCCTGACCGTCGAAGAGGACGGAGCGCTCGTCGCGGCGGCGATCCGGACGCCTCCGTTCCCTCTGATCGTCCACTGTGTCGAGGACCGTCTCGACGCGCTCGACCCGCTCGTCGATCACCTTTTCACCGCCGACCCGGGGCTTCCGGCGGTGAACGGGGAGGCCCGGGCGGCCGCCGCGTTCGCGAACCGGTGGGCGGAGCGGTCGAGCGGGCGGGTGGAGGTCGGGATGCGGATGCGCGTCTACGCTCTGTACGACGTCGATCCGCCGATCGGGGTTCCCGGTCGGATGCGCCTCGCGCGGGCCGAGGACGTGGACCTCCTCGCGGAGTGGATGCTCGGCTTCCACGAGGAAGCGGTCTCCGGCGATCCGCCGGGCGATCCACGGGAGACCGTGCGCCGGTTCATGCAGTCGGGGACCTTGGCCGTCTGGGACCGCGACGGACCGGTGTCGATGGCCGGGAGTTCGCGGGGGTCGAGGAACGGTGCGGCGGTCAGCGCGGTCTACACGCCGCCGGAGCACCGTAGGAACGGGTACGCCTCGGCCTGCGTCGCGGCGCTCTGTCGGAGGCTGCTCGATGAGGGAAACGCGTTCTGCACCCTGTACGCCGACCTGGCGAACCCGACGTCGAACAAGATCTACCGGCGGATCGGGTTCCGCCCGGTGGCCGAAGCGGCGGTCTACCGGTTCACCCCCGGAGCGAGGGCATAGGCATGGTCCGTTACGCGTCGGAGACGAAGACGAAGATCGTCTGCACGATCGGCCCCGCGTCGAGCGATCGAGCGACCGTTCGCGCGTTGATCCGTGCCGGGATGGACGTGGCGCGGATCAACCTCTCGTACGGAACGCGGGAGGCTCACGAGGAGGCGATCCGCGCCGTCCGCGAGGTCGCGGAGGAGGAAGGCGCCGTCGTCGCGGTGATGGCCGACCTGCAGGGACCGAAGCTTCGAATCGGCCGGCTGGCCGCCCCGATCGACCTCTCCCCCGGCGGCTGGATCGCATTCACGACGCTGGAATCCGACGGATCCGATCGCGTCGTCCCCCTCCCGCATCCGGAGCTGATCGCCGGGGCGCACACGGGCGACCGCCTCCTCCTCGACGACGGCATGCTCGAGGTCGAGGTTCGCGAGGTTCGCCCGGACGTGTTGATCGGGAAGATCCTCGTCGGTGGCGAGCTGTCGTCCTGTAAGGGGGTCGCCGCGCCGGGCGGGACGTCGAAGGTCGCCGCCCTGACGGAGAAGGATCGAGAGGACGCGCGATTCGCCGCCGAGGCGGGCGTCGACTTCCTCGCCCTCTCGTTCGTCCGTACCGCCGAGGACCTCCGCGAGCTTCGAGGGCTGCTCGACGAGCGCGCGCCGGGCCTCGAGATCGGGATCGTCGCCAAGATCGAGAAGCGCGAGGCGCTCGATCATCTGTCGGAGATCCTCCGTGCCTCCGACGCGGTGATGGTCGCCCGCGGCGACCTCGGCGTGGAGACGTCGCCGCAGCGGGTTCCGATCCTTCAGAAGGAGATCATCCGGCGCTGCAACCGGCTGGGGATCCCTGTGATCACCGCGACGCAGATGCTCCAGTCGATGGTCGAGGCCCCGCGGCCGACCCGCGCCGAGGCGAGCGACGTGGCGAACGCGATCCTCGACGGGACCGACGCGGTGATGCTCTCGGCCGAGACGGCCGTCGGGCGGCACCCGGTCGAGGCAGTGGCGATGATCCGGGAGATCTCGGCGATCGCCGAGCGGGAGATGATCCACCGGGAGGAGGACGGGCCCTCCGATCCGATCGAGCACACCCACCCGGTCACCGACGCCATCGGACGGGCGACCGTGCGCGTCGCTCGAGAGATCGACGCGTCGCTCATCGTCACGTCGACGCACAGCGGCTACACGGCGCGGCAGGTCGCGCGGGAGCGTCCGATGCGCCCGATCGTCGCGTTCACGCCGCGGGAGTCGACGCTCCGCCGGCTCGCCCTCGTCTGGGGGATCACGCCGGTCCTCGTTCCGGCCCACCGATCGACGGACGAGATGCTGGAGACGGTCGGAAGGCTCCTCGTCGAGCGCGGTGAGGCCCGCCCCGGCGACGCGGTCGTCGTCACCGGCGGGATCCCGGCCGGGAGCGAGGGGACGACCAACTTCATCAAGGTCCATCGAATCTGAAAGCGAGGCCCGGCCGCTCCTCGTTCGCCTCGGCCCGAGCGCTTCTTCGGCCGTCACGATCGAAATGAGTTCTCGTCGGGAGACCGTTCGGCGTGCGGACGGTTCGGCCGCGGCCTTGATCGGATCGGCGGGGCTCTGGTAGGCTGAGCGGAGAGAGGACCCTCGACTCAAGTTTCGGCGCCGTCTCGCGCCGACGGCGGACACGCATCGTAAGGAGGGATCAGCATGCGCGAAAAAACTGTCCTCGTCTTGTTTCTGTCGGCCGTGCTTCTGGCGACGGTTTCCGGAGCGGCGCTCGGCCAGTCGGTCTTCCGCGCCGCGATGCAGCCGATCGTCCAGATCGATCCGGCGCTGATCTCGTCGGACGCCGAGGTCGCGGTGGCGAACGCGGTGTACGACTACCTCGTCGACGTCGACGCAGGCAGCCGCGTCGTCCCACGGCTGGCCCGATCTTGGGAGGTCAGCGCCGACGGAACGGAGTACACGTTCGTCCTCGCCGAGGGGGTTCGGTTCCACGACGGGAGTGCCCTCGTCCCCGGAGACGTCGTCTGGACGTTCGATCGGCTCCGCGACCCGGCCAACGGCTTCGCGACGGAATCCGTCTACGCGAACATCGAGCGGATCGACGTCACCGGTCCGAACGAGGTGACGTTCCGCCTGACGGAGCCGAACCCGTTCTTCCTCTACGACCTGAGCGACAACCACGCGCTCGTCGTGAAGCGTGGGACGACCGACTTCTCGACGTTCAACGGGACCGGACCGTTCGTCGTCGAGGAGTACCGGCCCGAGGACCGGATCGTCATGCGGGCGAACCCGGACTACTTCCTCGAGGGGCTGCCGGCGCTCGATCGCCTGGAGTTCATCTTCTTCGGCGACCAGGTCGCGGCCGTCGACGCGCTGCGCGGCGGACAGGTCGACATGGCGTGGCGGATGTCCTCGGCGCTCTTCCTGATGCTGCAGAGCGAGCCGGGGATCGTCGCCGTCGACGTCCCGACGAACGGGTTCGACCTCGTCCGCCTCCGCTCCGACGTGCCGCCCGGAAACGACCCGGCCGTCCTCGAGGCGATGAAGCGGGCGACCGACCGGGAGGCGATCTTCCAGATCGTCCAGCTCGGCCTCGGCGCCGTCGGGCGGGACAGCCCGATCGGCCCGCTGTACGCCGACTACTACGACGAGTCGACGCCGATCCCAACGCGGGATCCGGACGCGGCGCGAGACGTCCTGGCGGACGCTGGCTACCCGGACGGCCTGACGATCGACCTGTACACCCCGGACACCGGCGGTCGACCGGACCTCGCGGTTGTCCTGAAGGAGCAGTGGGCCGACGCCGGGATCACCGTCAACGTGATCGTCGAGCCGGAGTCCGTCTACTACGGCGAGAACCACTGGCTGGACAAGGAGCTCGGGATCACCGGTTGGGGGTCGCGCCCGTACCCGCAGTTCTACATGAACACGATGCTGACCTGCGACGCAGTCTGGAACGAGTCGCGCTTCTGCGACGCCGAGTTCGACGCGCTCGCCCAGACCGCCGGGACAACCCTCGACGAGGCGGAGCGGGTCGCCGCCTACGCCGAGATCCAGCGGATCCTGATCGAGCGCGGCCCGGTCGTCGTCCCGTACTTCTTCGCCGCGGTCGCCGCGTACTCCGATCGGTTCGACGGGCTGGAGCTGAAGGCGTTCCCCGGCCGGACCGACTTCCGGATGGTGTACGAGAAATAGTGCGTGGAGGGGGGCGATGCACAGGCCTCGCCCCCCTGACTTCGAACTAAGGACGGCAACTCGGTGAAGCCACACCGTCGACCGACCAGTCGGGTTCTGCGTGATCTGTACCGCAAGCCGGCCTCGGCGTTCGGGGCGACCGTCGTCCTCCTCTTCGTCCTCCTGGCGATCCTCGCCCCGTGGATCGCTCCCTACGGGCCGACCGAGCAGATCTACACGGACGCTCGACAGCCGCCGTCGGCGACGCATTGGTTCGGCACCGATCACCTCGGGCGCGACGTCTTCAGCCGGATCGTCCACGGCGCCCGCAGCATCCTCTCGCTGGCCGGCCTCGGGGCCCTCCTGGCCGTCGGGGCCGGGACCGTCTTCGGGCTACTCTCCGGGTACCTCGGAGGATGGTTCGACGAGCTGTTGATGCGGGTCTTCGACTCCGTCCTCGCGATCCCTGCCCTGTTGCTCGCCCTCGTCCTCCTCGGGACCGTCGGGCCATCCCGCGCGTCCGTCCTCGCGGTCATCGCCGTGGTCTACACGCCGATCGTCGCCCGCGTCGTGCGGAGCGAGACCCTGGCGATCAAGTCGCAGGGGTTCGTCGAGACGGCGCGCCTCCAGGGGGAGCGGCTCCCGCGGATCCTCCTTCGCGAGATCCTCCCCTCGGTCCTCCCGGCGCTGTCGGTCGAGGCGGCGCTCCGGTTCTCGTACGGGATCTTCCTTGTCGCGTCGCTCGGCTTCCTCGGCGTCGGGGTGCAGCCGCCGAGCCCGGACTGGGGGCTGATGGTCAAGGAGGCGAGGACCTACATTCGGCTCGCCCCGTGGTCGCTCTACTTCCCGGTCGGCGCGATCTCCCTTCTCGTTATCGGAGTCAACCTGACCGCCGACGGCCTGAAGCGGGCGCTGCGTCCGTCGACCGAGGAGCTGTCTCCGCGCGCCCGCCGTCGGATCCTCCGCGCTCGGAAGACGGCCGGTGGAGCGAACAACGCGGATGGCTCCGAGGGCGCGCTCGCGTCGCTCGACGGCGTGACCGTCTCCTATTACCAGGACGGAGAGTGGCTCGACGCGGTCCGCGACGTCTCCCTCGAGATCCTCCCCGGCGAGACCCTCGGCCTGGTCGGCGAGTCCGGGTCGGGGAAGTCGACGCTCGCCCTCGCCGTCGCCCAGTACCTGGCCGCCAACGGGGCCGTCCGCGCCGGGCGGATCCGATTCGGAGGGAGGGACCTGCTCGGCCTCTCGCCCCGGGACTTGCGGGAGATCCGCGGCGCGCAGATCGGCCTCGTCCCGCAGAACCCGCTCGCCTCGCTCAACCCGTCGATCCGGGTCGGGGAGCAAATCGCCGAGATCGTCCGACGACACGCCGGGGCGTCGATCGGCGCGGCGAGGGCCTCCGCGATCGAGCTCCTCCGTCGCGTCCGGATCGCGGATCCGGAGCGGGTCGCCCGTCGGTATCCGCATCAACTCTCGGGAGGGATGCAGCAGCGCGTCATGATCGCGATGGGCCTGTCGACGTCCCCGCGGCTCCTCCTCTTCGACGAGCCGACGACCGGTCTCGACGTGACGACGGAGGCGGCGATCCTCGATCTCGTCTTCGATCTCCTCGGATCGGGGGACCGGGGGAGCCTCTACATCACCCACGACCTCGGCGTCGTCTCGCGCGTCGCCACCCGGGTGGCCGTCCTCTACGCCGGAGAGCTCGTCGAGACCGGCCCGACCGACGGGCTCCTTCGCGCTCCGCGACACCCGTACACGCGCGGCCTGCTGGCCAGCCTGCCGAAGCTGGAGAGGAGAGGGACGGCGCTTACGTCGATGAGCGGCTCGATCCCCGCCCTCGACGCGATCCCGACCGGCTGCGTCTTCCGGCCCCGCTGTCCGTGGGCCGCCGAGGTCTGCGAGGAGAGGCCGCCGATCGAGGCGATCGAGGGGGATCGCACGATCCGATGCCATCGATGGACCGAGATCGGGGCGCCGCAGGAAGCGCAGCGAACCGTGGACACCGCGGCCGAGGACCGAGGCCGGAGGGTCGTGGTCCGTGCCGAGGACGTCGAGACGGCCTTCCCGATCCCGCGGTCGTTGGTCGAGATCCTCCAGAGGAAAGCACGGCTGGCCGTTCGCGCCGTCGACGGCGTCACGCTGTCGATCGATGAGGGGCGGACGCTCGGCCTGGTCGGCGAGAGCGGGTGCGGGAAGACGACGCTCGCCCGGACGATCCTCGGCCTCGATGCGCTCCGTGCGGGGTCGATCCGCCTCGATGGCGAGAATCTCCCGCCGACGCTCCGGGGAAGGAAACGCGGAACGCTCAGACGGATCCAGGCGGTCGCACAGGATCCGGACCAGGCGCTCAACCCGCATGTGTCCGTCGCCGCCGCGGTGGCGCGCCCGCTGATCACGCTCGCCGGTTTCCGTCGGTCCGAGGCGCGGGCCGAGGCGCTCCGGATGCTCGAGCGGGTCGGGCTCTCCGCGTCGTACGCGTCGCGCCTTCCGGGGCAGCTCTCCGGCGGGGAGAAGCAGCGGGTCGCGATCGCACGAGCGGTCGCCGCGGGGCCCGATCTCGTCCTCTTCGACGAGGCGACGTCGTCGCTCGACGTGTCGGTCCAGGCGCGGATCCTCAACCTGCTCGCCGAGCTGCAGTCTGGCGGCGCCGGGGCGTACCTGTTCATCACCCACGATCTGGCCGTCGTCTCGCACCTCTCCGACGGCATCGGCGTCCTGTATCTCGGAAGGCTGATGGAGATCGGATCGACCGACGAGGTGCTCGCGCCGCCGTACCACCCGTACACCGAGGCGCTCCTGTCGGCCTTCCCGTCCCTCGGGCGGACGGAAGGACGCGCGCGCGTCCGACTCGAGGGGGAGATCCCGAGCCCGATCGACCGCCCGAGCGGCTGTCCGTTCCACACCCGCTGCCCGAGGACGCTGGGGGCGGTCTGCGTCGAACGCGAACCGCCGTGGCGTCTGACCGAGACCGGGCACGCGATAACCTGCCACATCCCGCTCGAAGAGCTCCGCCGGATCCAGGCGCCGCTGCTCGGAGGCGATGCGTGATGGGACGGATTTTGCTCCGGCGGCTCGGCTTCCTCTTTCTGACCCTGCTTTTGACCTCGGCGCTGATCTTCTCGGCGACGCAGTTCCTCCCCGGCGACGTCGCGCGGGTGATCCTCGGCCGCGAGGCCGGCGAAGAGGCGGTCGCCGCGCTGCGCGGGGAGCTCGGCCTCGACCGCCCGGCGATCGTGCAGTACGGGACGTGGCTCGGCCGGTTCGTTCGCGGAGACTGGGGAAAGTCGTTCGGGACCGGCCTGCCCGTCCGTTCGCTGGTTGTTGAGCGGCTGCGCAACTCGCTGATGCTCGCGGTCGTGGCGCTCGTTCTTGCTGTGCCGTTCTCGATCCTCCTCGGCGTCTGGGCCGGCTTGCGGGAACACGGGATCGCCGATTCCGCGATCAGTCTCGCGAGCCTCGCCGTCGTCGGGCTGCCTGAGTTCGTCACCGGCGTCCTGCTGATCGAGCTGCTCGCCCACCGTTGGGACCTGCTGCCGGCGAGCTCGCCGATCGCGCCGGGGACCGGCTTCTGGGAGGCGCTGCCGTCGCTGATCCTGCCTGCATTGACCGCGACGCTCGTCCTCCTCGCCTACGTCGCCCGGCTAACGCGGGCCGAGGTCGCCGAGCAGATGCGCCGTCCGTACGTCCGGACGGCGGTGCTGAAAGGACTGCCCCGGCGGACCGTCGTGTTCAAACACGTCCTGCGGAACGCCCTGTTGCCGACGATCACCGTGGTCGCGATCAGCTTCGGCTGGTTGATCGGCGGGATCATCGTGATCGAGAACGTGTTCAACTACCCCGGGCTCGGACGGTTGCTGCTGTTCGCGATCGACCGGCGCGACGTCCCGCTGATGCAGGCGATCGCGATCGTCGTCGTGATCGGCGTCGTCCTCGCCAACCTGATCGCCGATTTGCTGTACGCAGCCGTCAACCCGCGGATCCGGTACAGGTAGGGGGAGGACAAGCCGGGCGTCCAGACCTAGCGGAAGCTGGATACGTAGACGGCCAAGGAACGAGCTGCGAGTGCGCAAGCGAGATCCGTCCTCGTGAGCGACTTCAATGCGTGATTACTTGCTGTGAAGGCAGGTTCTGTAGTACGTATCGTGCATGGTGTTCGAAGAACTGAGCGATGATGACCTCTTGACGGCGCTCAACGAGGTAGTCAGTTGCGTCGGAGTGAGAGACGAAGAGCCACTTGCGGATTTTCTGCAGTTTCTCGAGAGGAGCGATGCACATGGCTGTGCACAGGAGATCTCGGCCCGCCTTGGGTTGCCCGTCCACATCAGTCTGTCCTCTCTTGAAGCGGGTAACGCTGAAGGGTTCGGAAGCGTCTTGCTGGCGCCCAGAGGACGGCCGCAGCAGAGCATAGCAGCACGAATCGAAATGCCACAACATCCGCCGATGATCGGGACTCAAGGTCTTCAGGGTTACCCGGTCCGTATTCGAGTTAGCTCGAACTGCTACCAATCCCCGGAGACCTTCGTCGCGGTACTGGCCCACGAGCTCTCTCACCTTCTCCTAGCCTGCCTGTACCATCCGAAAGGAGACAGCGAGCTATACGTCGATCTTGTTCCCATAGCGCTTGGCTTTCGTGACATCATCCGAAGAGGCCGGAAGGTCACACGTGGAATCATGGACGGAACACTGGGCAGCACACAGACGACAACGTATGGCTATCTCACCGATTCCCAGTTCGAGTATGCCTGTGACCACGTAGAGGCCATCTTGCAGGCCCATCGGAAATCGTACGATCACCTTGCGGAGGTACTGGCACAGGTCCAACGCAAGCTTCGCGTTGTTACGCGAAGGTTGACGGCGTTCAATCGATACCTCAAGCACCTAGACAGGCACCCAGTCGGGAGGATGAAAGAAGCCGATGCTAGACACATGGTGCGATACCATGACACGGGCTATTGCCGTGACTGGAACGCCGATATCATGTCAACCCGAACCGCTGTCCAGGACGCGAGGCTGTCTGCACGCAACCCGAATCGCTACACGCATGAAGAAGCCGACCTGATGCAGGGGCACATCCAAGCAATCGAGCTTGCATGTCAGAGACTGAACGCGGTTGATTCCAGTATCAGAGAAGATCTAAAGATCCTGAGGCATTACGTCCCTCTTCTTCGCCGATTGCAGGTCTGGGTATCCATACATCGCGTGCGCGATTGACAGAAGCGAATGCGGTTCGAGATCCTGCGGTCAGAGCTTCTGAACGCGTGGGCACGTGGGTCTGGCGGAGGCATAAGCGTCGGCAGCAAGGTGCGGAATCCATCTCACGCTTTCCTCAAGCGATCGCGATCGTCGTTGTCCTCGCCAACCTCGTGGCCGATCTCCTGTACGCCGCCGTCAATCCACGGATTCGGTGCAAGGTGTACGAGGGGAGGCGTCCGCTTGCCCGGGAACCGCCTACGAGCTGAATGGCCAGGAGGATTGACGAGTCGCTCGCGAGAATTCGCACCAAGATCAGCCACCGGCGCTGGATGAGGCGTCTATGTCGGTGGTCTGAGGCCAGGTGACAGCTACTCAGCCTGTTCATGCAGGACGCTGTGGAGCATGGGCGCGAGAGGAGGAAGGTCGTGCTGAATCGTCTCCCAGAGGATGTCAGCATCGATACCGAAGTACTCGTGAACGGCAAGATTGCGCAGTCCGCGCATCTTCTCCCAGGCGATCTCCGGATGCCGCTCTGCGATCTCATCAGGAACGAGGCGAGCTGCTTCACCGATGACGATCAGGTTGCGGACCACCGCGTCGATGGTCTTCTCGTCTTCGTGGAACTGGGTGTGCGAGAGTCCCTTCGCGTAGCGCTCGATCTTCGCGATCCCTCCAAGCATGTCCTCAATCCGGATACGCCAGTCCCTAGCGTGCATAGACAGCCTCGCTGAGAATCTTGTCTCGCAGCCGCGGATGCAGGGCCTTTCGGGTCACCAGGTCGACAGGACAGCCGAGAAGCTTCTCAAGGCGCTCCTTGACTTCGAGGAATGCGAAGAAACCCACTGGCTTTGCGAACTCTACGAGGATGTCTACGTCGCTGTCCGGCCCAGCTTCCTCGTGGACTACCGATCCGAACACGGCAAGAGACTGGACTCCAAGAGCTTGCAGCTCCTTCGTTTGTGTAGCTAGCAGCTTCAGCACTCCGTCCTGCTTCATTCAGCTCACCCTTCACCATTCTACCGGGATGTCGAGCTTCCACATAGGTTGGCAAGGCGCCTGGGCCTGGGTCCAGCATTGACCGCTTTCTGCGGCTGCGGCAGGGGCAAGTCCCGGAATCTCGGAGGCACCGGCTTCTCGAAAGCGTGGCAAGACTCCTGTCGGATGATCGCCATCGGCGTGGTCGTCGGCGTCGTCTTCGCCAACCTGATCGCCGATCTACCGTACGCTGCCGTCAACCCGCGGATCCGGTACAGGTAAGGGAGGAGCCGATCGGTTGCTCGTCGTGCGGCCGTTCGAGCACCGATCCTGTGATCCGGTTGCTTACTGGGAGCGAAGCGTTTGAAGAAAAATACCTCGACGGCGTGAGACGGAATCGAGACGTGGGTGGGCAGCCTCTGGTCGAGTATCTGGAGCTTCAGGGCTGCTCCAATGCTAAGGAGGAACATGAACATCGTCTTGCGGATCACGATAGGACCGACGGGCTGGAGCGTACGGGTCGACCTCGGGCCGGTGAAGCTCTCCTTCCGATAGATCCCGTCGGGCGGTCGATCCCATCTGGCGGCCTGGAACCGGGTCGACGCACCGGGAACGCCGAATCGCGTCGCCTTGTCTCGATGGAATCGGATCGCTACGCTCCCGGCGGACACGGAGGTGGTTCCGATGCGAGCTTCTGTCTTGATTCTTGCGATAGCGATGCTGTGGGCGGTTTCGTGCGCGGTCGGGGCGAACGGCCCGGAAGACGGAGTTTGGGGTGGCGGTCCGATGCCGTCGGTCCTGTTCCTGGACCTCGGCGGGCTGAACGCCGCGGTGACGGCCGCCGGCTACCCCCGCATCAGCGAAGTGCTGTTCACGATGGGGGGAGCCAGCTACGGCGGGCGGTTGTCCGACGGCGTTCGAT
Source organism: uncultured Thermotogae bacterium (assembly GCA_964466035.1). Classification (GTDB taxonomy): domain Bacteria; phylum Bipolaricaulota; class Bipolaricaulia; order UBA7950; family UBA9294; genus JANQEA01. Next base: position 83,728 of record CAYXLR010000007.1, read on the forward strand.
TCGGAGGGACGGGCAGCAGCGGCGCGACGATCTCGAGGGACGGCGAGCGGAGCGCTCGCTTCGGTCTCGAAACCTACGGTCTCATGGTCGAGAAGATCGCCGCGAGCGACGCCGGATTGACGATCGCCCTCGGCACCGTACTGGGAGGAGGGTCCCTCGATTTGCGGCTGATCGATCGGTTTCCGGACTCGTTCGAAGACGCCGTCGGCGCGCCGTACGTCGCGTCGATGACCAAGTGTTTCTACGCGCTGCAGCCGTACGTCGCGTTCGAGGCGAGGCCGTTCCGCTGGATGACCGCTCGATTCCAGCTGGGATTCCTGTGGGCGCTGACCGACCGGTGGGCGTTCGAAGAGGTCGAGTTCTCCGGACCTCCTCGGACGCTGACCGGGCTGGTGGCCTCGTTGACGATGCGGTTCGGTTGGCATGAGGGGGACGACGAAGACACCCCCGCCGAAGAGGACGTCGAGGAGTAGCTTCTTCCTGTCACGGCTCCGTGGCCCGAGGAGCTGCCGAAGCCGACGTTCAGTCGCGCGGTCCCGAACGGCTCGTGAGCTGCCGCGCCGGTGTCGTCTCCTCCACGAAGATGAGGAGGTCGTAGTTCGACCGAAGCGGCGTCGGATAGAACTGCCGGTCCATGGCCCTGGCGCCGATCGACCGGAACAAGCGGGTTTCGCAGAGCCAGCCCGATTCCTCGTTTCCCGGCTCGCCCGAACGCAGATCGAGGGCGAACAACGGGACCTCACCGGTCGCGAAGATCGCCTCGAAGCTGCTCTCCGGCGGCGCCTGGAGATCGTGCGATCCCAAGCCGCCGTCGCCCACGGCGGAGTACCGACCCCGGGCGGTCGCGAAGGCCACCGGGACGTAGTCCTCCCCGAAGCGATCGGCCAAGTGTTGGCCCATCGCGCCGGTCGCCCGGCTGACGTGGCCGTTGTGGGCCCACAGCACGAGGCGAGCGTCGGGATACTGCTCGGCGAGCCAGATCACGTTCTCGGCCATCGACGCGTCGCGGACGATCCCCCCCTGAGGGCTGGCGTGCATCTGCATGCACTGGACCACGATCCGGGCGTTCAGAAGCGCCCGCTCGACCTCCTCGGCGGGGAGGAGTCCGAGCCACTCATCCCGCGCGGCCTGCATCTCGGTCAGGATCGCCTTGGCCAGGATCGCCGCCTCCGCAGCAGCAGGCGCGTCGGGTTGGCCCGGAACGCTCGCCATCCGCAGGCTCTGCCGGCCCGCATACGCGACGGTCCCGTCGAGCCGGCTGGTATACGCGTCGTCGGTGTGATAGTACCCAGCGATCCCGGTGCCCTCGAAGCCGAGGTCGAACGACGTCGCGTCGTAGGCAACGCCGTCCAGCTCGATGTTTGCCGCGTCGATCCACGCCGTGCCCTGGCCGGTCATGAGAAACCCGAAGTTGATGTTGGTCGCCTCCGTAGCCACCGGCAGCTCGATGGCGTACTCGGTCCAGTCGGTGGTTCCGCTCGGGCCGCGGTACGCCATGTTGTCGAACGCGAGGACTTCTCCGTCCGGCCCGTCGACCCGCCACCAGAGACCCGCGTACCCGTCTTGTAGATCGTCGGTCTTGATCCAGCCGCTGAACCGGACCGTCTTGCCGCGGGCCTCTGCGACCGGGAATGCATAGGTCGCGGTCGCGAACGATGGGCCGCCGATGGCCTTCACAATCACTGGATATCGGGCGCCCGCAGTTTCGGCCAGCGGGGACGAGACGGCTTCGAGGAACTCCACCACCTCCTCGGCAGCGACGTCCGGCGTCTGCATGTCGAAGCCGGTGAAGTGGACCTTCCGGTCGCTGCGCGCGTTGTGGGCGCGCATCCATTCCACCATGGCGAGCACTTCCTCGGTGTTCCACGTCCAGAAGTACATGCCGCCGATCAGCGCGGCCGGGTCGTCCTCGCCGCCGAGCACGTAGGCGTCGAGCCGGTGGGCCTCCGGCGTGCTCGCCTCGATGGCGAACCAGGTGAATCCCAGCTCCTCGACCAAGTACTCCACCAGACGGTGCTTCATCTGGAAGTGCTCGCGCGTGCCGTGCGTCGACTCGCCGAGACCGACGATGCGGGCATCGCCGATCATCGCCCCGACCGGCGCGAGGTCCGCGAAGCCGTGCCCGGCTTCGCAGGTCGCGAGCGGCGCGGCCTGCTCATCGAGCCAAGCGATCCGGGCGTCGAGGTCTCCGCTCGCGATCTCGACGCCGAGCGAAGCAACGAGGACGACGCCGACGATCGGCAGGACGACGATCCGCAGGATCCGGTTCATGGCTCTCCTTTGTGGCACCGTCTCGGAGAATCCCTCTGAACTACCGACCACATGATATCGCGCAGGCGCAGTGTACGGCGTGCTCTCCGTCCGGGTCAACCTCGCGTGGGTCCGTCCACTGCGAGTGTCTGTGCCGCATCCCCGCTGCTCGGGATCGCGCGCGGCGGCGATGAGTCGAAGAGACTCCTTCAGGGATCCCCCTTGACCTAGAGCGCGCTCGAACTTGTATAGTGCGTCGGAATGCCTTCGGAACTGACCATCCGCCAGGTTGCCGCGAGGACCGGGCTCACCGTCCACACCTTGCGCTACTACGAACGCGCCGGCCTGATCCCCGCGGTCGAGCGCGCGGGGAACGGGCACCGGCGCTACTCCGAGGAGGACCTCGCCTGGATCGAGTTCGTGAAGTGCCTCCGATCGACGGGGATGCCGATCTCCGACGTCCAGCGGTACGTCGAACTGCAGCAGCGGGGAGACGCGACGTTCGCCGAGCGGCTGGAGATCATGGAGTCGCACCGGCGGGCACTGAAGGCCAAGATCGAGGAGCTGAGCGGCTTCCTGAACCGGATCGAGGGGAAGGTCGAGCGGTACCGGGAGCGCGTCGCGCGGGAGAGGAGCGCATCGCGGGGGCAGCCGGTGCGGCCCGGATAGCGGTCCCTCGGGTGGACGGTGAGTCGGTGCTCGATCCGTTCGATCCCTGCCGGACGTTCGCATGCACTTGTATCGATCCGCTCGTCGCATCGCACGCGATGCGTCGGGCCGAGCGGCACGTACGGTGTACGCCAAGGAGCAACGCATGAACACGGTGAGACTGGGAAAGTCGGAGCTGATGGTTTCCCGAGTGGGGATGGGCGGCATTCCGATCCAGCGTCCGCCTTTCGATGAGGCCGTCCGCGTGATCCGCCGCGCGCTCGACCTGGGCGTGAGCCTGATCGACACTTCCCGCGGCTACGGCGACAGCGAAGAGCGGATCGGGGTGGCGATCGCCGGTCGCCGAAACGACGTGGTCATCGCCACGAAGGGGGGATGGGGAGACAAGGCGATCGCGGCGGAGCACATCGACCAGAGCCTCGAGCGGCTGCGGACGGACTTTATCGATCTCTGGCAGTTCCACGGCGTGAACACGCTGGAGGGGTACGAGGGGTTGTTCGGCCCCGACGGCGCGATGGAGGCGGCGCAGGCGGCCCTTCAGGCCGGCAAGATCCAACACGTCGGCCTGTCGAGCCACTCGCCGGACGTCGTCAGGAAGGCGATCGAAGACGGCCACGTCGAGACGATCCAGTTCCCGTTCAACTTCGTCGCCCGGGAGTTCGCCGAGGAGCTGGCTCCCCTGGCGCGCGAGCACGACGTCGGATTCATCGCGATGAAGCCGTTCGCCGGTGGGATGCTTCGGAAGGCCGATCTGACGATCCGCTACCTCCTGCAGTTCGAGAACGTCGTGCCGATCCCGGGCATCGAACGGACGACCGAGATCGAGGAGATCGCGGCGATCGTCGAAGGCGGACCTCGGCCGCTGACGGCCGAGGAGCGGAAGGAGATCGAGGAGATCCGGGAGCGCGTCGGAACGCGGTTCTGCCGACGGTGTCGGTACTGCATGCCGTGCCCGCAGGGCGTGGAGATCCAGCCGCTGATGACCCTGCCCGTCCTGTGGGAGCTGTGGCCCCCCGAGGTCACCTTCTCCGAGGAGTCGATCGGCGGCTACGCGAAACGGACCGTGGAGAGCGCCGCGAACTGCATCCAATGCGGCGAGTGCGAGGCGAAGTGCCCGTACGAGCTTCCGATTCGGGAGATGATCGTCGAGCACGTCGAGCTGTATCGGCGCGAGATCGCGAAGCGCCGCACTGGATAGTGTCGGACGGCTCGGGACCGCGCCTCCGACCGATCGGATCGTGCGGCCGGGGCCGCGAGAGCGTTGGAGAGGAGGACGTAACCATGGGAACCCTGCTGGTTCTCTACCATTCCCAGGAGTACGGAAACACGAGGACGATGGCGGAAGCCATTGAGGAGGGTGCCGAGGCCGCCGGCGCGGAGGTCACCTCGATCAACACGAACGAGCGGCGACTGGACATCGAGGCGTACCGACGGTTCGATGCGGTCGCCTTCGGCTCGCCCGACTACTTCGGCTACATCGCCGGTGGACTGAAGGTCTTCATGGACGACTGGTACATCGCCCGGAAGGCGAACGACGACGGTCTCATGGACAAACCCTACGGGCTTTTCTATTCTCACGGAGGGGGCGGGGCGGTTCGCCGACCGCTGGAGGAACTGTTCGGCCGGATGGGTACGCAGGTCGGTGAGACGATCGAATCGGTCGGACGACCGAGCGCCTCCGTGCTCGAAGCTTGCCGCGATCTGGGGCGAGAACTGGCGGCCGCCTCGAAGGGACAGTGACCCATCCGGCTGAGGTGGAGGCATCGAAAAGCAGGAGGTACGGGACATGAACGACGCGGACGTGGAGAGAAAAGAACTCGACTTCGACGCCAAGAGGCGAGAGATCGTCTCCTTCCTTGCGTCGTCCGACAACGCGATCGTGGCCCTGGCGACGGCCGCCTCCGATCGCGTGCTCGCACGAATGATCCTCGTCCTCTGCGACGGCCTCGATGTCTACTTCTTCACGTGGGGAGGCTCGCGCAAGTGCGAGCAGATCCGCGCCAATCCGCGCGTCGCGCTGTGCAAGGACAGGACGCAGATCGAGGGGACGGCCGAGATCCTCGGCGGCCTGTTCGATCCGACCAACGCCGCGATCCTGCAGCTGTTCGAGGAGCGATTCCCCGAAGCGGTCGACAACTGGCGCGACCGACCCGGAATGGTCCTGGTGAAGATCACACCGACGTCGGTCGTCCTCGCCGGAGCGCCGGGCGAGGAGCTGCACCTGCAGTTCGTCGATCTGGAGAACGGGATCGCCTACGCCGAACCGTGGGCCGACCGGTGAGATCGGCCGTCGTTCGCTCGGCGTGAGACGGTCGTGACCAGGTCGCGCCGAGGTCCGAGTTCGAGCTGACCCCGTCGCACAGACGACGAACCGGCTCCACAGAGGCGGCTCAGCCGACCTGAATGACTCGAATCGTTGGACGAGTCCTCCACTTGGAAAGCGCTCTTCGCGAGGATACCATAGATACCAAATCGGTATTCATGAGTTCCGAAGGGGTAACGCCGTGCCTTCACAAGATCGTATCCTGGACGCCGGACGGGAGATCCTGCTCTCCGAGGGGCTGCGCGCGATCACGACGAACGAGATCGCGCGGCGCGCCCGCGTCAGCAAGAAAACGCTCTACAACCTGTTTCCCGACAAGGACGCGCTGGTGGAGGCGGTCGTGATCTCGTTCCTGGAGGAGAACCTCGCGCGGTGGGACGCGATCCTCGAACGCGACGAATCCGCCATCGATCGGATCCTCGCCTCCCTCGAGTTCGTCGGCCAGTTCATGCCGCAGATCCAGAGCCAGCTGGTCAACCAGGTGGAGACGGTCGCGCCGCAGCTGTGGGTGAAGATCGACGCGATCCGGATGCAGCGGCTTCAGAAACTCAAGCGGCTGTTGGAGGAGGCGCAGCGGGAGGGCCACCTCCGCGCCGACGTCGATCCGGATCATTGGATTCTCCTTCTGACCGGCACGATTCGCTCCGTCCTGACCCCCAAGGTCCTTTTGCAGTCCGGAATTCCTCTGTTCGATCTCGTCCGGTCCATCAAGTCGATCTACTACGACGGGCTGCTGACGGAGAAAGGGCGGGCGTACGTCGCGGCCGAGGAGGCTTCTTCATGACGGGGCGCACAAAACGAGCGCACTGGATCCTACTGATCCTCCTCGCGGCCGGGCTGACGACGGCGGCGCAGTCGATCGAGACCGGCGAAGGCGTGATCGCCGGGCTCCGCGCGAACGCGAGAGCGATCGAGGATCTAGACGCCGTCATCGTCGTCGAGACCTACGAGGAAGGCGAGGTCGGTCTGACCCAGCGCCTGCGCCTCTCCGTGCTTCAGCCGGACCGGATGCGGCAGGAGTACCTGGCCCCGGACTACCTCGCCGGGAACCTGACGCTGATCGTCGGGAACGACATGTGGATCTACATCGCCGCCGCCGACACGTGGTACGAGAAGGACCTCTCCGAGCTGTCGGCAGCCGAGCAGCCGTGGCTCGTCTTCCGCCAGTTCCTTCGCGGCGTCGAGGACGAGTTCGCCGACTACACCTTCGTCCTTCAGGGAGTCGACGGAGAAGGCTTCCACATCGTCGGCGCCCCGACGACGGACGACGCGGCGTACGGACGGATCGAGCTGTGGGTCGACCCACGGACGTTCGTTCCGTCCCGGAGGCTCCTCTTCGACGCCGATGGCAACCTCCTCGTCGACCTGCACATCCTCGAGGTCGAGGAGGTCGCGGACGGGACGTACCTCGCGCGGGCGATGGAGACCTACGACGAGGAAGGCGAGCTTCGCAGCGTCATCCGGTACGAGAAGCTCGCCGTCAACGGCGGGCTCGATCCGGCGCTGTTCGATCGCCCCGAGGAGCCGAGCGATGGCTGAGCCCTCCGTCGTCTTCCGGGCCGACGAACTGACGAAGACGTTCGGTACGCTCCGCGCCGTCGACCGCCTCTCCCTCTCAATCGAGACCGGAGAGATCTACGGTCTGGTCGGGCCGAGCGGTGCGGGGAAGACGACGCTGATCCGGATGCTGAGCGGGCTGACGACCCCGAACGCCGGAACGGTCACGCTGCTCGGCGCCCCCATGCCGGCCGGCCGCCGTGCGGTCGAGCATCGATTCAGCTACATGCCCCAAGAGCGCGCCGTCTATCGCGACCTGTCGGTGACCGAGAATCTCCTCTTCTTCGGCCGCCTCTACGCCATGTCGCGCGCGCGGATCCGAGAACGGACGCGCGAGCTTCTCGAACTGATGCGGCTGGAAGGCCACGGAAAGCAGCGGGCCGATCGGCTCTCCGGGGGCGAGAAGCAGCGGCTCTCCCTCGCCTGCGCCCTCCTGCACGAGCCGGACGCTCTCCTGCTCGACGAGCCGACGATCGGGCTCGATCCGGCCCTTCGTCGCGAGTTCTGGGACCACTTTCACGAGTTGAACGGTCGAGGGCGGACGATCCTCCTGTCGACGCACTACCTTCAGGAGGCGGAGTGGTGCGGACGCGTCGGGCTGATCCAGCGCGGTCGCCTGATCGCCGAAGGGACGCCCGGCGCCCTCCGACGGGAAGCGGCGCAACGGAGCGGTCGGGAGCCCCCGGACATGGAGGAGGTCTTCCTGATCCTGACCGGGGCGTCCGTCGCGGGAGGTGCGTCGTGAAGGCCTACCGGATCCTCGCCGTCGCCGAGCGCGTCCTCCGTCAGCTGTGGCACGACCGACGCGTCCTCGGGTTCATGCTCTTCCTTCCCGCCGTCGCGATGCTTTTGTTCGGCTACTCCTTCTCCGGCGACATCACCGACGTCCGCGTCGCGTTCGTCGACGAGGACGACACCGACCTCACCGCGTCGATCCTGGAGAGCCTCCAGGAGGACGAAGCGTTCGAGATCGCCGTCCTCGAGACCGTCGACGACCCGGAACGGCTTCTGCTCGACGCGGGATACCAAGCCGTGATCCGGATCCCGGACAAGTTCACGAGCCTCTACTACGCGCACTTCGCGATGGGCGTCGCGACGAGCGCGCAGGGGACGATCGACCTGACGCTCGACGAATCGGACCCGCAGATCGCGTCGACGATCAAGATGGGGCTCGCCGACGCCATCATGGACCTCGGCGAGGGCGGGCCGGTCGAGATCGACACGCGTCAGTTGTACGGCGTCGAGGTCCGGTTCATCGACTCCTTTGCCCCGGCGATCATGGGGCTTGTCGTCGCCCTGCTCAGCACCGTGCTGACGCTCCTCTCGATCGTGCGGGAGAAGGTCGATGGCACCTTCTCGCGCGTCTGGGTCTCTCCGGTCCGACGGGCCGAGTTCATCCTCGGCTACGTCATCGCGCTCGGTCTGGTCGCGCTGGCCCAGTCGCTCGTCGTCCTGGCGATCGGGATCGGCGTCTTCGACATCGTGATCAACGGGTCGATCGCCTGGGCGTTCGCCTGCGTCATCCTGTTCGCCGTCGGAAGCGTCGGGCTCGGGACCCTCCTCTCCGCGCTCGCGCAGACCGAGTCGCAGGCGATCGTCTTCTTCCCGCTCGTCGTCCTCCCCTCGGTCCTCCTGTCCGGGATGATGTGGCCGATTCAGGCGATCCCTCGCCTCCTCCGACCGCTCTCCTACGTCGTGCCGCTGACCTACTCGAATCGGCTGTTGCGGGCCGTCATGGTCAAGGGGCTCGAGCCGTGGCAGGAGCCGGTCGGCTTCGCCGGCGTGTTGGTGTTCGTCGTGCTGACGATCCTGCTGTCGAGCTTCGTCCTTCGGCAGTCGGCCGGCGAGCGGGAGTGACAGGGTCGGCGGAATCGGATCCTGTAAGACCTTGCCCGAAGCGCGCCGACGCTCAGTCCGGCGTGGCGTGGGCGAGGATCCGCTCGTAGCAGAGGCTGGCGCCGCTTCGATACCAGTCAGCCAGCCGTTCGTGCAGACCGGGATCGACGGCCTGTCGAAGGTCGCCGTCGAGGTCGCCTCGGTACCATCTGCCCATCCCGTGTTGCTCCAGCTCCGCCGCGTTCCACAGCTGCTCGTACTGGGCCGCGATCGGTTGGACGACGATCTTCTTGGCGAAGAAGAACGCCTCGCTGATGGTCTGAAACCCGGCCGTCCCGACGTAGGCGTCGCAGGAGGCGAGATCCTCGACGAATCGGTCGGCGTCCTCCTCGAACCGGAGATTCTCGGGCGCGTCGGCCGGTCGGGTCTCGGAGCCGTACACGACGATCGGCCGCTCGGGATGCCGCGCCGCGTACTCCTGGATCGGCGGCAGCAGGCCGCGGAAGGCGTGATAGACGACCACGTGGCCGAGGTTGCACGTCGGTTGGGCGAGCACCTCCGGACGGAGAATGGGGGGAAGGCAGCTGTCGTCGAGCGGGTAGAAGTGGCAGCCGAGCTCGACGTCGAGGCCGCTCGTGAACAGCTTGCGGATGACGCCGACGTTGAACCGATCCATCCTCACCTTCGACGGGCGCGCGGCCTCCGGATGGGAGAGCGTCGCCGTGTTTCCGATCCCGATCTTCCGCGTTCCGGGCGCGACGAACGGCGATCCGGTGATCGGGTCGAAGTCGCTGACGATTAGGTCGGGCTCGAACGTCGAGATGATGTTGTGTGCGGTCCAGAAGCTCTCGAACAGCTCCGGGAGGTTCCCTGCGAACGCCTTCACCGTGCCGCGCCGCGAGATCCCGCCCTCCCCGTTCTCGATCATCGACAGCCCTTGGAAGCGGTAGTGCCGGACGTCCTGCAGCGCGTCGTAGAAGTAGCGCGGCGGCTCGTCCTGTCCGGTGACGATCACGAGGAGCTCGTGTCCGTCCCGAACGAACAGGGGCTTCAGCCCGAGAAACCGAGACAGGTGGCCCTTGCCCGTGCTCTGCACCCCGTAGACGATCCGCACGATGTTCGCCTCCGATGCCGGGCGCGATCGTACGTCCCGGTCCGACGGGGGCGCAAGTGCCAACCGGCGTGCCCGTGCAAGCCGGCGCCGTCGATCTCGAACGCAATTCGGCCGCCGGCCTGCAGGCGCTCGTCGAACGGCGTGTCCTCGAACGCGTACGACATCGCGCGCCCCTGCTACGCCGACCGACTCCTCCTCGGCCTACGGCGAGGACATCCCCTCGATGAACTCGAGGTAGTCGGAGTCGGTGGACAGAACGATCCGCGTTTCTCCAGCCAGTGCGGTTCGATACGACTCGAGGGTGCGCCAGAACCGGTAGAAATCCGGATCCTGGTTGTACGCCTCGGCGAAGATCTCCAGCGCCCGTGCGTCCCCTTCGCCGCGGACCCTCTCCGCTTCCTTGCGCGCGTCGGCGAGGATGATCTCGGCGTCCTTGTCGGCGGTCGAACGGATCTGCTTCGACTGCTCCTCCCCCTCGGCGCGCAGCTGGGCGGCGATCCGCTCCCGCTCGGAGCGCATCCGCTCGAAGACGGCCTGCTCGATCTCGGTCGGCAGATCGGCGCGCTTGATCCGCACGTCGATGAGCGTGATCCCGAACTCCGCCAGCTTCGCTCGGCTCAGTTCGGTCACCTGGTCGAGGAACTCGAGGCGCTGCTCGGAGACGATCTCGTCGAGCGTGTTCTTCGCGAGGATGTTCCGGAGGTCGGAGTAGACGATGTCGTCGATCCGACTCTGCGCGTTGTTCAGCCGGCCGCCAGTCGCCTCGATGAACGCCTTCGGGTCGCCAACGCGCCAGATGGCGTAGTTGTCGATGACGAGCCGCTTCTGATCCGACGTGAGCACATCGCGCGGCTGGATGTCGTAATTGAGAACGCGATCCTCGAGGTAGACGACGTTCTGGACGAACGGGATCTTGAAGTTGAGCCCCGGCTCCTCGACGATGCGCACGATCTCGCCGAAGCGGAGGACGGCCGCCTTCTTCGTCTCGTCGACGGTGAACGTGAACAGGTTGTAGACGATGATCAGACCGACGACGACAATGACGAACGCGATCACCTTCTTCATTCGCCATCACCCCCCGTCCGACCCAGGTCGAGCAGCTTGAGAATCCCTTCGGCGTCCTCGGACAGGATTGTCTTCTCCATGCCGGGGAGGATCTCCTCCATCGCCTCGATGTAGAGGCGCGTCCGGGTGACCTCCGGGCCGAGTTCGTACTTGGCGAGGACCTCGATGAAACGGGCGACGTCTCCCTCCGCGCCCTTGATCCGCGTCTGCTTGTACGCCTCCGCTTGGTTGGCGATCTCCTGGGCCTGACCGCGCGCACGGGGAAGGATGTCGAGCGCGTACTCCTCCGCTTGGTTGATCAGCTTCTCCTTGTCCTGACGGGCGCTGTTCACGTCGTCGAAGGCGCTGACGACCTCGCTCGGCGGCTTGACGTCCTGCAGCTGGACGTTGGCGATCATGATCCCCGCGCCGTAGGTGTCGAGGAGCGCCTGGAGCGAATCGAGCGTGTCGGCGCCGATCACGTCGCGCTGCTCGGTCAGCGTCTCGTCGAGCGTTCGCGTGGCGACCTGCTCGCGGAGGACCGCCTCGGCCGCCTGCTTGACGATCGCGCTCGGGTCGATCAGGTTGAACGCGAACAGCTCCGGCTCCTTGACGCGGTACTGGACGACCATCTCCACGTGCGTGATGTTCCCGTCCCCGGTCAGCATCAGCGCCTCGGTATCGACGGTCTGATAGCGGGGATTCGGCGGCGGCGAGACCGTCCGGAAGCCGATCTCCTCCTTGCGCACCTCGAGGACGTTCACGGAGACGACGCTCTCGATCGGCGAGGGGAGGTGGTAGTGCAGCCCCGGATCGACGGTCGCGACGTACCGTCCGAACCGCTTGACGAGCCCGACCTCGGACGGCCCGATCGTATAGATACCAGTCAGAAGGTAGATGGCGATGACGATCGCAATGATGACCCAACCGAGGGATTTGGAGACGGAGCGTATGCCTCGCCGTCTCGGCGGTCGCGCCTCCTCGTCCTGCGGTCGCTTCGGCTCCAACAGGCGGTCGATGAACTCGGACATGATCCACCCCTCAGTGCGCCACACCGTAATGAACCTCGGCCCGATCTGCAAGGGATGCGGATCCGAACGGCCGAGCGAAAGGGGCGAGCGGGCCGTGGCTCTTTGGGTCGGGGGTCTTCGACCGGTTTCTTCCGAGATGACGGTTCCGCATTTGGGGTCGGGAAGGCCGCCGAACGGGCACCGTGAAGGACGAGACCTCCCCCCCGAGTGCGTATAGCACTGATACGTCGATACGAACTCGTCGCGGCGGTGCGTGGGCGGTATGCTGGTTTTCGTATGAACTGGAAGCATATCGTGACGGCAACAGTAGTGACGGCGGCGCTCGTCGCGGTCCCGGGAATCGCGGGCGAGCTTCCCGGCGACCCGGGATATCTCGTGGCCGAGGCGTACGCCGATCCGCTCCGCCTTTCGGCGGAGCAGCTCGGGCCGTGCGATGCAGAGACGCTCGAGGAGTGCATCGCCTGCTGTACCGGCCGGACCTCCCGCGACTGCCTCGACTGGGTCCAGTCGATCTACGACGCGCTCGGCGGTCGGCCCGATTTCGAGGAAGGGGAGAAGCTTCGGGGCGTCTGGCTCCCGACCATCGATGCGGTACGAACTGCGGCGCAGCGGATCCCTCGGCTCAAGTCCGCGGGGATCAACGCGGTCTCCTTCGGGCCGGACGTCGTCACACGCGACGTCCCCGCGCCGCGCACCGTCGGCGACCGGGCGATCCGCTTCTACGTACGGCTGTTCCACACTGCCGGGTTCGCCGTGTACCTGGTGCCGAATTCGATGCACTGGGGGAACAACGACGTCTCGCTTCACGCGCTGACGCCGCTCGTCCTCGACTGGGCCGAGGAGGCCGAACGACTCGGCGTCGAGCTGTACGCCGTGCTGAACGAGGTCGACGGGATGCGCGAGGACGTCGCGTCGACCTCGGCTTGGCTGCAGGCGGTGCTTCCGCCGGTTCGCGAACGGTACGGCGGCCTTCTTTCCGTCCAGCCGACGCAGGCCGGGTTCAAGAGCGGTCGGCTCGACGTCTCCGGATACGACGTCGTTTCGCCGTTCTTCTCGTTGATGGTTCCGGAGCCGTTCCGGAACGACCGGGAGATCGACGCGTTCCTGGCCGAGGCCGAGCGGGTCCGCAGTCGCTACGCGAGCGTTCGGTACGTCATGCTCGGCGACGTGGCGACGTTCTCCGGCGGCAATTGGGCGGAGACGCACCTGATGGAGTCGCAGGCGAGGGCGCTCGCCGAGGGACGAGACGAGTACTCGAGCGACGCCGAGCAGGCCGCGGCGTACGAGACCTTCCTCGCGGAGGCGTATCCGGCGATCGACGGCTGCTTCTTTAACCTGTGGATCGGATTCGACTTCCTCGGCCGTCCGGCGGAGGACGTGGTTCGTGCGCACTTCGCGTTCGCCGGGACGCTGCTCGAGCAGCCGTTCGACGCGATCTGGAGCGCGCCGGGCCTCCTCGAGCTGATCGAGAACGCGATGCTGACCGACGGGGAGCGCGTGTCGATCTTCGATCTCGCGACGTACGTAGCGGGCTGGGCCGGCCTCTGCCACGAGCCGACGGTCGAACATCCCGGCCCCTTCGGATGCACGTCGGTTCCCGCGTGCATGGAGCGGTTCCGCGAGAACCCCGAGACGTACTGGCGCCTGGCCGAAGAGGCTTGTGAAGAGGAGTACTAGCCGAGCGCAGGTGGACCGCTTGCCATCATTAGCACAGGAGCCGCGCCTCACCGATGCCAATCGAAGCCGGATGATCACACAAGGTCGCGATTCACCCTCGATCCCTTGTCCGCATGTCCCGCAATTGAGGACATCGGCGGAATAATGGCTGGTGCCGCATTTCTTCGGTTCTGGTCTTGTTTCTTCGTCGTCTCGCGCTTAGCCTCAACGGACCCGGCGAGAGGTTCCTCGTTCCGGGGATGCGGAGGCTTTGATGATGAACAGCCCAGATCGAATCGAGCGACCCGCGACGCTCGACGATGTCGAGGCCGCGACGGAGATGTTCAACGCGCGGTCGAGGCATTTCTACGGGGTGGATCAAGCGACGGAAGAGCAGATCCGAGCGTGGATGGGCATGCCGCGCTTCGACCTTGCCCGTGACACGCGAGTGATCGTCGACCCGGAGGGGAGGCTTCTGGCGTGGGCGCACGTGATGGATCCGGGTACACCGTACGTCCAGATCGGATGCGGGCTGTCCGTCGCCGTCTCCCACATGGAGGAGGAGGGGTTGTGGGACGCACTGCTCGCGTGGTGCGAGCAGCAAGCTCGCGACTACGTCCCGCTCGCCCCACCCGAAGCCCGAGTGACGCTCTGGCTCGATGGGCTCATCGAGGATGTCCATCGATTGAACGCGATCGAGAGGACCGGCGCTCGGAGGGTCCGGATCGGAAATCGGATGCGGATCGATCTGGAGGAACGCCCCGAGGCTCCCGAATGGCCTGAGGGCATTCGCGTTCGAACCTTCGACGCCGAAAGCGATCTGTGCCCGCTCGTTGCGGCGTTCCAGGAAGTCTTCAGCGATCATTGGGGCTTTGTCGAGTCCCCTCTAGATGAGGCCGTTGCGCGGTGGCGGGACGGAATCGAAGCCGACGCCGATCGGTTCGACCCAAGCCTCTGGTTCCTGGCCGTCGACGGCCAGGAGATCGCGGGGTTCGCGTTGTGCTCGGACGACATCGCCGGCGACGAGACGCGCAGCGAGCTCGATCCCTTCGGTGTGCGCAGAGCCTGGAGGCGGCGCGGGCTCGGTCTGGCGCTCCTGAAGCACTCCTTCCTCGTGCTCTTCGAACGGGGGAAGACCGCCGTGGAGCTCGACATGGACTCGGAGAACTTGACCGGCGCGCTTCGCCTCTACGAGCGAGCCGGAATGCACGTCATCCGCCAGCAGGCCGTCTACGAGAAGGAGCTTCGCTCCGGAACCGACTTCGCGCTCAGAGAGCTCGGCAAGTAGGCCGGAAGCGGCCGCGCGTCACTCAATCGTGGCAATCGAAGCCGGCCATGCAGTCCTCGAGCGAGATGTCCGCTCCTCCCAGGGCAGAAAGGGTGATTCTCACAGGAAGACAAGGCGACGTGTCGAGCAATCAACGCAGGGTGGGATTGGCAAGACCCGGCACAGAACACCAAGAAACGAGACTCGACCCCGGAGCTCCTGTCGTCGGGGGGACAATCCGCTGCGAGAGGACTCCCTGTTGGACAGGCAAAGACCCGGGTGCTGTACTCCTCATTGCTCCTGAAGACAACAGCGACCGATGAAGCTGAATCTGTCAGGACTGTAGCCATGCAGTGTACAATCGGCTACCTCGAAACCGTGCTTGATGAGGCCATCGAGATCACATGGACTCAGTCGAGCTACTTGCGTTCTTATACCTGCGAGTGCCCTGACTACTTCACCAGACAGGAATTCAGGTGCAGGTGATGCCAGAAGATCATCTCTTTCCGCGGCTCTAAGGATCTCCTCTGCAGTATTGCCGATTCTGAAAAGGGCACCTCGGCTGTCGCCCTCGGAGTCCGCCATCCGTTCAACGAGTGCCCGCGATCGCAAGCTCCGAATCTGATTCATGAGGATGCCAGTTGTCAGCCGAAGCAGAGCGCGGAACGGGTTGTACCGGGCAGTGCCTGGACTGGCAGACGCGTCGCTGACGATGAGGAAATCCACTCCCTCGCGCCATCCCTGGCCATACTTGTGAAGCGCCTCTACTCCCAGGTTGTCGTAGACACCACCATCCCACAGATGGACTTTCTTGAACGGCGCGCTGCCCAGGCTCTCTGTATGGTAAGAGGCCGCATCATCGCCAGCGAAGCGTGGGCTATGTCGGTACTCGAACCAGCTGAAACTCCGTGTATCAAGAACAAGCGGGCCGATCAGCCCCGGGAAGCCTGCAGATGCTGCCAACGCATCACTCAAAGGGATCTGCGGATTGGCTGTGTAGCCGAATTCGTAGTCTCCCATACGATGGCGCTCGAAACGCCAGTTCTTACCGGTTTCATAGCAGGTGGCATTGATCATCCAGCGCGGGTGAGATGGAAGATCGCACAGCATTGCCGTCACTCCCCAATGCTTCCTCAGGAGCACGGACAGATCGTCAGCTCTCGTCCCAAGAAGGCGGCCTGGATGAAACGTCAATTGCCGCAGCACCCGGATGACCAATCGGGATTGGAGGCAACATGAAACCAGCACGCGACGAGCCTTGGGTAGGCTTTCTTCCATGAAGACCGAGCTTGATGGCCACTCGAACCCATTCACTGCGAAGACAAGTCCGATGGCGAGGCTTCCCCCTGATACCGTCGAGAGGAAGTCGATTTCCTCCAGAAGGCCCTCCTGCGCAAGTCGGGCAAGCACACCCAGGTGAAAACCGACGGCCCTGACTCCTCCCCCCGATAGTGATAGTCCTATCCTCATTACGCAATCTCCTCTTGCTTGGCGAAGCTCGTGGAATACGGAGGGTTCCAGATTGATGAATTGCGAGAACGCGAATCACGTGCACTGGGGCTGGCAAGTGTCAGCCTCAGCCGCCTCGGCTTGGGTTTCGGGCGCGCGCGCTGGCTAATCATGAGATCTTACCTCGCTGGCTCGCAGTGCGTGGGGGAGATCACATGCCGCATGTCCAGCGCAACGTGTCTACCACCGCGGCCATCAGGAGAGGTGTGCTTTCCCGATTTCTCGCTGCGATTGGTGCGGTTGAGCCATGCTTCGACTTGGGTCATGCGCCACCTTCATAGGGCAGGAGGCTCTCGCGATCTACAATCTCTCCGACGAAACAGCTGATGTGGCCAACATCGCCAACAATCATCATCACTGCCGGCAATCCATCGCAATCCATGAGTTCTGTGATCCATTCGAAGACCCGTAGATCGTCGTCGCTTGCAGCGACTCGAACTCCAGTTGGATGGGAATGCCATTCGCCTGTGTACTCGAGCATTCCATCTGTTGCGATTCTGATTTGGTTAACCTGAGGCTTGAGCCCGTCTCTCCCGCGAACGTACAGCCTTGGCCACTCCTCGCTGTCCGGAGGTGACGGTATGGTATCTACAATATAGACCACAGAGCGCTCGACATCGATTGAACCAAGGAGGACTCCCCCGGTCTCGTTGGGCAGTTTGCCCTGTCGGAGGTCATGCAGCCTACGAAGAAGGCCATCATCTGTAAGCACGGTCCAATCGCCGATTTGGAGCCGTATCGCTTCTGAGGGATCGACCTCAATGTATGACACTGCCCCGTCTTCTTGTGACCTCCAGACAGCTACCCGTGCGTTGGGCTTGTCCAGCACATCCGGGATCGCCGCTGCCGCGATTCCTGCATGCAGCGCAACCAGGCATTGGGGCATTTGACTTGTGAGGTCTCTACAGGATTGTCCATAGCGCAGGCGGGACGGGGGCGACGCCAGATGCCCAGAGAGACGCTCATCCTGAACGCAGGCACGGTAGTACTGCATTTCCAGAACGTCGAGAGGGAGCAGTCGGTTGTCATCCTCGGCTAACAGAACCAAATCGGTACCCGTGGGCGACATGAACACAGACAAGCACCTTGCAGTCCGGCCCTCGGCAGATGCAAGATGGCGAGCCACCGAAACAGAGGCAGACATGTCGAGGATCGCGGCAGCAGAATCAAGAGCTTCTTGGACTTCCGTCTGATGCTCCCCCCCTGTGAAGATACTCGCAGGGATCGCCTCGAATACGTCCTCACCATCGGTGAGCGAGTTGGCAAGTAGAGCAACTGCCTCACACTTGGGCTTGCCAATGAAGTGGCTAGACAGCGCGTGCCGAGCCACGTTATGGGGTAACAGGAGATCGTGGTCAATGAGCGTCCATCGACCGAATCCTCCCCGAGCGAGGTTCATCACAACCTGCGAACCTAGGGCACCTACACCGACAGCGCAAAAGGTCGGCTCCTCCTCGGCTGCGTCGCGGCCATTCTGATCGGCGAGTGTCTCGGGCGTCATGCCAATGTGTGGATTGAGGACTTCAACTAGAACGTCCTCGCCTCGCTTGCTCTCGTCCAGGCGTGCGCTGAGGAAGTACTTGTCGCGGTATCGGTCCAGGAGTCCGATCGACTGGCCAACCACACAGATCGGGGCTGCAATCGAGTCCTCGCGGGCTTGAAGTCTTGTCTGAAAGGCGAAAAGGTTGGGACTCTCTACTGGCCCACCCGCGACCCTCGTTCTCGGAAACGACAAGAGCAATACTAGGTTCGCGTGAAGGAACCTCTCAGAAGCTTCGAACCTGTCTCGGAGCCATGCCCGAAGGTCGGAGAGAAGATCGACCTCTTCAGCCTCGAGAATGCAGACTAGGTCATACAACGTCTGTGGCCGCCTATACATCACACCATGCTCTCGCGCAGGGCATTCCAGATAGAACAGCAGATCCACGGACTCGTTGCACCCGCCACGAATGATCTGAAGAGGCTTTCCGCTAGGCACTGGAGTGAACGTATCGCCGGGGATTAGCAGGATGCCATCAGTACTCAGAAGGACCGCCTCAAGTGGCTGATCCTCCTGGTGCAATCGGCCGCTCGCGGCATCACTGAGCCATTCCCGTACTCGTTCGACGAACCGCGCTGCCGTCCAGCGTTGCTTAAGATCTCTGTAGGATTCTTCATAGAGGCAGAGGCTCCGCGGCAGCTCTTCGTCACGGAGATTCAGGTGCGGAACTCGTGGGAAGTCCTCGCGAAGTGCCAGAACCTCGGGTGAAGCATCGTCCGCTTCGGGGAACACGGCTGCAATACGCTCCACGTTCTCTATCGCATTGGCACGCACCTGAGGCAGCTGCGCCTCTACATCGAAGACGACAACCTCTGTAGTATCAGTCCTCAGAGTCTGTACTAGCGTGGCGTACGTCGTTGACACTCGTCGGAGCCATCTGACCAACTCCACTGCCTTGGGAATGACGAGAGTATTGGCATCAACAGGTGCGTCAAGTCGGTCTGGGGCCATTGCTAACCTGCTCTAGGTGTCCGCCTGACCGTCGCCCGGTCTGAAGCTGACAGGGTCTGCTTGCGCACGGACGCCTTCCTATCACCAATCTCGATGGTGCACGGTTCCGGAGAACTGGAGTTCGGATGCTGCATAGTCACTACGAAGTTACCAGCAAGATCGTTGAGCACTCCTTGATAGTAGTTAGCTGCCTGACGGTGGGGCGGGTTCTCATCGTCGTCTTCGTCTGAGCCCTTGAGCGGGATAGGCTTGCTTGTTGAAACGATGATCCCGTGTTCTTGACCCTGTTCCCGCCAGAGCCAATCTACATTCTCAACTGGCTGCGTCTTATCCTCACCTTTGTCTGGGCCCAGAGCCAGATAGCTGCAGTGATGTGGAAGCTCTGCAACATCCCAAGCAAGCCGCTCAGGGCGTTCCTTCATGTCGCGAGTTATTGCCACAATGTCTGAAAGGACTTCATGAGTGACGTCCGCCAGAAGAAGAACCCGTGTCTGGACATCCTGGACCGAAAGGGTTGCTTGCACCACGATGGCATCTTCGTTCCGATCCTCGACCTCATCGTCGTTCAGACGCTTCGCGAATGGTGAGTGGACGAAGAACTCAACCCCGTCTTCCACCAGGGTGAGCTCAGGCACCAGCTGGCCCGCGTTCGTGATCAGGCCAAGACGATCATCCAGGCTCACATCATTGGCTTCGCACCATTCGCGCAGACGCTCTGGGCGAGAGAACACACGAATCCCATGGCCCTTCTTCAGGCGATACCGTGCCTCTTTCTGCAGAATCTTGGCTTCGACCTTCTCGAGAGATGTCTCAGTAATCGCGGCCGCTGGAACCCACAGAGTCTCGATCCTGATTCGATCTTCGCCCTGATACTTCTCTGCGTGGTCGAGCCAGAAGAACTCCGACATTCCCTTGTAGTGGTCTTCATCTAGGTGAGTAATCGCCAGAACATCAAGCGATTCGCGATTCTCGGATTCAAGCTTCTCACGGAGAAGCGTAGGCAGATCACATCGCAGATCCCCGTCGTCTTCAGGGTCCCGTGTGTTCGCGTAGTCGAACAGGATTCGCCCCCCGCCTTCGAGCTCGATGAGACAGCAATCAGCATTCCCCAGTGGGTAGAACGTGAGCTTGTGCATCCAACACCTCCTAGATTCCGCTCAGTAGCATTCCGCCCCGTAGCCTGTCCGGCAGCTCCACGACGGGATGCAAGCTTCGTTCTCGGACCTTTGCGCCGATCTGGTCGCTTGTGCATCCCCCTTGTTGTCATCTAGAACCTTGCGTGAGATCCTACGATCGCGTGATATCCAGAGCAAGCGCGCCGGGGATTGCGGCGCCGAACTCGGGGAACACATGCCCTATCTCGTGCTTGCCCAGGGGGGGGCGATTCGTTCGCGCCGACACGCTCGCGAAACGCACCGCATACCAATGTCACGGCAACGGAACGCCGAGTGAACGGGTGACGGGGTGAAGGAGTGAAACCACCTTCCAGGCAAACGCGATCCACGTTGTCGTAGGACGCAATCGGGAGGATCGATGACGAGCTTGAGGAGATGCCTGACTGGCCTGTTTGCAGTCGTGG
>CAYXLR010000008.1:0-2392 GCA_964466035.1 uncultured Thermotogae bacterium
CGGTAGAGAAGGAGACGATTCGCGAGCGGCTGATGCAGGCCGGACGCGACTGCTTCACCCGCTACGGGCTGAAGAAGACGACGATCGAGGACCTGACCGGCCCGGCCGGGATCGCCAAGGCGTCCTTCTACCTGTTCTTCGACAGCAAGGAGGCGTTGTACGCGCAGATCGTGTTCGAGGAAATGCCCGCGATGATGGATCGGATCGCTGCGGCTTCCTATCGCAAGACGGAGGACACCCGCGAGGCGTTGATCCTCCTGATGAAGGCGGTCGTCCACGAGATCGAGACGAATCCGTTCTCCAAGGTGATCGTCGACCAGCCGGACGAGCTGGCGCGTCTTGCGCAGTCGCTCGACTTCGAGGGGATTCTCGAGCAGGCACAGGTGATGTTCACGCCGATCGCCGAATGGTTCGTGAAGAAGCAGGAAAAGGGAGAGATCGTCTCCGGTGACCCGCAGGAGCTGATCTACGCCCTCGGCCTGATCAAGCTGTTGCCGGTCAACCGGGATCGGATCCCCGACTCGCTGTACGACCGGATGTACGAGCTGATTCCCCGCGTGATCGCCGATGGCTTGACCTGTCCAGCCAGAAGGAGGGACGCATGAGTCTTCTGGCAGGGCGGATGCGCACAAGCTGGCGGCGTGACGCCAGCTGTGCGAACGGGAACAGCCTTCGGCTCTTCCCGGTTGTATGAGCAAGTGGAGACGCTGAACATGCGGCAAGGTACCGGAAACAGAGGTGGAGGATGAACTTCACGGCAGTTCGGATGGCTTGGCGAGGGTTATGGCGGCACGCGCAGCGGACGCTCCTGATGATCGCAACCGTAGCAGTCGGGAGCCTGGTGATTCTCGTTCTGTTCGGACTCACCGACGGAATGGTCGGCTCGCTGACCGGAACACAGATCGACTGGAACCAGGGGAACTTCCAGGTGAGAACGGCTGCCTACGCGGTTGACCCGATCCCCGAGAATGCGCTGTCCTCGGAACAGGTGACTGCGGCGACAGCCGGGCTCGCCGGCATGCGAACCGTGGGAATCGCACCCCGCATGGAGACGTTCGGAATGCTGCGAAGCGCCTATGGGACCGACGGCGTGCTGCTGCGAGGGATCGATCCGACAAGGGAGTCGTTGGTGACCCGTCTCGATGAGTTGATCGTGGAGGGCCGCTATCTCGACGCCGATGGCCAGATCCTTCTGCCCACCGTGTTGGCGGAGGATCTCGACATCCGCGTGGGCGAGCGAGTTGTCATCTTGGCGATCGGGGTGGATGGCACCGATTCGCGCGCGTTCATCGTTTCCGGGCTCTTCCGGTCACCCAGCTTCGAGCTCGAGCAGATGGCGATGGCGTCGATCGACGACGTGTGCTCCGTGACCGGTATGGAAGGAGCGACGGCCCTTGCGGTCGCGTTGCCGAAGGGGATCTCCGACCGCCGCGCCGTTGAAGAGGCGAGGCAGATTCTTGCGGATCAGCCCGGAGTCGTGGTGGCCGATTACTTCGACCTCAATCCGTTTGCGCGCTTCATGATCTCGGGCGCGACGATCAAGATGATTCCGTTCGTGATCATGATCAGTCTGATGGCGGGCTTCGGCGTCGCGAACACTGCGTTCTACTCTGTCCTCGAGCGGACCCGCGAGTTCGGCGTCATGACCGCGGTCGGCATGGGTCGCAAGCTCCTCGCACGAATGGTGCTGATCGAGTCTACGATCGTGGCGGCCATCGGATTCGTGGCGGGTGGCGGTCTGGGATACGGGTTGCTGCTGTATCTCAGCCGAAATGGATGGGACATCTCCATGCTCACGGACATGGTCGGCTCCATCGGTGTCCCGCGAGTGATCTACGCGTCGACATCCGGGTGGTACTGGGTGGCCGCGCTCAGCGTGGTCGTCTTCACCGCCCTCGCTGCCGCGTGGTATCCGGCGCGACGGGTCAATCGTCTTGAGCCGGTCACGGCGATCCGGGAGGGTTAGAGCCATGTCCAAGAAAACAAACCACATGCAACGACTGGCGGTTCTGACAACACTGCTCACAAGCCTGCTGTTCGGGTTCTCCGCCATCGCCCAGGAAGATGCACTGGATGCCGAAACCATTCTGGACCGCGTCAATTCCGCGTGGCAGGGTGACAGCTTCCACGGAATCATCTCGCTGGAAATCGTCCTTGGCGGACAGACGAAGTCGCACAAGCTCGAGGTCTGGACCCTGGGCGAGGAGTTGGCGCTTATCCGAGTGCTGGAGCCCGAGATCGATCTCAATTCGGGCTATCTCCAGCTGGGCGACGAGCTGTGGTACTACTCGCCGTCGGTCGGTTCGATCAAGCTCCCAGCGATGGCGATCGGCGACGCGCTGTTCGGCGCGGGTCCGTCGTTGGAGGACCTGTCCCACGGAACCTTGTCCGA
>CAYXLR010000008.1:2492-9838 GCA_964466035.1 uncultured Thermotogae bacterium
GGCTTCTTCCTGACGCTGATCCCGCATCTGGATGCGCCTGTGGTATACGGCAAGCTGGAGATCTGGGTCACCGCAGACTATGTGATCGAGAGGCTGATCTACTACGACCAACGCGGTGACGTCTTGCAGACCGCCGAGTTCTCCGATGTCGTCGAGATCGGAGAGCGCAAGTTCGCCACCACGATCGTCATCGAGGACAGCTTCGGCGATCGAACGATCGAACGGATCGAACTGGCCGAGTTCGATCTCGAACTCGACGCGCTCTTCTTCTCGATCGAGACGTTCGAGTCCTGGGGTGATGACGGATGAAAGCGGCGATTCGACACATGATGCGCAATCGAAGGCGAACGATCCTCACGCTGCTCGCCGTGCTGATTCCGATCTACTTCCTGATCGTCATGTTTGGGTTCATCAACAGCATGGTTCAGGACATGTTCGAGTCATCGACCCGGTTCGACACGGGGCACATGCAGATTCGTGCGGAGGAGACAAGAGCGACCGGGTCGGCGTTGCCTCTGATGAACGATCCTGCAGATGCACTGGCCGCCCTGGATTCCATCGAGGGAATCGAGTGGTCGACGGTGCGACTCGACCTTCCGGCGTTGGCCAGCGTGGGCGACCGAACACGAACGGTCTTCGTTCGCGGCGTTGTCCCTGAGGAGATCGATCCCATTAGCAACATGGCCGATCGAATCGTCGAGGGCGAGTTCCTGACGAGCACGAGCCCCGGCGTTCTGGTGGGAGAGGAGCTGGCCGAGCTGCTCGATCTCGGACTCGGCGATGACATGGTGCTGCTCGGCGCCCACCCCGAGGCGGGTCTCGGGGCGATCCGCGCACCGATCGTCGGCATCTTCAGCGCTCCTGAAGCGACCATCGGACGGACGTTCGTCTATGCCAGTCTCGACACGGCTCGGCAGCTTGCGCGAAACGACACCGCCGCGACGGCGATCGTCATCCGCGTCGACGGGGTTGTTGGGCCGCAGGATGCCGCCCTGATGGAGCGGAAGGCCGACGCCCTGCGCGCCGTGCTGCCGCCGGGCTTCGAAGTACAGGACTGGCTCGAGCTGCTGCCGGTGATGGACGGCTACATGCAGATCCTCACGCCGATGCTGTTGATCATGGCGATCGTGTTCTTCGGACTCGGGGCGCTGGTTGTCGTGAACACGCTGTACCTTTCGGTGATGGAACGAACGAGAGAGATCGGGCTGATCATCGCGCTCGGCGCCTCGAGGCTCCGCGTGATGGGGATGGTCCTCGCTGAAGCCGGGATCATCACCGTGGCCGGCGCATTCTACGGGGCATTGGTTGGCGTGGGGATCATCCTCATTGTCGAAGCGTTCGGCGGAATCCCGCTGTGGGGCCAGATGGCCGCCTACATGAGAGAGATCGGGATCCCACCCGTGCTGCACATGAGCATCACGGCACCGCAGGTGCTCCTTTCCGCCGGGGCGATGGCCATCGTGGCCATGCTCGCGGCCTGGATGCCGGCGTGGAGGGCTTCGAAGCTGGAACCGATGGAGGCGATGCGATATGTCGAGTAGCCCGTTGATTCGGACGCTGGATCTGGAGAAGACGTACGTTACCGAGACGATCGAGACCCCGGCGCTTCGCGGTGTGAGCGTGGAGCTTCACACCGGGGAGTTCACGGCGGTAGCGGGCCCTTCGGGCTCGGGCAAGTCGACGTTGTTGCACTTGCTCGGCGGCCTCGATCGCCCCACATCTGGCGAGATCTATCTCGAGGACCAGCCAATGTCGGGGCTGTCCAAGGACCAACTGTCGAGGCTTCGCCTGACAAGCATCGGCTTCGTCTTCCAGGCCTACAACCTGATTCCGGTCCTAACGGTACTCGAGAACACGGCGTTCGTTCTCGAATTGCAGGGCGTGGTACGAGGTGAGCGGATGAAGCGGGCCAAGAAGATCCTGGGGGAACTGGGGATCGAGCAGTACGCCGATCAGTACCCACATCGAATCTCCGGCGGCGAGCAGCAGCGGGTCGCCGTCGCCCGCGCTGTGGTCTCCGAACCATCGATCGTCCTCGCCGACGAGCCGACGGCGAACCTCGACACCGCGACGAGCCTCGACCTGATCGACCTGATGCGGCGCCTGAACGCGGAGAAGGGGGCGACCTTCTTCTTCGCCACCCACGACACGCGCCTCCTCGATCGGGTGAACCGGCTGATCACGCTGGTGGACGGTAGGATTGCGGAGGATCAGACCCAAACCGCCACGAGCTAGAGAAAGGCTGTTCGAGTTCGCGACCTGTGCGCAACAGCTCTCTCACCCCCACCCAGCCTCCCCCATCACGAAGGGGGAGGGGAGAACAGGAATGCCCTCCTTGCAGATCGGGCGAACCCAGAACACGTACCCAGTCTCAGACATGGGTTTGTTCCCTCTCCCCCGGTGGGATGAGGGGAGCGCCTTCCTTGTCGGTCTTACCAGGAAGGCGAGGGGTGAGGGGGCCATCGGCGGGGCGCCATCGCTTGAGACGTCACCCCCACCCGACCTCCCCCATCGCAGGGGGAGGGGAAGACCAAGACCTCGGCGGAGGAGCGCAACGGAAGCCGGGACGATCTACAGAGGAACCGGCAGCGCGGCACGCAAAGCCTCGACGCGCTCGTACGGGAGGCGGATCGACCCGATGCTCTCCTTGGTCGAGTCCGGTCCGTGATCGTCGGAGCCGCCGGTCATCAGGAAGCCTCGCTTCTCGGCCATCGTCCGCAGGAGCCGCGGCTCGATCGTCAGGCTCCGGCTGGACGGGTCGTACGGGTAGAACGCCTCGATTGCGTCCATCCCGGCCGCGGCGACCTCGTCGAGGAACGCGTCCCAATCCGCGACCTTCATCAGGCACGGGTGGGCGAGGGACGCCACCCCTCCGGCCCGGTGGACGATCTCCACGACCCTCCGGAAGTCGTCCTTCTCGATCGACGCGTAGCAGGGCGCGCCGCGCTGGAGGAGTCCATGGAACGCCTCGGAGAAATCCGCGACGACCCCCCGGTCGACGAGGAGGCGCGCGAGATGCGGTCGCCCGAGGTTCCCGCTCGCGATCGCCCGCACGTCCTCGAGGCCGACGTCGATCTTCAGCTCGTCCCGGCAGCGGCGAAGCATCTCGTTCATTCGCTCAACCCGAGCTGCCGCCATTCCTTCCAGGAAGACGCGAAGCTCATCGGCCTTCGGGTCGACGAAGTAGCCGAGGATCTCGCCGGTGACGCCGTCGAAGTCGGCCTTGATCTCGACGCCGGCGATCACCTCGACGCCGTGAAGCTCCGCCACCCTGGCGGTGATGTCGTCGGAGATGGTGTCGTGATCGGTGATCGCGATGCACGAAAGCGCCGCGGCCTTCGCCCTCCGAGCCTGCCGCTCGACGGTGACGGTCCCGTCCGAAGCGACGGTGTGCAGGTGCAGATCTGCGTATCGGTGTGTCATGACTTCGTGCCGTGCTCCTTCCAGATCCGGTCGAGGATGCCGTTCACGAACGACCGCGCCTGCTCCGTCCCGAACTTCTTCGCCAGCTCGACCGCCTCGTCCATCGCGACTTCCGGAGGGACCTCGTCGAGGTAGAGAAGCTCGTAGACGCCGAGACGAAGGATGTTGCGATCGATCAGCGCCAGCCGCTCGAACCGCCAACCGACGGTCCGCTCGCCGATCATCCGGTCGATCTCGTCGAGCCGCTCGAGGATCCCCTCGAAGACCGTCTCGATGTAGTCGCGCTGGTCCCCGGGCTCCACCTCGGCCAGCATCTCGTCCAGCGGCGTGTCGACGTGCTCGCGGCGATACAGGGCGGCGAGAAGGAACTCCCGCGCTTCGCGCCGCCGCATCAGGTACCGAATAGGCGTTGGAACATCCTTCGCAGTCGGCGTTTGACGTCCTCGCGCGAGTCGAGCCACATCCCGATCAGGAACCCCGCGACGGCGAAACCGAGGAGGATGAGAACGACCCGCCAGCCGACGAGGACGAAGAGGAGGCCGACCAGCAGGCCGATCACCACGCCGACGATCTTCCCGTTAAGCGTCATGTTCATCGCCGATGCCCTCCACGGCCGTCGCCTCCGTTTCCCGCGCCCGGATGCTCCGCACGAAGACCGTCACCTCGCGGACCTCCACCCCGGTCCGGTCGGCGACGTGCCGCGTCAGCTCGCGCTGGATCCGCTCGCCGACGTCGGTCACCCGTTGGTCCGGAGTGAGGACCGTCCGTACGCGGATCGCGACGCCGTTCTCCCGGCGCCGGAGGAAGACACGGAAGCGATCGGCCCCGATCTCGTCGCGGAGGATCCCGCCGATGAATTCGCGGACGGCCATCGGGGAGATCTCGACCCGCCCGTACTCTCCGGCCCTGGAGTAGAGGACCTCGTTCAGCCGGTCCTCGGCGAGGACGAGGAGGAAGCGCAGCGCGATCAGCAGCACGCCGACGCCCACGAGGATCAGAAGGATCGTCCATCCCGTGTCGGAGAACGCGGCCGACACGGTGTCGATCGGGAGGACCCCGGTTCCGGCCAGGATCGTCACCACGCCGAGCCCGAGGGCGAAGAGGAAGCCAAGGTAGTGCAGGATCGTCTGCGGCCTGAATGCCCTCATTCTTCCTCGGCCTCCTCGGCTTCCGGCTCCTGGTCGGACTCGACGAGCCGTTGGACGTCGACGTTGACGGCGTTGACGCGCAGGCCGGTCATCCGCTCGATCTCCGCCTTGATCCGCGTCTGCACCTGCTTGGCGACCTTGTGGATCGGATTGCCGTACAGGACCGTGATCCGGACGGTCACCGTGACGACGTCTCCGTCGACGGTGGTGTCGACGAACCGTTTCATCCCCTCTCCGCGGCGGAAGCTGCTGTCTCCGGCTCGCAGGTTGGCGATCCCGTCGATCTCCGACGCCGCGATCCCCGCGATCGCGGTCACGACGTCCTTGGAGATCCCGACGCTCCCCTTCTCTGCCTCTGCCATCTCAAGCCTCCTCGGCCTCGTGCGTGTGCGGCGGAGCGACCTTCTTCACGTAGACGTCGATGCCCGTCACGCTGATTCCCGCCAGGCTCTCGATGTCGCGCTGCACGTTCTGCTGCACGCCTTGGGCCACTTCGTGAACCGGATATCCGTATTCGACGGCAATCCGCAGCTCCACCCTCACCTGCTCGCCCGTGAGCTCGGTCTTGATGTTCGGCGCCAGATCCTCGCCGCCGAAGATGCTCATCAGACCGCCCGACGATCCGCCGGAGGATTGCGCGATCCCGTCGACCCGCTCGGCCGCGATCCGTGCGATCGACGCAATGACGTCTTCGGCGATGGAGATCCGGCCGTCTTCGTCGACGATCTCCACTCTCTTTTCGGCCATGCTTCCTCCTTATAGGCGTTCCACGTAACGACCCGTTCGGGTGTCGACCTTCAGCACGTCCCCCTCCTTGACGAACAGAGGGACCTGAATCACGGCCCCGGTCTCCAGCGTCGCCGGCTTCTCGACGTTGGAGACGGTGTCCCCCTTCACGCCCGGCTCGGTGCTCGCCACCTTCAGCTTGACGAAGTTGGGGACGGCGACCTTGACCAACTGGCCTTGGTAGTAGAGGCCCTGCACGTTCGTCCCTTCGACGAGGTACGCCGAGGACTCGCCGAGCACCTCCTGGCTGAGCGGGAACTGGTCGAACCGTTCGTTGTCCATGAAGACGTAGTCGGAGCCGTCGTGGTACAGGTACTGCAGCTCGCGCGTCTCGAGGAAGGCCGACTCGGTGTTCTCGGAGCCCTTGAACGTGGCGGAGAGGACTTTCCCCGTCTTGAGGTGCTTCAGCTTCGTCTTCGCCACCGCTCCGGCGCGTCCGCGCTTCGAGTGCTCGTACTCGACGATCTCGTAGAGCTCCCCGTCGTACAGGATGGCCATCCCGCGGCGCATCTCACTGACTGCAAGACCCATGTTTCAATCTCCCTTCTCGGTTCGCTTCGGGCCGCCTCGAAGAGGCTCCGCTGCGTCCTCCGCGAGACGACGTAGCATATGATATCGTGAAACGCGCGTGAAGGGTCGGGGCTCGGGGAAGGCTACGGCCAGCGGACGATTCGCAGTCCGACCGGGACGATGCCCCGCTCGACCACGCCGAGCCTCTCCGCCGCCCCCTTGGACAAGTCGATGATCCGTCCCTCGACGAACGGGCCGCGGTCGTTGATCCGCACGACGACGCTTCGCCCGGTCTCCAGATCGACGACCCGGACGATCGTCCCGAACGGAAGCGTCTTGTGGGCGGCGCTGATCCCGTTCATGTCGTACACCTCGCCGTTGGCCGTCAGGTTCCCGTCGAAGCCGGGTCCGTACCACGACGCGATCCCGGTCTCGTAGTACGGCCCGAAGAACGAGAAGAGGACGGCCAGACCGACGATGGCGATCGTTCCGATGACGTAAAGCACCGTCTCGTTCACGACGGCGAGTATAGATGCCGCCCGAAACCCTTACAAACGCCATCGCAACCGAGCCCAGACCGATTGAAGACCGTCGGCGACGATGTGCGTCAGGTTCGGAAGATACAGGCCGATCAGCACCGCGAAGACGAGCTTCACGGGCAAGACGAGCCGGGGCACGGCGCGACGGCGGGCGACGCCGTAGATCGCGACGCCGGCCAACGCGAGGAGCCCGACGTAGGCGATCCGGGTGATCGGGCCGAACAGCGGGTGGTGCGAGACCCGGCGATGGCGAAACGCAGCGGCGTACGGGGTCCAGAGCCATCGAAGCGGCCCCCACCGCCGGTACGAGTCGCTCTCGGCGAGATCGAGATCCGGGCTGAGCAGGAGCATCGAGAACAGGTACGCGGCGACGAATCCCGCGACCTCCGCTGGGCCCGCCCATCCCCGCTGAACGCAGAGGACGGCCCCGGCCATCCAAACGACGAGCAGCGCGGCTTCGATTCGCAGATGGGCCTTCCCGGATGGCATCGTGCCCCCGAATCCACGATACTCGGTGTCCGGAACGACGACAAGGCCCTTGACGGCGCGGAGAGCGGCGGATACAATCCGTTAGCAAGCTCACGCTCTAAGTGCTAACAATATCGCGGGAGGAGATGGAAGATGGCAATCAAGCCGTTGGGAAAGCGAGTTCTGGTCAAGAAACTCGACCCGGAAGAGAAGAAGTCGGTCGGGGGAATCGTCCTGCCGGACAGCGCGAAGAGCGAGAAGGTCGTCCGCGCGGAGGTCGTCGCCCTCGGGACGGACGAGAAGCTCGAGGTCAAGGTCGGAGACCAAATCATCGTCTCGGACAGCTTCTCCAACACCGAGGTGATCGAGGGCGAGAACAAGTACCTGCTCGTCAAGGACTCCGAGATCCTCGCGATCGTCGAGTAGCGCAGCCAAAGGGGGAATGGAAGAATGGCCAAAGAAGTCATCTTCG
>CAYXLR010000008.1:9938-12853 GCA_964466035.1 uncultured Thermotogae bacterium
CTCGCCCACTCGATGATCGAGGAGGGGTTCAAGAACCTCGCCGCCGGGGCGAACCCGATGGAGCTGAAGCGCGGCCTCGAGAAGGGGTCCGCCGCCGTGGTCGAGGAACTCCGGAAGATCAGCCGCGAACTGAAGACGAAGGAAGAGACGGCTCAGGTCGGCGCGATCTCGGCGAACGACGAGTCGATCGGCAAGATCATCGCCGACGCGATGGAGGCCGTCGGCGAGGACGGCGTCATCACGGTCGAGGACTCCGACACGATCGACACCTATTACGACGTCGTCGAGGGAATGCAGTTCGACCGCGAGTACATCTCCCCGTACTTCGTCACCGACCCGAAGAAGATGGAGGTCAACCTCGAAAAGCCGCTCATCCTCGTCACCGACCAGGACGTCAAGGCGGCGCAGGACCTCGTCCCGCTGCTCGAGAAGGTCGTCCAGACCGGCAAGCCGCTCCTCGTCATCGCCAAGGACGTCACCGGCGAGGCGCTGACGACGCTCGTCCTCAACAAGCTGAAGGGGACGCTCTCCAGCTGCGCGGTGAAAGCGCCCGGATTCGGCGATCGCCGAAAGGCGATGCTCGAGGACATCGCGGTCCTCACCGGCGGCACGGTCGTCGCCGAGGACGCCGGGATGCAGATCAAGGACACGACGCTCGACATGCTCGGGACCGCCGAGAACGTCAAGATCGACAACAACAACACGACGATCATCGGCGGCAAGGGGAAGCCGGAGTCGATCCAGGGTCGGATCGAGCAGATCGAGGCCCAGATCGAGACGACCGACTCGGACTACGACCGCGAGAAGCTCGAGGAGCGGAAGGCGAAGCTCGCCGGCGGGGTCGCGGTGATCAAGGTCGGCGCCCCGACCGAGACCGAGCTGTCCGAGAAGAAGCACCGGATGGAGGACGCGCTCGAAGCGACGAAGGCCGCGGTCGACGAGGGGATCCTCCCCGGCGGCGGCGTCGCGCTGCTGAACGCCTCCAAGGCGCTCGACGGCCTGAAGAAGCTGTCGGGCGACGAGGCGGTCGGCGTGGCGATTCTGAGGCGGGCGCTCGAGGCGCCGCTCCGCCAGCTGGCGCTCAACGCCGGGTTCGAGGGCGCGATCGTCGTCGAGAAGATCCGCGAGGTGGAGGTCGGCGTCGGGTTCGACGTCGTCGCGGAGGAGTACCGCGACATGTTCGAGGCCGGGATCATCGACCCGACCAAGGTGACGCGGTCGGCGCTGCAGAACGCCGTGTCGATCGCCGGGATGCTCCTCACGACCGACGCGCTCGTCGCCGAGATCAAGGAGGACGAGCCGGCGCCTCCGCCGATGCCCGGCGGGATGCCGTACTAGAGAAGCTCCGGAGATCGCTTGGACGCCCCCTTCCGCTCGACTATGATCGGGCGAAGGGGGTTTTCTTAGGACGATGGCACGGAAACTCGGTCTGGCTCTCGGTGGCGGCGGGGCGCGCGGACTAGCGCACCTCGGCGTCCTCCTCACCCTCGAGGAGGCGTCGATCCCCGTCTCGATGATCGCGGGCACGAGCATGGGGGCCGCGATGGGCGCGAGCAAGGCGGTCGGCGTCGACCTCAGGATGGTCCGCGGCGTCCTCGAATCGATCGACCTGAACGACCTCCTTCAGGTCACCGACAGCACGCTGCGGGAGCTGCAGAAGATCATCGGCCGGAGCGTGATGGAGTACGTCCGCGGCTCGCCGTGGCGCGAGCAGGGGGCGTCGCCGCACGATCTCGCCCGGCTGTGCGAGCTGTTCTCCCTGTTGACGGCGAACAAGTGCTTCGAGGACGCGCTGATCCCGTTCGCCGCCGTCGCCGCCGACCTCGAGACCGGCGAGCGCGTCGTCCTGCGGCAAGGGAGGATCGCCGAAGCGATCACCGCCAGCACCGCCGTGCCCGGCGTTTTCTCCCCGGTCGCGCGGGGCGGGCGCTACCTCATCGACGGGGGGATCGTCGAGAAGCTCCCGGTCGACACCGTGATCGAGTTGGGCGCCGAGGTCGTCCTCGCCGTCGACACCGGCGCGCCGCTCGATCGAGCAGTCGAGACGTGCCTCGACGCCATTCTGCAGTCCCAGCGCGCGACGTCGCAGCACCTGACCGGTCTCCAGCTGACCCGGGCGCGCGAGCGCCTCGGGGAGCGGCTCCTCGTCCTTCGGCCGGACGTCGGGTGGATCAAGATGTTCGACTTCGGGCACACGAAAGAGGCCGTCCAGGCGGGCGAGGCGGTCGTGCGCGCCCGCCTGGACGACATCCGGGAGCTGGTCGCCGACCGACCGGCCGCCGCTAGCCCGTCCCGTTCCGAATCGTGAGCACCGGGCTTTCCGCCGCTCCTCGGTAGCCGTCCGCGTCCTCGGCGGCCACCCTCAGACGAACCCGATCGCCGTCGGGGTGAAGCGCGGTGTCCCACGCGTAGCTTCCTCCGTTGGCGAGGTTGCCGACGAGGACCTCCCACGTCTCCCCTCCGTCCAAGGAAAGCTCGATCGAGATCGCGAGCCCCTCGGCGGGACCGTCCGGATCGGTCGCCGACCACTCGACGACCACGACGCCGGAGAGGACCGCCTCCGCCTCGTTCGGCGCGACGAGCTCGACCCTCGGCGCGGCCCGGGCGACGATCCGCGCGCTGTTCTCCCGCCCTGGCGTCCCGTTGAGAGGGTCTCCGTTCGCGTCCGCGCCGTTCCGGGTCCGCCCGTCGTTGCTCGCCCACTCGGCCGCCTCGCTCGTCGGATCGACCCGCTCCATCGACGCGTACGGCGGATCCGCATCGCGGGTCGTTCCCGCCGGCCAACCCGCCTCCGACGCGTCCACGAGATCGACGATCTCTCCGGCCGCGTCTCGAAGCTCGAGCGTGGCACCGTCGTTGGAGAGCGACCCTGTGTACAGGACGTCGGCCTCGACGTCCGACACGGTCTCGTCGTC
>CAYXLR010000008.1:12953-76048 GCA_964466035.1 uncultured Thermotogae bacterium
CTCAGATCGATCGCCTCGTCCGTCGTGTTGTACAGCTCGATCCATTCGTCGCTCGGGCTCGCCGCCGTCCCGCTCCACGCGATCTCGTTGATCGCGACGTCCGCTCCGAGACATCCGGCGGAGAGCAACAGCAGAAGCCCTACTGCGAGCCACCCCGCACTTCCAGTTCGCCTGCTCATTGAACGACCACCGTCCTTTCGACCTTAGATCTTATCTGTGATGTAAGGTTAACATTTTTCCAGTGCTTAGGCAACCGCGCGTTGCGGGACGACGCGATCCACGCGTAGAATGAGTCCTCGCTTACTTCATGCGGAATCGGAAAGGAGACACGTGCTCGTCCGTC
This sequence comes from uncultured Thermotogae bacterium, assembly GCA_964466035.1. Lineage (GTDB taxonomy): Bacteria > Bipolaricaulota > Bipolaricaulia > UBA7950 > UBA9294 > JANQEA01. Next base: position 13,297 of record CAYXLR010000008.1, read on the forward strand.
AGATCCAAACCGGAGGGGATCGCAACTTCGCCTACCTCGTCGGCGACGAGGCGACGCGACGCGCCGCGGTCGTCGACCCTTCGTACACGCCGAGCGCGGTGGTGCAAGCGGCGCAAGAGAACGGCCTGACGATCGTCCGCGCGTTCTGCACGCACGATCATCACGACCACACCAACGGGAACGTCGAGTTCGAGCGGCTGACCGGGGTCCGCCCGCTCCTGTTCGGCGACACCGACCCCGAGACGGGCCGGACGGTCGAGGATGGTGCGTCCTTCCCGCTCGGCGAGCTGACGATCCGGATCCTCCACACGCCGGGGCACACGGCGGACTCGATCTGCATCCACATCGGCGACGCCGTCTTCACCGGCGACACGCTGTTCGTCGGGAAGGTCGGGGGCACGGATCTCGGCGACGGAGCCAGGGCCGAGTACGACTCGCTCCACGGCAAGCTGATGGCGCTTCCCGGCGAGACGCGCGTCTTCCCCGGCCACGACGTCGGCGTCGAGCCCGAATCGACCATCCAACACGAGCGGGAGACGAATCCGTTCCTCCTTCGTCCCGACGTCGACTCGTTCATCGACCTGAAGCGCAACTGGGCAGCCTACAAGGAGGAGCACGGCATCGCGTGACCCACTGGTACGAAGAGGCGTTCGGAAGGGACTACCTCGCCCTCTATCCGCATCGTGACCTCGCGGAGGCGCGCGCCGACGTCGCGGCGATCGTCGGCCTGATCGCGCCGCCGAAGGACGGGCCGCTGCTCGATCTCTGCTGCGGCGCCGGCCGCCACCTGGAGGCCCTCCACGAGGAAGGGTTCACCGACCTGACCGGGATCGATCTCTCGGAGCAGCTTCTCGACATCGCGCGGCGACGATTGGACGCAAGCGGGGCGACGGAGGTCCGCTTGCTCCGCTCGGACATGCGGCGGATCCCCTACCGCGGACGCTTCGAGACGATCCTCTCCCTGTTCACGTCGTTCGGCTACTTCAGCGAAACGACCGCGGACGCGGCGGTCCTCCGCGCCGCGTGCGACGCGCTCCGCCCCGGAGGCACGCTTCTGATGGACACGCTCAATCGACCGTGGACGATCGAGCACCTCTCCCCCCGCAGCGAGCAGTCGATCGACGGGGCCGACGTGCTCATCACGCGCGGGATCTCGCCGGACGGGCTCCGCGTCGAGAAGGAGATCCGTGTCGAGCCGAGCGGCGAAGCGGCGAAGCTGTACCGCGAGTCGGTCCGGATGTACACCGCCGACGAGCTTCGCGTCCTGCTCGAAGCGGCCGGGTTCGAGGACGTCCGCTTCCACGGAGCGCTCGACGGCCGCCCGTGCGACGCCGACAGCCCGCGGATGATCGCCGTGGGGCACAGGCCGCATTCCACGGAGGACGGATGATCGAGCGGATCGATCCTCGGCTCCTTCACCCCGACGACCGCTTCTTCCTCGACTACGTCGACGGCGCCGAAGCCGCGCTTTGCTTCTTCGAGCAGCCGCCTTCGGCCTTCGCCGCGGCAGCGGAAGCGCGCCGATCCGCGGACTGTCCGCGCGAGGAGCTCGCCGCTCGCTTGCGCGCCTACAACGAGCGGCTGACCGACGCAGCCGCCGTCCGGGACAACGTCGACGCCCTCGTGAACCCGGACAGCCTGTGCGTCCTCGGCGGGCAGCAGGCCGGCTTCCTCGGCGGACCGCTGTTCACGGCCTACAAGATCCTCTCCGTCCTCCGCGCCGCGTCCTGGCTGGCGGACCGGCTGGAAGCGCGGGTCGTCCCGATCTTCTGGCTCGCGACCGAGGATCACGACTTCACCGAGATCAACCGGGTCCGGTTCCTCGACCCTTCGGGAGATCTGCGGACGATCTCGTTCGACTGGGACGGCCGCGGACGGCCGATCGAGCGGCTTCCGATCACCGCCGAGGTCCGGGCCGCGCTTGACGAGGCGCTGGCCCTCCTCCCGGAGGACCGCGCCTCGATTCGCGACCTCTTCCTCCCGGACGCGTCCGACGACTACGCGGTCTGGCACGCGAGGATCTGGTCCCGTCTGTTCGCCGACTCCGGCCTCGTCCTCGTCGAACCGAGGACCGTCCGGCCGATGGCCGGCCCGTTCTTCGCGCAGGCGCTCGCGTCGGCCGACGGAATCGCCGCGGCTTTGACCGACCGCGCCAGTGATCTGCGACGCGGCGGCTACGCGGCGCCGCTCGATCCGAGGACAACGGGCGGCCTCTTCGCGTTCGCGGAGGACGGTCGCCGCGTCCGGGTCGACGACCCCGGCGCCCACGTCGCCCGCGCCGAGGCGTCGCCCGAAGGCTACTCCCCCGACGCGGCGCTCCGGCCGCTTCTCGCCGACGCGCTCTTCCCGACGATCGCCTCCGTCCTCGGCCCGAGCGAGATCGCGTACCAGGCGATGCTCAACCCGCTGTATCGGCTCCTCGGGATCCCCCAGCCGATCCTTCTCCCGCGCCGCGGATACACCCTCCTTTCGCCCTGCCAGGCGGCGCTTCTCGATCGTTGCGGGGCGACCGTCGCCGACGTCCTCGCGGATCGCTTCGACCCGGCCGCCGCCGCCCGATCGCTGGCCTCGCCGGCCCTTCTCGAGCGGTTCGCGAAACGGAAGGCCAGCGTCCGAAGCGCGCTGGAGCCGCTCCTCGAGCCGCTCGAGGATCTCGATCCCGGCCTGCCGGCCCGGTGGCGGCAGACCGCGGACCGGATCGAGCAGCAGATCGATCAGCTGGAGGAGCGGGCCGTCCGGGCCGATCTCGCGCGGATCGGGATATCGTCGCGTGACCTTCGCCGTCTGAACGCGGAGATTCATCCGACCGGCAGGCCCCAAGAGCGGGCCCTCTCGCTGATCCATGCTGCGGCGCAGCACGGGGTACAGTGGCTGTTCGAGCTTGAGTCCCCCGCCGATCCCGACGAATATGCCCACTACGCTGTGACCGCAGGTGATCCGAATGGATAGCGCGGACGTGATGGTGTTCGGCGCGCATCCCGACGACATCGAGATCGGGTGCGGAGGCACCGTCATCAAGCTGACGGACGCCGGCCGGCGCGTCGTGCTCGTCGACCTCGTTCGCGGGGAGCTGGGGACGCGAGGAAGCGCCGAGATCCGCGCCGAGGAGGCGGCGAAGGGCGCCGAGATCCTCGGCGTCGCGGCGCGGGAGAACCTCGAGCTGGAGGACGGCCACGTCCGGGTCACCGCGGAGGGGCGGCGGCGCGTCGCCGAGGCGATCCGGCGCTGGAAGCCGGACGCCGTGTTCCTCCCCTACTGGGAGGACCGGCACCCGGACCACTCGCACGCGTCCCGCCTCGTCTACGAGGGGACGTTCCTCGCCGGTCTCCCGCGGTTCGAGACCGGGCAGGAGGCGCATCGGCCGAGCCGGTTGATCTATTACATGGGCTGGTACGAGTTCGAGCCGACGTTCATCGTCGACGTCACCGAGCAGTTCGAGCGGAAGATGGCGTCGATCTACGCCTACTCGACCCAGTTCCGGCCGGACGGGTCTCCCGACCCGCAGACGCGCCTGACGGCGCCGAGCACCGATTGGCTGATCCGAAGCAGGATGGCCTACTACGGTTCCCGGATCCGGGCGCGGTACGGCGAGGGGTTCCTCATTCGCGGGCACCTCGCGGTCGAGGATCCGCTGGAACTCGACTTCGAGTCGTTCTAGGGAAGGAGGACGGTTGCGGATCGGAATCTGCTGCTACCCGACGCACGGAGGCAGCGGCGTCGTGGCGACGGAGCTCGGCAAGCACTTGGCCGAGCGCGGTCACGAGGTCGCGTTCATCAGCTACGCCGCCCCGCTCCGGCTGACCGAGCTTCCCCCGCGGGTCAGCTACCACGAGGTGGAGATCGAGCAGTATCCGCTGCTGAAGCACTTCCCGTACACGCTCGCCCTCGCCTCGAAGATGGCCGAGGTCGCGCGTCTGAAAGGACTCGACGTCCTCCACGCCCACTACGCGATCCCGTTCGGCGCCGCGGCGCTGCTCGCCAAGCAGATCGTCTCCGAGCGCGCCCTGAAGGTCGTGCTCACCCTCCACGGGACCGACATCACCCTCGTCGGGAACAACGCGTCGTTCAAGCCGGTGACCACGTTGACCATCGAGCGCGCCGACGCCGTCACCGTGGTGTCGAACTGGCTGAAGGGCGAGACCCTGAGGCAGTTCCCGATCGACCGCGAGCCGTCGGTCGTCTACAACTTCATCGACCCCGACCGGCACCAGTCCGAGACGTGTCACTGCATCCCGGACCGATCGCGCCGCTCCCAGAAGACGCTGATGCACATCTCGAACTACCGCCCGGTGAAGCGCGTTCGCGACGTCGTGGCGGTCTTCGCCGAGGTCGCTGCGACGATCGACGCCCGGTTGATCCTCGTCGGGGACGGCCCCGAGCTGCCGGTCGCCAGGGAGCTGGCCGAGCAGCTCGGTGTCCTCGACCGGGTCACGTTCGTCGGCGTCGTCGACCGCGTCGCCCCCGTCCTCGCCGCGGCCGACCTGCTCCTGCTTCCCAGCTCGAACGAGAGCTTCGGCCTCGTCGCCCTCGAGGCGATGGCGAGCGGCGTGCCGGTGATCGGAAGCGACGTCGGCGGCATCCCCGAGGTCGTCGAGCACGGTGTCACCGGATACCTCGCGCCCGTCGGCGACGCAGCGCAGATGGCGCAGTACGCGCTGCAGCTGCTCCGAGACGAGGGGCTCTGCCGCCAGTTCTGCGACGCCGCGCAAGCCCGGGCGGCCGCGCTGTTCAGCTATCACCAGCACGTCCCCGAGTACGAGGCGATCTACCGCAGTGTGCTCGGCGCGGACGGATGAAAGGAGAGCGATCGTCGTGCGCAGGGGAGCCTACGCCATCTGTCTGCTGTTCGCTTGGCTGGCCGCTGCCGGCGCGCCGGTCTGCGGTTCGCCGCACTACGCGATGGAGGTGACCGTCGACTTCGCGTCCGCCTCGTTCACCGGCGACCTCCGCGTCGAGTACGTAAACACCACCGGGACCGAGCTCGGCGAGCTGTTCTTCCGCCTGTATCCGAACGGGACGGGGATCTACGGCGACGCGTCGCTGCGCGTCACCGAGACCTCCGTGGAAGGGCGAGCCGTCGTAGCCGAGACGTTCGTCGAGGACACGGTCCTGTACGTTCCGCTCCCCGAGCCGCTCCGGCCCGACGCGCGGGTCGCGGTGACGATCGCGTTCGAGGGGACCGCCGAGAACTGGGTCCGGGCCGAACGCTCTCCCTCCGCGTACGGCCTCCTGACCCGATCCGAGAACGCGCTGACGCTGACCGCCTTCTATCCGATCCTCGCGCTCTACACGGAGGAAGGATGGTCGCTCGATCCGGTGTTCGAGTTCGGCGACGCCCTGATGAGCGAGGCGTCGAGCTACGAGGTGCGCCTCACGATCCCGGCGGGGTTGACGCCCGTGACGTCCGGAACGCTCTGTGACGAGGTCGAGGGAGAAGGATCGGCCACCTACCGCTATGCGATCGACGGGGCTCGCGACTTCTCCGTCGTCCTGCTCGACGGATACGAGCGCCGGGACGCCGTCGTCGGCGACGTGACGCTGGCCGCGTGGTTCACCCCGGAGAAAGAGCAAGCCGCGGAGATCACGTTGCAACGCGCGGCGGACGCGCTGACGCTCTTCAGCGACCTGTTCGGGCCGGCTCCGTACGACGAGGTCGAACTCGTCGAAGTTCCGTTGCGACACGCCGCCGGGGTCGAGTTCTCCGGCTTGATTCTCATTTCTTCCGACTACGCGGAGGACCCTTCGGACGCCTTCTACGACGTCATCGTCTCCCACGAGATGGCGCACCAGTGGTTCTACGCCGGGGTCGGCAACGACGTCATCGAGGACCCCTGGCTCGACGAGAGCTTCGCGACCTACCTCTCCTACCTGTTCCTCGACGCCTTCGCCGGGCCGGGCGTCGCTTCGGGAACGCTCGACAGTTGGGAGCGCACCTACGACAGAGCGCGGACGGGCGCCCCCAACGCCACCGTCGCGACGCCGCTTTACGCCTTCTCGCAATCCTCGACCTACAGCGCTTTCGTCTACAGCGGCGGTGCGATCCTTCTCGATACGATCCGCCGTGAGATCGGAGACGAAGCGTTCTTCGCCGCGGTCGGTGCGTACTACGCCGACCATCTCGGGCGAATCGCGACGCCGTCCGACCTGCTCGCGGCGTTCGAGGCGTCCTGCGGTCGTCGGCTGGACGATCTCGTCCGCGATTTCGGCCTCCGCCGGTAGCGGAACTTCACCCGCCGCATGGTGTAGGTGGGGCATGGGAACAGAGAAAAGGAGGCACGAATGATGCTGCGAAGCGGCGCGGTCATCGCGCTTGCCGTTCTCCTCTTCGGAGTCCTCGCCGCCGGGGCGGCCGACGCCCCGACGGACTTCCTGCAGACGCACTACTACCTCCTTTCGCTCGGCCAGGTCGCAGCCGGCGTCGACTCGATTCGCCGGACGGCGCAGTCGAGCGGCTACTCCGTGGTCACGTACGACGGAGACACGGCGGAGGCGTTCCGAGGCACCGATCCGATGGGAGCCGACCCGCAGGCCGTCCTCTCCGACGAGAAACTGGTGGTCATCGACGGCGGACGGTTCCTCCTTCGCGAGTCCGGCGAGGGGTTTGTCTTCACCGTGCGGCCGTCCGAGAACGGGTATGATCTGGTCATCGATCCGCAGCAGGATCTTCCGATGCCGGCCGTGCTGAGCCCTGTGCTGGCCTCGCTGCAGTCGATGGGGCTCCTCGGAAACGAGCTCAGTCTCAACGTCCAGGCGTACGCCAAGGACGATCCCAAGGGACCGCCGCCGCCGACCGGCGTGGCGATCGACTCCTCCCTGTACGGCCTGCTCATCGCCCGGGACTGGTTCGACTACGCCGCGACGAAGGGGTTGACCCTCGTCGGGTTGCGCGTCGAAGTCGTGGCCGAGATCCTGCCTGGCGCCTCGCTCGAGGAGGCGTTCGCCCCCTACGTCGTCGACAGCTCCGAGGAGCTCGCGAAGCTTTCCCTCCCGATCGACCGGCTGCTCTCGCTGGCGAGATCGACCGCGGTCGGCTACGTGCGGCCGCCGTACCGTCCGTCGGTTCCCTAACAAAGGAGAGGCCCATGAAGCGGATTGTCCTTGTTGCCTTGTGTCTGGGGTTCGCCGCGCTCACCGCGTCGGCGCAGAACGACCTCGTCGTCGGGATCGACCAAGGGACGCAGTCCGAGTGGGAGGCGATCGCCGATTCGTTCGAAGCGCGGACCGGCGCCTCGGTCGGCCTTCGCCCCTACCCGCAGACGAGCATCGCCCAGCGGATCGTCCTCCAAGCGTTCAGCAAGTCGGGCGAGCTGAACCTCGTCACGGTGCCGAACAGCTGGGGGACGTCCCTCTCGCGGTATCTCGTCGACCTGTCCGAGGACGCGTCGACGCTGACCGCACGCGGCGTCCGACCCGTCTACGTCGGCGACCGGGCCGTCGGCGTCCCCGTTCCGTTTGCGCCCGATGGGTTCCTGGCCGTCCTCTCCTGGCCCGACGATCGAGAGCTGGCGATCGAGTTCCTCGTCCACGCAGCGACGAGCGGAGCCACGAGCACCGAGGTCCCCACGACGCCCCAGACGGCCGTCTCCATGTTCTCCAAGCAGAAGCTGCCCGCCGCGGACCACAACCCCCTGCTCGACGGCGCGCTCGATGCGCTCCTCGGCGCCGCTCGGGCCGCCGGCGCGTCGTCGATGAAGGCGATCGGTACGTCGATCGCGCAGTCGGTCCTGTCGACGCTGGCGCCTCAATTCGGGATCCCGTTCTCCTCCTCCGCGGGGACGATCACCGTCGTCCTCGAATCGAGGCCGGGCCAGAGCGCTCAGTCCACCGCCGCCGCCGTGTCGGCTCTCGGGGTCAGCCGCACGGCGATCGAGACGACCTCCACCCTGGTCAAGGCGACCGTCTCCCTGTCGCAGCTCGCCGATCTCGCGAGCCGAGTGACCGGGATTTCGTTCATCCGGCCGCCGTACATTCCGTACCCGCTGGCGACGACGAGTCAAGGCGTCGCCGCGATCGGCGCGGACGCGTTCCATTCGTCCGGCCTCGACGGAAGCGGCGTCAAGATCGCCGTGATCGACCTCGGCTTTGCCGGCCTGTCGCAGGCGCAAGCGAACGGCGACCTCCCCTACTCCGTTCAGCAGAACGACCTCACCGGGACCGGCCTGACCACCGGAATCACCCACGGGACCGCCGTCGCGGAGATCGTGCACGACGTCGCGCCCGCGGCGGAGCTCCACCTGATCAAGATCGCCGACGAGGTCGACCTCGACGGCGCCGTCACCTACTGCCTGAGCCACGGGATCGACATCATCAACCACTCGCTCGGGTGGTACAACACGAACTACTACGACGGCACCGGAACGATCGCCGACACGGCGCGCCGCGCGATCTCCGGCGGCATCCTGTGGGTCAACGCCGCCGGGAACGAGGCCGAGAGCCACTGGGAGGGGATCTTCTCGGACGGCAACTCCGACGGTTGGCTCGATCAGAACGTCACCCTGTACGCCACCGCCGGTTCGCAGATCGTCCTCTTCCTGACGTGGAACGACTGGCCGCAGGCGTCGTCGGACTACGATCTCTACCTGTACGGCCCGACGAGCGATCTCGTCGCGTCCTCGACGAAGTACCAGACGGGTACGGAAGAGCCGACCGAGTCGATCCAGGTCTCGGCCCCCACGAGCGGCACCTACACGGTCCGCGTCCAGGGGACCGGCTACAAGTCCCTCGAGCTGTTCAGCCTGTATCACGCCGTCGCGCCGGCGATCGCCTCCAGCTCGATCCTCGCCCCGGCGAACGTGGCCGAGGTCGTCGCGGTCGGAGCGATCGACCACGCGCGCTACACCACGGGACCGCAGGAATCGTACAGCTCGCAGGGGCCGACCAACGACGGTCGGACGAAGCCGGACCTGTGCGCGCCGGACAAGGTCAACACCGGGACCTCGCCGTACACGACGTTCTACGGGACCTCCGGTGCCGCCCCCCACGCCGCCGGGGCCGCGGCCCTCCTCCTCGACCAGAACCCGAGCTTGAGCGAGGCCGGGCTCCGGGCGCAGATGCTTTCGCAAACGGTCCCCATGGGGAGCCCGCACGTCTACGGGAGCGGGCGGCTCTCCCTCCAACCGCCGACGAGTCCGAACCAGCCGCCGACGGCGGCGTTCACCGTGTCGCCGACCGGTGGAGCCGTGGGGACGCTGTTCACGTTCAACGCCGCCGCGTCCTACGATCCCGACGGGAGCATCGTCGGCTACCAGTGGGAATTCGGGGACGGCTTGTTCGGCTCGGGCGTCACCGCGCAGCACGCCTACTCCTCTTCCGGAACGTTCACCGCCCGACTGACCGTCACCGACAACGGCTCCGCCTCGGACACCGCGACGCGATCGATCGCGGTGCAGGCCGCCGGCCTCCCGGACCTCGTCGTCCAGAGCATGGTCCATTCCCCGACGAGCCCGACGATCGGACAGACCGTCACGTTCACGATCACGGTCCGCAACAACGGGGCGGCCGCTGCGGGTCTGTTCCGCGTCCGTCTCGCCGGTGCTTCGTCGTCGACGCAGACCTACTTGACCCAGCTGGTCGCCGGAGCGAGCCAGACCTTCGCGCTGTCCCTGCCGTTGACAGCGAGCCCCGAGACGTTCACCGCGACCGCGGACGACCTACAGCAGGTCAACGAATCGAACGAGACGAACAACGCACGCAGCCTCACGGTCACGTCGTCCGTCGCACCGCCGGTCGCCGACGCCGGCGGGCCGTACGCCGGGGACGTCGGTTCCCCAATCACGTTCGACGGATCCGGCTCGACCGGCCCGATCACGACCTACCTCTGGACGTTCGGCGACGGGGCGACAGCGCAGGGGGCGACAGCGAGCCACGCGTACTCGAACCCGGGAACGTATACGGTGACCCTGACGGTCTTCGCGCAGGGCGGGCAGCAGGCGACCGACACGACCCAAGCGGTCGTCTCCACTGCGGCCCCGCCCTTGGCGGTGCACCTCTCGTTGCCGAAGGCGACGTACGAGGTCGGCGAAGCGATCGCGGTCACCTTCACGACGAACCGGACGGCGTACGTCTACCTGTGCGACGTATCGGCCGACGGCCGGGTGACGTTGATGCTTCCGAACTGGATCGAGCCGGACAACCCGCTGGCGGCCGGAACGCACGTCGTTCCGGGAGGGCCCTACACGCTGCGGATCACGGAGCCGACCGGGACGGAGACGCTCTACCTCTACGCCGCGACGAGCCCGCTGCCGCAGTTCCCGACTTCGTTCGGCGCGGGGTTCCCGCTGTTGAGCACCAACCCGACGTCGTTCCGCAACTCGGTCCTGAGCACGATGCAGTCGCAGCTCCCGAGCGGAGAGTGGACCTACGACGCGTTGTCCTTCCAGGTCGTCTCCGCGGCCCCGACGACCGGCACCCTGCGCGTAGAGACGACGCCGTCGGGCGCCACGGTACGGATCGACGGCAGCAACGTCGGCACGTCGCCGGTGGAGCGGTCGGGGCTCGCCCCCGGTACGCACTCGGTGCAGGCGTCGCGCTCCGGCTACCAGACCGCGACCCGATCGGCGACGGTCACCGCCGGAGCCACAACGACGGTTTCCATCACCCTTACCCCGATCTCGACCAACGAGCCGCCGGTCGCCGACTTCGTCTACACCCCCCCGAGCCCGACCGTCGGGACGACGGTCACGTTCAACGCGTCGAGCTCCTACGATCCGGACGGAAGCGTCGCGTCGTTCGCGTGGAACTTCGGTGACGGCGCCACCGCTTCGGGGCCGATCGTCAGCCACGCCTTCCCGTCGGACACGCCGTACACCGTGCGACTGACCGTCACGGACAACGAGGGGGCCACCGGCACGAAGAGCCGCACCGTCGCCGTGTCGTCGCTGGCGGACGTCGGCTGGGTCACGCCGACCGGCCACGAAGATCCGGCCGACAACTGGATGTTCGAGGAGCGCGCCCACGACAACGACGTTCACACCGTCGCGTCGCACCTCCTTCGGACGAGCGGGTGGACCTCGTACCTCTTCCTCGAACTCGAAGAGCCGGGGCTCCTCTCCGACGGGGTCCGCGTGCTCCTCTACGACAACTACCGGCACGGCAACGCCCTGGAGTGGGACGTGGACGTCTACCGCAACGACGACTGGGTCGACGCCTTCGACGGCGTCATCGAGGAGTCCGAATGGACGCAGATCGCCTTCGACGCGGGCACGGTAACGCGAATGCGGCTCCGCGCGTACTCGACGCGCCGCGACGTCGCCGCCTACGTCACGGAGGTCGACTTCCACGACGCCACCGCGCCGCCGCCGTAGCCGCGCCGTTCGGAACGATCGCGGAGGCTCGGCCGATCCCCGATTGACCGAGCCTCCGTTTGTCGTCAGAATGACCGGTGAAGGGCATGATCGTTCACCGGGTAGGGAGGTGAGGTGCGATGTCCGCGAGGTTCTCGCGATGCCTGTTTGTCGCGTGGATGCTGATCTGGGTACCGATCGGGGTCTGCCACGGTCAGCTGTCCGCGCCCTGGTCTTGGGGACCGAACCTCGGCGCCGTCGGGGAGGACTTCGTCGCGATCACGTGGAGGACCCACCGTGCCGTCGGGTTCGACCTCCGGTACAGCCTCGCGCGGGTCTACGACGCGACCGGACAGTGGGAGGAGACCCTCACGTTCGAGCGACACGAGGGCGTCGCGGAAATCTGGCTTCAGGATCTGATGCCCGGTTCCGCGTATCGGTACCAGTTGATCTTCTACGAGGGGGACGCCGTCTACCCGACCGAGGTCGGGAGCTTCGCCACGCTGGAGCCGTCCACGCGATCCTTCTCCTTCGTCGTCTACGGCGCGACGCGGTCGTTCCCGGATCGCCACAAACGGGTCGCCGACGCGATCGCCGCGTCGGAGACCCCCTCAGTGGTCTTCCACGCCGGGGGGCTCGTCGACACGCCGACCGAGGAGCGTTTCGACAACTTCTTCTGGGCGACCGCCGATCTCGCCCGATCCCGCCCGTACGTGACGGTCATCGGAGACTCCGACTCGGACGGGTCCCTCTACTACGACTACCTTGCCCTGCCCGTCGGAGGAGGGACCGAGAACGAACAGTGGTGGTCGTTCGACGTCGGGAACGTCCACTTCGTCGGCCTCGATTCGACGGTCGCCGCGTCGGACGCCGCCGCGATGCGCGCCCAGACCGAGTGGCTGGAGGACGACCTCGCTCGGGTCGTCGGGAAGCTGATCGTCGTCTTCTCCTACGACGCCCCGTACAGCGCGTCGTACGCCGACGGGAAGAACGAACCACTCTGCTCGGCGTGGGAGCCGCTCTTCCGATACTACGGCGTCGACGTGGTGTTCAGCGCCTCCGAGGCCTGCTACGAGCACGTCTACCGAAGCGGCGTCCACTACGTCATCACCGGCGGCGGCGGCGCTCCGCTGATCGCCGCACCGGAAGCGACGGCTCCGGGAACCGTCTCCAGGCGGTACGGAATGCTCCACTACGTCCGCTGCACGTTCGCCGACGACAGCCTGTTGATCGAAACGATCCCCGTCGCCTCGGTCGTGGACGACCTCATCTACCTCGTCCCGAGCGGGCGGTCGATCGACACGGTGCTCCTGCGTACGGCGGAGTAGTTCAGGGAAGACGCACGACAAACGGGGACTCTCTTCTCGCTGGTCGGGACGCCCGGATTTGAACCGGGGACCTCTTGCGCCCCATGCAAGCACGCTACCAGGCTGCGCCACGTCCCGTTCCGTCTCATGGTATCCAGGGAATCGCGATCTGACAAACGAGCGACCTCCGCGCGGGAAGCCGCTCGCCTAGAGGCGGTCCGATCGGATCGAGTCGCGGATCAACCGTGGCGGGTGATACCGCCACGCGATCTCCTCGATTACGTCCTCCGGAAGGCCGTTCCGACGGAGCCGCCGCTCGAAGACGTATCGCGACCGTCGACGAGCATGCAGAAAACCGATCGCGAACCCGATCACCTGGCCGACGAGCCAGATGACGAGCATCGCGATCGAGAGTCCGATGATGATCCGAACGATGAGCTTCAGTCTTCGTCCCTTCCTCGGTGCGACTTGGCGAAGTCGCCGATGTTCATGTTCAGCCCGCCCTTGCCGCCGAGAATCTCCCGCAGGTTGATGACGTAGCCTCGGGCCATGTCCAGCGCTTCCTCCTTCGGAATTCCCGCATCGACGAGCTTCTTGTAGAACGTCGACACGGCGTCGGCCATGTTCTCCGCCGCCTCCTTGGAGTAGAGCACGTTCCTCAGCCCCTTGAGCAGTCCGGGAACCTGATCCGAGACCATTTCGAGGAGTTCGCGCAGATCCTCCACGCTCCGGATGAAATCATCGCCGCTCATTCGTCTCCTCCTTTCTCGCTGTGTTGAACAGGCGGATCCTCCGCCCCATGACATTCAAGTCCCCTCGTATCGGGATGTTTCGATTCCGCAGGCTGGCGCCGAGTGAGAAGCCGAGGTAGAACGACCCCACGTCGAGTTGGGCCAGCCTCCGCCCGAGCACCCGGTGCACCACGCGGTCGCGCAGTCGGCCCGACGGGCCGGGCGCCTCCTCGACGACCGCACGCACGTCAAGACGGAGCTGCATCGTCGTCACCAGGTCGTCGCGACATCGGTCGCACCCGCTCAGGTGCTCGGCGACGGCTCGCTCCTCTTCTCTGGAAAGCCCTCCCTCGATGTACCAAGGGATCAGCTCCTGGATCTCTGTGCATCGGCTCATGTCAGCGCCTCCGCAAGCCGCTTCTTCGCGTGGAACATCCGCGACTTCACCGTCCCGGGGGGAATGCCGAGGACCGAGGCGATCTCACCGTAGGACAGTCCCTCGTAGAACGTCAGGAAGACGACCTCTCGGTGGTCGTCGGACAACCGCTCGAGCGCGCGCGCCACCCTCTCCTGCCGATGGATGCCGGGCGCGGGGTCCGGCTCGACGAGGGAGACGTTCGGCGTCCGCTCCGTACGGATCTCCTTACGGACCAAGCTGTACGCTTGGTTCCGCGCGATCCCGAAGATCCACGTCGAAACTTTCGAACGGCCGGCGAACTTCGAAGCTCCCTTCCACACGGCGATCATCGTCTCCTGTGCCACCTCTTCGGCGAGGTGCTCGCCTCGCAAGATCGTGTACGCGTACCGGTAGACGCGATCGGAGAAGCGGTCGTACAGCTGCCGGAAGGCGTCGTCGCTCCCATTCGCCACGTCTGCGATAAGCTCACGGTCGGAAGCCACCGCACCTCCCTACGGACACACATCGATCGCCTTCCTCACCGTCAGGAAGCGCCCGATTTCGCGGCTTGCTCGGTCTACGTCCCGTCCCCGAATCCGTGAAGTCCAGGGGGATCGGACGCCCGCCGGACACGCGCTCGTCCTCCGTCTCTCATCATACGTCAAGATCGCCAGATCGATGTCCGTCCGTCCGGTCTTCCTCACGTCGTCCACCTCCCCTCACCGGTATGTCGCCGGTTCTCGCATCGAGGTTCAACCCCGCGCGCACCGCGCAGGACAAGCAGTAACGCGAGGGCCGCGTTCGTGGATCGATGGACAGCGAAGTCGACGCCGCACCGTGATCGCGGCGGCTACAACCAGGGGTCGAGCGCCTCGGAGGTCAGGCGCGTCGGATAGCCGGAGTAGCGGATGTATCCGGCCCGATCGATCAGGAACGTCCGCGGGATGCCGCCGACGCCGTACAGCTCCTTGACGGCCCGGGCTTCCTCGAGCGATCCCCAGAGGACGTTGTCGGTCGCGAACCCGTTCTCGACGAGATGATCGCGGGCTCGCTGCGCGCTCCTGTCGAGGCTGACGACGAGAAGGACGACACCGCGGTCCGCGTACTCCCGCTGCAGCGCATGGAGCTCCGGGAACGTCTTCGTACACGGCTTGCACCACGTCGCCCAGAAATCGAGGATCACGACCTCTCCGCGATACTCGGCGAGCGACACGTCGACCCCGTCGAGGCTGCGGAGCGTGAACTCCGGGGCGAGCCTGGGACCGGTGTCCGCGCCCCCAAAGAAGACGACCCCAGCGATCGTCGCACCGAACAGCGCAATGAGAATCCAGACGCCGACATCCTTCACGGCTCCCCCTCATCGATAGGATGGTTCAGTGTAACGCTCCGCGCGGTCTCCAACAACGCGGGATGGCAAGCCGGTGGTGGACGTACGACGCCTCGGAAAAGGGATCGGTTGACTACTCCGCGAGCGACCTCGCCTCATCGGAGACGACCTGCCGGAGATGGCGAAACGCGCCGTGCTCGGCGATCTCGTTCATGACGTAGGTTCGGACGGCGCGGTTCAGTTCTTCGACGAGGGATCGCTCGTTCGCGGCCGCGATGACCGCCAGGGTTTCCAACATGACGGTGTCCAGCACCTTGCCGTCCTCAAGCGACATCCGGTCCCCTCCCTAAGCGGAACCCCCCGCGTACTGAATACCGGAACTCGGCCGGTTCCGTCAAGCGCCACCTGTCTCTCGCGTGATTCCCGTTGCGGACGACGCAAACCACCACGAACACGTTATTGCAGCGCGTCGGTCTCGCCCGGTGCCATTCGCGGAAACCCCAATCGTAGCAGGTTTCGGCCTTCGAGCAGAACTTCGTCACCTCCCCAACCGTCCGTTGCCATGAGGTGACAGAGGAACGGATCGAGGGACGTGATAGCGATCGACTCCCCGTCGGGATCGCCTCTCGTACCCGGTATACTATCGGCCGACCATGACGACACGCGAAGAGCGAGGAGTGCCGGCGTTCGCGCGAGCGGCCGTCGAGGCCTGCCGAGACCTGACCGGCTTCGAGGCGACGGAGACGGTGGAGGCGGGGTCGATTCGCGCCGCCGCGCGGATCGCGTTCCATCGCCCCGATCGCCTCGCGGTGGAGTACCAAACCTATACCAGCCCCTTGCTCGAGCTGGAGGAGCGCCTGACCGGGGACGTCGAGTACACGGCCGACGAGCTCATCGGGTTGTCCCTGCACACCGACGGAGAGCAGACCTGGATCTACGACGCGTCCACCGGCGTCTGCGTCGTCAAGGCGTCCCGCGCCCTGTTCGAACCGCTCGTCGAGACGCCCGTTCTCGGAGAGATCGACTACCTTCGGGACCTGCCCCACGACTACCTTCTCCGCGATCTCGGACCGGAGACGATCGACGACCGCGCTGCACGCGTCCTCTCGCTGAAGCCGAAGCGGCGGCACCGTACGCACGCGTTCAAGAGGATCACGTTCCTGGCGCGGAAAGCGACGGTCGCGTTCGATGACGAGACGCTGTTCCCGGTCCGTCTGCGCTTCTCTCCGGCGCCGGCTTCGCAGCTCCGTCGGCTGCTCGGACCCGACGGCGCCGTCACGGTCCGCTACAGCGACGTCCGCCTCGACCCCGACGCCCCCTCGCCGTTCGCCCCTCCCGAAGGGACGCGCGTCTTCCACGAGGATTGGCTCGCCACCAGCAAGCTCGCCGAACGCCTGCCGTTCCCCCTCTCGCTCGATCCGCTTCTCGAGGCCGGCTACGAGTCGATCGACGGCCACGCGCTCCTCACCGAGGACGCGGAGCACGAACGGGCGTACTGCGCCGCCACGTTCTTCCGCCGGGGAGAAGACGACGACCGGCCGACCGAACTCGCCACCCTGCGCGCCGGCAACTACCTGAATCGGGACATGGCCCGCCGGCGCGTCCTCACCGCCGAAGCCGGCGAGGAGCTGACGATCGGCGATCAGGCGGCGCGGTTCCTCGACCGCCGCACGCTGTGGGAGGAACACGCTTCCGGGATCGACCCTTCGCAGGCTCCGCGCGAGCTCTCGTGGGAGGCGGACGGCGTCTTCTGGTTCCTCACCGGAGTGAACGTCGAACGACCGGCCCTCACGCAACTCGCCTCCGATCTGATCGGGAAGAGCGCACCGCGGCCGTAGGGCGAGGCCCGGAGAGGCCGCGGACTCGCCGTCTTGACAGCCGAGAGGATCTCAAAGACCCTTTAGACGGAATGGCCAAGGGACCGAAGCAGGAGATCGACCGCCTCCGGCGGGAGATCGAGCGCCACAACCACCTGTACTTCGTGCTCGACCGCCCGGAGATCTCGGACGCCGAGTACGACGCGCTCTTCCGACGTCTCGTCGAGCTCGAAGCGGAGCATCCCGACCTGGTGACGCCCGATTCGCCGACGCAGCGGGTCGGCTCCGCGCCGGCCGAAGGGTTCGCCACGGTCCGCCACTCGGTGCCGATGCTCAGCTTGGGAAACGCATTCGACGAGGACGGCCTGCGCGATTTCGACCGGCGAGTCCGGTCCATCCTCGACGTCGAAAGCATCCCCTACGTCGCCGAGCCGAAGCTCGACGGCCTCTCGGTCGAGCTCGTCTACCGGAACGGCGCGTTCGTCCAGGGATCGACGCGCGGCGACGGCCGCAACGGGGAGGACGTTACCGCGAACCTTCGGACGATCCCTTCGGTGCCGCTCCGCCTCCGAACGGACGACGGGCCGGCGCCGGATCTCATCGAGGTTCGCGGCGAGGTCTACGTCGAAAAGGCCGCGCTCCTCGACCTGAACGCCCGGCGGGAAGAGGAGGGCCTGTCGCCCTTCGCCAACCCGAGGAACCTCGCCGCCGGCTCGCTCCGCCAGCTCGACCCGCAGGTGACGGCTCAGCGCCCGTTGAAGATCTACTGCTACGACGTGGGTCGAACCGAGGGGATCGAGATCGAGTCGCAGACCGAGCTGCTGAGCAGGCTCCCGGCCCTCGGTCTTCGCGTCAACCCGTTGTACGAGGTCTGCTCCGGGATCGAACCGGCGATCGCGTTCTACCGCAAGCTGATGGAGGAACGGGAGGACCTTCCCTACGAGTCGGACGGGGTCGTCGTGAAGGTCGACGACTTCGCGGCGCGCCGGACCGCAGGCACCGTCAGCCGGAGTCCCCGCTGGGCGATCGCCGGGAAGTTCCCGGCGCAGCAGGGGATCACTCGGCTCGTCGACGTCGTCGTCTCCGTCGGACGCACCGGCGTCCTCACCCCCATCGCCGTCCTCGAAGCGGTTCGCGTCCACGGCGTCGAGATCACGAGCGCGACGCTTCACAACGAGGACGAGATCGAACGGAAGGGCGTCCTGATCGGCGATCGGGTCGTCGTGCAACGCGCCGGGGACGTCATTCCCCAGGTCGTTCGCCCCCTTCCGGAGAACCGGACGGGAAACGAACGTCCGTTCACCATGCCGAAGACCTGCCCGGCGTGCGGCTCGGACGTCGTCCGACTCGAAGGCGAGGTGGCGCATCGCTGCCTGAACGCCGCCTGCCCGGCGCGCTTCCAGCAGTCGATCCTCCACTTCGTCAGCAAGGGCGGACTCGACGTCGAGGGGCTCGGGTACAAGCTCGTCCGTCAGCTGGTGAAGAAAGAGGTCATCGGCTCGCTCGCCGACCTGTTCCGGCTCGACCGGGAGACGCTGATCGATCTGGAGCGCCTCGGTCCGAAATCGGCCGACAATCTCCTGGCGGCGTTGGACGGGGCGAAGTCCGTCACGCTCAGCCGGCTCCTGTTCGCGCTCGGCATCCCGGAGGTCGGAGATCGAGCGGCGGAGATCCTCGCCGACGCGTTCGGCTCGCTCGATCGGATCATGAAGGCCGACGAGGAGACCCTCACCGCCCTCCCGGAGATCGGCCCGAAGACGGCCGAGGGGATCGTGGAGTTCTTCCGCAACGAGGCGAACCGGAAGACGATCTCGGAGCTCCTCGACGCCGGCCTGAAGATCGTTTCGCCGGCGGCGACGGCGCGCGGCGGCCCGCTCGCGGGAAAACGGTTCGTCTTCACCGGGGCCCTCTCCGCGATGACGCAAAGCGAGGCGGGGAAGCACGTCAAGGCGCTCGGGGCCTCGGTCTCATCGACCGTCACCCGGACCATCGACTACGTCGTCGTCGGGGAGAACCCCGGAGCGAAGGCCGACAAGGCCCGAGATCTCGGCGTGCCGGAGCTGTCGGAAGCCGAGTTCCTCTCCCTGCTCGAGCGACATGGCTGAGCCGACCCTTCTCGATCTCCCCTTCGACGCCCTCCGCGACCGGTTGATCGAACTCGGACAGCCGGCGTATCGCGCCGAGCAGATCTGGCGGGCCGTCTACCGCGACCTGGCGGCCTCCTACGGCGAGATCACCACCCTACCGTCCCGACTGCGAGACGAGCTGGAGGAACGGCTCCCCATCGGCCACCCGGCGGCCGAGGCCGAGCGGGAGAGCCCGGATCGCGGAACGCGAAAGACGCTGCTCCGCCTTTCGGACGGCGAGGCGATCGAGACGGTCGCGATGCGGTACGACGATCGGCGGACGGTCTGCGTCTCGACCCAGGTCGGCTGCGCGATGGGCTGCCGGATCTGCGCCACCGGGCGAGGCGGGCTCACCCGGGACCTCACGACCGGCGAGATCGTCGGCCAGGTCCTCCACGTCGCGCGGGACCTACGGCGAGCGGGGGAGCGCCTGACGAACGTCGTCTACATGGGAATGGGGGAGCCGTTCGCGAACTACGATGCCACCCTCGGCTCGATCCGGCGCCTCAACGACCCGCGGGGGTTCGGCCTCGGCGCGAGGTCGTTCACTGTCTCCACCGTCGGGGTCGTCCCGGGCATCGAGCGGTTCACCGACGAGCGCCTCCAGGTCAACCTGGCCGTCTCGCTCCACGCCGCCAACGACGAGCTGCGGACCCGTCTCCTCCCGATCAACCGGACCTACCCGCTCGGGCCGCTCCTCCGCGCCTGCCGGCGCTACGTCGAACGGACGAATCGGCGGATCACGTTCGAGGTCGCGCTCATCGACGGGATCAACGACGCGCCGTCCCACGCCCGCGAGCTCGCCGACCTCCTCCGCGGGCTCCTCTGCCACGTGAACCTGATCCCGTTCAACCCGGTTCCCGGAACCGACTGGAAGCGGAGCCCGAACGCGCGGGTCGATCGGTTCTCGCGGGTTCTCGCGGAGCGCGGCGTCCCGGTGACGGTCCGCGTCCGTCGGGGGGTCGAGATTCAGGCCGGATGCGGCCAGCTTCGGGCGCGACGTTCCGACGACAACGGTTGAATCGGGATCGGCCGAAGCCTACTCGGTCAGCAGGCCTCGGTACGCCTCGAGCGCCTGTTCGCCCCACCGATCGGTGATGCTGCTCATCCCCTCTCGGACCAGCTGCCGGACGCGCTCTCGGCTGATCGCCATAATCCGGCCGACCTCGGCGAAGTTGTACGGACAGCCGTCCTCGATCCCGTAATGGAGGCGAATGGCGAACGCCTGGCGGGGGGGGATCCTGTCGAGGACCGCCTCCAGCTCCTCGCGGAACAGGAGGCGGAGCGCCTCGTGCTCGGGAGAGAGGCCGCTCTCGTCGACGATCCGCTCCTCCAGCGTCTCCTCGCCCTCCTCGCCGATGACCTGGTCGAGGGAGACGATCTCGTTGACCTGCGCCTCGATCTGGCGGAGACGATCGATCGAGATGCCGACCGCCTCGGTAATCTCCGCTTCCTCGATCACGCCCCCCTCGGCCATCGAGCGCATCTGCGCCAGCCGGCGGACGGCGCGGAAGAGGTAGTCGGGGATCCGGATTATCCGGGCGTGCTTGTTGATCGCGATCAGGATCGAGCGACGGATCCACCACGACGAATACGTGCTCAGGCGGTACCCGCGCTCCGGGTCGAACCGATCGATCGCCTCGATCAGGCCGATGTTCCCCTCCTGAATGAGATCGATCAGCGGAAGCCCCACGTCGGTGTACTCCTGCGCGATCTTCGCGACGAGCCGCAGGTTGCAAACGATCAGCCGATCCCTCGCGCCGTCGACGCCGGTCGCCATCTGCCTGGCCAAGCGCCGCTCGTCGTCGGCCGACAACAGCGGGAACCGCCCGATCTCGCGGAAGTAGATGTCCAGGAGCGAAGGAAGCCCCTGCCGCTGTTCCTGTGTGCGCAATCGCTCGCTCTCCATGATCGATCCGGCTCAACTTTACGGAAGCGGTTCCGCTTTGTCCACGGCGTCCGCGCGGTCCGGGAACGCGTCAGAACGCACCTCCAGAACGTCCAGTTCGGTCACTACGGCGCCGGCGCCCAGCCGGCCGCTCAGGCTCGGCTTCGTCCTCCCCCCGTCGCCGGACACCAGCTCCTTGACGTAGAGCCCCCCCTCGCCTTCGAACTCGAGGACCGCTCGCCGCGGGCCCTTGACCTCGCCGGACGCCGAGATCAAGCGGCGTCGGCGGACCCGATCGGCCCGTCGGTGAGCGACCCGCCGCGGCGTCCGTTGCTCGATCTCCCCGCACAGGGCACGGAGCGCCTCGCCGAGCCGTTTCGCGTCGACCGGCGCTTCGAACTCGACCCGCGCGCGGTAGCGTTTCGTCGCCTCCAGTCCCTTCAGAAGCGCGACCGCTCCGCGGTCGACGAGCGACAGCGACGAGACCTCCACCCTCCCCGCCGCCCTTTCGTTCACGTCTTCCCGGAGTTGCGCCAGATCGAGCGCCCGACGGCGCGGGGCGAGGACCTCCAGGACGAACGGCCGCCCGTCGCCGAGCATCCTCGCGTCGATGTCCTCGCGCCCGGCCCCGTGCAGGCGCGCTTCCTCGGCCCCCGCCGCCTCGAGCAGCGGGGCGGCGATCCACTCCTCCACCGACTCGGGGTACTGCTTCCCGGTGAAGCCGCACGACGCGCAGCCGCGTCCTCGGCACCGCCGGCACGGCCACCTCGTCTGGGGAATCCCGCGGAGAAGCTTCCGGTATCTCCCGTAGACGTAGACGGACGCGACGTGCATGCGAAGCGCGTTCGCCCCGAGGTCGACGACGAACGAGACGTCCGGTCCGTTGAACTCGACCGTCGCCGGTCGATCCAGTCGGGCCTCGAACGCCTTGCCGACGACGCGGTTGAACGCGTGCTTCAGCGACTCCCCTTCGTCGCCCGGGAACCGCTCGTCGAAGAACCGCTCCATCTCCTCCAACCGTGGGGAGAGCCGCACGCCGAACAGGTAGGTCGCGAACTCGAAGCCCGCGGCCTCCCGCACGGCGCGCTCCGCCCACGCGACCGCTTCGTCGAACAGCCCGCCGCAGACCCAACAGACGCCCGGTTTTCCCGCCTCGGCCAGCCGCGCTCGAATCGCCCGACCGCGCTCGCCGTTCGTCAGGCCTCGCCCGACGCGGGCGAACGGCCGCCCGAGGCACTCGTCGCAGATCGGTCCGGCCCCGAGAATCCGGCGCGCCCGTTCGAGTTGCGCCTCGTCGAATCGCAGGCTCACGGCGGCCCTCCCGTCCCGTACGACCGATAGAGGATCATCGAGCGGTCCTCGCGCACGAAGCCGAGCCTCTCCAGCTCGTCCGCAACGTCCGCGTCGACGATCGGGCGACCGTCCCAGGTGTTCACGCGGATCGAGGCCGGCCGGCTCCTCCCCTCGACGAGCCGCGGGAGCGCGGCCAATCCCTCGCGGCGCTCGTCGTGCGCCAGATCCGCCAGCGGAACGAGCCGTTCCCCGCGGTTCTCGACCGCGAGGATCGGCCGTCCGCCCCGGAGGACGAGGTAGTTGGCCGGATGATGACGGACGACGTACCGCTCGCCGTTCGGAAGGTCGATCGGGACGAGGTCGCCGTAGACGCACGCCGGATCGAACACGTTGACGAGGATCGCCGGGCCCTCACCCCGCGGCTCCTGCAGCCGGTCGATCGTCCCTCTGGTGGCGAACTGCGGCGCGGAGAAGCCGGAGACGAACAGACCCCGCTCGACCTCCCCCGCCCACTCGGATCGCGTCAACGAGGGGTAGACCTCCGACCATCGCGTCCCGAATCCGTCCCGTCCGAGAACCTCCCGATTCAGGACGCCGTACCGATGGAGGAGGACCCGAAGGAGGGCGCCTGCGTCGTCATCCGGCGGCTCGGTCCGGCCCGTCTCGGCGACGGACCATCGCCCGCCTCCCCACGTCGCCCCACGTCGCCGCGCGTGCCACCGATCCGGCCGCGGCGCCTCGCCCCACGCGGCGTCGAGCGAGTCGTTCGTCACCCGGCCGACCCAGATCAGCTCCCAGATCGCTTCGGCGACCTCGGACGGCGGTCGATCCGTCCCCGCCGCGATTCGGTGGAGGAACGACGCCCCCCGCTCGCGGAGGTGGTCCAGCACGCGCCGAGCGATCTCTCCCGAGCCCGATGGATCCGTCTCGGGCGCCTCCGGGGAAGCGAAATCCGGCGGCGCGAAGACGAGCCGTCGCTGCCCTCCGCTCGCCGTGCGCCCGGCCCACGCGAGTTCGCCGTTTCGGACCAGCCAATCGAGCATCCCTCGATCGTAGCCGCGAATCCGGATCGACAGGACGTCGTCCCAGACGTCGACCGGGAGCGGGCAGCCGGCCAGCTGCTCCATCACCTCCGGGAGGTCCTCCTCGGCGAGCGGAGCGTCGCAGTGGTGATGCGCAAGCAGGTACTCGGAGTAGACCTCCGGGGCGACGGCGGTCCGCCGGCGGCGTCGGTCGGACAGCGTCAGCCGGCGGATCCCGGCCGCCACACGGGGATCGGACCAGCCGATCGTCCCGTCCGGCCGCTCGACCTCGATCCAGCCCTCCGACTGCCGCAGTTCGTCGATCAGGCGTTCCGCCGGCGGATACCACTCCAGGACCTCCGCTCGGTCGGTCACGGCGCGAGACGCGACGTACCGACGCACGATCGTTCGGAGGTCCTCGTCGCTCGATCGCCGGTACCGCTCGACGTCGTCCGCGGCGACGAGCCGCTCCGGGAATCGGGAGCCGCCGATCTCGATCCTGACGATCCGCCCGTCCTCGACCAGCTCCTGGAGGACCTCCTCCGCGGCTGGCTCGCACCGCGCGCGGACCTCCGCTTCGGTCAGGTCCCCGATCCGCCGCAGGAGCTCGACCAGCTCGGCCCCGTCCCGCGCGCGGTGGTACGGCGCGAGCCCCTGCAGCCGCTCGTCGATCGTTCGGATCGCGTCCGGGTCGAAGAGCGTCTCGCTTTGGATCCTCTCGCCGAGGAGGCGCACCACGTCCTCCCGGACGCCGCGATGTCGTTCCGCTCGAGCGACCGGCGCGTCCTCCTCGTACAGGTACTTCCCGGTGAAGTCGAGGAGGAGCGAACCGGAAAACGGGGAGGGGCTTCGGTCCCTCCGGACGGCGAAGCCGGCGGTCCCCTCCTCGACGTCCCGGAGGAAGCGTCGGACCGCCTCGAGCGGCAGCTCGTCTTCGACGATCTCGCGGTAGGTCTCGGTGACGATCGGGAAGTCCGGGTGCTCGCTGGCGACGGTCAGGAGGTCGTGAGCGCGGAGCCGCTGCAGCCAGAGCGGCGTCCGCCGACCGGGCCGGGCACGCGGAAGGAGGAGGGCGCGTCCCGCGTTCCGCCGGAACCGCATCGCGAAGAACGGCGTACCTTCCAGCTCGTCGACGACGTCGCCGACGATCCGATCCGCGCGGAGGCCCCGAATCGCGTCGATCAGCTCGTCGATCGGGATCCCTCCGGGCCGCAGCAGGATCCCGTCGCCCGAGAAGATCGCCTCGAGCGGCTCGTGTCCCGCGTCCCGGAGCCTCCGTTGGATCCCGAGGAGGAGCGTCAGGTGGAACGCCCGGCCGAACGGCGACAGGACCGACATCCGCACGTCCCCCGCCTCGTTGCGAAAGACGTCGATCAGGACGCGGCGATCGTTCGGAATCGCGCCGCCTCGCTCGCGCTGGTCGGTCAGGTACTCGATCAGATTCCGCGCCGCCGGCGGGTCGAGCGCGCACTCGGCCGTCAGCCACGCCTCGAGGTCGGGACTGCCGAGCCGCCCCTCGCACTCCCGAAGGAAGGCGCCGAACCGCGCGCCGAACTCCGCGTCCCGCCCGAGCCCCTCGCCCTTCCAGAACGGCATCATCCCCTCGTGGTCCTCGGCCGGAGCGACGATCACCCGGTCGTGCGTCACCTCCAGGATTTGCCAACACCCCGTCCCGAGGACGAACGTCTCCCCGAGGCGCCGCTCGAAGACGAACTCCTCGTCCAGCTCGCCGATCCGCGTCACCCCGTCTTCCAGGACCATCGCGTACTGGCCGGTGTCCGGGATGGCTCCGCCGTTGAGGATCACCGCGTGCCGGCTGCCGGGGAGCGGATACAGGCACCCGGTCGAGCGCTCCCACGAGATCCTCGGCCGTAGCGCCGGGGCCGAAGGCGTCCGGTACCGTCCGGCGAGAAGCTCGACGACGGCGTCGTACGTCTCCCGGGGAAGGTCGCGGTACGGAGCGGCACAGCGGACCCGCTCGTACAGGCGGTCGACGGTCCACCCGTCCATCGCCACCATCGCCACGATCTGCTGCGCGAGGACGTCGAGCGGGTTCCTCGGCACGTGGATCGCCGAGATCTCGCCGCGGAGCATCGCCCGGGAAAGCGCGGCCATCACGAGGAGGTCGGCCCGGTTCTTCGGGATCATCCGCCCGACGCTCGTCGCCCGGACGAGGTGTCCTGCCCTCCCCACCCGCTGGAGGCCGCTCGCCACCGAGAACGGCGTCTCGACCTGGCAGACGAGGTCGATCGCGCCGACGTCGATGCCCAGCTCCATCGAGGCGGTCGCCACCAGCGCCGGGAGCCGGCCCGCCTTCAGCTCCTGCTCGATCCGGTGGCGCTCCTCCTTGGAGACGCTCCCGTGGTGCGCCCGGACGAGCGGCGCGCCGGCCAGCTTGTTCATCTCCGCGGCGAGCCGTTCGACCACGCGCCGGCTGTTTCCGAAGATCAAGGTCGACGTGTGCCGCTCGACCAACTCGAGGAGCGTCTCGTAGATCGACGGCCAGATGCTGACCGTCAGGTCCTCGGCCCGAGGAAGCTCCTTCATGTCCTCGACCGACGTGATCACCGCGAGGTCGAGGTCCTTGCGCGTCCCCGCGTCGACGATCGCGACCGGACGCGGCGCGCCGTCGACGTCGTGCCCTCCGAGGAATCGGGCGACCTCCTCCAGCGGACGTTGGGTCGCCGACAGGCCGACGCGGATCGGCGGGCCGGAGGTCAGCTCCTCGAGCCGCTCGAGGAGGAGCGCGAGGAACGTCCCTCGCTTGTTCGGGCAGAGGGCGTGGATCTCGTCGACGATGACGAAGCGGATCGACCGGAGCATCTCCCTCGCCCGGGTCGACGTGAGGAGCAGGTGGAGCGACTCCGGCGTGGTGATCAACAGGTCCGGAGGGTTTCGGAGCATCCGCTGCCGCTCGGCCGCCGGCGTGTCTCCGGTCCTCAATCCGACGCGGACCTCCGGAAGGCCGACGCCCAAGCGCTCGGCACAGGAGCGGATCCCGCGGAGCGGCGCGTCGAGGTTCCGTTCGATGTCGTTGGCGAGGGCCTTCAGCGGAGACAGGTAAAGCGTGTGGACGCCGCCGCTTCGGCTCGCCGCGTCCTCGTTGCGAGTGATCAGCTCGTCGATCGCGTAGAGGAACGCCGCGAGCGTCTTCCCCGAGCCGGTCGGCGCCAGGATGAGCGTGTTCTTCCCGGCGGCGATTTCGGGCCACCCCAGAGTCTGCGGCGGCGTCGGGCCGGCGAAGCTCTCCCGGAACCACCGAGCCGTTGCCGGATGAAAGAGCGACAGGGCTTCCTCGTGCATACGGTCATTCTCCGGAATCCGACATCGCGATCAACCGAGCGGTTCTCGGAGCGAGGGGGACTTGCATTTTTCATCTAGGATGATACAATGTATATCTGAATGGATACCCCGAAACGGCGAGTCGTGCCGAAAGGGCGATGCGCAAAGTACCGGGCCTACAGGAGGGAATCCCATGGTTGCCGGACTGCCGAAGGATCCAAGCGTGCGTGTTCGATTGCTGCTTCCTGCCTCTCCATTACGCAGACCATTCAGCGCGGTGCCTTGTCTCAGGCCCGATCGCCCAATACTCCTACGGATGCGTGCCTAGCCGAGGCGATCGGTGGCTTCTCGCTCCGGGGTGAAGCCCGATCGATGAGCATCTGAACGGCACCGCGCACCTCCTCGCAGGGGAGCCACGGCGGGCACCCACAGCGGTGCCCGCCGTCTGCGAGTCACGCCCCGGAGAACCGCCTCCGTCCGTTGCACCCGAATCCCGTTGCCGGTAGCATCGGAAATCTTCTGAACACGAGATGATCGGCAGATGGATCCGGTCGCAATCGCTCCGCTGGCCATATCGCTCTTCGCCTTCGCGATCACCTACGTCGGGATCTTCCTCGAACGGGTTCACCGTGCGATCGTCGCGCTCTCCGGCGCGGCGCTGATGATCACCCTCGGGACCTGGTTCTCGTTCTACGACGCACAGGAGGCGGTCCTCTCGGTCGACTACACCACGATCACGCTCCTGATGGGGATGATGATCGTCGTCGGCCTGTTCCGGGAGACCGGCTTCTTCCAGTATCTCGCCATCCGAGCCGCCAAGCTGGCGAGGGGCCGCCCGTGGCTTCTGCTCGTCTACCTCGGCCTCGTCACGTCCCTCGTCTCGACGGTCCTGGACAACGTGACGACGATCATCATCATCGTCCCGGTGACAGTCTCGGTCGCCGACGTCCTCGGGATCTCCCCGCTCCCGTTCCTGATGGGGGAAGTCCTCCTGTCGAACATCGGCGGCGTCGCGACGCTGATCGGCGACCCACCGAACATCCTGATCGGATCCGCCGCCGGGTTCGGCTTCCTCGACTTCCTCACCCATCTCGCCCCGATCGTCGTGGTCGTCTGGGTCGTCGCTCAATGCATCCTTCTCCTGTTGTTCCGCCGCGAGCTGATGCGGCGCTCGTCGAACGTGGAGCGGCTTCTCGGGATGGACGAGCGGCGCGCGATCATCGATCCGCTGACGACGCGACGGATGCTGGTCACACTGTCGGTGACGATCCTGCTCTTCTTCGTCCACGAGGCGATCGGCCTCGATCCGGGACTCGTCGCCCTGATCGGCGCCTGCATCGGACTCCTCTGGGTTCGACCGGATTTCGACAAGATCCTCAAGGACATTCACTGGGACGTGCTGCTCTTCTTCATCTCGCTGTTCATCATCGTCGGCGGCCTCGAAGCGAGCGGCGCGATCGGCTACCTCGGACGCGGGATCGCCACGCTCGCCGAGCAGGGGCTCTACCTCGCCGTCCTCGTCGTCTTGTGGGGAGGCGCGTTCGCCTCGGGCGTGATCAGCAACGTCCCGTTCACGATCGCGATCCTTCCCATCTTCAAGGGGCTCGCGGGCCACGGGGTCGACGTCGCCCCGTTGTGGTGGGCCCTGGCGATCGGCGTCGGCTTCGGGGCGAACTTGACCCCGCTCGGCTCGGCCGCCAACGTCGTGATCATCTCGATGTCCGAGTCGCTCGGGCAGAAGCTGACGCTCCGCCGCTGGCTCGCCAGCGGCTCGTTCGTCGCGTTGGCGAGTTGCGCGTTGGGGACGATCGCGATCCTCGTCGCCGTCCGGCTCGGCTGGTTCTAGTCCCGATCGGCTCGGCGAGCCTTCGGGCCCCGATCGAGCCGGTAGTCCGATCCCCCGATCTCCACGATGGCGCACGACCCGAGCCACCGCGAGTACGTGTGCTCTTCGTACTTATCGAGCAGCTCCTCCCGCGTGAGGTTCGTCGCGATCGCGATCGGCAACATCTCCCGGTACCGCCAATCGATGATCCGCTGGAACTCCTGAAGGATGAACTCGCTCGTCTTCTCGTGCCCGAGGTCGTCGAGGATCAGCAGGTCGCAGGTGCAGCACGCTTGGGAGACATCCGTATCGCCGAGGCGTGCGGCCATTCGTAGCTTGTCGCTCAAGTCCAGCATTGGCCAGTACAGGATCTCGGCCTGCCGCTCGACCTCCTCGAGGCTCAGCGTCGGCGGCGTGGGGTCGTCCGAGACCTCCGGCTCCGCGCTGCGGATCAGCTCGCTCGCCGACGGAACGGCGATCTTGTCCTCCGAGGGGGCTTCCTGTGCCGGCGCCGTGGAGTGGAGCCGGTCGAACTCGACCGCGAGGGCGTGAAGGAGGTGCGTCTTGCCCACCCCGCCCGGTCCGATGAGGACCACGCCGCCGATCTCGCCACGCGCCAGGCTTTGGCACGCCTCGACCGCACCCGCATTGAAGCGGGTCCCTTCGAAGCTGCCGAACGTCGCATCGGCGAACATCTTCCCGAAGCCGACCCCACGGATCATCGGTCCTCCTCCCTCGCTCCCAGGTAGTACGCCTTGCCGCGGCTCGTGCCTGGCCTCCTCCGGGCGCCGGCCGGGCGGCCCCTCGCCTCCCACTCGCGCGCCATGGCGAGATTCCGCTCGAAGTTCTTCGTGTTGAACGGCGTCGCGCAGTTGAAGTACCGGCGAGATTCCTCCTTGCCCCCGTCGGTCGCCGCCAGATAATCGAGAACGAGAATCAGATCCTCCTCGGCGTACCCGTCCCGGAGCCGCCCGCCGATGTGTTCGACGTTCTTCGCGTACCTCGCCGACAGGGGGGTGTACTGCGCCCAATCCCAGCTCCGCTCCCGGAGCATGTTCAGATGATCGATGATCCGCTGGACCCGCCGCTTCGCTTCGTCCTTCTTCGTTGCCGCGGCCGGCCGCCGCTCCCGGGCGGGCCTCCTCTCCCCCGGTCGCGGGAGTTCTCCGAACAGGCTGTCCATCAGGGCGCCGTGGGACACGGCCTGGACGCCCCCGTCGGGGCCGGTCGCTCCTTCCCCCGCGTCCTCGATCCGACTGACGTACCCGCCGTCGACCAGCTCCTTGAGCGCCGTCTCGATCGCGGCCTTCTTCTCGAGCGCGACGCGCTCCAGGCTCTTGGCGTCGGAAGTCCGTCCTCGGGGAAGCGACTGCAGGTAGGCCAACAGCCCCTTCGCACGGAACGACAGGTTCGGGTCCTCGAGCGCCGTCGTGTCGATGATGATCCCGCGGCCGTGTTGGCTCCCCTCGATTCGGATCATCGTCTCCCTCCCGCTTCCTTCCCTCGGACCGCCGCCGAAGCCGTCAGAGAGTACCGAGGCGCCCGAGACCGGCGCAACCCGTCGGTTCGGGTCCGTCGCGTTCGGCTATCGGAGATGGATCTCCACGACGTCGCCGTCCTCGAGGCGGTGATCGGCCGGGACCTGCTGCCCGTCGAATCGGCCCGACCCCCAAATCCGGACGTACTTCAGCCGCTCGACGAAGTCGCGGTGCACGGTGCCGACCGCGTCGAGCACGGTGCTCCCCTCCGCCAGCGTGTACGGCTCCGTCATGTCCGGCTTCTTCCCCGGCATCTTCGTGTAGACGCGGACGACGTGAAGCGCCTCGAAGACCCGCTTCCGCAGCGCGTCCACTCCGGAGCCGGTCGTCGCGGACGTCCCGTACACCGGGAACGGCAGCCTCTCCGCGAGCCGTTCCAGCGACGCGGGCGGCGCGAGATCCACCTTGTTGAGGACGATCCCCGTCGGAATCTCCCGGACCCGCTCCTCGGTCCCTTCGTCGACGGTCGCCACCAGGCGGAGGTGCTTCTCATCGAGGAGGCCGCGTAGCTCCTCGAGCTCTTCGAGGACCAGTTCGCCGTCGCTCGCGTCGAGGACGACCAGCCCGACGTCGCAGCCTCGGATCAGATTGAAGACCCACGGCTCGGTGTACTCCGACGTGATCGGCGGCAGGTCGAGCAGCTGGATCGAGACGTCCTCGAACGCCATCATCCCCGGGACCGGCGCGAGCGTCGAGAACGGGTACTCCGCCACCTCCGGCCGCGCGTTCGTCAGCGCGGTCAGCAGGCTCGACTTGCCGGTGTTCGGCGGGCCGATCAGCACGACCTGCCCGGCCCCTTCGAGGGGGACGTGATCGAGCCCCGATGACTTCCCGCTTCGCTTGGACTCGGACTGGCTCTCCCGCAGCTTGGCGATCCGGCGCTTGATGTCCGCCTGCATCTTGTCGGTCCCCTTGTGCTTGGGGATCGTCGCCAGCATCTCCTCCAGAATGGCGAGCTTCTCGTCGGGCTCCTTCGCGTACCGGAGACGCTTGCGGGCCTTGAGGAACTCCGGTGTCAGGTTCGCGGGCATCGTCTCAATCCTTCACGGCGCAGGGTAAAGGGTGCCGCGGGGCGCCGCAACGGGGCTCACTCGTTGTGCGGGATCTCGAGGGTACTGTTCCCGATGAATTCGCGAACGATCGCGTCTCCCGGGATCAGCCGGTGGTCGTTCACCTGTTCCAGCGTCAGCCCTTCCACGGACTCGAGCAGCTGACTGATCCGCTGATGGCGGATCTGCGCGTCGAGGTACGACGGGTACGGATCGAGGTCCTCCGGACGCGGCCAGACGCCGCCGTCTCCGACGAAGAACGGCTTGAGCGCCGGAAGGTCGAACGGCATCCCGCCGTTGATCCGCACGTCGGCGAGGCCCTTGAGCGGGATGATCGAGTAGAGCTCGCCGGCTCGTACGTAGTGCCAATGAAGCAGCGTCGCCAGCGGCGGGTGATTCCGATGGGTCGTGTCGCGCAGCGTGCGCCGCATCAGGCGGACGTCCTCGAACCGCGTCAGGCGCCGTCCCAAGGGATCCCCCGCGTACAGCGGAATCATCGGGTTCGGTTCGTACAGCGGGTTCATCGCCTCGATGTAGACGCGGAAGATGTTCGCACGATCGATGCCCTCGGTGATCGGCGGATAGAAGCCGTGGAGGCAGTCGAGAAGGAGGATCTGATCGTCGTCCCGTTTCACCGGCTTCGTGCCGGAGCGGTGCCCTTCCTTGAAGCTGTAGATCGGCTGCCGGATCGTGTCGCCGGCGAGCAAGCGCCGCAGGTGCTCGTTGAGCAGCTGGATGTCCAGCGCCTCCGGGGTCTCGTAGTTGCGGTCGCTGATCCAGTCCGTCGGATGCTCGATCAGCGACCAGAAGTAATCGTCGAGGTTGAGCACCAGGAATCTCAGTCCGTGACCTCGCAGTCGCTCGGTCAGCTTGACCGTCGTCGTCGTCTTCCCCGACGAGGACGGCCCGCTGATGAAGATCATCTTGATCTCGTCCCCGGCCTCGATCCGATCGATCACCTTCTGCGCCGCTTCGTCGAGCGTCGATTCGAACCGCTCGAGCGACTCGTCGACGAGCGGCTTCACCCGCCCGCTCCGCACGATCTCGCTGAGCCCTTCGACCGTGTCGCAATCCCTCGCGTGGTTCCACGCCAGGAGCGGCTCGAGATGCTCCTCGGGGTACCCGCTCCGCACGAACTGCTCGTCGCGGATCGCGCCCTCGCGAACCCAGTGATGCCCCCATCGATACGCCGTATACGAGTCCGCGATCTTGGTGAAGCCGTTGCTGCGCAGCACGTGCAGCACGCCGTCCTGCACCTCTTCGACCGTGGGGGGGAAGTTCGTCACGTGGTGCCGCGGATCGGCGTTGAGACAGACGATCACCATGTCCGCGAGGGCCTCGGCGATCCCCTCGTCGGTCCCGCCGGCAGCGAACACCCGATCGTTGATGCCGGGCACGTAGTCCTGCGCGAAGCCGCCGCCCGTGTCGGCCGCCAGCAGGATGACGTTGAACACCTTCTCCGGATCGAACGTCACCAGCGAGTGATTTCGCTTGCGTATCTTCCCGATTCGGTTCAGAACAGCCATGACACCGCGATTATAGCGGATTCATGCGTGACGCACGCGCGACGCTTCGCGTCACGTAGACGAAGGACCGGGTCCGCAAGTACGATCCGGCCCTTCGTCCGGTTGGTGACCTCGCTTGCCCGCTCAGCCTTCTCTGAGACAATCGCGACATGTTGCGCTTCGTCCGGTCGGTCCTCGTCTCGTTATTCGGTCCTGGCTTCGACCGGCTCCTCGCGCGTCGTCAGCGCGACGCCCTCGCGTCGGAGGAGATCGTAGACATCGTGCGCCTGCCACTGCTTGCAGCCGTCGACCACGACGGCGAGCGGGTTGTCGAGCAGCCACTCGTCGTGCAGGACCTCGAGGTCGCGCAGGTACTCGAGCGGGATCTCGTTCTCTTCGTCTCGCCCGCGCTGTACGATCCGCTCGTGGCAGACCTCGGCCGGCGTTCGCAGGTAGACGATCTTGTCCGGATCGGCGCACCAGTTGCTCTGGAGCCAGTCCCACATCCGGCAGTAGATCTGCCACTCCGACTCCGACATCAGACCGGTTTGATAGCAGTTCTTCGCGAAGACGTACCGGTCGCAGTAGACCGATCGCTCGAGGACGACCGCGGAGTGATCGATCATCCCAAGGACCTCGCTCCACGTCTTGGCTCGCGTCGTGAACGCGGCCAGCTGGAACGTGAACGCCCATCGCTTCGGGTCCTCGTAGAACATCCCGAGCAGGTTCGCCGCGAAGTCCTTCTGCCAAGCTCCGACCGGCTCCTCGATGAAACCGAACATCCCCGACTCGTGCAGCCGTCGGCCGACCGTGCTCTTGCCGGCGGCGATGTTGCCCTCGAAGAGAATCATCGTGCGCTGCCCCCTCACTTTCCCCCCCTTTGCGGAAGCTTCCCGTTCGGCCTCTCGGACCCCGGCTCGGCACGAGCACCGCGATCCGCCCGACATCTCTTCAGGAATGGATTCACTGCCCGAACCG
Organism: uncultured Thermotogae bacterium; assembly: GCA_964466035.1. Lineage (GTDB taxonomy): Bacteria > Bipolaricaulota > Bipolaricaulia > UBA7950 > UBA9294 > JANQEA01. Next base: position 46,664 of record CAYXLR010000008.1, read on the forward strand.
CTGGAAAACCCACCCGTGGCTCTCATCATACGTGCCGCGATCGGCTCGGTGAAATCCGCTCCGCCTCGGGTCGTTCTCCCAAACGTTCATCCGATGGGCGTTTCGAGACCGTCACGCCGCCGGACGAGACAGACGTCCGGCGACCGTTCGTCTGCCGATCGCGCACGACACGCGCCACCGCGACTTTCGGGTCCCAGGTCCCACGATCGCCCCCTCGCCGTCGCCCCGACGCCGCGTTGATTTCGGAAGGTGCCCCAATACAATCCGTCGAATCAGGAGGCCGCATGCCGGAGAGACGTCAGACGTCGAGCGCGTTCGAGGCGAGCATCTTCGAGGCCGTACGCATCGCGTTTCGGATCACGCTACACAACCCGCGCATCGCCGTCCGCGCCCCGCGCTTGCTCTGGCGCCAGTGGCGCGCCGCGCGTCGCCGTCGACGTCACGAGCGGGCCGGCACGCACGTGCCGCCGTTCGTCATCTACTCCGTCACCGGCAAGTGCAACCTCGACTGCGACGGCTGCTACGACAAGCTGCTCCACCGAAGCGATCGCCCCGAGCTGACCGACGACGAGATGCGGCGGGTGCTCGACGAGGCCCGCGAGCTCGGCGTGTCGATCGTCCTCCTCGCCGGCGGCGAGCCGCTCCTCCGACGCCGTCTCCTCCGAACCACCGCCGACTACCCCGAGATCCTCTTTTTGCTGTTCACGAACGGATCGCTGCTCGACGAGCGCCGGATCGAGGAGCTGAAGCGGCAGCGTCACGTCGTCCCGGTGCTGAGCATCGAAGGCGACGAGACGAAGACCAACGATCGCCGCGGCGCCGGCACCTATCGACACGTGATCGCGGCGATGGAGCGCCTCCGACGTCGCCGCGTCTTCTTCGGGACCTCCACCACGCTGACGCGGGCCAACTTCGACACGCACCTCGACGAGGCGCACCTTCGCGATCTGATCCGAAAGGGTTGCCGGCTCTTCTACTCGATCAACTACGTCCCGGTGCAGCCCGGGACCGAGCATCTCCAGCTCGAGCCGGAGCAGGTCCGCGAACTCGAACGCCGGCTCGAGGTGCTCAGAAAGAGGCTGCCCGCGATCTTCATCGCGTTCCCTCACGACGAGGTCGCACTCGGCGGCTGCCTCGCCGCCGGACGCGGTTTCCTCCACGTCAACGCGTACGGCGACGTCGAGCCGTGCCCGTTCTCGCCGTACTCGGACACGAACCTCCTCGAGACGTCCTTCGCGGACGCACTGGGCTCCCCGCTTCTGCAGAAGATCCTGAACTCCGGCGTCGTCCTCGACGAGACCGACGGACAGTGCGCCCTTTGGAAGCGGCGCGAATGGGTCGCGAGCCTGCTCGAAGAGATAGCCTCCGAATGAAGAGCAAGCGGACGGCCGATCCGTTCGCGGAGATCGATCGGCTCGTCGACGCCCTCCTGACGCATCGAGGCCGGCGCGTCGCCCTGTTCACCGGGTTCGTCGTCCCGGAGTCGTTCCCCGGCGGCGAGAACGACGGGCCGCTCGGCACCGTTGCCCTGGCGCGCGCCCTGGATCGCGCCGGCTACGACGTCGCGGTCCACGCCGATCCGCAGGTCCTCGACCACACGACCTGGCTCGCCGCCGAGATCGGCGCGAACGTTCGCGTCGCCCCGATTCCCGGGACCCCGTCGGCCGAGTTCGTCGGCGCGATCGATGTCGCGATCGCGATCGAGAAGCCAGGCGAGAACTCGACGGGGCACCTGCACGCCTGGAACGGCCGCCGGATCGAGGAGGGGTCGACCTCGATCGACCAGCTGTTCGAACGGCTGAGCGCGGCGGGCAGGCCGACGGTCGCGATCGGCGATCGGGGAAACGAGATCGGCTTCGGCGCGATCCGCGACGAGGTCCTGTCTCTCGTTCCCGAGGCGCGGCGTTGCACCTGCGGCTGCGGCGGTGGGACCGCGGCGGTCGCCCCGGCCGACCACCTGTATCCGGCCGCGGTCTCCAACTGGGGCTCGTACGGGCTGTGCGCCGGCCTCGCCGTTGCGACCGGGGACCCCTCGCTCGCGCTCCGCCCCGAGGAAGAAGAGCGCCTCCTCAACGTCGCCGCCGTCCGCGGCTACCGGGACGGGCTATTGAAGGCCGTCGCGTTCGGCGTCGACGGGATCAGCGGCTCGATCTCGATCCGGATCGTCGGCGCGCTGGAGGAGCTCGTCGCCCGAGCCGGCGAAGCCGGATGAAGAGAGCGCCTGTGCGTGGCCCCATCGAAGGAAGGAACGAGGCGCTTCACGGGTAGCCAGCTCGGGCCAAGGGATCCTCTAACACCCGCAGAGATCGGCTTACCGCTGCTCCCTTCCGGGCCTCACGGGGTTCACCGACATGCGCCGCAGAGGGCTCGACCGTCAACGCCGCTTGCCCGAGGACGGACCCTCACGCCTTCCCCCTCCGGAAGCCCTTCGGCTCCACGTGAGCGGGTTGTGGATGCAGGGGACCGCTAGCCCCCCACCTAGCACAGGCGGTGGCGGAGGGGGCGGGATTTGAACCCGCGGTACCCACGAGGGGTACACCGGTTCTCCAAACCGGCGGATTCGGCCGCTCTCCAACCCCTCCGGCGGATCGATTCTAGGGGGCGAGACACGAGGCCGCAACTTGTCTGTGGGATCCCTTTAATACCTTTCACAAGCCGCGAGTATCTCCCTCACTACGCGTGCCAAGATGTAGGCAACTGCTGGCTGCTGCAGAGACCTGCACAGGCAAATGTGGCATCGGCCGTGACCGACCCGTGTGTCCCTCTTGCCTGGTCACTTGCGATCGCTTGTCCCCGGAATACGTGCCCCGGTATCATCAGGAGTCATACTCCAAAAAGTGCCGCTATCAAGAGAAAAACGGACAAGGAGAAGCAGGTGAGTTCGCTAGCTCTCCCGATCGTCACAGCGCTTCTGATCGCGACGGGCGTAGCGGGATCGATCTGGATACTCACAAGGCACTGGAGGCGATTCCACTCCCGGAATCACAGACTCGCGAGCGCCTCCGGAGTGTCCGCAGATGCAGAAGATAAAACCCATGCGAAGCTGACAGGGCCGGCTTCCTCGGTCCGCGAGCATGGCCGGACAATCCGACTAGGCAAGATCCTCACTGCGGCTATGGTCCTGTTGCTGCTGTGGTTTCTCCTGGCCTACCATACCATTGCCATCTCAGAATCGGGGATGCTAGTTATCCTGAAGAAGACATCGTGGACGTTCGATGGATGCATCATTATCGAAGGGAACTGGCAGCTGCTCGCACTTCATCACCCAGTGCTTGCGTCACGGCTACTTGTAGGGCAAGGAACGTGGCTTCTTGGGAGTTCCCCATGACTTCCTTGAATGAGGAACTTGAGCGTTCTAGGATCCTCTCACTACGCGATGGTGAACCGTGAGAAGCCACACTCCAGTCCGTAGGCGAATGCATTGTTAACCGGACTATGTCCTTGTTGCTTCTGGGACCAATCGTGTGAACCTCAGCATCAGGTTCTGCGACTCGTTGACAAACCCCGTGATAGTCTCTCGTGTCAGCTCTTCCGTGACGATGGTGCCGTCTGGCTTGTGTCGCAAGACAAGAACGGCTGCATCGTCCCACTCGTTTGGCTCCCTTGTTGCCACTGGGTTATGTGCAACATCGTTTCGGCGCTTCCTTGTCACGTGGAGATCTTCGCATAGGGCGTTGATGTCGTCTAGAGCGAGATCTGAACGCTGACGAAGGAGTTCTCTCAGTATCTCTATTCGCTTGAAGAGTGACACCCTACTAGTAGCAGAGGATAGGACTTCGTCCTGTCCGAAGGCTCTAATAGCCAAGTTGACGAGTTGCTCCAGCGCACCGCAATGAGCTACGAACATCCCGACGCCTAGCGCGAATCGATTTGCACCGTCGGTCACTTCAGCAGCCAAGTCGGTGCCCTGCGCGCATGTCATGAGGATATCTCCCCCCTTTCCAAAGCATTGAAGGATTGCCTTCACAACCGAGAAGTTCGCCGATCGATCGCTTGTCGCCAAGAGCGATCAAGCGTCCGACGAGGTTCGGGCCTACTGGTGCTATTCAGTTAGAGCCTTGATCTTCCCTTCAATCTCGGAGATCTGTTGTGCTTGCCCTGCATCATCGATTGCGTCTGTCCGTAGCAGATAGAGAGCTTCTTGGTAAGCATCAATAGCCTTCTTCCGGTTTCCCTTGAACTCCGCTTTCTTTGCCACTTCCAGATAGCCCTCTAGTTGAATGTCGTGTATGAAGCCCGTAAGACGTGCCTCAAGATCGGCCAAGTCAACGGTGTCACCCGTCTTACTGCGGAACTCCTGTAGCTTCACCAGAGCCTTCTCTATCGTCGTGATTCCCGATTTCTGCGATACTGTCACCTTCGCCTTCGCAAGAGCGGCTTCAACGATGTGCTCTGCACCATTGCGGATCGCCGCTGTACGATCCTTCTCGAATTGCGCTAGAAGCTCTGATGGCTTCGGTGTGATCGTCGAAATGCCCTGGCTTTCGTACTCCAATAGCGCATTCAGGTTGTCGCTCAGGACTTGCAATCGCCGCATCAGCGTCTCTGGGTTCCTTGTTGTATCAATCAGCTTCGCAGACTCCTGGATGATACGTACACGATTCGCGGCATCACGAGAGACAGTCGCAGCACACTCCGCGCACAATCCATCTCGATCAACAACCAAGAATAGACCTCGCTTGCTACACAATCGGCACTTGGGCATCTCGCGCCATTATACCCCGGAAGTTGCGTGCGGGGAGAATGTAATGTCCTGTGCGGTACGTTAGTGGCTTCGCCTTCGGGTCTAGCTCCTGGAATCGAGTGCGAGGCACTCCGCTCGGGTACGCAGACGATGAGGTACTGGACCGCTGCGATCTCCGATCAGCAAGTGGGATGCGCGTAGCGACGAGTCAGGTGTATTTGGAAGCAAAGTGGGCTTGCCGCGGAGCGCCAGAGGCAAGACAGGGATTGCCTTCCTATTTGAACCCGCGGTACCCACGAGGGGTACACCGGTTCTCCAAACCGGCGGATTCGGCCGCTCTCCAACCCCTCCGGCGGATGGATGATAGGGACCGGGAAGGAACGCCGCAAGCGATGCGTCACGAAGACAACCCACGTTTCGTCGGGAAAGGCGTGAGGCCCGGGGGGCTGGTCCCGGGCCTCTGGAGGTTGGTGCGTATGGTGGGTGCTCTCACTAGATCGCCCGAATGATGCCTCTCCCGCGTGAAGGTCCTGTCGGCATGGTGTGACAGAATTGTGTGCCCGAAAGCGCCCCGGAAACGGGATCTCAACCCGTCCGCGGCGTCGAGGCTCGTCGACGGCCGGGCCCGCCCGCCGCGGGCGTCCGGAGCGGAGTTGCACGAGATTCCCTGCGGACATATCCTTCAGCATTTCGCTTCTGGCATCCTGTTGTCAAACGGCGGGGGGAGAATCGCGTGACGGGACTTCTGGCAACCGGCTTGGCGATCACGCTGGGCTACGTCCTCGGAGAGACCGTTCGGAAGCTCGGCCTTCCCCGGGTCACCGGCTACATCGTCGCGGGGCTGATCCTGAACCCTCGGGTCACCGGGCTCGTCACGAGCTCGTTCGTCGATTCGATGGGAACGACGACCGACCTCTCCCTCGCCGTCCTGACCTTCGCGATCGGGGGAACGCTGGCGTTCGGTCCCCTGCGCGAGCTCGGGAAGAAGATTCTGTTCATCGCGCTCGGCGAGTCGCAGCTCTCCGCCTTGCTCGTGGCCGCCGGCTGCCTCGCGACCCTGCCGTTTCTCCTGCCCGGCGAGGGGAGCCTTCTCACGACCATCGCACCGCTCGCGATCCTGTTGGGCGCGCTCGCCTCCCCCACCGACCCGTCGGCGACGCTCGCCGTCGTCAGGCAGTACCGGGCGAAGGGGATGGTGACGTTCAGCATCATGGCGTCCGCCGCGATCGACGACGCCCTCGGCATCCTGAACTACAGCCTGGGCGTGGTCATCGCGTTGGTCCTGATCACCCACCGCGTCGAGGGGATCGGGACGATCCTCGAGCCGCTGGTCGCGGTCGGCGGGGCGCTCGGCCTCGGGGCGGCGTCGGGCCTGGCGTTCCGGTTCGCGCCAAGGTGGCTTCGCGGCGACAGCGACGGGCTCCAGATCGCCCTTCTTCTCGGGCTCCTCGGCGTCTGCTACGGGGTCTCCACCATCCTCGGACTCGACCAGCTCCTCGCCACGATGGCGATGGGCATCCTCGTCGTCAACGCGACCCGGAGGCAGGAGCGGCACCGCATCTTTCATCTCCTCGAGGAATCGGTCGAGCCGGTCGTGTTCATCGTCTTCTTCACCGTCAGCGGGATGCTCCTCGACGTCGGCGTCCTCCTCCGCTACCTCCCCGTCGTCCTCCTGTTCGTCGTCTTCCGGTCGGCCGGGAAGCTGGCGGGTGCCTACCTCGGGGCGCGGCTCGGGCGCGCGGCGTCCGCGGTCCGTCGCTACACCGGGTGGGGGCTGATTCCGCAGGGAGGGATCGTCATCGGCTTGGCCCTGCTCGCGCAGCAGAACGCCGGCTTGGCGCCGATCAGCCACATCCTGCTGAACGTCATCATCGGGGCGACGGTCATCCACGAGCTGATCGGACCGCTGACGGCCAAGCTGGCGATCACCAAGTCGGGGGAGACCGAGGCGACCGGATAGGCTCGTCGTCCCGATCAGCTGTTCGACCAGGGAAAGGACGTCTTCGCCGTCGTCACCCGAGCGCTCACTTCCTCGTCGGGGCGAGCTTCGTCATCCGCCCGGCGTCGACCGCCTCCTGGGCGACGTCGCGGAGCTTGAACTTCTGGACCTTCCCCGACTGGGTCATCGGGAACCCGTCGACGACCTCGACGTACCGCGGGACCTTGAAGTTGGCGATCTCGCCGACGCAGTAGTCGACGATCTCCTGCGGATCGACCGTCTCTCCCTCGCGCGGGATGACGTACGCGACGGCGACCTCGCCGAACACGTCGTCGGGGACGCCGATCACCGAGACGTTCTGCACCTTCGGATGGGTGAACAGGTACTCCTCGATCTCGGCCGGGTAGACGTTGAACCCTCCGCAGATCAGCATGTCCTTCTTCCGGCCGACGATCTTCACGTAGCCGTCCGCGTCCATCGTCGCCAGGTCGCCGGAGTAGAGCCATCCCTCCTCGTCGACCGTCTCGGCGGTCGCCTCGGGCGCGCGGTAGTAGCCGAGCATCACGTTGTACCCCCGGCAGGCAAGCTCGCCCATCTCCCCGGTCGGAACCGGGTTGCGATCGTCGTCGGCGATCTTGACCTCGATCCCTTCGAGCGGCCGTCCGACCGTCTCGACGCGCCGCTCGATCGGATCGTCGAACCGGGTCATCGTGATCACCGGCGACGCCTCGGTGAGCCCGTAGGCGATCGACACGTTGCAGTGAAGCTCCTCCATCGTCCCCTTCATCACCTCAATCGGGCACGGCGCGCCGGCCATGATCCCGGTCCGCAGGGTCGAGACGTCGTAGGACGAGCCGTCTTCCTTCCCCTTCCGGTTCTCCGCGAGCTCGAGGACGAACATCGTCGGGACGCCGTACAGGACGGACACGCCGAACCGCTCGACCCATTCGAGCGCCTCCTTCGCCCGGAAGACCTGCATCGGGACCATCGCCGCCCCCCACGTGATCGCCCCGGCGATCCCCATCACGCAGCCGAAGCAGTGGAAGAAAGGCACCGCGAGGAGGAAGACGTCCTCCTCGGTCGTGTGCAGGACCTCGGTGACCTGCTCGGCGTTTCGGGCGATGTTGTGATGCGAAAGCATCGCCCCTTTCGGGCTGCCGGTCGTCCCCGAGGTATAGAGGATGAAGACGTTGTCGCTCGGATCGCAGCTCGCCTCGCGCTCGGAGAGAGCGCCGTCGTCGAGCCTCGCCGCGCCGAGGGAGACGACCTCGTCGAACCGGTGCATTCCTTCCCCCGGCTCCCCGACGATCACGACGTGCCGCAGGTTCGACAGCCTTCCACGGATCTCGCCGATCATCCCGAGGTAGTCGATCCCGACGAACGACCCGACCGCGAACAGCGTCGTCGCCTCGGAGTCGTCGAGGATGTACTCGACCTCGTGCGTCTTGTACCGGGTGTTCATCGGGACGACGACCGCCCCGATCCGGGCGATCGCGAAGTAGGCGACGACCCACTCGGGGACGTTCGGCATCCACAGCCCGACCTTCTCGCCCGCCCCGACGCCGATCTCCAGCAGGCCGCGGGCGAGCCGGTCGACCTGCGCGTCCAGCTCCCCGTAGGTGAACGTCGCGCCGCTCGGATCGAGGACGGCGTTTCGATCCGGGAATCGCTCGGTCGTGTCGCGAAGGACTCGGGACAGGGTTCTCATCGATTCACCTCACACCGAATGGATGTCGCCCGGATTATCGGGGACGCCCCTCGATGCCGCAAACTGGCCCGCACTCCGAACCTCCCGTACAATCTGGCGTTCGGGCCGTTGCAAGCGTATCCCGACGGTTCGGAGGAGGGGGAGATGATCCCGGCCGTATCGTTCATCGGTCATCACGACTCCGGCAAGACGCGGCTGCTGTCGCGCCTGATCCCCTTCCTCGTCGACCGCGGGGTCCGCGTCGGGGCGGTCAAACACGCCCCGCACCTCGCCGCGGCCGAGGAGCCGGGAACGGACTCCGGCGCGCTCGCCGCGGCCGGCGCCGAGCCGGTCCTTCTGCTCGGCGAGTCGGACGCCGTCCTCCGGTGGAGGCGCTCCCCGGAGGAGGGGATCGAGCGGCTGATCGATCGCCTCTTTCCGGACTGCGATCTCGTCCTTGTCGAGGGACTGAAGCGAGGCCCGTTCCCGAAGATCGAGGTCTTCCGCCGCGGCCGCGAGATCGCCCGCGAGCCGCTCGCCGGGGAGATCGACGTGATCGCCGTCGTCACCGACGACCGGATCGCCGCGCCGGACGGAACGGCCGTCCTGTCGCCGAACGACCTTCCGGGGATCGCCGACCTCCTCGAATCGATCCTCCTCTAGGCGTCCCGATTGCGTCTCCATCGGGCCTGTGATACCCTCGACGGGTGATGAACAGCCCTTCCGCCGCACGCTCCGCGGCCACGAAGACCGACGCCGCCGCGACGCTGTACCTCGTCCCTCGCGCGATCGATCGGCTCGGCGAGGGGCGCCGATTGGCGGCCCCGTTCCTCTCGGATTCCGAGACCGACGTCTCCCGGGTCCTGCGCGGCGCCCACCCGGACCTGATCGAGCTGACGCCGCTCGAGAAGAAGGAACGAATCGGGATCGATCAGGTCCGCGAGGTGATCCACCGGGCGCAGTTCTCGGCGGTCCAGGCGAGGCGGAAGGTCTGCCTGATCCCCCGCGCCGAGGCGCTCACGCCGGAGGCGGCGAACGCGCTGCTCAAGATCATGGAGGAGCCGCCGCGCGACCTCGCGTTCGTCGTCCTTGCCGAGCATCCGAGCGACCTCCTCCCGACGATCGTCTCCCGCTGTCGGGCGGTCCGGATCCCGCCGCCGGCGCGAGAGACGGTCGTTCGTCGCCTGACCGACGCCGGCTACGCGGCGGACGACGCGGCGTGGCTCGCCCGCGTCGCCCTGCGCGACGGCGACCTCGACCGGCTCGCCGAGACGCGGATCGACGTCGCCGCCGCCCGTGACGCCGCATCGACCGAGCTGCGCGGCGGAGCCGCTGTCGAGACGATCGGTGCCGCGCTCGGCGACGATCCGATCCGCCGCTACGAGGCGCTCCTGTCGCTCGTCGCGCGGATCGCCGCGCAGGACGCCGAGCTGCTGACCGTCGGCGTGCGAGCGCTCGCCCATCAGGACCGCGAGACCCTCGCCCGCTTCCTTCAGGAGCTCCTTTCCGCCTGCTTCGACCTGATCCGCGCGCCGTTCGACCCGGGAGGCGATCGACGGCCGCTCCCGGAGATCCGGAAGCGGATCGGGGCCGAGCGTCTTCAGGATCTCTGCACGGCGATCGACGGCGCGTACCGGTCGGTCGTCGTCTACGGACCGCCGGAGGCCGTTCTGCTATCGTTGATGCTGACGCCGGGAGGTCCCGATGGCGAATGACCGCGTCGTGCTGATCCGGATCCACAACCTCGATCGGGAGACGGCCTGTTTCAACGCGGGCTCGGTCTCGGTTCGGCCAGGCCAGTCGTGCGTCGTCGACCACAACGGGCTGCGGCTCGGCGTGATGCTGAACGAGCTCGAGGCCGGCGCCGGGTTGAGCGAACAGCTCGACCGGGTCGTCCGGACCGCCTCCCAGCGGGACGTCGACACCCACCGCTACAACCAGGCCGACGCCGAGCGGATCCTCTTCTCGACCCGGGAGGTCGTGGCGCGGCACAAGCTCCCGATGCACCTCGTCGCCGCCGAGTACACGCTCGATCGGAGGCAGCTCCGCATCTACTTCACGGCCCCCCATCGCGTCGACTTCCGCGCCCTTCTCCGCGACCTCGCCGGCCGGTACAGCACGCGGATCGAGCTTCGGCAGATGGGCGCGCGCGACGAGGCGCGGATCAAGGGCGGGATCGGGCGCTGCGGCCTCGAGATCTGCTGTCATCGATTCCTGCACGAGCCGAGCCCGGTCCCGATGGAGATGGCGTACGACCAGGAGCTGTTCGTCTCCCCCGAGCGGATCACCGGTTGCTGCGGCCGGTTGATGTGCTGCCTCGCCTACGAGCACGAGACCTACAAGCAGGCGTTGAGCCGCCTGCCCGGGCTCGGCGCTCAGGTCGCCTGGAAGGAGAAGAAGGGGAAGATCATCTCCCACAACATCTTCCGGAACACAGTGACGATCCTGACCGACGGCCGCGACCGGATCGAGGTCGACGGGGCCGAGGTCAAGGTCCTTCAGCCGGGGAAGCGTCGGAGGCGATGAGGCGGGCCCCTTCCCGTTCCAGGAGCTCCCATTCCGCCGCGGTGACCAAGGCTTCCACGCGCGCCGCCTTGGCGGTGTACTGAACGATCCGCGCCCTTCCGGACACCGTCAACGGCGTGAGCTTGTGGACGGCGCCGAGCGGGAAGGTGAACGCGACCGCGCGCTCCTCCGGGTAGACGATCGACGCGATCCGCTCCTTGAGGCGCTCGACGCCGGCTCCCACGAGCGCCGAGACCGGGACGCCTTCGATCCCTTCGGGCGCGCCGCCGGGGCAGAGGTCGATCTTGTTCAGCACGTTCAACGTCTCCGGCCGGTCCTCCTGCTCGTGGAAGACCTCCTGCTCGAGGATCTCGAGGACGCTCCGGTGGTCCTCCTCCCACGTCGGCTTGGCGACGTCGACGACGTGAACGAGGAGATCCGCGTGCTGCGCCGCCTCGAGCGTCGCCGCGAAGGCCGGGACGAGGTGATGCGGAAGATCCCGGATGAAGCCGACCGTGTCGGCGAACAGGGCGACGCGCCCGTGGGCGATCGCCCCGCGCCGGACGACGGCGTCGAGCGTGGCGAACAGCTTGTCCTCGACGAAGGCGTCCGCGTCGCACAGGCGATTGAGGAGCGTCGATTTCCCGCTGTTCGTGTAGCCGACGAGCGCGACCCGCGGGACGTCGCTTTTCATCCGCCGCTTCCGGCGGACGCCCCGCTCGGCCGTCGCCTTCACGAGCCGCTTCTCGAGCGTGTGGATCCTGCGGTTGATCTTGTTCCGATCGAGCTCGAGCTGCGTCTCGCCCGGCCCGCGCGTCCCGACGCCGCCGGCCGCGCCGCCGCCGATCCGCGTCAGGGCCGTCCCCCAACCGCGCAGACGGGGAAGCAGGTAGCGGAGCTGCGCCAGCTCGACCTGCAGCCTCGCCTCCTTCGTCGCCGCCCGTTGGGCGAAGATGTCCATGATCAGCTGCGTCCGGTCGACCACCTTCCGCCCGAGCGCCTCCTCGAGGTTGCGCCCCTGGGCCGGCGACAGCTCGTGATTGAAGACGATCGCGTCCGCCTCGAGCTCCGCCGCCGCGGCCTTCACCTCCTCCACCTTGCCGCGGCCGACGAACGTCGCCGGATCGGGCCGGCGCCGGTTCTGAACCACGGTCGCGAGCGTCGCGATCCCGGCGGTGTCGGCGAGCGATTCGAGCTCGCGAAACGCCGCTTCCCCGTCGGGCGAACCGTCGGCGATGCCGACGAGGATCGCCCGCTCCTCCCCGTAGACGCGGGCCCGCTCTCCGAGGCGGTCTTCGATCAGCGGTCCGCGGTTTCGGTCATCCTTCGCGGCGCTCAATCCTCGCTCCAAGGCTTGACAGCTTCTCCTCGAGGCGCGCGTAGCCCCGATCGATGTGCTCCAACTGGGTCACGGTAGTGTATCCGTCGGCCGCCAGACCGGCGAGGACCATCGCCGCGCCGCCTCGGATGTCCGTCGCCGCGATCGACCGCCCGCGCAGCGAGTCGACGCCGTCGATCGTCAGCGTCGTCCCGTTCCGGCGGATCCGGGCCCCCATCTCGCAGAGCGCGCCGACGTACGAGAATCGCCCTTCGAAGACCGCCTCGACGAGACGGCTCGAGCCGGACGCCCGCGACAGATAGGCGACCAGCGGGGGGTGCAGATCGGTCGGGAACCCCGGGTGCGGCGCGGTGACCACCTCCGCGGGAAGCGGCCGCTTGGCCCCCTGCACCGCGATCGCGTCCGCTTCGACCTTCACTTCGGCTCCGGTCGATTCGAGCGGCCGAAGAAACGGCGCCAGGTGCTCGGGCCGCGTTCCTTCGACCGTGACGGAGCCACCGGTGATCGCTCCCGCCAGGAGGAAGGTCCCCGCCTCCATCCGATCCGGGATCAGCGTGTGCTCGACCCCCCGAAGCCGGCTTGCTCCTGCGATCCGATACGTCCGATCGTCGGCCTCGATCTCCGCCCCCATCGCCCGAAGCAGGCGCGCGAGGTCCGCCACCTCCGGCTCGATCGCTCCGTTCTCGACGATCGTTTCCCCGGACGCGAGCGTCGCGGCCATCAGGATCTGCTCCGTCGCGCCGACCGACGGATACGGAAGCGCGATCCTCGCTCCGACGAGCCGGTCGGCCGTGACCGCGACCACGCCGTCCTCCTCTTCGACCCGCGCGCCGAGGGCGCGGAGGCCGTCGAGGTGCAGATCGACCGGCCGGCGTCCGATCGCGCAGCCGCCGGGAAGCGGGACGACCGCCCGTCCGAGTCGGGCGACGAGCGGAGCGAGGACGAGGAACGAAGCGCGCATCTGGCGGACCGAGTAGTCGTCGGCGACGGGGGAGAGGGACGCCCCCGCCGCGATCGAGACGTGATCGCCGTGACGGACGACGCGCCGCCCGAGCGCGCCGAGGGTGTAGAGGATCGTGCTGACGTCCCGCAGCTGCGGGACGCGATGCAGGACGACCGGCTCGTCGGTCAGGAGGGAGGCGATGCACGCGGGAAGCGCGGCGTTCTTCGCCCCGTCGACGCGCACCGCGCCGGAAAGCGGAACGCCCCCTTCGATGCGGAAGGACTCCATCGGCTACGGCAGGTAGCGGAGCGGGTCGATCGGGAACTCGCCGTTTCGGATCTCGAAGTGGAGGTGCGGGCCGGAGGAGATTCCGGTGTTTCCGGAGAGGGCGATTTCCTGGCCCATCTCGACGTAGCGGCCGGGGGAGACGATCGCGCTCGCCAGATGGCCGTACATCGTGAAGTAGCCGTCGGCGTGCTCCAGGATGAGCACGTTCCCGTAGCCGGGCTGCTCGCCGTAGAAGTAGACCTCGCCGCCGGCCGCGGCGTGCACGACCGCCCCCTCCGGGACGTCGAGGTCGATCCCGTCGTGATGATGCCGGTTCCCGAGCACCGGGTGGACGCGCCAGCCGAACGTGGACACGACCTCGCCCTCGAGCGGCCAGATGAACCGGGAAGGCACGCCGTTCGACAGGCGGACGACGTCGTCCCAGAACGTCGTCGTCACGCCCGGGATCAGGATCCGGTCCCCGGCGAAGATCGTCGAGGACGCGGTCAACCCGTTCGCGGAGGTCAGCGTCTCGACCGGAACGGCGTACGTCAGCGAGATGTCGGTCAACGTCTGGCCGCGCTGAATCGTGTGCACGACCCCCTCCCGCGAGGCGTAGAGGACCCGGCCGGGCTGGAGCTGACCGCCGCCGAACAGCCGGTTGCTCGCGAGGAGGTTCGACGCGGAGACGCCGAGCTCGGCCGCGATGCCGTTCACGGTCTCTCCGTCCGAGACGGTGTGGCGGAGGATCGCGTCCTCGATCGCCGGAAGCGGAGCCGCCGTGTCTTCTTCGGTCGCGATCGGGAAGACGTCGAGCGGCACTTCGTCGGTCGCACCGTCCTCCCGGACGGTCGCGTCGTCGATGACGGTCAGCGGCTCGTTCCCTCCAGAGCGCGTGAGAACGATCGGCAGCACGATGATCGCGACGAGGAACAGCACGGCGAGGACGACGCGATCCCTCCGGATCGGTTTCTTCGTACGATAGCGATCGCCGTAGCTAATCACTGCTCATCAACTCAAGGAACTGGTCGTTGTCCTTGGTCGCCTCCATCTTTCCCTTGATGAACTCCATCGCCGCCTGTGGATCGTTCAACTGTGCCATCATCTTACGGAGGATCCACACCCTGTTCAATTCCTTCTCGCCGAGGAGAAGCTCCTCCTTCCGCGTCGCGCTCTGCTCGACGTCGATCGCCGGGAAGATCCGCTTGTTCGACATGTTCCGATCGAGGATCAGCTGCATGTTTCCGGTCCCCTTGAACTCCTCGAACACGACCTGATCGAGCTTGCTTCCGGTGTCGATCAGTGCCGTCGCGATGATCGTCAGGCTTCCGCCGTTCTCGATGTTCCGCGCCGCGCCGAAGAACTCCTTCGGCTTGTACAGCGCCGACGGGTCCATGCCGCCCGACAGGAGCTTCCCGGACGCCGGGATCGACAGGTTGTACGCCCGCGCGAGTCGGGTCACCGAGTCCATCAGGACGACGACGTCCTTCCCGAGCTCGACGAGACGCTTGGCGCGGTCGGTCACGAGCTCGGCGATCCGCGTGTGGTGTCGCGGCTCCTGATCGAACGTCGCCGCGACGATCTCCCCGCTCGGAACCGACCGTTGGAAATCGGTGACCTCCTCCGGCCGCTCGTCGACGAGAAGGACGAACAGCTTCACGCCGGGGTAGTTGGCGTTGATCCCGTTGGCGATCTGCTTCAACAGCGTCGTTTTCCCCGCCATCGGCGGCGACACGATCAGGCCGCGCTGCCCCTTCCCGATCGGGCAGAACAGGTCGATGATCCGCGTCGAGATCTCCTCCGGGTCGTGCTCCAAACGGTACATCTCGTCCGGATGAAGCGGGATCAGGTCCTTGAACTGCACCCGCCGGCGCGACTCGTCCGGATCGATCCCGTTCACGTTCTCCGCCTTCTGCAGCGCGAAATAGCGCTCTTCGTTCTTCGGCGCTCGGATCATCCCGGTGATCAGGTCGCCGTCACGGAGCGCGAAGCGCTTGATCTGCGAGGGCGACACGTAGACGTCGGTCCGGCCAGGCAGGCAGCTATCGCCGCGCAGGAATCCGTACCCGTCCGGGTGCAACTCGAGGATTCCGTCCGTGAAGTGGAGCTCGTGCACCCTCGCCAGATGCGTCATCACCAGGCGGAGGAGATCGTCCTTCCCGGACTGCCTGTTGTTCCTCAGCTCGAGCCGTTCAGCGACCTCGAACAGCTCGTCGATCGTTCTCTCACGCAGTTCGCGTACTTCCATCATCGAAATCACCTCAGAACTGGATGCCCCTGAAGACGATCAGCGCGGTGGCACCGAAGTAGAAAAGCAGCAGGGCGGCCGAACCGACCCCGATTCCCAGAACGCGCCGCCGGGAGCGCGCCCCCAGCGACACCATCGCGACGACGGTCAGGACGACGCCGCAGACCGCGACGACCACCTGATCCGCCTCCCCGCCGTTCAAGCCCGCGTAGATCGAGCCCCGCCGGAACGCCGCGTCGGCGAAGAAGAGGGTCAGGATGTTGAACATGTTCGAACCGAAAAGGTTGCCGACGATCATGTCGTACGCCCCGATCCGCAACGCCCCGATCGACGTCGCCAGCTCGGGGAGCGACGTCACGATCGCCACGAGGATCGCGCCCATGAACGAGGCCGACAGGCCGGACGTCAGCGAGATCTCCTTGCTCGCGCGGATCAGGAAGATCCCCGAGACGACGATCACCGCAGCACAGATCAGGAAGCCGACGATCGCGACCTTGAGCGAGATCCCCTCCCATTGAGCCTCCTCCTCGACCGTCTCGTGGCGCTCCGCGTGAAAGAGGAGGAAGACGCCGGCGACGTAGCCGACGAGGATCAGCCAGCTCACCGGGCTGATCCCGAGGAAGGTCGCCCGCGGCGCCAGGACGATCCCGAGCACGCCGAACAGCGTCAAGAGCACGGCCATCCCGCCGCTCAGCGTGTGATACCCGCGCGCCTTGAGGAGGAACGGCCCCCGCCCGAGGAGGAGGACGTCCATCACGGCGATGATCACGACGTTGAACAGGTTGCTCCCGAACGCGTTGCCCAGCGCGATGTTCGGCACGTCGAAGCTCGCGCCGGAGATCGTCGTGGTCAGCTCCGGGATCGACGTCAGCGTCGCGAGGAAGAGGAGCCCGATCCAGCCCTGCCC
Source organism: uncultured Thermotogae bacterium (assembly GCA_964466035.1). Lineage (GTDB taxonomy): Bacteria > Bipolaricaulota > Bipolaricaulia > UBA7950 > UBA9294 > JANQEA01. Next base: position 63,183 of record CAYXLR010000008.1, read on the forward strand.
GATCCCCGTCCTCCTCCCGATCGCTTCCCCGTACGGAGCGAGGCGGATCCCCGCGAAGACGATCCCCAACGCGGACAGAACGAACGTCACCCAATGGAGGATCATCCGAACGTCTCACCCCTGCGCACGTTGGATTGGTTCATACAATCCTTCCACGGTCCGCGGGACAGGAGGTCAAGCGCCGCGCCTGCGGCGCGAAAGCGAACCGCGTGGTCCTGATCTACTCGAGCCCGCGGGCGGTCCCCGCGACGGCTAAAGCTTCTTGAACAGCCACTTCACCATGTCCCCGTACATCTTCAGACGGTCGAGGATTCCCCTGGCAAGACCGCGCTTCTCTTCCTTCAGGATGTGCGTCACCCCTTCGAGCTTGACGTATTCCTTGCGCCATCCCTCTTTCGACGCGAGCCGCGAGAGCGCGATCTCGATCCCGTAGTTCATCTCTGCCACATTCTCTTGCGCCCGCTCCCACAGCCTTCGGGTCAGGACCCGCTGACCGGAGGCGTACGGGTTGATCTTCTGGGCGAAGTCCGTGTTCTTCCGTCCGTCGGCGAACACGCCCACGACCATGTCCAGCCCCTCTTCGCGGTACGCTCGAACCATCCGATCGACGTGCTCCGTCGTCAACCCAACGAGGTCCGCGTCGAGGAACAGGAGCGTATCGTTCCTCGCTTCGGAGACACCGACGGCGAGCGCCGCTGCCTTGCCCCGATTTTCGGGAAGAGTCACGACCCGGACCGGGAAACCCTTCGCTTCCTCCGCCGTTCCGTCCTCCGACCCGTCGTCGACCACGATCACCTCATCGATGAACGTGCTCGCGATGATGGGAACAAGGACAGCGCCGATTCGCCCAGCCTCGTTGTATGCAGGTACCACCGCGGAAACACGCATGAGAATGCTGGTGATGCTGACGAAGTTGGGTTATCGCCCCATCCCCTTCACGGCACACATTTTACCCCTTGGCGCCCGTCAAGTCAATTCCAGTACCGTGTGACACCCTCCCGGCCGACGCGCCGTCGGCCGCGTCGAACCAGCCGACGGCCTCTTCGACCAGCTCTCGTTCGGTGGCGAACGTGCCGACCGGCACCGGGAACGACTCGATGAAGCGGCCGCCGTAGCTGCGGGACAGGACGCGCTGATCGGTGAGGACCACGATCCCGTGATCCGCCTTCGTCCGGATCAGCCGGCCGACCCCTTGGCGCAGCTTCAACACCGCCTGCGGCAGCGACAGTTCCCGGAACGGATCGCGCCCCTCTCTGGCGAGTCGATCGGCGAGCGCGGAGAGGATCGGATCGGTCGGCACGGAAAACGGAAGCCGGGTGATGACGAGGAACTCCATCTCCTCCCCGGGAAAGTCGACCCCCTCCCAGAAGCTCTCCGTGCCGAGCAGGATTCCGCCCCCCGGATGGGCGCGAAACCGCTCGATCAGCTTGCTCCGCGGTCCGTCGACCCCCTGGGCGTACGCGACGATCTCCGGGGGGATCCGTTCCCGAACGGCCCGCAGCATCCGATACGACGTGAACAGGGCGAGCCCCTTCCTCTCCAGCCTCGCGGCCAGCGTGGCGAGGAGCGACGCCAGTGCCTCCGCGTACGCGTCTCCCTCGTCGTCGATCGGAGGGAAGTAGGCGGGGACGGACACCTTCATCCGATCGACGAACGAGAACGGACTCTCGACGACCGCGGTCCGGACGCGGAGGACACCGTCGGTCAGTCCGATCGACCGGGCCAGGTACTCGAAGTCGCCGGCCAGCGAGAGCGTCGCCGAGGTGAGGACGACCGACTCGACGCGCGGATAGAGGAGCCGCTGGAAGAACAGCGCCACGTCGAGCGGCGTCGCGTGCAGCGCGACGCCGTCGTATTCCCGTTCGTACCAATGAACCGTGTTCTCGTCCGGCGGGACGCTGATCGCTCTCGCGACGTCCCCCAAGCCGACGATCCGATCGACGTGCCCCTCGAGCTCCTTGAGCGTCTCCTCCGCCTCGATCCGGGATCCGAGGCGATCGAGCGCCGCCTCCAGCTGCTCCAGCGCGGTCGTCGCCCCCGCGATCCGCGGCTCCAGCCCGGACAGGGACGAGAACGCCCCCCGCCGCTCGTCCGGAAGCTTACGATCCAAACTTCGGAACAGCGTCCCGACGCGCCGACGGACGGTCGCCACGAGCTCCGTCGCCCGGCGCATGTCCTCGTCACCGGGAGGAATCGTGAGCCGGCCAAGCCAGCCGGGCCGTCGGGCCGCGGAGGCGAGCTCGTCCGCGACGCGGTCGACGATCCGCTCGGAGAGGCTACGCGTGAACGCCGTCCGCGCCGTCGCCTCCAGGCTGTGCGCCTCGTCGATGACCAGATGGGTGTACTTCCCGAGAACGACGCCGCCGACGGCGAGATCGCCGAGCAGGAGGGAGTGGTTGACCACGACGAGGTCCGCCTTCCGGGCCCGGCGACGCGCCCGGATCGAGAAGCAGTCGTCGAGGAACGGGCAGAAAACGCCGACGCAATGGTTCGGCGCGTCGCACAGGCGTCCCCACAGCCCGCGGGACTCCGGCTCGCTCAGGAAGGCGCCGTTCTCGTCGATGTCCCCGGTGTCGCTCTCGAGAAGCCATCGGGCGAGCGGCGCGAGGAGGACCATCCGATCCTGCTCGAGGCTCCCGGCCATCTCGCCGACGAGCGCCTGCCAGCGACGGAGACAAAGGTAGTTCTCACGCCCCTTCAGAAGGGCGACGTTCAGATCGGGGGCGAGCCGCTCCAGGAGGAACGGCAGGTCCTTTCCGTACAGCTGCTCCTGGAGCTGCTTCGTCCGGGTCGAGACGACCGCCCGCGCCGAGGGATCGGCCCGCAGATGGAGGATCGCCGGGACCAGATACGCGAACGTCTTCCCGGTCCCCGGACCGGCCTCGACGAGGAGCGCCTCCCGGTCGCGGAACGCGCCCTCCACCGCCGTGGCCATCTCCAGCTGGCCGGCCCGCTCCTCGTACGACGGCAACCCGCGGGCGATCACGCCCTTCGATCCGAGGACCTCCGCCGCGACGGTGCTGTCGCGGTCGACGTCGACGGCCGGCCTCGCCGGTTCGATCGTTCGGTCCGCGGCCGGCTCGGGCCTCGGCAGAAGGAGGATCCGGTCGAACAGATCCGCCAGCGGGCGCGGGAGGAGCCGCGCGAGGAGGGCGACGAGCTCGCGGTCGAGGCCGATCGCCTCCTCCATCATCGCGACAAACACGGAGCCGGCGGCCGCCGCCCCTTGGCCCTCGGCCAGGCCGTATCGCGCCGCGACCGTCTCCAGCCGATGATCGGGGAGCGTCGGCCAAAGGACCCTGGCGAGCAGACGAAGATCGATCGAACCTCCCGGGAGGCCGTCGTCCTCCCCGCGCGGATACGCGGCGAGCGGAGCGTCGCTCGGCCCCTCGGCGCCCGGTTCCGCCGCGGAGCCGTTCTCCAGAAGGAGGACGCCCCGCCCGACGGCGACGCGAACGCGGGAGAGTCCGAGCCGCTGCCAGGGGACGCCGGCCGACACTAGAGGAAGTGCCGGAGGAGGTCGATGCGCCGCACGCGGCCGACGAGTCGACCTTGTCCGTCGACGACCGGAAGGTTCTTGACGCCCTCGCGGATGATCAGATCGGCGGCGCGAAGGTCGTCGTCCTCCTCCGTCACGGAGAGGACTTCGGTGCGCATGTACTTCTCGAGCGGTTCGTCCGCGATCTCGCCCAGCTTGCGTGTCAGCTGGTTCATGTCCGGGATGAACGAAGCGCTGTGGAGCATCTCGAAGTAGCCGGGAAGTGCGGCGCGAATCAGGTCCTTCTCGGAGATGAACCCGATGAGCACGCCCTCTTCATCGACGACGGGGACGTTCGGCATCTCGGCGTTGTCGAGGACGAAGATGAGCTCTCGGACGGGGACGTCCCGCTCCACCGCCGTCAGGTCTCGCGTCATGATCTCCCGGACCTTCACGCTCCCTCCTCTCAGATCCTCTCCACCGTGATCTTCGCCATCTCGGCTTCGACCTTGGCGCGGTCCTCGCAGATCTTCTTCTCGCTCTCGGCGCTCGCGATCCCCGCCGCCATGCCGAAGCGGAGCGACTCCTCCACCGGCGCGTCCTGCGCCAGCTTGTAGAGGATCCCGCCGAGGAACGCGTCGTCCGCCCCAACGAGGTTTCTGAACTCCGACGTCGGGACCTTCGCCTTGATCTCCCAGACCGCGTCCGGCGTGATCGCGATGTCGCCGGTCACGTCGTGGGAGATGACGACCAACTGCGCCCCGCACGCGATCACGTGCTGGCCGGCCGCGACGATCGCGTCGGTCGAGGTGAGCGACGTCTCGCCGAGGAGGAGCCGCTCCCGCGTGTCCGGCTTGACGAGGTACGGACAGGCGCCGAGCGCCCGCGTCAGCGATTCGCCGCCGGCGCTGATGGCGACCTTCACTCCGGCCTCGTTCGCTATCTTCGCCAGCTCCTCGTAGATGCCCGGATCGATCCCCGGCGGGAGGCTTCCGGCGAGGATGACCCACGAGGCGCGCTTGACGATCCGACGGTACCGCCGCATGAACCGCTCGAGCTCCGCTTCGGTGACCGTCGGGCCGAGTTCGTTGATCAGGTTCGGGCTGTGGTCGCGCCCGCTCTCGAGGATGGTGACGTTGACCCGCGTTTCCTCGTGAATCCAGACGAAATTCGTGGTCACGCCCTTGTGTTGGAGATACCGGACGACGACGTGGCCGGTGTGGCCGCCGACGAACCCCATCGCGACGTTGTCCATTCCGAACGCCGACAGAAACCGCGAGACGTTTACGCCCTTCCCGCCGGCGGACGTCGAGCTTCGCGTCGCGCGGGTGAGGAACTCCTCCTGCGTCATCTGGCAGATCCTCAGGCTGTCGACCCAGTAGACCTTGTCGACCGCCGGGTTCAGTGTAACCGTTACGATCATCGTCTTTCCTCTACCCCCTGGTGGACCGGGACCGATCCGGAGAGCCCGGCCGACGACGCCCCTTCGATCCGAACGGACGCCAGCTCGCCGATCGCCCCTCCGCGAGCGACGACGGTCCGATGGTCTCCCGCCCGTCCGACGGTCCCGCCGTTCCGCGCCGCGGATTCGAACAGGACCTCCACGTCCTGCCCGACGAACCGCTCGTTCTCCTCCAGCGCGATCCGTCGCTGGCGGTCGAGCACACGCTCCAGTCGCGCGCGCTTCACCGACTCCGGAACATCATCCTCCAATCGGGCGCTCCGAGTCAATGGGCGCGGCGAGTACTTCGCGACGAAGATCGACCCGAACCGGACGCCCTCGATCAGCCGCATCGTCGCCTCGAAGTCGGCCTCGGTCTCGCCGGGATACCCGACGATCAGGTCGGTCGTGACGTTCAGTCCGTCGATCCGTTCCCGCGCCGCGTCGACGATCTCCAGGTATCGATCCACGATGTAGCCGCGGTTCATATCGACGAGGATCCGATCGCTTCCCGACTGCACCGGCAGGTGGAGGTGGTTGCACAGGTTGGCCTTCGATCCGATCGCATCGAGGACGTCTTCGGTCATGTCGCGCGGATGCGACGTCGTGAAACGGACCCGCGGGATACCGGTCTCGGCGGTCCGAGCGAGGAGCGTCGCGAATCCGCCGAACTCCGGCCGGTCGGTCCCGTAGGCGTTCACGTTCTGCCCGAGGAGGAGGACCTCGAACGCACCGGCGTCGATCGCGTCCTCGACCTCGCGCACGATCGACTCCGGGTCGCGGCTCCGCATCGGACCCCGCGCGTACGGGACGACGCAGTACGAGCAGTAGTGCGAGCAACCCTCGGTGATCGTCACCATCGCGCGCACCGGATTCAACCGCACGTACGGGATCTCATCGATCGTCGTCGGCTCGTCGCACGCGACGAGGCGGTCGGACTCGACCCGGACCCGCTCCACCAAGCTCGGGACCGACCGGTGACCGCCGGAGCCGAAGACGAAGTCGATCGCCGGGAAGCGCGACAACAGCGATTCACCGCGCACCTGCCCCAGGCATCCGCCGACCCCGAGGATCACGCGGCGCCTGCGCTTCTCCTCGACGACCGCCCCGATCCGCCCGTAGACCTTCTCCTCGGCCTTCTGGCGGACCATGCAGCCGTTGAACAGAACCACGTCGGCCGATTCGATCCGATCGACCAGGTCGTACCCGGCGCTCGTCATCACGCCGGCGAGCCCCTCCGATTGGTGGAGGTTCATCTGGCATCCCCAAGTCTCGATGTACAGCCGCTTTCCCATGATCGAAGTCCGAGAATACTCCATCCCCCGGCCGGCGTCCATCCCGGTTTGGCTCTGGATCGGTGGCCGCTCCCGGGCGGGGTGGCCCGCGGACCGAGCCGTCCGGTACACTCGTTCTGCCATGACCTTGCGTCGCTGCGATCGCTACCTGCTGCGCGAGATGACCGGCCCGTTCGCCCTCGCCCTGGTCGGGCTGCTGCTGTTCCTCCTGCTGAACATCGTGCTTTCGCTCACCCCGCTGATGGTCGACCGGGGGGTCGGGATGTCGACGCTGCTCCGGCTCGTGATCCTCGAGATCCCGAAGCTGTTCGTCCTCGCCGTCCCGATGGCCGCGCTGTTCGCGACCTTCCTCGGCCTCGGTCGGCTGATGCACGACCGGGAGATCATGGCGTTCGAATCGATCGGCATCCCGTTGCGCCGCCTCCTGCTGCCGTTGATCGTCGCCGCGGCGGCCGTCAGCGCGGTCGACTTCACGATCAACAACTGGGCCGCGCCGGCCTCCGAGCGCGCGTTCCAGCGGACGTACCTCGAGGTCGTCTTCCGTCAGTCGGTCCCCCGGATCACGCCGAACGCGATCTTCTCCGGCCCCGACAACCTCTTCTTCTACGTCCGCCGCTACGACGCCAACACGAGGACCCTCTACGACGTCCTGATCTACGACACCGAGGGGGACCTCTTCCCGGCGGTGCCCGAGGCCGAGGCGCAGGTCGCGCTGATCACCGCGGAGACCGGAACGTGGACCGAGAAGACGTGGGAGCTCGAGGGGGGGCGGACGTACGGCTTCGACGACGAAGGGAGGCTGGTCTACTCGGGCGGCTTCGAGCTCCTCTCGATCCCCGTCGACCGAAGCGTGGAGGAGATCCTCAGCCAGGCGCGCTCCCCCGACGAGATGGGGATCGGCGAGCTCCTCGCCCGCGTGGAGCAGGCGTCGAGGACCGGCCAGCGCGCCGAGTCGTACGTCCTCGAGATCCACCACAAGATCGCCCTCCCGCTGACGACGATCGTCTTCGTCCTCCTCGGAGGGACGCTCTCCTTCACGTTCGGGGCCCGAGGGCGCGCCGTCGGGATCATCGCCAGCCTCCTTCTGATCAGCGTCTTCACCGGTCTGCTCTGGTGGACCCAGGCCCTCGGTCAGCGGGGCGCGATGCCCCCGGCCCTCGCCGCCTGGCTTCCGAACCTCCTCTTCGGAGGGCTCGGCCTCCTCCTCTTCCTCCGGGTCGACCGTCTCGCGTCGCGCGATCTGCTGAAGCGGCTTCGCCGGTTCGTCCCGTTCCTCGCCCTCCTCGGGCTCGTCGCGTGCGCCGCCGGAGCGGACGAGATCCCGCTCTTCCTCAACGCCGACGAGCTGTTCATTTCCTCGGACCGCACCGAGGCCCGCGCCGAAGGCCACGTGGAGGCGACGTTCGAGGACGTCTCCCTCTCCGCCGACGCGCTTCGATTGCATCAGGCGCCCGACGGGCAGTGGCTGTTCGAGGCGACCGGCGACGTCCGCCTCGCGATCGAGGACGGATTGACCCTCGCCGGCGACCGGCTCGCGGCGGTCATCGAGGTCACGGAGACCGGAACGCTGACCCGCTCCCTCGAAGCGGGTCAATTCCGTGGAGAGAGCGAATTCGTCAACTCCGCCGGCGAGGATCACACCCTCTACTTCCGCGGCGAGACCGGCCGGATCGAGTTCGACGAGGCCGGCGAAGCGCGCCTCGTCGAGGTCCGCCGCGGGGAAGTGACCACCTGCAACTGCTGTGGGGTCCCGTTCCGCTCGCAGCCGTACACCCTGCACGCCGCGCGGTTGCAGCTGTACCCGGACCGGCTCCTCGTCGCCTACGGGCTGACGGCCCGAGTCGCCGGCGTCTCCGCGTTCTGGCTTCCGGTCTACGTCCAGCCGCTCGAGGAGACGCTCGAGAGCCCGCTGTTTCCGGCGATCGGTCGGAGCGGCCTGCGGGGATGGTTCCTCAAGTGGAACGTCCCGTTCTACCTGAGCGAGCGGCTCTACGGCAGCCTCCTGTTCGACTACTACAACGCCTTCCGCGAGCTCGGCACCGGGTTCGTCCTCCGCTACGGCTTCGCGGGACACGAAGGCTCGATCGACGCCTACTACTTCCCCGCGAAGGTCGGGGATCCGGTCGTCCGCCTCGGCCTCGACCACTCCTTCGACATCGCGACGTCCTGGCGCGGGGGCGCCGAGCTCGCGTACGAGGCCGTCGGCGACGCCGAGTCGCTGTCGTACGCCGCGAGCGCGACCGGCCGGCTCGACGGCTGGCGGCTCGCCGTTTCGGCCACGCGGAGCTGGGAGGAAGAAGGGAACGTGACCACGGAGCGACTGCCCGAGATCGCCCTCTCTCACGAAGCGCTCCGGATCGGTCCCGCGACCGCGACGCCGCGGCTGAGCGCCGGCTCCGTCAGGGAGTGGGAGGACGGATCGCTCTCCGATCGAGCCTACAAGCTGAGCGGGAGCGCGTCGATCGGCGTCGACCCGTTCGAGGCGGTCGGCTTCTCCATCGCACCTTCGTGCGGCGTCTCCTTCACGCGATACATCGGCGATGCAGTCGACCTCACCCGGGGCGCGCTGACCGTCTCGATTCCCGCCACCTGGGACGGGCTCAGGCTGGACTACGACGGCGCCTTCGCCACGGCGGAGAGCCCGTTCGAGTTCGACCGGATCGAGGCGGAGCAGCACATCGGGTGGAGGGTCCAACGCGCGGGCCCCGTCGGCCTCCGGATCGAGAGCGGGTTCGATCTGATCGCCGAGGCCGCCGATCCCCTCTCGGCCACCCTCTCCTGGGGGAACTCCGTCTCGTGGGCGCTCTCTCTCGACTACGACCTCGCTGCCGCCCTCCTCGACGCGGTCGTCCTCGAAGGCGACTGGTCGATCGAGTCCGTCAGCGCGTCGTGGGACATTCCGTACGATCCTGCCGCCGCCCGGTTCGAGCCGATCGACGTCGAGGTGACCGCGACCGAGGGCCTGACGAAGATCACCGTTCAAGCGGAACTGGAAGACGGGTCGCTCGCGTCCCTCTCCGGAGCCGTCGAGGCGCGGACGCCGGCCGACTGGGGCGTGGCGCTCGGCGCGGACTACGAAGCGGACGAGACCCCGCACGTTGCGAACCTCCGTTACCGCCTCTTCCGGGACATCGGGGATTGCATCCAAGTCGGAATCGAGCGAGCCTCCGATCAGATCTGGCTGTACGCCTCGATCCTCGCCTTCCCGGAGGCGATCCTCCGGTACGGGCCGGAGAGCGCAAGCCTCGAGGTGGGGGAGTAAACTCAGCCCTTCGCTCCGGTGGATAAGCGAAAGGAGGGGGCATGGATTCCGATCTTTCGGCGCTCGTCTACGTCGTGTTCGCGATCATCCTGCTGATCAAGTTCTACGTCGGCAGCTGCGGCGGCGGCACGTGTGGTTAGCTCTCGGGCGCTGACGCTCGGCCGCTCTCGGGCCGCGTTCTGCTCATTCGGCGTCGCCTTGATCCGTTCCGCATTCCCTCGGCAGCCCGAGCGACGCACGCCAGCCCGGCTCGTATAGCGCGATCAGCTCGGCCGGCCGTGAGCCCCAGTCGGGGAGGGTTTCGAGGAATCCGAGGGGCGTCAGCAGCTCCACGAGGTAGCGCACGAAGCCCTCCCCGATCACGTAGTCGTCATGTCCGGAGACGCCGTCGGCCAGCCGATTCGACTCGAGCCACTCGCGCACGTAGTCGTCCCGCCGGTCCGCGCTCCAGAACAACGCCGCCGTGTCCCGTCGGTCCGCGCTCCGGAACCGCGCCTCCGTCACTTCAGCCATCCCTTCTATGATGAAGCTCGGCGGGGAAGAGTATCTCTCTCCACCTTCCCGCGTATACCACTCGACGAAGAGCCAATGAGTGAACTCGTGCACCAGCGTCGCGGTCGACTCGATCACGTCGCACAGCACGATCCGCGGGCAGCCGAGCAGCGTCCGAAGCCACAGCTCCGCCCCGCTGATCGCCGCCGCACCGGCCGTGAACATCGCGCCGACCCACGGGTCGTGGAGCAGGCTTCGCATCGTTTCCTGATTGCGGAAGGCGATCACCAACAGCGGGTAGATCTGCTCCCCTCTCCAGAGCAGCGGATCGAGCCGCCACATCTCCCCGGTCGACGGGTCCTTCTTGCGGATCTGCGGGAGACCCGTCATCGAGAACTTCGACGGGTTCTCCTCCGGGTACTCCCAGGACGCCGGCGGCGTCGGTGCGTCAAGCCCCCAAAACGTGAACGCGTAGTCGGCGGCCCACGTCAGCCGGTCGGTGAAGAAGGCAACGCCGAGCGAGACCGTCTGGACCCAAGCGATCGCACCGTAGCGCCAGGCCGTCAGGTAGTAGGTGTCGTCCTCGTCCGCTCGTCCCGAGACGCCGACCAGCGTCAGAGCGACGAGCGCGATGCACAAGGCCGCGACGCGCGGCGACGGCGCCACGCCGAACCGAGGCCTTTGGTTCTCGTTGTGCTTCATTCCGACCCCTCCTCGGAAACGCCGCATTCCCTCGGCAGCCCGAGCGACGCACGCCAGCCCGGCTCGTACAGCTCGATCAGCTCGGCCGGCCGTAACGCCCAGTCGCCGAGGGTCGCCAGGAACCCTTCCGGGCCCAGCTCGTCAACGAGATACGCCACGAGGCTCTCGCCGACGGTGTAGACCGACGCCGCGCCGACGCCGCCGGAAAGACAGTTCTCCTCCGCCCAGTCGAGGACCGCCCGACGCTCCCACGCGGCGAACACGGGGTTCTCGGCGTGCGCGGAGGCCGCCTCGGCCATCCCCTCCAGGATCACCGCCGGGACCAGCAGGGGCACGACACCGTTCACGGCACACCACTCCCATTGGAACCAGTGCGTGCACTCGTGGATCAGCACGTCGTCGCCGGCGTACGAGGCGCAGACGATCGTTCGGTATCCCCGGCCGACTTCGTGCACCCAGTCCTCCGCGTCCGGGTATGAGCGGACGAGCGGTCTATAGAAGAACTGAGCCTCGTGCGTCGCGGTCGCACCGAGCGCGTCGAGCATCCGCCACCCGCCGACGAACGGGATCACGACCAACGGGGAGAGGCGATGTCCTTCCCAAGCGAGGTTCGGAACGAGCGTTTCCTTGCCTAAGACGTCGTCGACGATCCTCACGTCGTGCGGCCCGACGATGCGGAGGCGGCCGGGGTACGCCACCGGGGACTCCCACGCGTCCAGCGGCTCCGGCGGATCGAAGCCCCAGAACGCGAACGCCTCTCTCGCGGCCGATGCGAGCCGCCCGATGAACTGCTCCGGAACCGTGAGGTAGGTGCTCGCTCGACCCGGCCAGACGACGCCGTACGCCCAGGACGTGATGAAGTAATCGGTATTCTGGGCGTACGCCGCGGACACGATCGCCAGCGCGATTCCGACCGCGGCGATTAACGCGGCGAGGCAGATTCGAGAAGAACGCAACATGTTACACTCAGTATACTCAGTTGCATCATCGTGAAACCGGGACAACCGTCCCACCGATCGCTATAAGGCTTATCGGAACAACAGATCCAGCGTCGCGATTCCCACACCTTGCAACAGGACGTCCGAATCGATACAATGCCATCATTCCACCCTGTTTCATCCACCGTCATCCATCGACTCGAAACCGGGACGCACAGGCCGGTCGGGCATGAGGCATCCGCGCATCGTGTGGGCCGTCGCGGCCGGAGCCGGTCGATCACCCCACGAAGCGAGAGGAGGCCACGTTGTCGAAGCTGAGAATCACCGTGCTGAAGAAGATGCACTTCCCGGATCTCCAGGCGAGCTACGCGAAGGAAGGGACGTTCGACGTCTGCAGCGCGTTCGAGGAGGGACAGGTGTTCGAGACCGCGGAGGGCAAGCCGGACGGCTTCTGCTCGTGGGCGTGGGCCGACATCCAGCGCGACGTCACCCTCGTCCGAAGCGGGGCCGAGCTTCCGTGGATCGGACCGAAGAACACGATGATCTCCTGCTGCACCGACGGATTCCGTCCGGTCGTCTTCCGGATCGACCGGGTCGACGAGGCGGAGTCCTGAGAAAGGAGGCTCGATGGCCGCCGTTCGAATCACGGTTTTGAAACGGACCGTCAACTGCGACATCTGCGACGAGTACGGCGACGTCGGCTGGAAGCTCCGGGGCGGGTGCCAGCCGTGCGGCACGTTCGAGGACGGTCAGCGGTTCGTCTCCCGCCGCGGGGAGCAGCCGGAGGGGTTCTGCTCGTGGGCGTGGGCCGACATCCAGCGCGACGTGACGATGATCCGCCTCGGCGGTGCCCGCGACTGGCTCAAGCGTGACGGCACGTGGCTGTCGTCGTGCACCGACGGGATGAAGCCGGTCGTCTTCCTGCTGGAGCGAGTGACCGACGGGCGGGGAGGCGTTGGATGAAGAAGGTCCGAATCACCGTCATCAAGAAGGGATTCGACGAAGAGCTGATCGCGAAGCACATGAAGCCGGACGCGGCGAAGGCGTTCAAGCCGTGCGGGCACGAACTCGGCGAATCGTTCGTCGTCGGGCAGCCGGTGGCCTGTCCGGAGGGGATGTGCCCGTGGGCGTGGCACGACGTCGAGTCGTTCGTCCGGATCGCCGCGTTCGAAGGGAAGGTCGAGGACTACCGCCCGGAGAACAGCTGGATCCGATGCTGCACGGACGCGTTCCGGCCGGTGACGTTCCTGATCGAGCC
>CAYXLR010000008.1:76148-79676 GCA_964466035.1 uncultured Thermotogae bacterium
GACGCGTTCCGGCCGGTGACGTTCCTGATCGAGCCGCTCGAGGAGAGATCGTAGATGTCGAGGATCCGGATCACGGTACTGAAGTGCCTCGAGGTACCCGACCTGGCGGCCGACTACGCGCCGTCGGGGCGCTGGGGCACGTGCTGGATGCGCGAGGGAGACGTCTTCGAGGTGGTCGGCGGCTCGGACTACCCGACGCCATCGTGCCCCGATGCTGCGGGGCACGAAGGATTCTGCTCGTGGGCGTGGGCCGACATCCAGCGCGACGTCACGATGCTCCGCTACGGGGCGGATCCGCCCTGGATTCGGATCCCGAGCACGGCCATTGCATGCTGCACCGACGGACGGAAGCCGGTGGTGTTCAAGATTGAGCGGGTCGAGGACGTCCGAGAGGAGGCGGCATGAACGACGTACGGATCACCGTGGTCAAGCGGATGGTCAACGAGGATCTGATCCGCGCGTACGCGACGAACGGCGAGACGAGCGAACGGTTGGCACCTTGCTCGGCCTTCGCCGACGGGCAGTCGTTCCTGGCCGAAGGACTCGCCCAACCGGAGGGGTTCTGCTCGTGGGCGTGGGCCGACATCCAGCGCGACGTCGTCTGGGTCGCTCTCGGCGGCGTCCAGCCGAACCACAAGGTGCCCGGGACCGCGATCTCCTGCTGCACCGACGGGCTGAACCCGGTGTTCTTCCGTCTCGAGCCGGTCCCCGCGAAGGACGGAACGTGAGCTTCGCCAGCCACCGCCTGCGCGTCGGCGCGTTCGACTGCCTCGTCGTCAAGGACGGCTCGGCCGATCGGCCGCCGCTTTCTCAGTACATGGACCCCGTACCGGCCGAGCTCGCTGCGTACGAGATGTTCATGGAGGGCGGCCTGATGCTCGTCGACGGACCCGAGGGGCGGGTCCTGATCGACGGCGGGAACGGACCGACGCGCGGGCCGCGCAGCCACGCCGCCGAGGAGGCGCTCGCGGCCGAAGGGATCGCGCCGGAGTCGATCGGCACCGTGCTGCTGACGCACGGCGATCCCGATCACATCATGGGGCTGCTGACCGCGTCCGGCGATCCGGTTTATCCCAACGCATCGTACGTCCTCCATCGCGACCTGTGGGACGCGTGGCACGCCCCGCCGAGCGCGGCGCTATACTTCCCGGGACAGGAGGCGTTCGTCCGACGGCTCGCGTCGGTCGTCGGCGACCGATGCACGCGGTTCGACGCGGAGAAGGAGGTCTTCCCGGGCGTCCGCGCCGTCCCCGCCCTCGGCCACCGGGCCGGCCACACCGCGTACCTCCTCGAGTCCGAAGGCGCCCGCCTTCTTCACGTCGGTGACGCCGCGTTCGACCCGGTGTTCCTGGAGTTCTTCTCCGTGCCGAACGTCCGCGACACCGAGCCGGAGCGGGCCCGAGACGCCCGGCGCGCGCTCGTCGAGCGGGCGATCGGCGACGGAGCGCTCGTCGTCGGGTCGCACTTCCGCTTGCCCGGCGTCGGTCGGTTGGAGAAGATCGCCGTCGACCGGGCCCGCTGGGCGCCGGTCGACGGGTGAGAAAGAAGGAGCCGCTGTGCCGGAGACGATTCATCGCTTCACCCACGGAGGGATCGAGGGGGCGATCCTGCGGATCCTCGACGACGAGCCGCACTCGCTGAACGAGCTCGTCTCTGAGGGGTACAAGCTCCCGGAAGACCGGACGCTTCCGCTCGCCTACACCTGTTGTTACGTCCGCCATCGAGATCGCCACGTGATGGTCGACGGCGGGATCGACGGCGACGAAGTGACCGCGCAGCTCGCGACCCTCGACGTGAAGCCGGAGGACGTCGACCTCGTCCTGATCACCCACGCCGATCGGGACCACGTCGCCGGGCTGATCCTCCAGATCGGCGACGGCGAGCTGACGTATCCGAACGCCTGCTACGCGATCGACGCCGGGCTGTGGCGGCTGCTGCACGAGGACGGCACGTACGACGAGCTGCCGAAGCACCTCCAGCGGCTGTTCAAGGCGCTCGTCGCCCGGCTGGAGGACCGCGTCGTCCTCTGCGACGGAGAGTGCGCCGTGGCCGACGGGATCACGTTCATCCCCTGTCCGGGTCATCGGCCCGGCCACGCGGCGTACGAGCTCACAACCGACGACACGCCGTTGCTGCACGTCGGCGACGCGTTCTTGCACCCGATCTTCATGAAGCACTTCGATTGGCCGGTGGTCGGCGACACGTTCCCGGATCAGGCGGTCGAGAGCCGGATGGCGCTGCTCGAGCGGATCGAGAAGACGAACGCGCTCGTGATCGCGACGCACTTCCCGTGGCCGGGGATTGGGAGGATTGGCAGCAGAACCTGGTTATCACAGTTTGAGTATGAATGAGATCGAGCAACTACGCCTTTTCGGGAACGCTCAGTTCTCCTGACACCACAACCTCCAGCGGCATCCGCTCTCCCCGGAAACCTTCACAATTAGCCTCCCCAAATAGTGTGTACTCGCCATCGTCATCAGGCGCCACTATCTTTGTTTTCGTGAGAGCATTGATCCCGGGCGTTAGCGCTTCGTGGACGGAATCGGTTGTGAAGTAGCTTGGCAACTCAGAGTGATCGGCATCCTGCACAGTTATTCCGTCCTCTCCTTCGAAGGCGAAGCCGGGAGGGATGTGAATGGCTATTCGCAGATTTCGAGCTACATCGCCTCTTGAGACTCGACAAGTATGTTGAATCTCAAACTTCTCAGAGCGTCTCACCCTAAGTGGAGTCTCCTCGCATTTCCACATGAACTCCAGTTCCGGCCGCCTGGCCTCCTCCACTTCCAGAAGTGCTGCCTTGAGGGCCTCCTTCGTGCGCTGCAGCGCTACTTCATCAGAACTGAGCGATACGTCCTGGACGACTAGAAGAGCACGGATGAGACGGTATACAGCCACACCGACAAGAACGAGTGACAGAAACCATGCTACCATAGCCAGCCAGAATAGGATGCCCACGTCTGTATCCCCACGCAGAAGGCTCTCGGCGACCACGCTGAGTGCGGCAGCCCCAAGGAGAATCGCGCCAGGGAAGATCACACAGCACCTCAACGTCAGGAGGTTATACCGCTTATCGACTTGTTTGAGCCGCTTCGTGGCGAGTTCCTGTTCCTTCTTCGCGCGGTTGAGTCTATCTCGGGCGGCATCAGTGTCACCCCTCTGCAACTCGCCAGCAGCCTCCCGCGTCTCTGCTTTCGCTGTTTCTTCTTGCATGACCGCTATCTCACGCTTCTCCTCACGGGCGATCCCGATTGCTCGCCCCAATAGTGAGACAGCAAGGACATAGAGTGGGAGAAGAACCGCTAGTAGTGCCACGACGAACCAGAAAGTATTCTGATAAACAGACTCCATGAGAGCAGTATAGTCCTCACCCTTCAGGATGTTAAGGTCGTATCGCGTTTCCTCCTCTAAGACTGCCTAGAGTCGCGTGTGTGGCTCACCAATGGAGGTGGGTTGTGTATTCGCGTAACCTTGAGCCCATGCGCATCGGAATCGCTCAGACCGATCCCGCGTTCGGCAAGCGGGATCGGA
>CAYXLR010000009.1:0-72140 GCA_964466035.1 uncultured Thermotogae bacterium
GAGTCCGCTGCGCAGTGTAATCTGCGTAACTCGGGAAAGCGTACCGCGGCGCTATACTTGCTCCACTGTTCGATCGTTGCGTCGCTCCGGGACGGCGGGTGAAAAGAGTGGGGGAGCCTGAACGGGAGGTCGCGAAGCGATGAACAACTCATTGGGAATCTGGTTGATCGGGGTGGGGGTGGCCGCCGTCGCGCTTCTGCTCCTGCTCGGGCCGCCCCTGGTCGAGCGCGAGCCGGAGCCTGAACTCGAGCTCGCCGAGACCGGAGACACGGACGTGGCCTCAAGCTACTGGCGGCCGGTCGTCGAGGAAGCGTCGGCTCCTCAGACCGTGTACGCGCCGGTGACGTCCGTCGTGACCACGAGCACCACTTCGGCGTGTCCCCCGTGCGGGGCGACGCGTGCCGTTCCTGTAGCGACGGCCCCACCGCTGGTCGGAGGATGCGGCCGCCCGAGCGTGCCGTGCGGTTCCACACCGTGCGCACCGCCGACGTGGGGCTGCTACGACGTCTGCGCCGATCCGTGTCACGTGATGAAGCCGGGGATCAACCGGAACATGCCGCTGTGCGTCGACGAGTGTTCGCTCCTCCAGCTGCATTCCACCGTGTCGCACCCGATCTGCGGACAGGTCCGGTTCGAGTGGAGCGCGAGCAAGGGATGGTTCCTCGACCCGACGGCGAGCGACCCGCTGTACTTCGCTCCGGCCACGCAGTTCTGCCAGGGCGAGGACGTCTGGATCACGCTGCTCGTGATCGACGCGTCCGGGACGCAGTACTCCGACGTCGTCGGCCTGCACGTGCGGGATCTTCCGTAGTTTCTCGTTGGCCGGCCAGGGCTGAGCGCGTGAGACCGATTCGGTACACTGGTCGATCATGCCGATTCGTGCGGCGCTCCTCGACATGGACGGGACGATCTTCGATTCGAGGATCGATTGGCTGGCGCTACGAGAGAAGATCCGGATCCCGTGGGACGGGCGACCGATCCTGACCCAGCTGCGTGAGGCGCCCCCGGAGGACTCCGCGCGCGGGCTCGCGATGCTGCACGAGGCGGAGAAGGACGGGGCGCAGAACGGCGATCTGATCCCCGGGACCCACGAGCTTCTCGACCTCCTCCACCGGCACGACGTCCGCTGCGCGCTGATCACGAACAACTCGCGCCGCAGCGTCAAGACGGTGCTCCGCCGGTACGCGCTCTCGTTCGATCTCGTTCTGACCCGCGACGACGGCGCCTACAAGCCCGACCCGGAGGCGTTCCTCGGCGCGCTGGATCGGCTGAAGGTTCGTCCACAAGAGGTCGTGGCGATCGGCGACACGCACCTCGACCTGATCGCGGCGCGGAGCGCCGGCATCGGCGAAATCATTCTGGTCGGGACGCCGGCCTGGATGCAAGATCACATCCCGCCCGACGCGCAGTACCACGCCGCGGCCGACCTCGTCGAAGCGCGGGAGATCCTCGTTCGACTGCTGCGCGGCGGAGACCGGCCGGGCTAACCGGTCGTCCAGATCGTCCCCGAGGGCCCGTCCTTCAGGACGACGCCGAGTTCGTCGAGCCGATCCCGGATCCGATCGGCGAGCTCGAACTCCTTCTTGTCTCGGAGCTCGGCGCGGAGCTCGATCAGTAGGTCGATCAGGTCGGCGTCGATCGAACCCGTGGTCTCCGGTGCCCCCGGGAAGAGGCCGAGCGGATCGGCGAGCTCGCGAATCAGCTCGACCGCAGCGCGCAGCGCGAGCCGATCCTCGTCGGCGGCCTCTCCCTTGAATCGATTCGCCGCCGCGACGATCTCCTGGAGGACGCCGATCGCGTCGACGGTGTTGAGGTCGTCGTCCATCGCTTCGACGAACCGGTCCCGGTACGCCGGCAGCGACTCGACGAAGGTCCGTCCCGCCTTGCCGGGCTCGCCGGTCGCGCCGCGAAGCTCGGCCTCGACGTCGCGGACGAGCGTCTGGATCCGGGCGAGGGCGGTGCCCGCCGCGCGGAGCCCGTCCTCGGAGTAGTCCATCGGCTTCCGGTAGTGGTGCGAAAGGAAGAAGTAGCGGACCGTCTCGGGGTCGAACGCGTCGAGGACCTCGTGGGCGGGCGCGACGTTCCCGACAGACTTCGACATCTTGTCCTCCTGGAACGCGAGCATCCCGTTGTGCATCCAGAACCGGAAGAACGGCCTGCCCGTCGTCGCCTCGGCCTGCGCGATCTCGTTCTCGTGGTGTGGGAAGACGAGGTCGTTGCCGCCGGCGTGGATGTCGAGGTGATCCCCGAGGTACTTCAGCGACATGACGACGCACTCGGTGTGCCAGCCGGGGCGGCCGTCTCCCCAGGGGGTCGGCCAGGTCGGCTCGCCCGGCTTCGCGGCCTTCCACAGGGCGAAGTCGAGCGGGTTCTCCTTCTTCTCCGTCGACTCGACCCGCGCGCCGGCCTCCTGATCGTCGAGCCGACGTCCGGAGAGCTTCCCGTACTCTTCGAACGCCTCGACGCGGAAGTAGACGTCTCCGTCCTGTTGGTAGGCGTACCCCTTCTCCATCAGGTCCGATACCAGGTCGATCATCGCCTGGATGTGCTCGGTCGCGAGCGGGCTGTGCGTCGGGGGCAGGACGTGGAGCCGATCGAGCAGGTCGAAGTACGCCTCGGTGTAGGTCTTGGCGATCGCGTCGACTGGCTCGCCGGTCTCGGCCGACCGCTGGATCAGCTTGTCGTCGACGTCGGTCACGTTCTGCACGTGCAGGACCCGCCACCCCTTGAACCGCTCGAAGTAGCGGCGGAGGGTGTCGAAGACGAGGATCGGGCGGACGTTTCCGATGTGGATGTGGTCGTAGACGGTGGGACCACAGACGTACAACCCCACGGTGCGGTCGTGCTGCGGCTCGAACGGCTCGGTCTCGCGCGTCAGGGTGTTGTACAGCCTCACGGTTCCCACCTCCGTTGCGACGATTATATGATTCGTTCCTCGCGGCCACCACGGGCTCGGAACGGGAAAGAGCCCGCTCGACTACCGCGCGCCGACGCCCGACGGTAGACTACGAGCCATGGACCTCGGTTCGGCACTCCTGATCGTCGGCGTCTCGGCGGCGCCGATCGCCGAGCTGCGCGGCGGGATCCCGCTCGCGATCGCTCGCGGCTACCCCGCGACCGCGGCGTTCTTCCTGGCGATCGCCGGGAACCTGCTCGTCGTGCCGCTGCTGTGGGTCGGGCTTCGCTACGGGGAGGATCTTCTCCTTCGCTGGCGCGTATCTCGGATTCTGCTGGAATGGCTGTTCGCGCGGACGCGCCGGAAGGGCCGACTGATCGAGCGGGCCGGGCCGGTCGCGCTCGTCCTCCTGGTCGCGATTCCGTTGCCCGGAACCGGCGCCTGGACCGGGGCGATCGCGGCGCGGCTGTTCGGGATCCCGACGCGCAGGGCGCTTCCGTGGATCGGCATCGGCGTCCTGATCGCGGGGATCGTCGTTCTCCTCGTGAGCCTGGGGCTGTTCGAGCTGTTCGGCATCGGCTGACGCCTAGCGGCGAAGCGGCCGAACGACGTAGCGGCCGAGGATCGGGAAGAGGACGACCGCGATCCCGAGGAACGAGAAGGTGATCGCCCAGAACTCCGTCTCCGCCATGTCCATCACACCGGTCGCGTACCGCATCGCGTTCGCCATGTGCGTCAGCGGGAGTCCCTCGCTGATCGCCCGAAGGAAGGCCGGCATGAACTCGACCGGGAAGTAGATCCCGGCGAGGAAGAGCATCACCATCGCGAGCACGTTCGCGACGTTGCTTGCGCTCGACGGCCGGCGTACGACGAGGGCGATGATCGTTCCGAGCCCCATGGTCCCTACGGTGGCGCAGGCGACGAAGACGGTGAACCGAAGCCAGCTGACGTCGTACCGCAGGCCGAAGGCGAGCACGCCGACGAGGAGGGTGATCAGGGTCGAGGCGTAGACGATCACCAGGCGGACGACGACGATCGCCGCCAGCAGCGCGACGGGCGGCATCGGGGTCACGATCAGCCGGTCGAGGACCTTCCGCTCCTTCATCGCGGTGAGGTGGCCGGAGACCGCGAACAGGCCGGACGAGAGGACCGAGAACGCGAGGATGCCGGGCAGCACGAGGTGGAACCAACCGGTCGACTCGATCTCACCGACGTCGATCGGCTCGACCGAGATCACCGGCTCGGCGCCTTGGCGACGGAGGTCGAAGTCGCTCGACAGCCCCGCCGCGACCTGCTGGAACGCGAAGTTCTCCTGCACCCGGCTCGCGTCGTAGAAGAACCGAAGCTCGGTCCCGTCCCAGCTGAGGGCGAAGTCGACCTCGCGATCGACCACCGCCTCCTGCATCGCGGCGAGCGACTCGAATCGCTCGATCGACATCGACCCGGCGGTCGAGAGCGTCTCGGCGAGGAGGTCTTCGTCGGCGCCGGACGCGACGAACACGCCCATCGAGGCCTGAGAGACGTCGCCGATGTCGCCCATCAGGAACCCGAAGATGAGGATGAAGATCAGCGGGAACGCCAGGGTGAAGAAGAGGGCCATCCGGTCGCGCAGCAGGATCCTCGCCTCGGAGACGATCAGGGCACGTAGCGCGCTCATCGTTCCACGTCCCACTTCAGCTTTCGGGAGGCGACGACGACCGAGAGGGCGATCCACCCGAGCGGGACGCCGATCAGCAGCCCCGGGGAGAAGGAGGCGCTCTCGACGCCGAGGCTGAGACGGAGGCCGTTCACCAGGTAGCTGACGGGGTTCGCGTACACGACGGCCTTCAGAAACGCCGGCAGCCCCCCGACCGGGAAGAACATCCCGGAGAGGAACATCATCGGCATGTTCAGGATGTTCGCCGTGGCCATCCCGGCGTTCGCGGTTCGGGCGAGCGACGCGATCAGGAATCCGAACGCCATGAACGTGACGGCGGCAAGAAGGAGCGTCAGGGCGGCCCCGGGCCGGGCAAACGAGATTGTGGCGCCGAACCCGTACCGACCGAGAAGGTAGAGCAGGACGAACTGAAGGCCGCACAGGGCGAGGTGCCCGAGCGCGAACCCGGCGAAGTACCGAGGAACCGAGAGCGGCGTCACCCAGTATCGCCGGAGGACCTTGCGATCCCGGTTGAACAGGATCGCTCCGGGGACCCCGAACAGCCCGTTGACGAAGAACCCCATCAGGACGATCCCCGGCAGGAGGAAGTCGACGTAGCGCGTCTCCTCGTCGGAGGCACCAACCCAGACGGTCTCGCTCTCGACCGCGAGGGACGGATCGAACCGCCCCGCGCGCGTGAGGATCTCGCGGTCCACCTCGCCGAGCACCTGCTCGATGATCTCCGCCGCCATCTCGGACGCGACGCTCGTCTCGCTCATGTAGACGGAGACGCCCGGGGCTCCCTCGCCCGGCTCAGCGGTCCCGGTGATGCGCGCGTAGGTCGCTTCTCCGAAGCCGCTCGGGAGGACGACGACCGCGTCCCATCGGCCGCGCCGAAGCGCGGTGAGCTGCTCCTCGAGGAACGCGTCGAGGTCCTCCCCCGGATCCGGTCGGTGCAGCGTGAACAGCGGCAGCTGCCCCGAAGCCTGCGGCGTCCCGAGCTGTTCGAAGACCGTCTCGACGGCGGCGGTGAACCCGCCGGGGTCCGACCCCCCGGCGTCGCGGTTGACCCACGCGACGTCGAGGTTGATCTCCCCCTCCTGGCCGATCTGACCGAAGATCAGCGCGAGAAGGACCAGCATGAACACCGGGAAGACGAGGAACCAGAACAGCGTGATGCGCTCACGAATCGCCGTGATGACGTGCGTCCGGGCCAAAAAGAGGACGTCCTTCACTCGCGCAGCCTCCGGCCGGTCAGGGAGAGAAAGACGTCCTCGAGGTTCGGCTGCCGCACGATCAGATTGTGAAGCGGCACGTCCTGCTCCCGCGACCACGCGAACAGCGCCTCCATCGTCGTCGGGAGGTCCTTCGTCTCCAGGGTCACCGTGGCGCCGTCGACGCGGAAGCCCTTGCAGCAAGCGCTCAGTTCTCCCGCCGCCGCGTCGGACAGCCCTTCGGCGTGGAACTCGATCATCGTCTCCTCGCCGAACGCACGGGTGAGCTCTCGCGGCGACCCCTCAGCGATGATCACGCCGTGGTCCATGATGCAGACGAGGTCGGAGAGGGCCTCCGCCTCCTCCATGTAGTGCGTCGTCAGGAGGACGGTCTTCCCGCGCTCCTTGAGGCCCGTGACGATCGACCACATGTTCCGTCTCGCCTGGGGATCGAGACCGGTCGTCGGTTCGTCGAGGAAGATTAGCTCGGGGTCGTTGATCAGCGCCGCTCCGACGGCGAGGCGCTGCCGCTGTCCGCCGGAGAGCGCCCGGACCTGCGCGCCGGCCTTGTCCTCGAGCGCGACCTGCGCCAGGACCTCGTCGAGCGGGACGGGGTTCTCGTAGAACGACGCGAAGAGCCTCAGGATCTCGCGGACCTTCAGGTACGGCTCGAACCCTCCGTCCTGGAGCAGGACGCCCATCCGCTGCTTGACGTCCCGCGTGATCCGCTTCAGTCGGGCGCCGAAGACCTCGATCTCCCCGGCGTCGGGCTCGCGGATCCCTTCGAGGATCTCGAGCGTCGTCGTCTTCCCGGCTCCGTTCGGGCCGAGCAGCGTGAACACGGACGCAACGTGAGCTTCGAAGGAAACCCCGTCCACGGCGCGCACGTCGCCGTAATGCTTCACCAGCTCGGAGACCCTCAGGAGGACGCGATCTTCCATCGACTCACCCCGTTTCGGGTGATCGTACCGGAGGGGACGCGTCAAACCAAGGGCGGATCGGGCGGCTTTACTTCGCGCCCGGGCCGATCGCTTCACCCCGGACGAGCGCGGCGAGGTCCTCCGCGATCCACGTCGGTCGAACCCCGAGTCGCTCCGCGTCCCCTCGAGTCGAGACGCCGGAAAGGACGAGCGCCGTGTCGAGTCCGGCGTCCCGGCCGCCGACGATGTCGGTCTCGAGCCGATCGCCGATCACGACGACGCGCTGCGGCTCGGCGCCGAGCCGGTCGAGCGCCATCCGGAACGCGATCGGCGACGGTTTGCCGACGACGACGTCGGTCGCGAACCCCATCCCCCGCAGCGCCCCGACCGTGGCGCCGGCTCCCGGTCGCAGGCCTCCAGGCACCGGGAAGGTCGCGTCTTCGTTGGTCGCGATGAACCGCGCCCCGTTGCGCAACGCGGTGAGGCCGTCGGCGAGGACGTCGTAGGTGATCCCACGATCCATTCCGACGACGAGCGCGTCGGCCTCTTCCGGCCGATCGGCCAAACGGTGGCCGGCCGCAAGGAGTTCGTGGCGGAGGCCCTCCTCGCCGATCGGCCAGACGGAAGCCGTGCCTTGTGCCTCGCGCAGGTACTCCGCGGCGAGGTACGAGGACGGGAGGAGCTGCTCGGCGCGGACGTCGAACCCGATGCGAACGAGCCGCTTCGCATGCTCCTCCCGGGACCGGGCCGAGTTGTTCGTCAGCAGGCGGACCGCTCCGACCTCGTCGAGGCGCGCGAAGGCCGCAACGGCGCCGTCAATCGGATCGGAGTCCCGGACGAGGACGCCGTCCACGTCGAGGAGGTACGCGTCGTAACGCCCTACAAACCGATCGCCCATGCCGAGGAAACGGTACCGAATGCGGGATCGATTCGCACTAGACGCGGAGGCAGAGGAAGACGAGGAGCAGACCGATCAGGATCGCGAGCGTCGCCTCCTCGAGGAAGAAGATCCTCTTGGGCAGTCGAGGCGCTCGCCGCTCGGTCAGCCGATGGAGGAGGAGGCCGATCGCGATCGCCCCGACGCTCTCGACCACGAGGAGCGGGCGGAGACCGGAGCCGAGCTGCAGCGAGGGAAGCGTGACCCCGGTCAGCGGGACGAAGAAGAGGATCGGCAGGGCGAGCACGGCGTAGGCGGCGATCCGCTTGCTCGGGCGGGGCGCCGTTCGTCGGAAGCGGAACAGCGGGAGCAGTCTCGCGAACGAAAAGGCGGTCCCGATCGAGGTCAAGACCAAGATCGTCACGACGAACACGTTCGGATGGGAGCCGAGGAGCACCGCCTTGGCTCCGAAACCAGCCAGGGGGGGGAGGCCGACGATCCCGAGGGTCCCGACGAGGAGCGCGACGACGGTGGCGTTCGGGATCGCCGCACGCTTCGAGACGAGGTCGGAGAACCGTCCGCTGCCGACCGCTCGCGACGCCTCCCCGGCGGCGAGGAAGAGGAGCCCCTTGAACAGACCGTGGGCGATCGCGTAGTCGAGAACCCCGGCCAGCGCCTGCGGCGTGCCGATCGCGAGGCCCAACACGAGGTAGCCGATCTGCGACAGGGTGGAAAAAGCGAGCATCCGCTTCAGGTTCCTCGCGTACGCCGTGTACACCACGCCGAGGAGGGCCGTCGCGGCGCCGAGGATCTGGAGCGTCGTCCCGAGCGGGAAGACCTGGCTCAGCCGCAAGATCACGACGATCCCCATCTTGATGACGAGGCCCGAAAGCAGGGCGGAGACGGCCGGCGGCGCGGCGGAGTGGGCGGCGGGAAGCCACTGCGAGAAGCCGAACAGGCCGGCCTTCACGGCGACACCCGCGGTGAGCAGCGTGGCGGCCAGCGTGACCCACGGCGCGTCGGGCCGGTCGGCGACGATCTCGGCGAGAAGGCCCAGGTTCAGCGTGCCCGTATGCCGGTACACCACGGCGACCCCGATCAGGAAGAAGCCCATGCCGATCGACGCCAGGACGAGGTACTTGAGGCTGGCCCAAACCTGTGTGGGGCGACGGTCGTAGCCGACGAGCAGGAAGCCGACCAGCGTCAACAGCTCGAGGATCACGTACTCGTTGAACAGGTCCTGGGAAAGGAGGAGCGCGAAAACGGCGCCGAGGAGGAACTGGAGGAGCGCGTAGAACAGCGGACGAGGGGCGTCCCTTCGGACGTAGAGGATCGCGGCGAGCTCGAGCAAGAGGACGAGCGGGCAGACGGCGGCCGAGACCGCGTCGAAGCGGAGGACGATGCCGAGATCGGCGGACCACCCGCCGAGGACGACGGTGATCGTCGAGCCGTCCCGGGTCTCGACGATCAGGAAGATCGTCAGCGCGGCGCTGATGCACCAGCCGACCGCAGCGAGGAGCCGCGCCGTGCGCTCGCTCAGACGGCAGAGCAGTCCGAGCACGAACCGGGAAAGGGGAAGGACGGCGAGGATCATGGCCCCCCTCCCTCGTCGAGGTCGCGTTGGACGAGATCCTCGATGTGTCGCGAATCGGTGCTGCGGTACCGCTCGACCAAGCGCATGACGAAGACGAGGGCGAGCGCGAGGATGGCGAAATTGATGACGATCGCCGACAGAACGAGCGCCTGTGGGAGCGGATCGGCGTAGATCGCGTCGCGACAGACCGCGCAGATCGGCACCCGCGCGTCGGGCCGATCGCCGACCGCGACGAGGCAGAGGATCGACCCCGCGTTCGTCAGGCCGAGCGCGAGAAGCTTAATCACGAGGTCCCTCCGGATCGCGATCGCCACCAGCCCGATGCCGAAGAGGACGACGCCGACGGAGAACGCCATCAGATCTCCCCCCGGTGCCGGACGAACGACCGGAGGATCAGCCAGGCGCCGGCGACGACCTTCAGTGCGATCAGGACGTTGTACAGAGGGATCGACCCGCCGCTCAGCACCGCTCCGGGCGCTCCCTTCGGGAGGAGGTCGGCAAACGCCGGGCGGCCGAGGGGGAGAGGAAGGAGCATCAGAAGAAGGAGGACGAGCAGCGCGCCCCGCTCGATCCGCTCCATCGCGTTCCGTCGGATGCGGCGATCGATCGCGTCGATCCCGAGGGCGATCGACGTCAACAGCAAACCGCTCGCCGCGATCACCCCGGCGCCGAACCCTCCCCCGGGAGAGATCTGACCGAGCGCCGCCAAGTAGACGCCGAGCAAAACCGCGAGCGGGAACAGGAGGGCGGCCGACGTGCGGACGACCTCCGACTCGGCCAACGGAGGGACGTCGGGCCGCTCGCGCGCGCCGAGGTAGAAGCGAACCCCGAGGACCGCGACGAAGAAGACGAGGAGCTCGAGAAGCGAGTCGTACAACCGGTAGTTCAAGTAGACGCTCGCGACGCGATTGGTCGCCCCGGTCTCCGCCACGGGGCGCTCGACGTACGTCGCGTGCGGCGCGGTCTCGGGGTCCACGGAGTGAAACGCGAGGAGGACGACCAGGACGACGCAGACCGTGCAGACGATCGCCAGAAGGTGGAAGGGGCGCGGCCTCATGCGAGGAACCTCCCGGCCAGCCGGTCGAGCTCTCCGTCCTCGCGGAGGCGCTCGATGTACGCGTCGAGCGCCGAGTGGAGGTCCCGGCGGCGGCCGTTGACGACGAACGCGTACCCGCGTGGCTGCGGATGCCGCGTCACCGAGTCGTCGGGCACGTCGGATCTCTGGACGGCGAGGAACCGGGCCAGGTCGAGGGTGACCGGCGTCTCGGCGGTGTACAGGCTCTTCGGATCGAGATCGGCGAAGTACCCTTCGTACCGAACGCGGGGGACGCCCTCTCCCGTCCCTTCCTTCGTCCCGCCGACCGTGAAGAGGGCCGTGTCGAGGTGCGGCCTCGTGGCGAACACGCCGGCTTCCTCGCCGAGGACCCACCCGCCGGCTCCGACGTCCGCCTCCCCGCTTCGGACCAGGTCGGCGACGTCTCGATGCGGCACGAACTGAACGGAGAGGTCGAGTCCGAGGTGGCGGGCGAACCGCGCGAGGATCTCGTGCTCGAGCCCGACGATCCGGTCCCCTTCCCTCACGAAGAGGCCGGGCGCCTCGTCGGCGACGACCGTGAGCCGGCCGGTGCGGCGGATCGCGAGAACGTAGATCGCGGTGATCAGTCCGAGCCCGATGGTCGCCTCGGTGAGGGCGACGTCCGGCGCGTGAAGCAGGAGATAGGAGACGGCGAGCAGGAAGCTGAACAGGCCCATCCCGATGATCGCCGTCAGGCGCCGCCGCTGCGTCAGAGCGATCGCGGCGACGATCGGAAGGAGGGCGAGGAGCGCCGTCCGCGCGATCATCGATCGCCGGCCTCTCCGGCGTGCCGCCGCACGAACGCGCTCCGGGCGATGCTGTGGGTCGCGATCGGGTTGGTGATCAACAACAGGAACAGGAGGAGAAGGAGCGCCGCGTCGTGCCGCTCCCACCCGCCGGAAACGACGAGTCCGATCAGGACCAGTCCGAGCCCCGCGTTGTCCGACACCCCGCTCGCCTGGAGGCGGGAGTAGATGTCCCGAAACCGGAGGACGCCGAGCGTGCCGACGTAGACGAACGCCAGGCCGAGGCCGACGAGGGAGAGGGCGATCATCGGAATCCCCCCTCTCGTTCGAGGAAGCGCGACAGGACGACCACGCCGAGGAAGCTCAACGCCGCGTAGGTGATCGCGACATCGAGGAAGACGGGTTCGTCGAGGGCGATCGAGGCGACCGCCAGGACGAGCACGGCGCGATTCGACGCGGAATTGTAGGCAAGAAGACGATCCCAGGCCGTCGGCCCTCTCCAGAGGCGCAGGAGGAGAAGCAGGATCGAGCCACAGAGAAGCCCCTCAACGACCGGCATCGTCGTCCCCCGGGAAGACGGCCTCGACCCGACGCTCGAGCGACTCCTTGATCGTCCGCCAATCGCCGTGGCTGCCGCGCCGCTGGAGCCAGTGGATGTACAACAGGTCGCCCTCGACCAACAGCGAGATGGTCGAAGGCGTCAGGGTGATCGAGTTGAGGAGGAGGAACTGCCCGAACGGATGGGTGACGCGGATCGGCAGGGCCATCAGGAGCCCCTCCTCGTCGCCAAGCAGGATTAACCGCGCGGTCAGAAGGGTCGAGAGGACGAAACGCTTGAGGAGCGTGGCGAAGAACCGGAGAAGGCGCAGCGGATGCCGAAGCGCGTGAAGCGCGGGACGCCCGCGGAGCGGGACCAGGATCCGCTGGAGCCAGAGGGCGAGGAGGGAGGCACCGACGCCGAGGGCCACCGTCTGAACGTCGAACCGCCGCGACAGCGCGACCCAGACGAGACTCAGAACGACGATCCCGCTGACCATGGGCACCCCCTCGTGCCCATGTTGCCGATTCCGCCGTGTCGGAACAAGCGGAGTGGGTGGAAGCGGCCCGCGGCCCGGTCGTCTACTCCTCGATCGAGACGCGGACGTCGTCGTAGTACGCCACGCACGCCTCCGTGAGGCTCTCCTCCCCGAGGAGGACGATCCACTCGCTCGTGTCGGAGAAGTCCGCGTTCAAGGTCCCGGAGTACATCGGGGTCCCGTCGACGCGAAGCTCGTACGAACCGGCCCGGAAGTCGAACGTGTACGTGTGCCAACGATAGACGTCGGGAACGAACGGGACGGGACGCGGGACGTCGCTTCCGTACTCGGACGGCTCGCGGACGTACGATCCCCCACCGGTCCCGGTGAACAGGTAGTACGGAAGGGAGCCGGCGATCGAGCCGAGCTCCTTCCGAGCCGGCGCGAAGAGGAACGTGTGGTCGTCCTGGTTCTGGAGGGTCATGATGCGGCAAGAGAAGACGGCGCTCTGGCCGACGCGGAGCGGCGGGATCGAGACGGCGGTGTACCGCCGGTGCCAACGGTCGTTTCCGCTGTGCACGTACAGCGCGTACCCCGGATCTCCGGCGATGTGATCGATCATCGCGTCGCCGGCCGTCGCCCACGTCGGGTCGAGCGGCCAGTGCCCCAGCGCCTCCGGGCCGTCGGAGAAGTCTTCCTGGAAGACGATCGTCCCGCTGCGGAGGTAGACCGTGATCCGCGCTTCGGTCGTGTCCGTCTTCCCGTTGACGTCGCGGACCGTCAGCCGGGCGGTGTGCGTCCCCGGATCGAGGTAGGTCGCCGTAACGACCTGGCCGGCCGAGGTCGCACCGTCCCCGAGGTCCCACGAATAGGAGACGATCGCCGCGGAGCCGGTCGACGCGCCGGCGTCGAGCTCGATCGACTCCCCGGCGTAGACGACGACCGGCGAAACGTCGAATCGCGCCACCGGACCGCCGCCGAGGAACGAGCAGGACGTCAGGAGGCCGACGAGAAGCGACGCCAGTCCGAGTCCGATGAGGTGCCTTCGCATCGCCGTCACCCGACCTCGATCAGCTCGTCCTTGGGAAAGCCGGTGATGACTTCGCACCCCTCCGGGCCGACGACGACGTCGTCCTCGATCCGGACGCCGCCGAACCCGGGCAAGTAAATCCCCGGTTCGATCGTCATCACCATCCCCGCTTCCAGAAGATCCTCGTGCTGTGGCGTCAACCAGGGCGCCTCGTGAACCTCGAGCCCGATTCCGTGGCCGAGCCCGTGTCCGAAGTGCTCCGCGTGTCCGGCCTCGGCGATCAGATCCCGGGCGACGGCGTCGATCTCCGAGGCCTTCTTCCCGGTTCGAACGGCGGCGATCGCTGCCAGGTTCGCTCGCAGCACGGTCTCGTAGATCTCCCGCGCTTTCGCCTCGGGCTCGCCGACGGACACGGTCCGCGTGATGTCGGAGCGGTAGCCGCCGCAGCAAGCGCCGAAGTCGAACAGCAGCAGATCGCCCTCGGCGAGCGGCCGCGGGTCGAGCGAAGGGTTGTAGTGGTTGAGCGCCGTGTTCGGACCGGTCGAGACGTTGACGTCGAACGCGATCCCTTCCGCCTCCGTCCGTCGGATCAGTACCTCCAACCGCAGGGCGATCTCCGCCTCGCTCATCCCGACACGAAGCTCCGGGAGGAGGCTCGCGAACGCCTCGTCGGCGATCGCCGCCGCCCTTCTGAGACAGTCGATCTCCTCCGGCGACTTCGTCCGGCGGAGCGTCGCGACCGGGTCCTGCTCCGCCGCCAGCGTGAAATCGCCGAGCTTGCGAAACCCCTCGACCCAGTCGTAGGACGTCCGCGCGGAGGGAAAGACGATCCGATCCCATCCGCGCGCGGAGATCGCCTCCGCGGTCGCCGTCATTCGCCATCGTCGGTCGTCGACGATCGAAAGTCCGTCCGTCTCGCGCTTCGCCTGCTCCACGTACCGCGAGTCGGTCACGAGGACCGTCTCGCGCTCCGAGAGGAGGAGCGCGCCCTCCCCGGTGAATCCGGTCAGGTACCGTAAACTCACCGGGTCCGAGCCCTCGTGGTCGATCGCGAGGTAGGCGTCGGCTTCGATCGCCTCCAACAGAGCGCGCTGTCGATTCCGATAGTCTGGCATGCGAACGGACCGTCCTCCCCGCGGGAGAGCGACGGGGCTCCCGCGTCGGTTTCGGCAAGACTATACGCCGAAAAGCTTCTTGTCAACGGGAATTGCGGCCGATATAATCCGCACCTTATGACCCTCGACGAGTTGCGAACGGCGATCGAGGAACTCGAGCGCGATCTGCGCGAGCGCCTCGCGACGGTCGACGGCGACGCGGCGCTCGACGCCCTCCGGGTCGATTTTCTCGGCCGAAAGGGGCGGGTCGCTCGGCTGTTCAAGAACCTCGGCCAGCTCGACGCGCCGCTTCGGCGCGAGGCCGGCCGGTTGCTCAACGCGCTGAAGGAGACGGTGAACGAGGCCGTCTCCCAGAAGGAGGAGGCGGCGCGCCGCGGTCGCCTTGAGGAGCGGCTCGTCGCGGAGCGGGTCGACATGTCCCTTCCGGGCGTCCACACCTCGTTCGGGTACCTCCATCCTCTGACGGTGGTCCAGCGCGAGATCGAATCGATCTTCATGAAGATGGGGTTCTCCGTCGCCTCGGGCCCGGAGATCGAAGCCGAGTACTACAACTTCGACGCCCTGAACATCCCCGTCGAGCATCCGGCTCGGGCGGATTGGGACACGTTCTACATCGACGAGACGACGCTGCTGCGCCCCCACACGTCTCCCGTCCAGATCCGGGTCATGGAGCAGACGGAGCCGCCGGTCCGGGTCATCTGTCCGGGACGATGCTATCGGCGCGACACCCAGGACGCGACCCACTCGCCGGTCTTCCACCAGGTCGAGCTCCTCTGGGTGGAGGAGGGGCTCTCCCTCGCCAACCTCAAGTACGTCCTCGAGGTGTTCACCCACGAGTTCTTCGGAGAGGGATACACGATGCTCTTCTCCGGCGACTACTTTCCGTTCACCGAGCCGTCCGTGCAGGTGCACATCAAGGCCCCCGGCGCGGACGACTGGCTCGAGATCATGGGGGCGGGAATGGTCGACCCGGCCGTCCTGGAGGCGGTCGGATACGACACGGAGATCTACACCGGCTTTGCGTTCGGCCTGGGGATCGAGAGGATGGCGATGCTGAAGTACGGAATCGACGACATCCGCGTCTTCTTGACGAACGACCTCCGCTTCATCCGCCAGTTCTAGTCCAACGGCGAACGCCGTTCCGCTCTACTCCCGCACGAAGATCAGGCTCGCGTTCTGACCGCCGAACCCGAACGAGTTCGACAGTGCGACGCGGACCGTCGCCTCGACCGAGACCGGCGTGTAATCGAGATCGCACGCCGGATCGGGGTTCTCGTAGTTGAGGGTCGCCGGGATGAACCCGTGCTCCATCGTCAGGACGGTCGCGATCGCCTCGATCCCCCCCGCCGCGCCGAGGAGGTGGCCGATCTGCGACTTCGTCGAGGAGATCTTCACCCGGGCGGCGTCCGCGCCGAAGGTCGTCTTGATCGCGGTCGTCTCGGCGCGATCGTTCGGCAGCGTCGACGTTCCATGGGCGTTGATGTAGTCGATGTCGCTCGGGCCGACGTGGGCCCGATCCATCGCCATCCGCATCGCCCTCGACGCGCCGGCCCCGTCCTCCGCCGGCGCGGTGATGTGCGTCGCGTCGGCCGACATCCCGAAGCCGCGCACCTCGGCGTAGATATGCGCCCCACGGGCCACGGCCGAGTCGTACTCCTCCAGGACGAGCATCCCCGCCCCTTCCCCCATGACGAACCCGTCGCGCGCCGCGTCGAACGGGCGGGACGCTCGCTCCGGCTCGTCGTTCCGCTTCGACAACGCGCCCATGCGCGCGAAGCCGGCGAAGGTCACCGGAATCAGAACCGCCTCAGCGCCGCCGGTGACGGCCCGATCGATCAGGCCGGAGGCGATCAGATCGGCGGCGAGCCCGATGGCGTGGTTTCCGCTGGCACAGGCGGAGACGACGCCGAAGTTGGCGCCGCGAAGGCCGTGCGCGATCGAGATCTCGCCGGCGAGGGCGTTCGGCATCATCCGGGGAACGAAGAACGGGCTCACCCGCCGCGGGCCGCGCTCGAGCATCACGGTGAAGTTCTCCTCGAACGTCTCCATCCCCCCGATCCCCGTGCCGACGATCACGCCGAAGCGGTCGAGATCGACGTCCGCTTCGGGGTTCCCCGCGTTCTTCAGGGCGAGGGACGTCGCCGCCAGGGCGAGTTGCGCGGAGCGATCGAGCCGCCGGGCCTTCTTCGGGGCGATGTATTCGTTCGGGTCGAAGCCGTCGACCGGAGCGGCGATCTTGACGTCGATGTCCGTCAGGTCGACGCGATCCTCGACGCGCCGGACGCCGCTCCGCCCGGCTCGAAGGCTCTCCCAGAACGCATCGACACCGGTCCCGATCGGACTGATCGGCCCCACGCCGGTCACCGCAACCCGTCTAGCCATACCGCTCCTTGACCGCCCGAAGCAGGGCGAGATGCGCTTGCTCGTCGGGATCCGCGTCGTCGGCCTCCGCGAGTCGTTTCCTCCGCGCCTCGACCTCGGACAGGTCGATCTCCTCGACCGGGACCGCCGATTCGACGAGGAGGGTGAGCCGATCCCCGGAGGTGCGAAGCGTCCCGCGTCGGCACGCGAACACCTTCGTCCCGTCGACGGTGTGAACCCTGACCGCCCCCGCGTCGAGCACGGCGAGGAGCGGCGCGTGCCCGTCCATGATCGCGAACTCGCCGCGAGGGCTCCGGACGACGACCATCGACGCGTCGCCATCGAAGTACGTCCGGTCGGCCGTGCGGAGCCCGCAGTGCATGGTATCCCCCCAGGTTTCGTAACTATAGGTATGCACAAACGACCGTTCAAGGGCCTCGGCGTCGTTCGCGCTACGGGGCCTCCGCCCCCTCCAGGATCGCCCCGGTCCGGCTGGCGCCGATCCGATCGGCCCCGGCCTCGATCATCGCCATCGCCGTCTCGGCGTCGCGGATCCCGCCGGCCGCCTTGACGCCCATCTCCTTTCCGACGGTCGCCCGGAGGAGCGCCACGTCCTCGACGGTGGCGCCTCCCGGCCCGAACCCGGTCGAGGTCTTCACGTAGTCCGCCCCGGCCGCCTTGGCCAGAATGGCCCCCGCCACCTTCTCCTCCTCGGTCAGCAAGGCCGTCTCCAGGATTACTTTCACGTGGACCGGGCGCGGCGCCTTCTCCGCCGCGAGGCAGACCGCGCGGATGTCCTCCGTCACGACGGCGTAGTCGCCCTCCTCGAGGGCTCCGACGTTGATGACCATGTCCAGTTCATCGGCGCCGGAAGCGATCGCCTTCTGCGCCTCGAACGCCTTCGTCTCGCTCGTGCTCATCCCGTGGGGGAAGCCGATGACCGCGCACGTCTTGACGCCCGAGTCCTTCAGGCAGTCACGGACCAGTTCGACGTGACACGGATTGACGCAGGCCGAGGCCACGCCGTACTCGACCGCTTCCTCGCAAAGCCGTCGGACGGCCTCCTTGGTCGCCGTCGGCCCGAGGAGGGTGTGATCGATCCGCTTTGCCAGTTCCGCTCGTTTCATGCCGCCTCCCTTGTCGGTTGCCTCAAGTATCCCTCAACACGCTCCTCCGGTCCGCCTTTCGGAATAGATGAAAACTCCGTCCGCCCTCGTGGACGAACCCGGTGCCCACGTACCCCCGCTCGAAGAGGAGCTCGAACACCGCGCGGCTCCGGAGGCGCCACTGACGCGCCGCCGCCGGGTCGGCGCGTCGAATCCGATCGAGGTCGACGGGGATCTCCGCGAGGATGTGTTCGGCGCGTGGGGCTTCGTCGTGCCCGCTCAGCGTTCGAAACCCGCCCTGCTGAAGCCTCGTCTCGGTGATCACGTCCATTTCGTGGATCCCGAGGCGGAAGTGAGGCGGTGGATTCCCGCGATCGAGGATCGACCGGACGCGCGGAGAATCGATCCACCACTCCACCCGCAGGCGATCGGTCGCGAGGCCGAGGTTGGCGGTGTCGTGAACCTCGCCGTAGAGGTCGCGCCGGTAGCCGGCGGCCATCGCACCGAGCTTGCCGAACGCCAGATGCGCCTCGTCGCTTCGGAGCGGGTCGAGCGCCCAGAAGACCAGATCGACGCCATCCTGTTGACAAACCGCCCGCTCCGCCGCTCGAAGTTCGTACCCGACACCGCGGTTCCGGGCCGGTTCCAGAACGCCTCGAAACACCGTGTGACGCGCCGGATATCCGTCGACATCGGCGACGAGGTCGACGAGCGCGCCGCAGAGCGAGCCCCCGCCGCCCTCGGTGTCTCTCGCTCCGAGGACGAGCCCGCCGCTCTGGCAGACGGCGGTGAGGGCGGGAACGGTCCAAACCGACCGCGCGCGATCGCCGAGGATCGCTCGCTGGACGTCGACGCAGGCGCGCAGCTCTTCGAGGCGGTTCAACCGGTCAATTACGATCGTCATCGAGTCGCTTGGCCCGCTTGTCGGCGTACATCCTCCGATCGACCTCCTCGAGAATCGCCTCGAGCGAGTGTCCCTCGTGCGGTACCCGCGTATACAGACCGATGCTCAGGTCGATCGTGTATCCCTCGATCCCGGTCAGATCGGGGATTTCCCGTATTCGCTCCCGGAGGCGGTCGGCGATCGCGGCCACGTCCCCCCTCCCGTCGGTCTCCGGCATGAGCACGAGGAACTCGTCGCCGCCGTATCGGATGACGCGATCGGCGCCACGGACGCTTCGTTCCAACATGCGGGCGATCTCCCGGAGGACCTCGTCCCCCCGGAGGTGTCCGTACTCGTTGTTCACGGCACGGAACCCGTCGATGTCGATCATCATCAGGGACATCGGCCGTTCGTAGCGGTCGGTGCGACTCAGCTCGGACGCGATGATCGAGTTGAAGTAGTGTCGGTTGAACAGCCCGGTCAGCGGATCGCGGATCGCCTGTTCCCGGAGGATGTCCTGTGCAGCGAGGTTGGACAGGGCGATCGCGAGGTGATTCGCGACGACCTCGAGCAGCTGGCGGTCCTCGTCGTCGAAGAAGCCTTGTTGCTGGCTTTCGACGTTGACGATGCCGAGGAGATTCCCACTGAACAGGATCGGCACCGCCAGCTCCGACCGGGTCCCGGAGAACGCCTCGAAGTACCTCGGGTCGTCTTTCACGCTCGGCACGAGCAACGGCCGATGGTGCTCCGCCACCCAGCCGATGATCCCGCTGCCCACCGTGATCGCCGATCCGACCATGATTCCGCCGTTACGGTACGGCCCGCGCAGGCCGGTAACGACCAGCGAGCCGTCGTCCTCCGCAAGCAGGATCGCGCTCAGCTCGAAGTCGAACTGCTCCACGAGGAAATCGAGCGTGCTCGTCGTCGCCTGATCCGGCGTCGCAGCCGTCGCCAGCCGTTGCCCGAACGAGTAGATGCGCGTCAGCGAATCGCGCCGCCGGAGCGCGGAGATCGCGATCGCGATCTGGCTGGCGAGGGCCGACAACACCTCGAGGTCCTGCGCCCCGAAGGCCGCGAGCCGTTCGCTCGCCACGTCGATAACGCCCAGCGGCCCCTTGCGCCCGATGATCGGGACCGCCACGAAGGAACGGATCACGTCTCGCGACCCGGTGTAGCGTTCGTCGTCGATCACGTTGGGAACGATCACGGGCTGCGCGTCCCGGAACGCGCACCGCGTGATCCCCGGTCCGTCGACGTGCATCCGGGTTCCCTTCAACGAGATCTCGTCCTCGAAGAGGTCCTTCGCCGCGACCGCCTCCTGCACGAGCCTCCTCCCGTCCGCGATCCAGATCGAACAGATACCGTAATCCATGTCCTGCTGGACGCGCTCCGCAGCGAGTTCGCAGAGCGTGCGCACGTCGTTCACCCTCGCAAGCCGGGCGCCGAACTCGGACAGACCGTGCAACTGCTCCTTCTGTTTCTCCAGCTGCCGCATCTTGAACACCCGCTCGACGGCGAGGGCCGCGAGGTTGGCCAGCGTGGCGACCGGCTCGATCGATGCGATCGTCGGCGCGATCCGGTCGACCGGGTCGTCGACGGAGACGCTTCCGATGATCCCCGACGTCCCACAAAGCGGGATGAACAGGAAGTCGTCGGCGTGCCAGCCCTCGACCGACACGCTCCCCGTGATTCCACGCTCGACCGACCACGGCGTGTCGTCGTGGGGGATGTAGTAGGCCGGCCCGAGCCGGTATCGATCGGAGAAGACCTGCTTCCGCTCGTCGACCGGGATCGGCGGCTGGGCGAGGAGGGCCTCACGCTCTTCCGTGGACAGTCCCGCGGTGAGCGTCTTGTAGATCCCCCCCTCGAACGGGACCGGAATCGACAGATCGTAAAGCGAGAGGACCGCGCGGCGAAACCCGCTGTACTCGGTGATCGTGTCGAGCACGAGTTGAAGGATCCGATCGATGTCCGACTCCCCCAGGATGACCTCGCCGAGCTCGATCACGACCCGATGCATCTGGGCCAGGCGGGTCTCCATCGTGATGTCCCGCACGGTGCCCTCCAGGACCGGCCCGTCGGGCGTTTCGATGACTCGCGAGCGGATTTCGGCGACGTAGGTCCCCCCCGACTTCGTCGTCAAGCGGTAGACGTTCGGCTCGGGGGACTCGAT
Source organism: uncultured Thermotogae bacterium (assembly GCA_964466035.1). GTDB lineage: Bacteria > Bipolaricaulota > Bipolaricaulia > UBA7950 > UBA9294 > JANQEA01. The sequence goes on from CAYXLR010000009.1 coordinate 20,643, forward strand.
CCCTCGGTGGCGCTCCTCGATCGCCTCGAGCAATCGGAAACGCTCCTGCGGCGTCGCGATGTCCAGCTTCTCGATCGGCTGACCGATGACCTCGTCGCGCTCGTAGCCGAGGCGCTGAAGAAGGTGCTCGTTGACGTACGAGAGGATCCCCTTCCGGAGCTCGAACACGCCGATCGGTGCCGTCTCCAGCAGGTCCCGATACCTCCGAATCTCCCCGTCGGCCCAAGCGGTCCGCCGCCGCCGACTGACCGCTTGCTCGACGATCTCGCGGAGGCCCTCCGCGTCCGTCTCCAGTGGAGCCCAGTTCGTTGCGCCCGCGGCGATCGCCCGCGCTCCGGTGACGGCGTCGCCGCCTTCGATCAGGGCGAGAACGTCGCATTGGGGATGGCGCCTCGCCCAACCGCTGAGGAGGCTCAGCTCGTCATCGCTGCCGGCCCGAACGACGAAGAGGACGAGATCCGGCGTCTCCCCTTCAGCGGGCCGGACTTCCGTTGTCTGCACCTTCAGGGTGCACGAAGCGCCGGCGGCGAGAACGCGAAGCGCGTCCGGCCTTGCCGGATCGTCGCAGATCAGAAGGAGTCTTGTCATGCCCTCTTCGGCCATGGCCCCGCTTTCACGTCTGACTTGTCAACTGCCGGATTCGGCCCTCGTCTTTCGTCCAGTGCGCGTCGACCTTCACGATCAGGTCGAGGAACACGCGGCTCCCGAGAATCGCTTCGATCTCCGTCCGCGCGAGCGTGCCGATCCTCTTGATCAACCCGCCACCCTTCCCGACGATGATCCTTTTCTGAGACGGCCGGTCGGCCAGGATCTCCGCTCCGATCTCCACGAGGCCGTCGTCTCGCTCGCGAAACCACTTGATCCGCACGGCGATCGAGTGGGGAACCTCCTGGTAGGTCAGGCGGACCACCTTCTCGCGGATCAACTCACTGATCAAGAACGTCTCGTCCTGCGCCCTCTCGGCGTTGTCCGGGAACAGCGGAACTCCGGTGGGTAGATAGTCGGTGAGGGTCTCGACGACGTCGTCGAGACCGATGCCCTTCGTCGCCGAGATCGGAATCAGCTCGGCGAAACGGTTCGTCGCTTCGTACGCCAGAAGCGTCTCCTCGAGTTGGTTCCCTCTGGCCAGGTCCATCTTGTTCACGAGGAGAAGGATCGGGAAATTCGGGTCTCCCCACCGGCCGAACGCCTCCCGATCCGCGGTGATGACCCTCCCCCACGGTTCCACGATGTAGAGCATCGCATCGATCCCGCGGAGCGCCCTGTGGGCCTCGCGCAGGATGTGGCGGCCGAGCCGAGTCCGCGGTCGATGGAGGCCGGGCGTGTCGACGAAGACGATCTGCGCCCGATCCGTGTTCAGGATGCAGCGGATTCGATTCCGCGTCGTCTGGGGTTTCTCGGACGTGATGACGACCTTCCGTCCGAGCACGGCGTTGAGGAACGTCGATTTCCCGACATTCGTCTGCCCGACGACGGCGACGATCCCTACCTTGTTCCGTTTCTCCTCGGTCACGCGTTTCGCCCCGTTCGCTTCCGCGCCGTGTCTCCCACTCTCCTCTGGTTTCTTCGAATCAGTGTATCGGCCACAAGTTCCGTTGTAAAGCAGATCTGCGAGCACTATACTCCGGCTTGGACGTCGATGAACACACGGATTACCAACGTTGGGCAACTCGTCTCGCCCGTCCCTACCCAGCCGTCCATCGGGACCGCGTCTCCGCTCGACGTCCGATCGCGGACCGAGATCCGCATTCGGGACGGCCGGATCACCGCCATCGGCAAAGGGAATCGCCGGGAGTCCGTCGACACCGAGATCGACGCGCGCGGCGGGGTCGTCCTCCCGGGGCTGATCGATCCGCACACCCACTTCGCCCCGCGCGCCGATCCCGCCTCGGAAGGCGATCGGCGAGACCGTGCACGGCAGCGCGTCCACGGTCGGCTCCGTCGCGCGCTCCGCAGCGGCGTCACCACCGTAGAGGTCAAGTGCGCGGGGCTGCAAGAGCTGGACGAGCTCTCGGCCCTCGAGCGCGTGAGCGACGACCGACTGCCCGAAATCGTCCCGACCCTGTTCGGGCCGGCCCCGCCGCACGGGGTGTCCCACGCCGAGCAGATGGCCGAACTGATCGGGGACGCCATCCCGGGCGTGCGCCGCCGACGATTGGCCCGATTCTGCGACGTGGAATGCGGCGACGGCGCGTACACCCTCGCGGAGGCACGGACAATCCTGCGGGCCGCGCGCGCCGCGGGCCTCCACCTGAAACTCCACGCGACCGGGGGGAGCATCGGCGGGCTCGGTTCCGTCGCCTCCGAACTCGGCATCACCGCCGTCGGGCACGCCGGCGACCTCACCGGACAGGACCCGGAGGAATGGAAACGCGTCGGGTTGATCCCGCTCCTTCTCCCGGCCGAAGGGATGATCCGAAGAGGGGCGTGCCGAGGCCCGCGATGGCTGCTCGACGCGGACCTCCGCTTCGGTCTCGGCACCGACGCCGGCGCGGAGCCCGTGTCGGCCGGATCGATGTGGCTCGTTCTCGCGCTGGCCGTCACCGGCCTGGGGATGTCGCTCGAGCGGGCGATCGCCGCGATGACGTTGCACAACGCGTACGGGCTCGAGTCCGCGGCGGAGATCGGAACCATCGAGGCCGGAAAGCGAGCCGACCTCCTGATCCTCGACGTCCCGGATTACCGTGACCTCCTTTCGTGCCTCGGCGAGGAACCGGTCCGCGCCGTGATGCACAACGGAAGGATCGTTCATCCGCGATGAGCGTCCGTGTCGCCGCCTACGCCAAGCTCAACCTCTCCCTGCGCGTCCTCGGCCGCCGGACGGACGGCTATCACGAGATCGACTCCGAGGTGCAGACGATCGACCTCGCCGATCGCCTGACGATCGACCTCGCGGCCACGGGCGTCCTCGTCGAGAACGACCTCGCCCTCGAGGGGCCCGACCTCGTCGAGCGGGCCGCCGTCGCGCTCCTCCGGCGCAAGGAGCGCGATCGCGGGGTCCAAATCCGCGTCGAGAAGCGGATCCCCATCGGAGCGGGACTGGGAGGCGGCTCCTCCGACGCGGCGGCGGTCCTTCGCGCGCTCGATCGCTTGCTCTCGCCCGAGTTGCCGTTCGACGTTCTCTGTGCAATCGGGGCCGAGATCGGATCCGACGTACCGCTCTTCCTTCACGGCGGGCGGGCCCGAATCGGCGGACGCGGCGAGCGCGTCCAGCGCTTGCCGAGGCCGACCGCGGAGCACTTCGTCGTTCTCGTTCCCCCGATTCACTGCGCCACCGCGGCGATCTACGCGCGATGGGACGAGCTCTCCGCGGCGACGGGGCCGCCGCGGGCGAGCGAGCCGAAGCCGGGGGAGAACGACCTGCTCCGCCCCGCCCTGGATGTTCACCCCGAGATCGTCCCGTATCATGACGCCATGCGGTCACTCGGAGCCGGATACCACGGGATGAGCGGAAGCGGGTCGTCGTTCTACTCCGCCTTCGCCGAGCGGGCCCTCGCCGAGCGGGCCGCCGCAGTTCTGGAAAGCCGATTCGACGCCGCCGACGTGTTCGTCTGCCGACCGACGGACGTCGGGCATCGCACCCTGGAGGCGCCTTGAAGATCGCGATCGACGGGCCGGCCGCCGTCGGGAAGACCTCCGTCGGGCGGGCGCTCGCCGAGGCGTTCGGCTGCCGCTTCGTGGAGACCGGGAAGATGTACCGGGCCGTGGCCCTGGCGTTCGATCGGGGAGTCCCGCTCGACGCGATCGCCATCGAGGTGACCGATTCCGAGCGATTCCTGTTGAACGGGGAAGACGTCACCCACCTGCTCCACACGCCGGAGTACGATCAGAAATCCTCGCGGGTCGCGACGATCCCCGAGGTCCGGGCGCATCTCGTCAAGCTACAGCGCGAGATCGCCGCGCAGCACGACGTCGTCATGGAGGGTCGCGACATCGGGACCGTCGTCCTCCCCGATGCCGACGTCAAGCTCTTCCTCCGCGCCGCGGCGGAGGTCCGCGCGAAGCGTCGGATGAAGCAGCGCGACATCGACGACTACCGCGGGACCCTGCAGGAGCTGACCCGACGGGACGATCGGGACGCGGGCCGGGAGGTGGCGCCCTTGAAACCCGCACGGGATGCGACTATAATCGACACCGATCGAAAGACCCTTGCAGAGGTCATTTCCGCGGCATCAAACTTGGTCAGGGAGCGGTTGGGACGACGTTGTCAGGGCAGCTGAGGACCGGAATCAAAGACTGCAGCTATGGGCTTCTTGCCTTCCTCTTCTACCTTGTGACGAAGCCCCTGTTCCGCCTTCGGGTCAAGGGGAGGGCAAACATCGACCGGAACGGAGAGTACATCGTCGTCGCGCGGCATCGTAGCTATTGGGACGTCCCGATCTTCACGATCGCGGTGGGCGGCTGGAACCGCGTCCACTTCATCGCCCGAAAGGGGCTGATGAAGGGGAACGTCTTGCTTCAAGGCGTGATCCGAACCTTCGCGACGATCATCGACCGCGAGAACTTCTCCAAGTCCGACTTCCGGAAGATGCTGGCCGCCATCAAGCGGGAACGCTTGATCGGGATCTTTCCGGAGGGGACGACGCGGAAGCGCGTCGATGCGAAGGCCGGGGCGATCCACTTCGCATCGGTCGCCGGAAAAGAGATCCTTCCGGTCAACATCCAAGCGAAGGGGCCGTATCCGCCGAGGTATCCGTTCGGCTTCCCGCGCGTGACGGTGTCGATCGGCCGACCCTTCTCCGTCGACGATCTCTCGGACGGAATCGATGCGGAGGCGCCGCGAGCGGAGCGGTACCGACTGCTCAGCGATCGCCTGATGGAGCGAGTTGATAACGCGTGAGGAATGAACGAGGATAAGGGAACTCTTACGATTGCAGACATTCCGCGAGCCCGGAGTTTGGAGGCCGGGGTGGCGTAACGGTAGGTGGCACTGGAGCATGGAACAGCGAATTAAGATGGAAGACGCTTTCTCGGAAAGCGACGTCAAGATGTACAGCCGCGGAGACGTGATCTCCGGCACGGTGGTCCAAGTCAACGAGACCGAGATCCTCGTCGACATCGGCTACAAGTCGGAGGGGATCCTTCCGGCGACCGAGCTCTCTCCGTTCCGGGACGACGGCAAGATCGAGGAGGGAGAGGAGATCGAGGTCCTCGTCACGTACATCGACGAAGAGAAGGGGACCGTCTACGCATCCGAGAAGCAAGCGGAATACGAAAAGCGGATCGACGTGCTCGAAGCGGCGTATCGGGCCGGTGAAGCGGTCGAGGGCGAGGTCGTCAACGAGGTCAAGAGCGCCGGCTATCACGTGAACCTCGACGGGATTCGGGCGTTTCTGCCGGGATCTCACTTGGGAGGCGATCTGCCCAGCTCGATCGACGAGCTCCGCGGGCAGCGGATCCAGCTGAAGATCCTCGAGCTCTCGCGGCGCGACAAGAACCTGGTCGTCTCCCACAAGTCGTACATCAAGGAACAGGAGCGGGAGCGCCGGATGGCCCTGTTCGATTCGCTCGAGAAGGGCCAGGAGATCGACGGAACGATCCGCAGCATCGTCGACTTCGGCCTGTTCGTGGACATCGGGGGGTTCGAAGGACTAGTCCACCGGTCCGAGATCGCGTGGAAGGACCTCCCCGTCCCGCCGGCGGAGTACAAGGTCGGCGACGGAGTCCGGGTCAAGGTGATCGACTTCGACCGGGAGAAGGGGAAGGTCTCTCTGTCGATCAAGCGCCTGCGGCCGAATCCGTGGGAGGGGATCTCCGATCGATACCCGGTCGGAGCCCAGGTGACCGGGACCGTCGTCTCCGTCACCGACTTCGGCGCGTTCGTCGAGCTCGAACAGGACGTCGAGGGGCTCGTCCACGTGTCCGAGCTGTCCTGGGGGCATCCGGAGAGCCCGAAGGACGTGGTCAGCGAGGGCGACGAGGTCACCGTCCTGGTGCTGAACTGCGACGACGCGGCGCGGAGGATCAGCCTCTCGCTCCGCCGAACCCAGCGCGATCCGTGGGAGGACGTCGAATCGAAGTACCCGCGGGGCCAAGTGGTCCAGGGCACGGTCACGAAGCTGACCGACTTCGGCGCGTTCGTCAAGCTCGAGGACGGCGTCGAGGGGCTGGTCCACGTCTCGGAGATCGACTGGGGACACGTCAACCATCCGCGCGACGTGCTCGCCGAGGGCGACGAGATCGAGGTCAAGATCCTGAACGCCGATCCGCAGGAGCGGCGGATCTCGCTCTCGATCCGCGAGCTGAAGGACAACCCGTGGCGGCAGTTCCTCGACCAGCACGCGATCGACGAGATCGTCGAAGGGGAGATCACCGAGATCAAGGACTTCGGCGCGTTCCTTCGGATCACCGACGACGTGGACGGTCTCATCCACGTGTCGGAGATCAGCGAGGAGCGGATCGCGACGCCGGCGGACGTGCTCGCCATCGGCGACAAGGTCCAGGCGCGGATCATCGGGATCAACGAGGAGAAGCGCCAGGTCCGGCTCACGATGCGCAACCTGTTCGGGCCGCCCGAGATTCCGCCGATGTCGCTCGAGGACCGAGAGCGCGACCCGTCCGGGCGCGGCCGGAAGCGAAGGGATCGCGGACGCGGCAAAGAGCGGGTCGATCGACGGTTCCTCGATGAAGCCGGGCACGAGTCGTTGAGCATGCGAGACCTCCTGGGAGAAGCCACGCTCGACGACGAGACCGAATAGAAGAGGGATACCACACCGCAAGGAGGGTGCAGGAATGAACAAAGGCGAATTCATCGACCGCCTGTCGGACAGGACCGGCCTGACGAAGAAGGAGGCGCGGAGGCACCTCGATTCCGTCCTCGATCTCATCCAGGAGACGCTGCTTCAGGGCGAGGAAGTGAAGCTCGTCGGGTTCGGCAAGTTCGCCGTGCGCGCACGGAAGGCGAGCAGTCGGATCAACCCGCAGACGAAGCGTCCGATCCAGGTGGCGGCCAAGGTCGTGCCCCTGTTCCGGCCCGGGAAGGAACTGAAGCGGCAGGTCGAGAAGAAGCTCAAGGTCACCGGAAGAGGGGTCGCGAAGAAGTAGCACGCCGACCCGATTGTCGACCCATCCCCGAGATTTGAACGGACGGCGAAGCCGGACGGAGCTTCGCCGTCTTTCCTATGCGATCCGGAGCCGTTCGGCGGCGACGATCGCGCGGAGCTCGGCGACGGCGGCCTCCAGATCGTCGTTGATGACCAGGTAGTCGAAGGCGTCGATCGCCTCCATCTCGCGCGCCGCGACCTCCAGCCGGGCGGCGATCTCCGCGTCGTTCTCGGTCCCCCGCGCCCTCAGCCTCTCCTCGAGACGTGCCAGCGACGAGGGGACGAGGAAGACGTAGACGACCGTGTGCTCCCCGAGGCCGGCCCGGCGGACGAGCTTCGCCCCCTCGACGTCGATGTTGAGGATCACGTCGAGACCGCGAGCGACCACGTCGTCGATCTGCGACCTCGACGTCCCGTAGAGGTCGCCGAGGTACGTGACGTGCTCGGCGAAGTCGCCGCGCTCGATCCGACGGGCGAACTCGTCTCGGCTGACGAACAGGTAGTCGACGCCGTCGGTTTCGTGCGCCCTCCGGGGGCGCGTCGTGTACGAAACGGAGTATGTCAGGCCGGGGATCCCCTCCATCGCGCGGTTGATCACCGAGTTCTTCCCGGCCCCGGACGGCCCGGAGACGACGAACGCCAAGCCGTGGCCGATCCCCTTCCGCCGCGCCGTGACGTCACTCGACATTCTGGACCTGCTCCCTGAACCGCTCGACCGCCAGCTTCATGTCGACGGCGTGCGCCCCGGCCTCGACGTCCCGCACCTTGGCGCCGAGCGTGTTCACCTCGCGGAGCATCTCCTGGCTGAGGAAGTCGAGCTCCTTGCCGATCGGATCGGTGCTCCGGAGGGCCTCTCGCGCCCGCGACAGGTGCGCCTCGAGCCGAACGATCTCCTCCTGCACGTCGAGCCGCTCCGCGAGGAGAGCGATCTCCGCCTCGAGCCGAGCGGGATCGACCTTCAGCTCGAGCTGCTTGGCCCGGTCGTTCAGACTGACGCGGTGGGCCGCGAGGATCTCCGGAACCCGCGCCCGGACCTCGGCGAGGGACGCGCCCAGCTGATCGAGATGCGTCGCCAGAGCCTCGCTCAGGCGCTGGCCCTCGACGTCGCGGCTCGCGTTCGCGCTCTCCATCGCCGCATCGAGCGCCCGCTCGAGCACGGGCCACAGCTGCTCGTCCTCGATCTGGATCGGCTGGAGCCCGCCCGCCCTCGTCACGTCCTCCAGCGTCAAGGACGCGGAGAGATGAAGCTCCTCGCTCAGCGACCGCAGCTCTTCGAGGACGTCTTGGGCGAGACGGCGGTCGAACCGGCATTCGGGGCCGTCCGCGGCCGGTCGCTCCACTGCGATCCAGACGCCGATCTCTCCTCGGGCGAAGACCGTCTTCACCCGCTCTTCGATCCGAGGGAGAAGGTTCGGGTGATCGTTGAACGAGCGGATCCGCACCGACAGGTACCGATGGTTGAGCGTCCGGATCGTCACCTCGATCCGCCAGCCGTTGTCCTCGACGGTCGCCGTCCCGAACCCCGTCATGCTTCGGGTCATGATCCCTCCCCGGTGAACAGGACCGACGCGTAGCCGACGACGGCGCCTCGATCGCCCGTCACGTCTCCCGACGTCGCGTATCGCACGAGCTCGCCCTTCGTCAGGCCGAGCCGCCGGCAGATCCCGAGCAGCGTCAGGATCGCCCCGGCGCCGCAGATCGACAGCCTTCGCTCGCGGTAGATCCGATCGAATCCCTCTCCGTCGAGCGCTCGGATCGGTTCGAGCGCCGAGCGATCGAGCTCCCGCGCCGCCGCGTCCGGCTCGTAGTGCGTGAAGTCGGAGCTCGCCACGACGAGCATCGATCGGCCGTCGATCGCGCTCGCGATCGTCTCCGCGGTCTCCTCGGCATCGGAGAGCGGCATCGACGCCACGCACAGCGGGACGATCGGAAGATCGGTTCCCCAGATCGACTGGAGGAACGGAAGCTGCACTTCGACCGAGTGCTCCCGCCCGAACGCCGCATCGGACAGCGGGATCCCGGACTCGGCCAGTCGCGCGACCAGCCCGGCGTCGACCGGGGACTGCCCGAGTGGGGTCTCCCAGGCCGTGCAGGCCGAGAGGGAAAGCGGCATCCCGATCCCGGTGTGGTTCGCTCCCATAAGGACGGCCGCCTCCGGGCGGCCGCGCGTCGCGACCCGCTCGTACCCCGCCGCCGCGACGGCGCCCGAGTACGGGTAGCCGGCGTGCGGCGCGATCAGCCCGACCGACGAGCCGAGCTTCCGATCCGGCCGCGGGGCGTCCTCCTGGAAGAAGGATTCGACCGTCGCGCGAAGCACATCGGGGTTCCCGGGGTAGAAAGCGCCGGCGACGATCGGAGCGCGAACCGTCTCGTTCATGAAGCGATTGTAGCGCCCTCGGACGGGACGGACCAACGATTCTTGATTCCCTCAGGCCGCTCTCTTACCATGGATCGAACCTTGGGAGATCGTCTAATGGCAGGACGACAGGCTCTGGCCCTGTTAGTGGGGGTTCGAATCCTCCTCTCCCAAAACAGAACCCTGAGGGGCGAGTTCTCCTCAGGGTTCTGTTTTGGGACGAGGTGGTGAGAAGCCCCAAGTCGAGGATAGGAGTTCGCGAATGCGAACTCCCAAGCAACGGAAGAACCGACGAGCCACTTCCGTTGCCATCCTCCATCTCCCAACCACAAGCTCCAGAGGCCGAAGCGCTTCTGGAGCTTGTGGTTTGAGTGTGGGGTGAGAACCCCCAAATCGAGGATAGGAGTTCGCATCAGCGAACTCCCAAGCCGCTGGAGAATCGAACAGCGGCTCCAGCGGCCATCCTCCATCTCCCAACCAACAGCTATAACGCAGTTCTCGTCTGGACTTCCGGATTCCACGCCTACTGCTGGCACTCGACAGACCGAGCGTTTCGAGTGAACTCGCATTGCAACTGCGGCTCACGCGGTCGAATCCGAGCACCAGATGCCCTCTGCACTAATCGCACTTCGGCCGGATCGAATCGCCCCGACCCCGCAGTGAGTCTGCAGGCATGGCCTACAGGTCTGCCTCCATGTCGAACCAGAGCGTCACTTCGACGTCTTGGGCGGAGGTCCCGCTGGTGTGACCTTGCATTTGGCCTGATCCTGTGAAGCTCGCGCGTACGCCGCCGATCACGATATCGCCCTGCATCGTCCCGGGGGCGTAGTCGCTTTGTGCGTTTGGGAACACCCCATACTGCACAGCACCTTCGGCGTCCATCGAAGCATGAAGCTCGATCGACCCGAGCGGCGGGAGGATCGGAACGACGATTCGAATCGAGACGTGTGCGCTCCCTCGCCCGCGCGCTGGATCGGCTTGAACACTGTAGTCACAGCTTGCCCGATACTCCCCGGACACTGAATCAAGTTCGAGGGTCACGTTGCAGGAAGCACTCCCGGCCGCGACTCCGCTTGCTGAGACGCCCGTAACGCCCGTTATGCTGCCAGAGACGGCTAGCGATGTGATCGCTGGAGCCGGCGGCGCAGCTGCTTCAGCGATATCGAGGTCGTCGTCACGTCCTACGTCCGCAGGCGACCAGAGATGAGGAGTCTGACCCAGCTTCGAGACTTGACCGTACCACCACACGTGCTCAGCATTCTCGAACGCCGCCCGCACTCCCGTTGCTCCGCCGCTTATCGCTGTAGCGAGTGCAACGCTGAAAGGCGACTCGTAGACACTCCCCTTACGTGTCTCATCCTCCCCGCACGAGGCAACGACCCACGTATCCGCGCCTACTTCTCCGCTGGCCACGCCAGCGTAGCAGCTATCTAGGATGAGAACTTTCGTTCCTGGCACTTGCCGGAAGTAGTCGTATCCCAGGAGTGCCTTGTCTTCACCTTCGCCCCACGGCATCATGGCGGTTCTCGATCCGTGGCCCACGTAGTAGAAGATGAACACGTCGTCGGCGTTAAGCCCGGATGTGAGCGAAGAGAGCCGCACATAGAGATCGGTCGCTGAGTTCTCCCAAGCCTGCACGAACGCGATGTTCGGCGGCTCGATGCTCCACCCGCTCTTGAACGCATTGTCAATCCTGCTCGCTGCGCTGTAGAAGGCACCTCGCTCCGGATTCTGCCCAAGCACGTCGAAATTGCCGTCTCCCACCAGGATGAACGCGTAGACCTCGCCTTGTGCCACCACTCCGGCCGTCAATGGGACGAGCAAGGCTATCGCCACGAGTAGGATTCCTTTCGGCACAGATTCTGCACTCACTGCTATCCCTCCTTGGAGCAACTTTGCATAGGCCCGCCCGGAATCGCGCGATCGAGGCCAGTCTATCTTATCTCGAATCGCGGACGCAATTGACGGCATACTTCATCGCCCGGATACGCTTGCCGATGACTGACCTTCATCCCGGAAGCTGTTCCATTGATAGGTTGTCAATCGACTGTGTTTCGCGTCTACGGGCAGAGTGATCGGCATGGGCAGTCGAGGTTCCTGGTAGCCAAGAGCATCTGTGGCGCAAGACATGTCGGAACGCAGCCGCTGTCGCCATCCGGACAGGAACTCGGCGGACTCAAGGCTCACGTGTGCAGAAGTTCTAAACCTGTCCACCTCTCCCAACCACTCTGCGGGGTTCCCCTGTGGTAGACCCTCTTCCTACTGCTTTGAGTGCTGTGTGCTTCGAAGATGTCGGCGGTTCGAGCGCCGCGAAAACCACAGGGAGCGTCCCGCGTGAGACGCTCCCTGTTTTCGTTTTCCCCAAAGGCGCCCGGATCCTTAGTGGATCCAGAGCGCCTCGTCCTTGGTGTTGTTGTTCTCTTTGGACTCGAACACCTCGTTGTCGACATCGACGACCACGAACACGTCGTAGAAGCCGTTCGGGAGGGCCGAGGCGTCGAAGTCCTGTCGGAACGTCACCGTCTCGTCGGCCGCGAGGCCGTCGTAGCGCGTGCGATGCCGGGTGTCGACGATCTCGATCGGATCGTCCCCGCGCGCGGGGACGTAGTAGGCGGCGACCGTGAACGGGCCCGCGTCGGCCGTCCCGATGTTCTCGATCGTGGCGGTGACCCTGGCCGTTCCGATGCCGCCGCTCTCCAAGCGCGCCGAGAGCGACCTGACCTTCAGGTCGGGGCATTCGCCGACGCAGGTCGTCCCCGGCGGCGTGTACGGCTCCCCGCCGATCTCGCACGTGAGCTCGGCGGAGTTGTTCGCCTCGTTCGACTCCGATACGCGGCCGACGCATTCGTCGTCGACGATCCGATCGCAGTCGACGTCGATCCGGAGGATGTACCTGCCCGGATCGTGGAAAACCGATCGAGCGAGCGACCAGACGACGTCGCGGACGTCGTCCCGGATCATCCCGACGAGGCTCTTGGTGCTGGTGTAGACGAGGTCGGCGCACTCGAGCGGCACGCGCCCGTCGCAGTCCACCAACGGGTTCACACGGAAGACCCGGAGGAGCACGTCGAACGGGTCCGCGGCCTTCACGCCGGCATTGGAGACGGTCGCGATGACGTCGATCGACTCCGTCGTCTGCCAGTCAGCGATCGCCGCCGGCTCGGTGGTCAGCGAATCGACCGCGAGATCCGGGAGCCGCGTCCCGACGAGGAGGATCGGGATCTGCTGCGCGTTGTTGACCTCGTTGTGCTCGGCGACCCTGCCCTCGCAGACGCCGTCCCGGTCCACGTCGCCCTCGCAATCGACCTCGGCCGTGATGACGTACTGCCCGGGCGGGAGGTCGGCCTCCTTGAGGTCGAGCGTACAGCGGACCTGCTCGGGGACCAGGACGCCGATCCCGGGCAGCGTGACGGTGCCGAAGTAGTCGGCCTCGCGGCACGAACTGGCGTCCGCCTCGTCGCAGGAGTGGACCCGGACCGCGACGGGACCGAGCTCCTCCACGCGGGACAACCGGAACCGCACCGTGAACTCGCCGGTCGGCACGACGCCGATGTTGAGCACCGTCACCGCGACCTCGACCGCGTCGACCTGCGTCTGATCGATCGCGTCCTCCGGTGACGTGGCGAGCGTCGCGATCGTGAGATCCGGCCCGAGCACGGTCACCTGCGTCTCGAGGACGTTGTTGAACGGGTCCCGCTCGCGAACGTCGCCGTCGGGATCGATCTCCACGCGGATCCGATACTGCCGCGGCAGGAGGTCGCGCGATTCGAGGATCACCGGCACGACGATGCTCTCCCCGATGTCGAGGTCGGGGACCGCGATCTCCGGGGCGGGCGTGAAGAACGACTGGCTGTACGACTCGCTGCACTGCGCGGTCGTCGACGTCCCGTCGATCGTCGAAGTCAACGGGCAGTACGAGAAGCGCACCGTGAACGGCCCCGCGTTCTGCTCGCCGAGGTTGGCGATGCAGGCGCTGAGGCGGATCGTCTGTCCCTGCGGCACGTCGCCGAACGGCTCGCGCGCGATCCCGCCTTCCGGACAGAACGCGAGATCGGGGAGTCGAGACGCCAGCAGCGTCAGGGTCGTGACCAGCTCGTTGTTCGTCTCGTCGTGTTCGTCGATCGCGTCCGAAGGATCGACGAGGACCCTGATTTCGTAGACCCCGGGCGTGAGGAACAGAACCGACAGCGCGCCGACGTGCCGGCTCTGCATGTCCGGCGAGAGGTTCAGGCTCTGGCAGCTGACGGCGTCGCTGCAGGGGAACGGCTCCCACCGCAGCCCGCCCTTGACGCGGTAGTAGAACGCGACGTCGAAGCCTTCTGCCGTGGCTCTTCCGGTGTTCTTGATCGTCGTCGACACGGTCACCGAATCGGCGCGCCCGAGCTCCGCCGGCGATGGAGGGCTGAGCTCGATGCTCTCCGGGTGGAGCTCCGGCCTCCTCACCTCGGGCGGATGGATGGTCAGCGTGCGACTCATCTCGTTGTTGGCCTCGTCGAACTCGTGGAGCACGTCGTTCGGATCGACGACGACGCGGATCTCGTAGAGGGCCGGCGCGTCCGTGAGGCCGACCTTCTCCGGATCGAGGATCCCCTCGACCGTGGCGCTCATCCCGCGGCCGAGGATGGCGATCGTGGCGCTGGCGAACCGGACGTGGCCGGCGTAGAACGCGACCTCGACGTCCTTCGCCACGCCCTCGCCGTCGTTTCGGATCTCCGCCGAGACGCCGATCTCCTCGTCGAGCCGGACGAGCGACCTGTCGAAGGCGAGGCTGAGCGGGACAAGCTCGACCGATTGGAGGGTCAGCGAACCGGAGACCGTGTTGTTCCCCTCGTTCTGCTCGAGGACCTCGTCCTCCGGGTCGATCACCACGGCGATGCGATGGGTCCCCGGTTCGAGGCTCAGGCCCTGCGGGTCGAGCTCCGCGGTGACGTCGGTCACGCCGCCGGCCGGGAGGACGAACCGGATCTGGCGTGCGAACTCCGCGCCGTCGACCAGGAACGCGGCGACGAACTGGCCGGCCTGGATCTCCCCGAGATTCTGGATCTGGGTGGTGACGTTCCACGGCTCCATGTCGTCGACGGCGCTCGGATTGGTGTGGGCGTACGCGATGCTCACCGGCTGGAGATCCGGAAGACCGAGGCTCGAATCCCGGAGCGTCATCGTCGTCCGCAGCTCGTTGTTCAGCTCGTCCGTCTCGGAGATGTGATTCGCCGAATCCGCGACGATCCGGAGATCGTACGTCCCCAAGTCCATGTCCATCGTGTCCAGGTAGAACGTGACTTCGTAGAAGTCCTGGTGGCTCGGGGGCATGCTCACGCTCTCCACGGTCTCGTGCAGGGTCCAATTCCCCGCGCTGTTCTGATGCCGGTAGAAGAAGCTGATGTTGAAGCCATCAGCGCTTCGAGCTCCGGTGTTCATCACGCGCGCGTACACCTCGACCGTCTCGCCGCGGTGGATCGTCGAGGGAGGATCGAGAACGATCTTCGTGACATACAGCTCCGCGAGGTCCTCCGCGCCCTGCCCGACCAGGATCATCCACAAGCCCACAAGCAAGACAGCCATCACCGGCAGCACAACCTTCTTCTTCATCGGCCTCCCTGCCTCCTCCCGAGAGAGCATTTCCCCTCCTATTGCTCCGAAGCGATCTTGTAAACGGCACCGTCTTCCGTGCCGTAGTAGTAGTTCCGTATGAGCCGCGTCCCCAACTCCGTCCTCTCGCGCGTCTCGATCAGCACCAGCGCCGACCGGATCGCCCCGGCGGTATACCCGTCAAGGTCGATCTCGAAGGCCTCGTCCCCGTCCAGCGTCAGAACGTGTGGGACTCCAGCGTCGTCGCCGAAGAAGAGACGACCGGTCCGCCTGTCGGCCGACGGCGTCGAGCGGATCGCTGCGCCCGCCTCGTAGATCCAGTGGGCGGTTCCGTCGAAGCCGAGCGAGTACAGTCCGCCTGCCTCGGTCGCGACGTAGATCGGATCGATGTCGCGGGGATCGATCACGACGGACGTGATCGCCCCGGGAAGCGTCCCCGTGCGAGGATACCGCCAGCCGGCCAGGATCTGCCCCTCGGCGCTGCCGCGGGCCGTGCAATGGCTGAGCGCGTACAGGATCCCGCCGCTTCCGGCGGTCGTGCCGACGTAGCTCCCCGATCCACCGAGGGCGAGCGCCGCCGGCGTCCCCACCGTCTCGGCCTCGTCGAAGACGCACTGAGCCGAAAGGGTCGCGTTGTACGCACGGAGCCCCGCGGTCGACAGAACGTAGATCAACTGCCGCGATCCGTCGTACCGGATGTCGACGACCCGGCCGGGAACCGGGACGAGTCGTGACACGGCGTACGTCGAGCCGGAGAGCGCCAGCTCGTGGAACCCGTCCTCGACGGCGGCGTAGACGCGCCCGCCGTCGCCGAGGACGAGCGCCACCGGCGATCGGTCGAGCGCCGCGCCCCCCGCGCTCGCTCCGGTCTCCAAGTCGATGCGAACGAATCCTCCCGCCGCGGTGAGCACGTAGGCGTAAGGCGTCCCCTCGAGGGACCACGCCACGTCGGCCACCGCCCCGGTGACCGACGCCGTCTCCTCCACGGTCCCGTCGGAATCGATCCGGCGCACTCGGCCGTCGATCGAGGCCGCGTAGACGGCGCCGCTGGATTCGTCGGCGGCCAGCCAGCGCACGGCCGATGGAGCCCCCGACGGCGGGACGACCGCTTGAGGCCTCGGCGGAGCGAGCCCGATCACCGTGTAGCTCGGCGCTGTCGGTACGTGGACGTTCGGAACGCCGTTGTTCGTTTCGTCCTCCTCGGGGATCAGGTCGTCCGGATCGACCTCGACCGACAGGACGAACGTTCCCGCCGTGCCCGTCGGCAAGGGGTACGAAACCTCTGCCTGATCAAGCGGCCCGACCCCGGTCCACTGCTCCGTCGCAACGCCCAACGACGTCCGGAAAGCGACGGCGAACGGCGGCGACGCGACGTTGCCGTCGTTCCTCACGGTCACGTAAGCGTACAGCCGCTGGTTCTGCTGGACGGCGTTGTCGTCCCCCAGCGGGGCGCCCGACGAATCGAACCGCACCGCCACGGGCACGAGATCGGGGCGGAACGGGTACCCCTCGCCGAACGGCCCGATCTGCACGGTGGAGGAGCACACGTTGTCGCCCTCGTTGCCCTCGGCGACCTCGTCATCCGCGTCGACCACGATGACGGCCCGATACGAACCGGCGGGGAACTGGCTCGTGTCCACCGAATACGCGAGCGGAACCGACTGCCCCACGGCGAGGCCGTTCACGGTCTGCGTCTCGAGGCGATGCGCGACGCCGAAAGGATCGATCCATTCGAAGTCCACCCGGAACGATCCCGCCGGGCGGCGGCCGAGATTGGCGACCGAACCGCGAATCTGAAGCGTCGTCCCGACGTCGACGCTCGTGCCCGGGCTCACGAGGATCTCGCGGCACGCGAGGTTCGGCGCGTCGGTCGGGACCACGACGCCCGAGTCGTCTTCGAACCGAAGGACGTCGCCAACCGCAAAGAAGACGACCGTCTCGTTGTTCGTTTCATCGAGCTCCGGGACTTCGTCGGACGGATCGACTCGCACGGTGAGGCGGTACCGCCCCTCCGGCCATTCGGCCGGCGCGGTGGTCTGGCGGACCACGCGCTTCGCCGACCGGGCGAGTCCGGCCGCGCTCAGAGCGCCGACGCCCGCGGGTTCCTCCGTGTTCCAGACGAGATCGGCCGGCCCCCATTCGTTGCCGTCCTCGCTGTACGCCAGCAGGAACTCGACCTGAAATCGCTCGGAATCGATCCGCCCGGCGTTTCGGACCGTCGCCGAGACCGTCACGGCCTCGTGGGGCCCGATGGGGGAAGCCGGCTCCAGCTCCACTTCCGTCACGTGGAGCTCGGCGAGACGCTCCGCCGGCGGCAGGATGCGAAGCGACGAACTGATGACGTTGTTCCCTTCATCGAGCTCGGCGACGCGATCGTCCGGATCGACGACCACGCGCAGCGTGTACGTGCCCGGTGGGAAATCGAACGTGCTCAACACCCCCTCGACACGTGCCCTGTCGTCCTCCTCGAGCCCCTCGTCGGTCGCGGTCGACGCGCGGTAGTAGAACGTGTCGAAGCGGCTGTCGTCGAGGTAGAAGCCGACGTTGAAATCGTACTGGCTTCGATCTCCGGTGTTCTCGATCACGGCGACGACGGTGATCGTGTCGCCTTGTCGTATCGGCTCGGACGACGCGTCGAGGCTGATCGGATGAAGCTCGGTTCCCATGACCGAGAACCCGACGATCAGCTCGTTGTTCTCCTCGTTCTGCTCCGGAACGCGATCCGCCTCGTCGACGACGACCCGCAGCTCGTAGCTGCCCGGGACGAGGTCGAGTCGGTCGGGCCGGGCGTCGATCGTCGTCTCCTCGGTCGCCGTGTTCGAATCCTCTTCGATCCCCAGCCTCGAGATCGTCAGCGTGTCCAAGGGGATCCATTCCGCGTCTCCTCGAGCGCGGTAGTAGAAGGAGAGATCGATCCCGAGGGTGTTGGGCACGATCGGCGCGGCGGAGCCGCCGCGGTTCATCACGACGACCTCGACGTCCATGTCCTTGTCCCAAGCGAGCGGCAGGCCTTCGTCGAAGGTGACCTGCACCGGAAGGAGCTCCGGAAGCTCGAGCGTCGAGGGGCGGACGGTCATCGCAGCGAGGAGGACGTTGTTCGTCCCGTCCTGTTCCTGGGTCCCCTCGGGCCGCCCCACGGCGACGCGGACCGCGTAGGTCGTGATGCAGCCCTCCAGCCGGTCCATCTGCTCGTCGCTCAGCGGCACCATCGCGGACGCGGGAACCGTGCTCCCGGACCCGGAGAGCATCTCGCGCAGGGCCTGCCCCGTCCAGAAGGGCGCTTCCACCTCGACCGACTGATCCCGCTCGAGCCCGGGGATCCCAACGGCTCCGAACGGGATCCAAGCGTCGGCGGGAACGGCTTCGACCCGAGCCGCAAAATCGGAGACGGTGTAGCCGAGCGGGGGATCCGCCGGCTGGAAGATCCACTCGCCGCTCGTCGATGCGCCCGAATCGTCCGGCGCCGCGGCGATCCGCCACGCCTCCTCCGTCTCGACGTCGACGCAGGAGATGGGGAACAACGAGAACTCCACGCGGAACGCTCCGGACGCGAGCCGTCCCGTGTTTTCGACGACGCCGGTCAACGTGGCGGTCTCCCCCCACGGAAGCGGGGAAGCGGGCGTCGCCTCGAGCTCCACCGGATGAAGCTCGGGGCGCGGCGCCAGGACCTGCAGGGTCGTCACCCGGCGGTTGTTCGTCTCGTCGGACTCGACGATCCAGTTCTCCGGATCGACCAGCGCCACGATCTCGTACTGCCCATCGAGCAGATCGTTCGTGTCGATCCACACTTCGACGATTGCCTCGCCCGAGCCGGCCTGATCGCCGGCGACGGCCTCGACCGTGATCCCGCAGGGCTCCTGCTTGTCCAACCGACGCCACGACAACTCGAGGCGCGCGTTGACCGGAAGCGGCCCGCCCTCGAGGAGGACGGTGGCCGTCACTCGGACGACGTCGCCCTTGGTGACCGAGGCGGACGGCTCGAGCGTCACCTCCCGGATGCTCAGATCGGGCAGCGGTTCTTGCGAGACGCTCGGGACAGCCACTGCAGCGGCAACGAGCAAGCCGCAGCCCAAAAGCACGGCTTGGCTCCAACGACTCCGGACCATCATGCCCCCTTAGCCCTTTCGTTCGTCCTTCTCGCCGTTCCCCTTCCGCCGGGGGTCCGCACTCCGCCGGCTTACTGGAATGGACTCAGGTCGAACGCGTACAGATAACCGTCCGATGAAGCGACCAACAGGACGCCGGTCTCCGTGTCGACGACCGGCCTGAGAAGCGCGTCGGGAATGGCGCCGTTCTCCTCGGGCTTGAACAGGAAAGGCACCGACGAGCTCCACGCCGTGATCGATTCGTACTCCTCGAGATCCGACTCCCAGCCTTGGAGAATCGGTCGCGTCACGCGCCCGTCGCGCGTCCAGCCGGAGATGAAGACGGCGACCGCGTCGTCTCCGTCGCTGTTCGGGAGAACCGCCGGCGCGGTGAGGATGTCCGTGGGGTCGAACTGCCGCTCGGACAGCTCGACGTCGTCGAACCCGCGGCCTTCGTCGTACTCGAACCGGGCGATCTCCCCGATGTCGCTCGTCAGGTAAATGACGGCGTCGTCGTCCGTGCTCACCAGCGACATGCCGACGATCGACCGGAGCGTGATCCCGTCGAACGCCTTCTCCGAGCAGGTCGACCCGCTCGAAGTCGCGTCCAGGGCGTAGAAGCCGCCCGACTCCGCGCCGAAGAAGAGGGTCGTCCGGGTGGCGTTCAGGCCGAGGGACGTCGTGATCCGGTCCTGCGCGTCGAAGGAGCACGACGAGCCGTTCGAGCGGATGCCGTAGACGACCTCGTCCGCCGCGATCCAGATCGTTCCCGTCCCGTCGACGTAGGCGGGCGCCGTGGTCACCGCGCCGTGCCGCGTGTGGCTTCGCTCGGTCCCTCCGGCGACCGTGTCGAGGACGAAGACGCCGTTGCCTGAGCCGACGACGAGCTTCGATCCGTCGTCCGACAGCACCAGGTGCGTCGTCGGGCTCTCGGACGTTGTGTCGAAGCCCGTGCCCAGGCCGTCGTCGCTTTGCCACAGCTCGACGAGGAACGGCTCGTCCTCCTTGTCCTCGCCCTCGAGCGCGTAGACCCTTCCGTCCCCGGCACCGACGTAGACGCGGTAGGTCTGCGTCGGCGCGTCGTACGAGACGGCCGGTGACGTCAGCGAACCCCCTCCGGCCGGCGCCCAACTCGCCTTCTCCTCTCCCGTCCTGACCTTCAGGACGTGGAGGCGGTCGCCGGACGCCGTCGAAGCGACGTGGAAGACGAGCCCCCCGCTGACGACGGGAGCGACGTGCACGCTCTCGATGTCCGTGTAGTCGTCGCACCGACAGTGCGTCCTAGCCGGGAACGTCCAGAGGTCGACCGTGGAGTAGAACTGCGCGAGGTTGAACGGCTCGGGGAGAAAGACGTCCTTCGGGCTTCCTCCCCCCTCCGGATTCACCGAAATCCTGAGCTGAACGGGGTTCGCCTTGCCCAGAACGTCGCCCGACTCGGCGGCGGCGGCGGACGGCTGGAACAGGCGGTTGAAGATGTCGTAGTTGAGCGTGACCAGGATGAACCCCTCGTCTCCCGGATCGCCGGGGGAGGCGAACTTCGAAAGCTGGACCGGATTCCCTTCGGCGTCCTTGACGAGGAAGTCGAACTCGTCGGCCGGCGGCTCGAGCGCCAGCCGGTAGTACCCCCAGACCTCGAGATCCGCGCTGGTGAGGGACTCCGTCCCGACGTTGTGCACGTCGACGGCGAGGCTCGTCTGGAGACTCCCCATGCGGCAGACGGGGAAAGCATCGGCCAGCGTCATCTCCGAGATGTGGCGGCCGGATCGCAGGAGGGTCAGTCGGTACCTGTCGGCTCGTTCTTCCTCCGCGCCGGCGCAAGCGCCGAGGGGAGCGACGTTGTTGCACCGGTTCGCTTCTTCTTCTCCGAGCGAGCCGTCGGCGTCGGCTTCGGCGGAGAAGACGTAGACCCCGGGTGTGAACGCCGTCGTGTCGACCGACACGACCGGGCGGCTCTCCTCGCCGACGTCCAACCCCGAGACCGTCTGCGTCCCGATCTTGCCGTGTTCCCCCGAGATGGTCTCCGTGAAGAAGAAGTCGACCTCGAACTGCCCGACCGCCGCTTTGCCGACGTTCCGGACCGTGGCGCTCACCCGGACCGTGTCGCCGACGAGCGCTTGGTCCAACCCGAGGGATCGATCCTGCGACGCTTCTTGCTCGACCCATCCGATGTGGAGTGAAACGACCGCGATGTCGGTTTCCTCACCCGTCTGCCCGTTCACCGCCCATCCGGCGACCAAAACGACGAGGAGGGGCAGTACCGGCCAGCCCAATCCCTTTCTGCATCGACGGACACACCTCAGCGCGCAGCTAGACACCTCCCGCAGCATTCGTCCTCCTTACCCCCCACACGGTACTGCTCGGCACCCGATGTCGGCTGTCTGTCACACCCCCGCTAGATCGCCAGCTGGAGGAACGTGCCGACCGTGTCGAAGAAGACGCCGATCCCCTCGGGCACGACGGCGAGCCCGGCGCGAATCTCACCGGACCGGACGGCCCCCGCGGCTTCCGCGCGATTGAGATCGATCGCCACGATGCGGTACGTCGCCGCAGGGAGTGTCAGCTCGTGCGCAAGCAGGTACCCGCGAGCGTTGTCGAGGAACGCCTGTCGCTGCGCGTCCTCCGGAGCCATCCGATCGAGCTCCTTCATCACGGCCCGGAGCCGCTCCAGCGTGTCGCCGGAGAACCGCTCCGTGATGAACCGGAGAACGTCTTCCTTCGCCCGCACCGCCGACGGAACGTCGCCCCCCGCCGGATCGTCGACCGGCTCGCGGGCCTCCTGAATGAAGATCCCGACGTTCGCATAGAAGACGCCGAGGCCCTTCGGCTCGAAGACCAGTCCGTCGAGCGGCTCCGAGACGCTGGTCCAGGCCTCGTCTTCCGCGACGGGCGGGATCGAGAAATCGATCGCCGTCACCTGGAACGAGTCGGACGGAAGATCGATGGGAAGCACGAAGTCCTGTACGACAAGGAACTCGCGCGGAAACTCGAGAAACGCCGCGCGCGTCTCCTCCTCGACCTCGAGGACCCCCATCAACTCGACGAGCGCCGGCAGATACTCGTCGGGCAAGGTGATCAGGGTTCCGAGCACACGTTCGACGAACGGCTCCTCCTGACCGAGCGACAGCGCTGATGTGCCGATGACGAGGAGTGCCGCGATCCCCAGCACGAGTACGTTGCGAAGACAAACACAATGGTAACACGATCCGCGAGCCAACGTCATGCGCATTACCTCCTTCTTGTTACTATAGTCCGATCGTCGCGGAGTGCAAATCCTAGAGCTTCTTTCCCTCGCAGACATCGCGACCTCCTTCCTCGGTCGGTTCGACGCGGTCGATCGACCGCGACTACGTACATGACATACTCCACAATTCGGTCGCGGTTTCGCAGATCGGGCCTGGGGTCCGGCGTTCGGTACCTTCGGGGCGCTCTTCACGGCATGACATCGATACGCCACTGGACTAGAATCGTCCCCGCTTTGTATTTCGACCCCGCAGGAGGGCGGAGACATGGGGCAGCGATGAGCGCGGACAGGGAGGGGCTCGACTTCATCCGGAGGATCGTCGCCGAGGACGTCGCGAAGGGGAAGGACGACGGGCGGGTCCGGACCCGGTGGCCGCCGGAGCCGAACGGCTACATCCACATCGGCCACGCGATGGGATGCCTCCTCGCGTACTCGATCGCGCAGGAGTTCGGCGGCGAGTTCAACCTCCGATTCGACGACACGAATCCGTCCGCCGAGGAGCAGGAGTTCGTCGACGCGATCGTCGACGACCTCCGATGGCTCGGCGTCGACTGGGAGGATCGGCTCTTCTTCGCGTCCGACTACTTCGAGCAGCTGTACGAGTGGGCCGAGCACCTCATACGAGACGGGAAGGCGTACGTCTGCGATCTGTCGCCGGAGGAGATCCGGGCGTACCGCGGGACGGCCGGCGGGCCGGGGCCGGACGGCGTGACGCCGCCGGGTACGAACTGCCCGTACCGGAATCGGTCGGTCGAGGAGAACCTCGACCTGTTCCGAAGGATGCGGGCCGGCGAGTTCCCCGACGGATCCCGGACGCTCCGGGCGAGGATCGACATGGCCCACCCGAACCTGAACATGCGCGATCCTGTGATGTACCGGATCCTTCGGGCGCACCATCACCGCCAGGGCGGCGCGTGGTGCATCTACCCGACCTACGACTGGACGCACGGCCAGTCGGACGCGATCGAGGGGATCACGCACTCGACCTGCAGCCTCGAGTTCGAGAACCATCGGCCGCTGTACGACTGGTTCCTGGACAACCTCCCGGTGCCGCACCGACCGCGCCAGATCGAGTACGGCCGGATGAACCTCGGCCACACCGTGACGAGCAAGCGATGGCTCCGCCGGCTCGTGGAAGACCGCCACGTCGACGGCTGGGACGATCCGCGGATGCCGACGATCCGAGGGATGCGCCGTCGCGGCTACACGCCGGAGGCGATCCGGGACTTCATCGGTCGGATTGGGGTGACGAAGTCGGAGGGGATCGTCGAGACGGCCCTCCTCGAGCACTGCCTCCGGCAGGACCTGAACCTGCGCGCCCCTCGCGCGATGGGGGTCCTCGATCCGCTGAAGGTCGTCCTGACGAACTACCCGGACGACCTCGTCGAGGAGCTCGACGCGATCAACAACCCCGAGGACGCGTCGGCCGGAACGCGGAAGGTCCCGTTCTCGAAGACCCTGTACATCGAGCGCGAGGACTTCATGGAGGACCCGCCGAAGAAGTTCTACCGGCTCGCTCCGGGGCGGGAGGTTCGGCTCCGGTACGCCTACTTCATCACCTGCGAGGAGGTCGTCAAGGACGCCGAGGGGAACGTCGTCGAGCTGCGGTGCTCCTACGATCTGGAGACGCGAGGCGGGGACGCCCCGGACGGCCGAAAGGTGAAGGCGACGCTCCACTGGGTTTCCGCGGCGCACGCGATCGACGCCGAGGTCCGGCTGTACGACGTGCTGTTCTCCGTCGAGAACCCGAGCCGTGTCGAGGAGGGCGGGAACTGGCTCGACCACCTCAACCCCGAGTCGTTCACGGTGAAGTCAGGCTGCAAGCTTGAGCCGGGCCTCGCCGACGCGAAGCCCGGAGAGCGGTTCCAGTTCGAGCGGAAGGGCTACTTCTGCGTCGATCCGGACGCGTCCGCCAATCGCCTTGTCTTCAACCGGACGGTGACCCTCCGCGACACGTGGGCCAAGCTGCGGAGCCGCTCGCGGGCGTAGCGGCTCGAGGGATCAATCCTCCAACAGGTCGCCGCCGAACGCGATGACGCCCGTCAGCGGCCGGCCTGCTCGATGAACGACGGCGCGATCCGGTGATTGAGGAAGCCGTCGACCTGGAGGAACTCCGGGCCGAGAACCTTCGCCTCACGGCGGATCCAGTCCTGGAGCACGCTCATGCGATCCCCCCCTCGGATGCGTTCAGAGCCGTTCGACCAGAGATACCGGATCTTGCGGCAAGGATCGAGCACTTGCCCGGACGCGGCGGTCTTGTGTATGATCGGTTCCCGAGAACCGAAGAGGGGGGTCCTCGGGTGGAGACGCGCACGAAGCGGCGAACGGCACCGACCCGAAGCGGGTCGGTTTTTTCTGCCCCGAACGCCACCCTGGTCGAACGACAACGCGGCGAGGGGTACGCGCGCGTTTGGCTCGCCGGCGTCGACGGCGTCCGGAGCGCCCGGCCGGGGCAGTTCATCATGATGCGACGATTGGGAAGCCCGGCGCTCCCGCGCGCGTTCTCCGTCCTCGGCGTCGGGCCGGGTCGGGTCGAGCTGTTCGTCAAGCTCGACGGCCTCCTCCGCGAGCTTCTCGGATCGGCCCCGCTCGGGACGCGGTTCGAGCTGCGCGGTCCGTACGGCGTGCCGTACGAGGAGCGGATCGATCCGGGGCGGAGGTACGTCCTCGTCGGAGGAGGAAGCGGAGCGGCGCCGCTGCTGTTCCTCCACGAGCGACGTCCCGATCTCGTGTCGGACCTCGTCCTCGGCTTTCGGCACGGCGGGGCCGACGACCTGTTCCCGGCCCTCGACCTCGTCGTCGAGGCGACGAGCTGCCAGAGGGCGTCCGATCGGCTGGCCGACGTCTGGAGGCCTGGGCTCGGCATCGTCGGCTGCGGACCGGAGCCGATGCTGCGGACGGTCGGCGCGCGGTATCGGGACGAGCCGGCCGTGTACGTCTCGCTGGAGGCCCGCCTCGGATGCGGGATCGGATCGTGCCTCGGATGTAGCATCCCGACGGCCCACGGGACGCGAAGGATCTGTCGCGACGGGCCCCTGTTCGCCTGCTCGGAGATCCCGTGGCTGCGCTGACGGTCCGCACCGCCTTGTTCGAGCTTGCGACGCCGATCGTCCTTGCGTCGGGCCCCGCGGCGTTCGGACAGGAGCTCCTGGAGGCGCTCGACTACGCGACGGTCGGCGCGCTGACGACCAAGACGGTCACGCCCCGGCCGCTCCCAGGGAACCCCCAGCCGCGGCTGGTCGACTGCCCCTGCGGGGTGCTCAACTCGATCGGGCTCGAGAACCCGGGGTTCGACCGGTTCGTGGAGGCGTCCCTGTCGGCGATCCTCGACCTGCCGACGCGGCGGATCGTCAGCCTGGCGGCGGAGCGTCCCGAGGAGGTGGCGCGGATGGCCGCGCGGCTCGCCGGCATCGAGGGGATCGACGGACTGGAGCTGAACCTGTCGTGTCCCAACGTCGACGACGTCGTCATCGGCTCCGACCCGACGATCGTCGGCTCGTTCGTTCGGGCCGTCCGCTCGGAGATCGAACGGCCGCTGCTCGTCAAGCTGCCCGGCGACACCGGACCGCTGATCGCCTCGGCCGACGCCGCCCTGGCCGCCGGCGCGAACGGTCTCACGCTGATCAACTCGGTCCGCGGCCTGCGGATCGATCATCGCGTCGGGCGCCCGATGCTGCACCGGAAGACGGGCGGACTGAGCGGGCCGGCGATCCTCCCAGTCGCACTGGCCCGCGTCTACGAGGCGCGGCGCGCGTTCCCCGAAACGTTCATCGTCGGGACCGGCGGCGTGACGGACGTCGAGAGCCTGATCGAGATGCTGGCCGCCGGCGCCGACGCCGTCGGGATCGGGTACGGGATCATGGCGAACCCCCGCCTCCCGATGGACCTCGCCGCCGGGCTCGCCGGGTGGCTCGCCGAACGTCGGCTCGCGTCGGTCGAAGACGTGATCGGCGCCGCCCATCGAGGAGGGTTCGTTGTTCCTTGACGAGGCGCGGGCCGCCCGGAGCGAGGTCGGAAGCTCTCTCTGCGTCGGGCTCGACCCCCATCCGGATCGGCTGCCGGAGCCGTTCGCCGAGACGGCCGACGGGCTGCGGAGCTTTCTGGCCGACGTCGTCGAGAAGACGTCGCCTCACGCGAGCGTCTACAAGCCGAACGCCGCGTTCTACGAGGAGCGCGGCCCCGAGGGGCTCACCGTGCTCCGGGAGGCGATCGAATCGGTCCACGGCGCCAGCCGCCCCGTGATCCTCGACGCGAAGCGAGGCGACATCGCGTCGACGGCTCGGTCGTACGCGCGCGCCGCGTTCGATCTGCTCGGGGCCGACGCGATCACGATCGTCCCGTACATGGGCGAGGACGCCGTCGTGCCGTTTCTCGACCGCGGCCGCTTCGTCTTCCTCCTGGCGCTGCCGTCCAACCCTTCGGCCGCGGCGATCGTCGACCACGGCGCCCCGCCGCTCTACGAAATCGTCGGTCGGTTGGCGCTCGAGCTGGAACGCCGGTACCCGGGCCAGGTCGGGCTGGTCGTCGGAGCGACGCGGCCGGAGCCGGCGGTGGCGCTGCACGAACTGGCCCCGGAGCTGCCTTGGCTCGTTCCCGGGGTCGGCGCGCAGGGCGGGAACCTCGCCGCGCTGTCCGGCGCGCTCGTAGGGGGACACGAGGCGTGGGTGAACGTCTCCCGGGCGATCCTGTTCGATCCGGAGCCGGCGACGGCGGCCGAGACGTGGCGACGGGAGATCGGGGTGTGGCGACGTGGATGACCGGCACGGGTGGCGCCGACGGCTCGAATCGACCGGCGCCCTTCGAACCGGCCACTTCCTCCTCGCGTCGGGAAGGCATTCGGGACAGTACGTCCAGTGCGCCCGCCTTCTCGAGCACCCGTCGATCGCCGCCGAGGCCGGAGCCGCGCTCGCGGCGCGGCTTCCGGCAAACGTCGATCGGATCGTCTCCCCTCCGCTCGGTGCCCTCCTGATCGGCTACGAGGTGGCGCGCGCCCTCGACGTCCCGTTCGCCTTCCCGGAGCGCGGGGGCGACGGCCTCCCGACGCTGCGCCGGGGGTTCGAGATCTCCCCGGGCGAGCGGATCGCGATCGTCGAGGACGTCGTCACGACCGGGCGGACGACCGGCGAGACCGTCGACCTCCTGCAGCGGCTCGGCGCCGACGTCGTGGCGGTGGCCGCGATCGTCGACCGATCGATCGAACACGCGGTCCGCGGGCGGCCGATCGAGTCGCTCCTCCGCCTGTCGATCCCGACCTACGACGAGCACGAATGTCCGCTGTGCGCGAGCGGGGTGCCGATCGTGAAGCCGGGGAGCCGGTCAACCGACGGAGAGCCGCCGCGCCGGTGAACGGGTCGGCCCCTCCGCGCCCCACTATAATGAAGCGACGCAGTGGAAGAGAACGCAAGGGGGGATCGATGAACAGGAGTGCAGTTTTCGTCTTGCTGATCGTCTGTGCGTTCTTCGCGTGCGCCGTTCACGCGGCCACCGGGACGTACGTCGAAGTGGAAATCGAGGTCTTTCGGCCGTGGGGGATCCTCAACTGGGGAAGTTGGCAGACGCTGGAGACGCGGTTCGTCACGACGCGGCTCGCGCCGATCGCGCCGGAGGACGCCGAGGCGTTGGCCGGTTTTCGAACGCCCTGCGCCATCGGAGAGGGCGAGGAGACGGCGTGCACTCTCCTCGCGGGGCTTCGGAACGCCTCGACGCAGTCGCACGCGCTGCCCGCCGAGCTCGGCAAGGAGTACCGGGTGGTCCTTCGGAACCTGACCGATTCCCATCTCGGCGTCGTGCTGTCGGTCGACGGCCTGAACACCAACGGGAACGCGCCGGTTCTCGGCGACGCGGCGGATCGCAAGTGGATCCTCCTCCCGCGGCAGACGGTGCGGATCGCCGGCTGGCAGATCTCGGAGGACGAGGCGCTCCAGTTCCGGTTCGCCACCCCGAGCAAGACGCATTCCCCGCTCACGAAGGAGCACGGGGGGATCGTCGTCTACGTCTACCTCCCGAACCCGCTCGGGACGGACCACGTACGAGGCACGGAGGCCGGAGCGATCATCGGACAGCCGACCGTCCGCATCCCGTTCGCGCCGGCGACGGACGGCCCGATCGAGACGATCGCGCTCGACTACTCGAGCGACTCGGTGCGGCTCGGGATCCTCTGCACCGAGACCGACGGACCGGGGATCCGGATCGTCGGCGTGATCGAGGGGACGATCGCCGAGGTGAAGGGGCTGCGCGCCGGGGACGTGATCACCTACGCCGACGCCCGTCCGATCGATTCCTGCCGGGACCTCGGCGACCTGCTGGCGGCGAAGTCGCCCGGGGACCGGATCGTGGTGAAGGTCCACCGCGAGGAGCGCGTCTTCCTGCTGACGCTGGAACTCGGAACGTAGCGCGATCGGCTACTCGGGCGGGGCGCACGGCGCGGCGTCCACGGGAGCGATCCGCTCGTCCGGCTCGACCCCGTCGGCCCCTCCGACGACGCGGCAGGCCGCCCTGTCCTCGTCGAGCAGCTCGATCACCTCGAGGATCGGCCGTTCCGCCTCGTCCCCTCCTCGATCGACCACGAATCGATCCCCGACGCGGACGCCGTTGCGGGCGCCGAGCGAGATGAGGGCACGGTCGGTCGCATCGCCGACGCCGATGACCCGGCCGGGCGGCTCCACGAGGACCTCGACCCGAGCCTCCGATCGGTCCCCCGCTTCGTCCGTCACGCGCAGCGTCACGGTGTAGGCGCCGGGCTCGCGGAAGGTGTGAACGATCCGTGCGCCGGCACCCGAAGCGCCGTCCCCGAACGCCCATTCGCGGCCGGCGATCGCCGGCGAGGCCGTCTCGTCGGTGAAGACGACCGGGCCTCCGGCATACGGGACCGCGGGACAGTACGTGAACTCCGTCTTCAGCGGGCGATCGCGAACCGACAGGACGATCCGCGTCTCCCCCTCCCCGAGGAGCTGCGGATGCTGGGGCTCGCCGCGCTCCGCGCCGACGAAGTCGGGGACGCGCGCCGCCACGTACTCGTACAGCTCCCAGACGGTGACGTGGAAGTCCCCGTTCAGGTCGGCCGCCCCCTCGAGCCCCCGGAGGAGGAAGTGGGTGAAGACGCCGTGCTCGAGCTCGGGCGACTCGAACGCGTCCTCGCCCTCCGAGGACGCTGCCAGGAGGAGACGCCCCTCCAATCGGAGATCGCCGAACCAATCCTGTTCGTCGCCCGAGGCGCGCCGCCCCGGAGGCAGGCTTCTCGACAACCCGCCCGAGTAGCAGCTGTCGAAGAAGACGAGGACGTGATCCGACGGGATCCGGTCGAGGAACCGACCGAACTCGTCGTCGCGCAGCGCCGTGTCGTCCTTGGCGTCCGCCTTCGTGTCGGAGAGGACGAAGAACTCGTCGACGCCGTCGATTTCGTCGGTCCCGTCGTCCGCTCCTTGATACCCGTGGCCGGAGAAGTGGATCACGACCAGGTCGTCCTGCGACGCGACGCGACGGAGCCAGCCGAGCCCCTCGCGGACGTTGACCAACGTCGCCGGCGACACCGTCAGCCCGGGCCGCGAGCCGAGCTCCGACGCCCCCCCGGTCAGCAGGCGGATCCGCTCCGTCGGCACGCCGTTCTCGATGAGCCACCGAACGAGCGCCTCGGCGTCCCGCCGCGCGTACGGGAGGTCCTCGACCTCCTCGTAGTCGGAGATCCCGATAACCAACGCCCAGACGCCGGCAACGGGGACGACGCCCGGCGTGCGCTGCACGTCGAGGAGCTCGGTGTACGTGGCGGTCAGGCCGAGCGAGTCGGTCACGGTCAAGCGGACCTCGTAGCGGCCGACCTCCTCGTACCGATGGATCGGCTCCGGCTCGCGCGATGCGTGGCCGTCACCGAACGACCATTCCCACGCGACGATCGGGCCGTCGACGGCGATCGATCGATCGATGAACCGGACCGGATCGTAGACCGATGGAGCGGACGGCGACGCGTCGAACGCCGCGTCCGGCGGCTTCGGCTCCTCGACGAGGAGCACGCGCATGACCGCATCGGCTCTCCCCGTCTCGTCGACGACGCGAAGCGTGACCGGCCACGTCCCGGCGACGAACGGGTCGACCGTCACGATCGGCCCATCGGTCACCAGATCGAAGACTCCGTCCGACTGGAAGTCCCATCCGAACTCGACGATCGCCCCGTCGGGATCGTACGACGAGCCCGCGTCGAACCGGACCCGGTCGCCGGCCCGCAGGGGGCGGGCGAGGCCCGTCCCGGCCTCGGACACCGGCCCCCACGTGAACGACGCGACCGGCGTCGTGTCCGCCTCGAAGATCGCCAGGGTCTGCACGAGGGTCGCCGTGTCGCCGTCGTCGTCGGCAACGGTCAGCGCCACCGCGTACTCCCCGGGCTCGGCGTAGCTGTGGGAGATCGGGTTCCCGAGATCGACGGTCCCGTCCCCGAAGTCCCACCAGTACTCTACGACGGCCCCGTCCGGGTCGGTCGTGCCGGTCGCGTCGAAGACGACCGGCTCGCCGGCCTCCGGCTCGTACGGCCCGTACCCGAAGGCGGGGACCGGCGGCGCGTTCAGGCGAGGGACGAACCATCGTCCCGTGTCGAGATCGACGGCGAGGCGGAACCGAACCCCGAGCGTCGCGTTGACCCCGACCTCCGATTCGATCGAGATGTCAGCGAGGCGGATCGCCGCCCGAAGGGCGACGTCCGCGACGGTCAGATCCGCGATCTCGACCTCGAGGTCGATCCGCGAGGCGTGGGCGAAGTCGTCCCACGTCAGCGCGAGGTTTCCGGAGGTCGGCTCTTCGAAGTAGGCCGCGAGACGGCCTCCGAGGCTCCAATCTCCCGTCCTCCACTCGGTCGCCAGAGTGGCCTTCGTCTCGGGGAGCATCGACAGGCCGACCGATGCGGACAGCGCTCCGGAGGATCGAGGCAGGTCGGCGACGGCCGCGACATCGAGCCGGTTCAGCGTGAGCTCCGTCGCGCGAGCCGAGAGGGTCAACCCCCCGAGCCTGAGATCGAGAAGCTGCCTGGAAACGCCCGACGGGCTCTCCCATCCGAGTTCGGTCCGGACCGAGTAGCCTTCCGCCGCGATCTCGGCGGTCGCCCAGGCCCCCGATCGGCCGACGTCCCCGTCGAGGGCCGCTTCGACGCCGACGGTCGCACGGGCCGTGAGCGGCGATCCGGCCTCGGACGGAACCTCGGCGTCCAACAGGCGAATCGCGCCGTCGGCGCGGAGCCGCGGGCCTCCCGCCCCGGGGAAGGACGACTCGACCGAGAAGGACGCGCCGTCCCACCTTCGGCCGGCGCGGATCCGCGCTTCCTCGAAGAAGGGAGGCGCGCTCGCCAACCGGACCGTCCCCGCCAGATCGAGCCCCCAGAGCCCGTCTTCGCGGCGGATCGTCACCTCGACGGCGGTTCCGGAGACGCGCGCCGGATCGACGTGCGCCCCGATCGTCGCCCCCCGCTCGCCGGCCCCGACGCACGGCGAGGCGATCCGAAGCGCGTAGTCGCCGCCGGCCAAGTCGACGAACTCGGGGTACGCCGCCAGGTCCGACGACCGTCTCTCCGTCCCCATGTAGTCGCCGGTCCCGTTCCCCCAGACGTTGTTGTAGCCGAACGTCGGCGGACTCGACGCGGAGAGGTCCTGCGAAACGCGAATCCCCGCGCCCTCGTTCAGCACGATGATGCAGTTGGTCACCGCGATCGCCGATCCGGTCGCGAGAACGCCGTCGCCGCCGTTGCGGACGATCGTCGCGAACCGAACCTCGGCCGGGCCGGTGGCGGCGAGCTCGATCCCGTGCCCCGGACGACAGTCGCCGACCTCGGTCCCCTCGATCCGGCACGTCGCGGAACCGGAGATCCGGACGCCGGCCCCGGTCGCTCCACGGACCGCACCGCCGCGGATCTCCACACTGCTTGAGTCGCCGGCCTCGATCCCGGTCGCCCCGCCGGTGAACCGGCCGTCGCGGACGACCGCCGTCGCCGTCCCGACGAGTCTCACCCCGCCCCCGCCGTTGTCCTCGAACCGACAGTCGACGAGCTCGAGCACCGCCTCACCGACGCAGTCGACGCCCCAGCCGGCGTGGTCCTCGAACGATGCGTCCTCGACGCGCGCCTCGGCGCTTCCATCGAGGACGAGACCGGTGACGCCGTTCCCCTCGAAGCGCGTTCCGTCGATCTCGACCTCGGAATCGACCGCACGGACGCCGGCTCCGCCGTTGTCCCGAACGGTCCCCCCGACGACCCGAAGGACGGCGCCGGCCTCGCACAGAATCCCGTAGGCGCCGTTACCGCGGATCTCGCAGTCCTCCAGGAGCGGGGCGGCCGAGAGGCCGCTGATTCGGACCCCCTCCTGCTGCCCGCCGGTGATGACGCAGTCGGAGAAGGTCAGCGCGGCCGATTCGATGACGACAACCGGGGCATCGAGGACCGACGCCGTCCGCTCGAGCGCGACCCGCTCGATCCGCCCCGAGGCGACGTTTCGGGCGTGGAGGACCTCCTCGAACCCGTACCCGTAGCGGATGAACGTGCGATCGGAGCCGGAGCCGATCACCGTGACGCCGTTCTTGAACTCGATCTGTTCTTCGTAGACGCCCGGATCGACGAGGATCGTGTCCCCGGCCTCGGCTTCGTTCATCGCCGCCTGGACCGAACGGTACGCGCCCAATCCGTCCTTCGACACGATGAGCTGCCGGCCGGCCCCGAGGACGGCGACCGCAGCGACGAGAAGCGAGACGCAAGCGATCCCCCGGGCCGTCCGAAGCATGGGCCGATTGTAGGGACGAATCCGGCAAGCAGCAATCTCACGATTCCGCAGGATCGTGCTATCATCGGGCCGGTGAGCCGATGAGAGCCTTCTTCTGCGTTCCTCTGAAGCCGGACGTCGCCTCGGCGATCGATCGCGTCGCCCGCGGGGTGCGCGACGCGACGGACATGCGGGCCGGGTGGGTCCGCCGGGAGAACTACCACGTCACCCTTCGCTTCCTCGGCGAGATCGATCCGCTCCTCACGGTCGACCTGGACAAGATCAGCCGCCGGGTGACCGCGCGGCTCGAACCGTTGGTGCTTTCCCTCGATCGACTCGGCTGCTTCCCCTCGATCGACCGGGCCCGCGTCCTGTGGATCGGAGGGGATGCCTCTCCGGCGTTCCGCGGCCTCGCGGCGTCGCTCCATCACGAGCTTCGGGGGCTCGACTTCCCGCCCGAGCGGAAGCCGACCGTCGCCCACGTGACGCTCGCCCGGATCAAGGGGAGGCCGGACGCGGGGCTCTCGCGGGTCCTCGCCGACGCGGATCTCCCCCGCGAGCTGGAGGCCCGGGTCGACCGGATCGCGTTGATGGAAAGCGTCCTGTCGCATGACGGGGCGGTCTACACGCCGCTGTTCACCACGCCGTTTCGAGGGAGGGGAAGCGATGCCGATTGAGCACCTGGACCACACGGCGGATCTCGGCCTGCGCGCCACCGGGCCCACGGAGGACGAGGCGTTCTCCGAGGCGGCGAGGGGGCTGTTCGCGCTGATGGTCGACCTCGCGACCGTTCGACCGGACCAGGAATACGCCGTGCACCTCGAGGCCCCGACGGACGCCGATCTGCTCGTCGAATGGCTGAGCGATCTGCTGGCGCAGAAAGAGCTGACCGGGCTGGTCTTCTCGCAGTTCGACGTGCGGATCGGGCGAAACGGGGGAGGACTCCGCCTCGACGGCGTCGCCTCCGGCGAGCGGCTCGATCCGGGAAGGCACCGACCGAAGATCGAGGTCAAGGGGATCAGCTACCTCGGACTGAGCGTCCGACGGACCGACGGCGGCTGGGCGGCGCAGTGCGTGCTCGACGTGTGAGGAGGGGATCGTGGCGGGCGGTTTGAGGCTCGAGCGGGTCGCGTCGTCGGAATGGATCCTGCCGCGCGAAGGGGCGATGCGCGTTCCGGGACGGATCTACGCCGACGCGGAGACGATCGCGCAGCTGGAGGAGGACGTCCGAAACCGCGCCGAGTGGAACGCGCTCGTGCAGGTGCGAAACGTCGCCTCCCTCCCCGGGATCGTCGACGCCGCGTTGGCGCTTCCGGACGTCCATCCCGGCTACGGCTTTCCGATCGGCGGCGTCGGCGCGTTCGACCTCGACGACGGGGTCGTCGCCGTCGGTGGGGTCGGGTTCGACATCAACTGCGGCGTGCGTCTCCTTGCCACGCCGCTGGAACGGGCCGCCGTCGAACCGCGGATCGAGCGCCTCGGGGAGCGCCTCTTCGCGACGGTCCCGGCGGGACTCGGAGCCGAAGGGAGGCTCCGCCTCTCGATCGCCGAGATCGACCGCCTCCTCGTGGAGGGCGCCGCGTACGTCGTCGAGCGCGGGTACGGCGTTCCCGACGACCTGGCGCACATCGAGGAGAACGGGCGGATCGAGAACGCCGATCCGAGCGTCGTCAGCACGCGCGCCAAACAGCGCCAGTTCCGCCAGGTCGGGACCCTCGGCTCCGGGAACCACTACCTCGAGATCCAGGTCGTCGACCGGGTGCTCGATCCGGAGGCCGCGTCCGCCTACGGCCTGAGCGAGGGCCGAATCGTCGTCTCGATCCACACCGGCTCGCGGGCCCTCGGCCATCAGATCGGGCAGGACTACCTGAAGGAGATGACCGAAGCGAGCGTGAAGTACGGGATTCCGATCCCCGAACGGGAGCTCGTCTGCGCGCCGATCCGGTCGCCGGAGGGCGAGCGGTACCTCGGGGCCGTCGCCTGCGGCGCGAACTGCGCGTTCGCCAATCGGCAGGTGATCGCCCACCTGGTGCGGGGCGTGTTCACCGAGGTCGCCGGCCTCCCGGAGGAGGCGATCCGGACCGTCTACGACATCGGGCACAACAACGTGAAGGTCGAGACGCACGCCGTCGACGGGGCGGTGCGCCCGCTCCTCGTCCACCGGAAGGGCTCCACCCGCGCGTTCGGACCGGGGAGGAAGGAATCGCCGCAGGCGTACCGGTCGGTCGGGCACCCGGTCCTGGTCGGGGGAACGATGGGAACGGCCTCCTACGTGATGCGGGGGACCGACCGCGGAATGGAGGTCGCCTTCGGCAGCGGGATCCACGGAGCCGGTCGGGCGCTATCGCGAAAGAAGGCGGCGAAGCGGTTCTGGGGCGAGACGGTCGTCTCCGACCTCGCCGCGGCCGGGATCCGCGTCTGGGCGCACAGCAAGCGGGGCGTCGCCGAGGAGGCGCCCGGGGCGTACAAGGACGTCGAGCGGGTCGTCGGCGCCGCCATCGACGCCGGGATCAACAAGGCCGTCGCCCGGCTCCGTCCCCTCGCGGTGATCAAGGGGTAGCGCCTTGGGACCTCACGCGATGTGAGAACGCCCGGGTCTGCCGGACGATCGTCCGCGCCAACCCCGTGGGGGAGTGCTTCACCGTCTGCTTCCCGCCCCACTCCGCCAGCCCGAGCAGATCCTCGCGGACGACGCGCAGCCCGAATGCGCTTCCGTCCCCGACGTCGTCGCGGACCGGGACGGCCGCCTCGTCGCGGTACCTGGTGAGCATCGCGTCGCTCGGCGTCGCCGCGTTGGCGATCAGCAGATCGAAGCGGCCGACGTCGACGTACTCGCCGAGGACCCGGAGGTGATCGCCGAGGGTGAATCCGTCCGTCTCTCCGGGCTGCGTCATCAGGTTGCCGATCAGGACCTTCTCCGCAGCGGCCTCCTCGATCGCCGCCGCGATCCCGTCGACGAGGAGGTTGGGGACGAGGCTGGTGAACAGGCTCCCCGGACCGAGGAGGAGCAGATCCGCCTCGGCGATCGCCTTCAGGACCCGCTCGTACGGTTTCACCGGCACGGGCGTGAGGCGAATCTCACGGATTTTTCGCGGGTCGGAGACGATCCGGCTTTCGCCCTCGACGGTCGCTCCGTCCTCCATCGTCGCGACGAGGCGGGCCTTGGTCAGCGTCGCCGGGAGGACGTCGCCGCGGATGCTGAGCATGTGGCTCATCGCCTCGACCGCGCGGTCGAAGCCGCCGGTCGCCTGCTCGAGCCCCGAAAGGAGAAGGTTTCCCAGCGAGTGGCCGGCGAGCTCGTGCTCCCCGACGAAGCGGTACTGCAGGTACGTCGATAGCTCCGTCTCGTCCTCGGCGAGGGCGAGGAGGCAGTTGCGCACGTCGCCGGGGGGCAGCACGTCGATCTCCTCTCTCAGCCGTCCGGAGCTTCCGCCGTCGTCGGTCACCGTGACCACGGCGGTGATGTTCGACGTTTCTTCCTTCAACCCCCGAAGGAGGGTCGACAGCCCGGTCCCGCCGCCGACGGCGACGACGCTCGGCCCGCGTTCGAGGATTCGCGTCCGGTAGATCAACGTCGAGGTCTTCGCCCTCGCGCGCGGCGCGACGCCGCCCGCGACCGAACGGACGAGCTGCCAGAGCGCGATCCCGAAGCCGAGGACGCCGAGCACGGCGAAACCGGCGATCAGGGCGCCCCGCGCCGCGGTCCCCCCGGGGAGGGCCTGGTACAGCGTCCGAACCTGATCGACCCCGAGCGCGGCCAAGACGGCCGCGACGATCAGCGCCACGGAGAGAACGGCGAGAAGGATCCACCGCTTGACGCGCATCCCGGGAACGAGCCAGTGCAGCAGCCCGCGGACCGACGGTTTCACGGTCGATCCCCGTTCCCGAAGGAGACGTCGAGGACGGCGCGCATCGTCGAGAGCGTCCGGCGGAGCGGGTCGCCCGGCGAGACGTGGAACCGATCGCCGGCGAGGACGACGATCGACCCGATCGCGTCGACGACCTCGATCCGGACCGGAGCGTCGCCCGGATGAGCGCCGAGCGCCTCGAGGACCTGATCGAGCTGCTGCTGGCAGACGCTCGGGCCGTCCAGTCGAAGCGTGACCGCCATGGAGGAGTGACCCGAGACGTCGCTCAACGGGAAGACCTCCTCGACGACGAGGTTCAGCTCGCCGTTTCGGGTCCCGGCGGAGAGCGCCATCCCGACCAACCTGTCCTCTTCGATGAGGTCCCCCGCCGCCTCGAGAACGCGCGGGAACGCGGTCGCCTCGATCTCGCCGACGCCGTCCTCGAGCGTGACGAACGCCATCTGGTCCCCCCGCTTCGTGTCGATCCGCCGGATCCTCTTGACCCGGCCGCCGACGATCGCCGACCTCCCCGTCTCCAGCCCGCCCAGAGAGTGAAGCGGAACGCAGTACAGCTTCAGGTCCTCCCGGTGGTCGTCGAGCGGGTGGGCCGTGAGGTAGAGGCCGAGAAGCTCCTTCTCGAACGCGAGCAGGTCCTTCTCCTCGAACTCCTCCGTGGTCACGACCGGCTCCGGCGTGGCCTCGGGGAGATCCCCGAAGAAGGACGTCTGCCCGGTGACCCGCTCTCTCCGCGCGATCTGCATCAGCTCCAGCCCCTCGGTAATGTGCCGCAGAAGGCCGAGGCGGGTCGCACCGAGACGGTCGAACGCGCCCGCCTTGACGAGCGCCTCGAGCGATTCCCGATCGAGGCCGTCGTCCTGAATCCGCTGGCAGAGGTCGAAGAACGAGTGGAACGGACCGCCTTCGGAGCGCGCGCTCAGGATCGCCTGCACCGCGTTCGAGCCGACGTGCTTCACCGCGGCCAGGCCGAAGCGGATCCGCCGATCCTCGAGCGGCGTGAACCCGCGGCGGCTTTCGTTGATGTCCGGAGGGAGGACCTCGATCTCCATTTCGCGGCACTCGGCGACGTACTCGGCGACCTTGTCCAGATCGCCCTGCACGCTGGTCAACAGGCTCGCCATGAAGTGGGTGGGATGGTTCGCCTTCAGGTACGCCGTCCAGTAGGAGACGAACGCGTACGAGGTCGTGTGGGCCTTCCCGAACCCGTAGCGCGAGAACTTCTCCATGTCCTCGAACGTCCGCGTCGCGAGATCCCTGGACAGCCCGTTCGCGACGCACCCTTCGATGTACTTCTCGCGCAGGCTCGCCATCAGGTGCTTGATCTTCTTCCCCATCGCCTTGCGAAGGATGTCCGCCTCGGCGAGGGTGAACCCGGCGAGCTTCTGGACCATCAGCATCAGCTGGTCCTGGTAGATCGGCAGCCCGTACGTCTCCTCGAGGACCTCGCGGAGGCTCGGGTGGGCGTAGGTCACCGGCTTCAGCCCGCGCCGGCGGTCGACGTAGTCGTCGGTCATCCCGCTCTCCAGCGGCCCGGGCCGATAGAGGGCCAACAGCGCGATGAGGTCCTCGAACTTGTCCGGTTGTACGCGCCGGATCAGGTTCGTCATCCCGGAGCTCTCGAGCTGGAAGATCCCCGACGTCCTCCCCTCGCGGATCAGCGCGTACGTCGCCGCGTCGTCGAGCGGGATCGACTCGACGCACAGGTCGACGCCCGCGTACTCCGCCAGGGTCTCCCTCGCCTCGTCGATCAGCGTCAGGTTCCTCAGGCCGAGGAAGTCGAACTTGAGCAGGCCGACCGCTTCGACATCGCCCATGTCGAACTGGGTGACGTACTCGCCCTCGCCGATCCGGAGGAGGGGGACGTGATTCGCCAGCGCGTCGGGAGCGATGACGACCCCTGCGGCGTGGGTCGACGCGTTCCGGGTCAGGCCCTCCAGCCGCAGCCCGATGTCGATCACCCGCCGGATCTCTTCGTCCTGCTCGCGGAGGGCGCGGAGCTCGGCGACCTTCTCCGTCGCCGCGCGGAGGGCCCAGCCGAACGGGATCATCTTCGCCACGCGATCGGTCACCCCGTACGGGACGCCGAGGACGCGTCCGACGTCGCGCACCACGCTCCGCGCCGCCATCCGGTCGAACGTCGCGATCTGAGCGATCCGATCCCACCACTCCTCGCCGCCGTACTTCCGGCGGACGTACCGGATCACTTCGTCGCGGCCCTTCACGCAGAAGTCGATGTCGAAATCCGGGAGGCTGATCCGGTCCGGGTTGAGGAATCGCTCGAACAGGAGACCGTACTTCAGCGGATCGACGCTGGTGATCCCGAGGCAGTAAGAGACGAGGCTCCCGGCCGCGGAGCCCCGGCCGGGGCCGACGGAGATCCCCTGCTCGCGCGCGTAGCGGACGAAGTCCCAGACGATCAGGAAGTAGGTGCTGTACTCCATCCGCGTGATCACGGAGAGCTCGAACTCGAGGCGCTCCCGGATCTCGTCCGTGACCTCGCCGTAGCGGGACTTCGCCCCCTCGTAGGCGAGCGTCCTGAGGTATTCGTTCGGATCGCTCCCGCCGTCCGGAAGCTCGAACGGGGGGATCATCACCCGGTCGAACTCAAGCGCGACGTTGCACCGATCGGCGATCCGCCTCGTGTTGTCGATCGCCTCGGGGGTGTCGGCGAACAGCGCCTCCATCTCCTCTCCGGTCCGGAAGTGATACCCCTCGCCGTCGAACGTCCGATGATCGGGATCGTTGAGCGTCTTGTTCGCCCGGATGTTGAGGAGGACCTCGTGTGCCAGCCGGTCCTCCGGCGCGAGGTAGTGGACGTCGTTCGTCGCGACCAACGGAATGTCGAGCGAGCGGGCGAGGTCGATCAGCTGGCCACGAAGGCGCGCGCCGCGATCGGTGCCGTGGTGCTGGATCTCGATGAAGAAGCTCTCTTCCCCGAACGTCTCCCGCAACTCTCGGGCGGCGGCCTCCGCCGCGTCCGGCCTGCCGGCCTGGAGCATCCGGGGAACCAGACCGCTCTCGCAGCCCGAAAGGGCGATCAGCCCGTCGCTGTACTCCCGAAGGAGCTCCGCGTCGGCGCGCGGCCGGTAGTAGAACCCCTCGGTGTGCGAGCGGCTGACGATCTGGAGCAGGTTCCGGTAGCCGGTCTCGTCCTCGGCCAGGAGGACCAGATGGTAGAAGCGCTTCCCATCGGTCGCCGTCCGATCCCGCCGATCGCCCGGGGCGACGTAGATCTCGCATCCGAGGATCGGTTTGATCCCGCGCTTCTGCGCTTGGCGATAGAACTTGATCACGCCGCTCATCACCCCGTGATCCGTGAGCGCGATCGCGTCCATCCCGCACTCCGCCGCCCGCTCGATGAGCGCGCCGATCTTGCACGAGGAGTCGAGGATGGAGTACTCGGAGTGGGTGTGCAGGTGAACGAATCGACTGGACAACCGGCTACTCCTCTTCCTCGTAGATGAAGACGACCTTCTCCTCGCCCCGCATCACCCAACCGAGACGCTCGCGCGCCGCCTGCTCGATCGCCTCCGGATCGTCCTTCTCCGCCAGACGTTCGCGCAGGGCCGCCTGCTCGATCAACGCCCGCTGCTGCGCCGCGTTGAGATCCTCCAACTCACGGCGGAGGGAGCGAATCTCCAGCGCCTGGAGGATGAACAACGAGAGGACCAGCCCCCCGAGCACCGACAGCGCGACGAGGAAGACCGCGGTGCGCACGGACCGCTTCGGCACCGTTGCGCCGCGATGAAGCGATCGCCGCCTTCGCCCCCCCAGCATGACCGTCCCCCTCGTGTCTGTTGTCCCTAGCTGGCCGTGAAGCGCGCCGGCCAGTCGGCGAGTTCGAGCGCGTGTTCCTCCTCGATCCGTAGCAATCGATTGTACTTCGCGACGCGCTCGCTTCGCGAAATCGAGCCGCTCTTGATCTGTCCGCAGCCGGTGCCGGTCGCCAGATCGGCGACCGACGTGTCCTCCGTCTCGCCGGAGCGGTGCGAGACGACGCACGTGTACCCCGCGAAGTGCGCGATGTCCATCGTGTCGAGCGTTTCGGTGACCGTGCCGATCTGGTTCAACTTGATCAGGATCGAGTTGGCGATCCCCTCCTCGATCCCGTCGCGCAGCCGGTTCGGATTGGTGACGAACACGTCGTCCCCAACGATCTGGATCCGCCCGCCGAGCCGTTCGGTCAACAATCGCCAGCCGGCGCGGTCCTCCTCGCCGACCCCGTCCTCGATCGAGACGATCGGGAAGGCATCGACCCAGCTCTCGTACGTCCGAACGAGGTCCTCGGCGCTCAGCGTCTTCGATTCGCCGCCGACCGTGAACCGGTACGCTCCGTCGACGAAGAAGCTCGTCGCCGCCGAGTCGAGCGCGACCGCCACGTCCTCTCCCGGCCGGTAGCCGCTCTTCTCGATCGCTTCGACCAGCAGGGAGAGCGCGGCGCGGTTCTCGTCGAGGTCCGGAGCGAAGCCGCCCTCGTCGCCGACCGCCGTCGCGAGCCCCTTCGACTTCAGGATCCCCTTCAAGGTATGGAAGACCTCCGAGCAGGCGCGGACCGCCTCGCGGAACGTCGCCGCGCTCAGCGGAAGGAGCATGAACTCCTGGATGTCGACGTTGTTGTCGGCGTGCTCCCCGCCGTTGAGGACGTTCATCATCGGGCGCGGGAGACGGGCCCGTCGGGCCCCGGACAGGTAGCGGAAGAGCGGGAGGCCGAGGGAATCGGCCGCCGCGCGGGCCGTGGCGAGCGACACGGCGAGGATCGCGTTGGCGCCGAGGCGGCTCTTGTTCTCCGTCCCGTCAAGCTCGATCAGGGTTCGGTCGATCGCCGGCTGATCGAGGGCGTCCCGGCCGAGGAGCGCCGGCTCGATCTCGTCGGCGATGTTGGCGATCGCCTTCTCGACGCCGCGGCCGTGGAACCGATCGGAATCGCCGTCGCGGAGCTCCAGCGCCTCGTACTTCCCCTTCGACGCGCCGGAGGGGACCGCCGCGCGGCCGAAGCCGCCGTCCTCGAGGAAGACGTCCGCCTCCACCGTCGGATTGCCGCGCGAATCGATGATGGCCCGAGCCTCTATCCCTTCGATGAACATCGGAGAACCCCCTTCGCGGTCGGTTTCCAGTATAGTGAGCCGCGCCGGGATCGGCAATGGAATCGGCCCTCGGTTGCGCGTTCTCGCGATGGAATCGATAATCCGAGCGACACGACTTGCGGGGGAGATCCATGAAGGCGAGCGAGCTACGGAGCCGTTACCTCGAGTTTTTCGCCAAGCGGGATCACAAGGTCCTGCCCGGTTCGCCGTTGGTGCCGAACGATCCGACGCTGCTGCTCACGTCGGCCGGAATGGTCCAGTTCAAGGACGTCTTCTGGGGGCGGGCCGAGGCATCGTTCCCCCGCGCTGCGACGTGCCAGAAGTGCTTCCGGACGACCGACATCGAGAACGTCGGAAGGACGGCGTACCACAACACGTTCTTCGAGATGCTCGGCAACTTCTCGTTCGGCGACTACTTCAAGGAAGGGGCGATCCGCCTGGCGTGGGAGTTCCTCGTCGACGAGCTGGGGCTCCCGGAGGAGAAGCTTTCCGCCTCGGTCTACCGGGACGACGACGAGGCGTTCGCCATCTGGCGGGACGTCATCGGCCTTCCGGAGGAGCGGATCGTCCGCCTCGGGAAGGAGCACAACTGGTGGGGGCCGGTCGGGGACAGCGGTCCGTGCGGGCCGGATTCCGAGATCTTCTACGACACCGGCGCCGAGAACGCGTGCGGGCCGGACTGCGCCGGCGTCGCGTGCGAGTGCAACCGGTACTCGGAGATATGGAACCTCGTCTTCATGGAGTACGAAGTAGGCGAGGACGGATCGCCGACGCTTCTCGACAGGAAGAACATCGACACCGGGATGGGGCTCGAGCGGACGTCGGCGGTCCTCCAGGGCGTGCCGACGGTGTTCGAGACCGACCTGTTCCGACCGATCGTCGAGGCCGTCGAAGCGGCCTGCCCTCGGGCGCTCACCGAGGTCGATCGCGTCCATCGGAACTCGATCGCCGATCACGTCCGCGGCGTCCTCTTCCTCCTGGCGGACGGCGTGATGCCCGGAAACGAGCGGCAGGGGTACGTCCTTCGGCGGATCCTCCGCCGCGCTGTCCGCGCCGGGGAGAAGATCGATCTTCCGGCCGGCTCCCTCTCGGGCTTCGTCGATCCGGTGATCGACGTGCTCGGCGGCGTCTATCCGGAGATCGCCGAGGCGCGCGACCTGGCGCATCGGCTGATCGCGCGGGAGGAAGAGACGTTCCGCAGAACGCTTCGCGACGGAGAGCGGCGGCTGGCGAAGCTGCTGGAGGAGCTAGCGGACGACGGCGAGACGGTGCTGCCGGGCGAGCTGGCGTTCGAGCTCACCGATACGTACGGATTTCCGCTCGAGATGATTCAGGAGATCGCGGCGGAGCGCGGGATGACGGTCGATCTTGAAGGTTTCGAGGTCGCGCTAGCTGCACAGCGTAAGCGCTCGCACAAGGTACTCAAGGGGACGGTAACCGTCACAGCTTCGGTGGGTAGAAAGGCAATGCGCGCCGGAAAGGAGCCCACGAGGTTCGTCGGCTATGAGAGATTCGAGGCCGAGGCGGTCGTCGACAGCGTCGTTTTCGCGGACGGGAAGATTGTCAGTCTCGTTGTCTCAGTGTCGCCTTTCTACGCCGAAGCCGGTGGCCAGATTGCAGACACTGGCTTGATAGAGAACCTTCAACAAGATGGAGCCGCGACTGTCACACGTGTTGCGACGAACGAGGAAGGCGACTACCTACACAACGTTGAAGTGACAAGGGGCACGTTCGAACTCGGCGATCGCTGCCGTCTCACCGTCGACGTCGATCGGCGTCATCGCATCCAACGGAACCACACCGCGACGCACCTGCTGCACGCCGCGCTCCGCGAGGTGCTCGGGTCGCATGCGAAGCAGGCCGGCTCGCTCGTCGACGACGCCGAGCTCCGGTTCGACTTCTCGCACTTCGAGAAGCTCTCGCCGGAGGAGATCGCGCGGGTCGAGGACCTCGCCAACGCCGCGGTCCTCGCCGATCATCCCGTGGAGATCTCCGAGGTCTCGCTCGAGGAGGCGGAGCGGCTCGGCGCGATCGGGCTGTTCGAGGACGAGTATCGTGGGAAGGACGTCGTCCGCGTCATCCGGGTCGGCGACGTGAGTGCGGAGCTCTGCGGCGGGACGCACGTGTCGCGAAGCGGCGAGATCGGCC
Source organism: uncultured Thermotogae bacterium (assembly GCA_964466035.1). GTDB lineage: Bacteria > Bipolaricaulota > Bipolaricaulia > UBA7950 > UBA9294 > JANQEA01. Next base: position 64,782 of record CAYXLR010000009.1, read on the forward strand.
TGATCAAGATCATCTCCGAGGAGTCGATCGCCTCCGGCGTCCGTCGGATCCGCGCGATCACAGGCGACGCCGTCCTCCGCCGGTTGCGCGACGACGAGGCGTTCCTCGCGCGGCTGCGCGAGGCCGTCGGCGACGATCCGCTGGCCGGCGTCGAGCGGCTGAAGGCACAGCTGAAGGAGGCCGCGGCGCGGGTCGAGGCCGTGTCGGCGGCGGAGGCGCACGAGCACGTCGATCTCTTGCTCAAAGACGCGGAATCGATCGGAGACGTTCGATGGGTCTCCGGCCGCGTCGACCTCTCCGCGGAGCAGCTGAAGGAGCTCGCCGACGCGCTCGAGGAGAAGGCGCGTCCGGCCGTGGTCCTCCTCGTCGGAGACGCAGGGGGGAGTGGAATCGCCGTCTGCAAGCGGTCGAAGGACGTCAAGGCGATCGACGCCGGCCGGCTGATCGCAGCGGTCTCCGGAACGCTCGGCGGAGGCGGGGGTGGGGGCAAGCGGTTCGCGCAGGGCGGCGGCCCTCAGATCGACCGACTCGACGAGGCGCTGGAAGCCAGCGCGAAGATCGTCCGGGAGGCGCTGGAGTAGAAGCCCGCTTCGTCTACGCCGTCAGTCGGACCGGCATACAGACGTAGAGGTACCCTCGATCGCTCTCCGCGGACGCGTCGCCGGACGGCTCGACCAATCCCGCCTTCAGCGGATCGGACAGCCAGAGGACGATCTCCTCCGAGTCCATCCGCTTCAGCGCGTCGATCAGGTACTCGGCCGAGAAGCGGATCTCGATCGGCGCGGACGGCGGCTTCTTCAGCCGGACGCGCTCCTCCGCCTCGCCCTTGTTCCGGGACGCCGAGTTGATCCGGATCGCGCTCTCGTCGGAGCTCGCGTGGATGGTGATGGCGCCCGAGTCCTCCGCCGCGGTGATCTCGATCCGCTGGAGCGCCTCGAGGAGCGCGCGCCGGTCGAACACGAGGGAGATCGGGTTGTCCTTCGGGATGACGCGCTCGAAGTCGGGAAACTCCTCGGCGATCGTCCGCGCCATGAACGTCACGCCGGCGGCGTGGAAGAAGAGCTGCCCTTCGCCGCGATACAGATCGACCGTCTCCGCGTCGAGCTGCCCGAGGACACGATCGAGATCGGTGAGCACGCTCGCCTCGATCAGGTACTCGCCCTCCTCGACGAGCTGCTCGATGCCGATCGACTTCATCGCCATCCTGAATCCGTTCGCGGCGACCATGTTGAGCTGGTCGGCCTTCAGCACCAGATCGACGCCGGTCAGGCTGAGGCGCGTCGTCTGTCCGGCGCGGAGCGCCGCGAACGACGTCTGCTCGAGACCGCGGTGGAACGGATCGATCCGGACCGACGCGACCTTCGTCGGAGGGAGCGACGCGACCTCCGGGAAATCCTCGACCGGGAGGGTCGGGAGGTCGAACGTCACTTCGCCGCACCGGACCTTGACGGTCGTCACTTCGCCCGCCTCGGTGGTCAGGCTGATCCGCTCGTCGGCCGGGAGATGGGTGGCGATCTGGTTGAAGACGGCCCCGTTCAGCACCACCGACTCGTCCGACGCGTTGTTCTCGATCGGGATCTCGCAGCGGACCGCGCGCTCAAGGTCCGTCGCCTGCAGACAGAGCTGATTGCCGGTGATCTCGAGCTTCAGACCCGCCAGGATCGGCATGCTGCTCCGGACTCCCAGCGCGTGACTGGCAAGGCGCACCCCGAAGACCAGATCCTCCTTCAAACACACGAAGTCCATCGATGACCCCCTTGCTGGCGACTTGCGCCGAGTTCATGATACTCCACCAGAACTCGGGTTGGCAAAACTCAGAGGCCCAGGCGCTGCGCCACCGCGTCGCCGATCTCCTCGATCGACCGCGTTCCGTCGAGGACGTGTACGGTCGGATCGCCGTCGGTCAGCTCGAGGAATCCGCGGCGGACACGACGGTGGAACTCGGCCGACTCGACCTCGATCCGATCCCCCCGGTCGGCCTTCCGTCGGAGCGTGTACTCCTCCGGCACGTCGATCAGGAAGGTGAGATCCGGCCGCGTGCCGGATGTCGCCGCTTCGTTCAGCTGCCGGATCAGGTCGAGGTCCAGGCCCCGCCCGTACCCCTGATACGCCATGCTCGAGAGCCGATACCGCGACGCGACGACCGTCTTCCCCGCTCGCAACGCCGGGAGGATCACCTCGTGCGTGTTCTGCGTCCGGCTGACCATGAACAGGAGGAGCTCCGAGAGCGGAAGGAGCGCGCGGTGCTCCCGCTCGAGGAGGACCTCGCGGATCCCCTCGGCGATCGGCGTCCCGCCCGGCTCGCGCGTGGTGACGACGTCGACGCCGGTTTCGGCCAGACGGCGGGCCAGCAGCCTCGCTTGCGTCGACTTGCCGCACGCGTCGAGCCCCTCAAACACGATCAACTTGCCGGCGAGCTCGATGGCGATCACCTCCGATCAGGACGTGCAGGATGATCAGACCGGCGCCCACCGTGATGCACGCGTCGGCCAGGTTGAAGACCGGGAACCCGCGGATCTCGAAGAAGTCGAGGACGAAGCCGTAGACGAGCCGATCGATCAAGTTTCCGACGGCGCCCGCGAGGACGACGGCCATCCCGAGCCGCGCGAGGATTCCGCGGGTCCGCCCGAGCAGGAGAAGCACGAACAGGACGAGGGAGACGACCGCCGAAACGGCGAGGAACAGCTGACCGTTTCCGGGGAAGATCCCGAACGCACCTCCGACGTTGTGGACCCGCGTCAGGCGGATCGACTCCCCGAGCAGCGGCGCTGGCTGCCCGGCGTGAAGCGTCTTCACCGCCCACCACTTCGACCATCGATCGAGGAGGATCAAGGCGGATGTGAGGAGCAGATACGGGATTCGGTCCATGCCGACCAGCCTATCGCCTGCTCCGGTCGGCGTCAAGGAACGGCCGGCTCGTTTCTTGTAACCGGCGTTGCAAACGGGGGCGGAGTCGAATACCGTTCGTCCGAGGCGTGAGGAGGGACGATGCGCTGGATTCGATTTCTCGGTCCGAAGACGGAGGAGCCGCTGTCCGGCGAGCTGCGCGGCGACGTCGTTCGGGCGGACGGCGCGGAGTACCGGTTGGAAGACGTCAGGCTCCTCGCGCCGTGCGCGCCGAGCAAGATCGTCTGCGTCGGGCGCAACTACGCGGCGCACGCCGACGAGCTCGGGAACGACGTCCCGGAGCGGCCGTTGCTGTTCCTCAAGCCGCCGTCCGCCGTCATCGGCCCCGGCGAGACGATCCGACTGCCCGACAGCGCGGAGGTGCACTACGAGGCCGAGCTCGCGGTCGTCATCGGCGCGCGCTGCCGGAACGTACCGGCGGACTCGGCGCGAGACGTGATCCTCGGCTACACCTGTCTGAACGACGTGTCGGACCGCGTCGCCCAGCGGTGGGAGACGAACTGGGTCCGGGCGAAGGGGTTCGACACGTCGGCCCCGCTCGGCCCGTGGATCGTCACCCCGGACGAGATCGAGGAGCCGCTTCACGTCGTCCTTCGGCTCAACGGCGAGCTCCGGCAGGACGGCCGGACGAGCGACCTGATCTTCTCCGTCCCGACGCTGATCGAGGAGGTCACCGCGTTCATGACGCTGGAGCCCGGCGACGTGATCGCGACCGGTACGCCGGCCGGGGTCGGACGGCTGTCGGCCGGCGACGTCGTCGAGGTGGAGATCGAGGGGATCGGAACGCTGCGGAATCCCGTCGCCTAATCCGACGCTCTCCTCTCGGCACGACCGAAGAACGCAACCGCGTCGATCCTCCAGTCGCTCTCCAGGTCGCCGCGCCGGACACAACGCGCGCCGAGCTTCGTCAGTACGCGCTGTGATGCGGCGTTGTCGTTCCGGACCGCGATGGCCGTCACGCCCCGGCAACTCGGATCGGAGAACGCCCAGGCGAGCAAGCGCGATACGGCCTCGGTCGCCAATCCGCGTCTACGGTACACCGGCTCGATTCCGTAGCCGATCTCGACCTCTCCCTTCGCGTCGAGAGCCCCTTTGAATCCGAGGAGGCCGACTCCACGACCATCCGCTTGCGAGACGGCAAGCCAGTACGTCAACCACGGATGCTCCTCTGCTGGCGAGCTGCTCATCTTCTCCAGCTTCGCGCGGATCGCCTTCGTGACGGGCGGTTCGACCAGCCGCGGGTCGATCGTTGCCCCGACAACTCGCCCTTCTCCCTCGACGAGCGCAGTCAGCTGATCCACCGTGAGGGGGACCAGACGGAGTCGGGCCGTCGCCAGGGGGTTCATGGTGTGGAAGTGTACCGCACGGACGGGTCAGGGGCTGGCTGGCTCCGCGCTTCCGCCCGCCAACCGATCGGCCGATTCCACCTGAGACGCTGTCGAAACGCTCTCCCGCCATCTTCGGCCGGTGGCTCCGCGAACTGGAGGTGCGGGAAAGCGAAACTCCACGCAGCGAAGGAGACCTGATGCGAAGACGATGCGGGCTGGTGGTCCTTGCGTGTTGTGCGCTGCTCTGTCTGAGCGCACAAGCCGCGCCGGATCTCTCGAACGGCGTGCAGGTCCTGGCGATGCTCGCCGACCCGTACGGGGCGAACACGTACCTGCTGAAGGACCAGTTCGAGCTTCTGGGGTGGGAGGTCACCCTGATGGGGATCGACCGATCGGTCCCGGCCTGCTCGCGCCTCTGCTCGACGCTGTTCGCCGACGCGTCGGTCGACGGGATCGAGTCGGCCGCGGCGTACGACGTCCTCGTCGTCATGCCGACGCCGGGGACGTTCCAGCGGAGGCCGAATCCCGTCGGGGACCTGCGGGACAGCGACCGAGCCGTCGGGCTGGTGCAGGAGGCGCACGAGGCCGGCCTGACGCTGTACACCGGGTGCTCCGGGATTCTCCTGTTCGGGGACGCCGGCCTGCTCGAGGGCGCGAACGTCGTCGCCCATCCGAACCGGATGGGCAACTGCAACGCGTACGGCGCGAACTGCACCCGGGGGAGCCAGACCGTGCCGCCGATGATCGACGGGCAGCTCGTGACGGCGACGAATCAGCGGGTCTGGCCCCAGGAGATCGCCGCGGCCATCGCGCGGTCGCTCGACGCCAACGTACCGTTCGCGCCTTCGCTCGATCCGATCACCGTCGTCGACGTCGAGATCCCGGCGGCGCCGGTCCCGAGCGACGAGGCCGCGATCGAAGCCCGCGCCTTCGGCGGGAGCCTCGCCGAGGTCGGCCGGGACGTCTGCGCCGTGGACGGCGGGTCCGTGTTGGTCGGGATGCGCTACTCGGCCGATCGGCGCGAGGACGTGCTCGTCATCAGGCTCGATTCGGACGGAAGCGTCGTCTGGGCGAAGGCGATCGGCGGTCCGGGACGCGACTTCGGGGAGGCCGTCTGTCCTGCCGAGGACGGAGGCGTCTTCGTCGCCGGGTACACGACGTCGGCCGGTCAAGGTTCGGAGGACGTCCTCGTCGCGAAGCTGAGCCGCACGGGAGAGCTCGAGTGGGTCTCGACGTTCGGCGGCAGCGACTACGACGCGGCGTTCGACCTGTGCCCCACGTCCGGCGGGGGCGTCGCGGTCTGCGGCCTGACGTACTCCTTCGGCGCCGGGATCTCCGACGTCTACGTCGTCAAGGTGGGTTCGGACGGACGGGCCGTCTGGACGAAGACGTACGGTGGAGAACGGATCGACCGCGGCAGCAGCATCCGGCGCCTCGCGGACGGCGGGTACATCGTCGGCGGCGGAACGAGCTCGTTCGGGGCGGGAAACGTCGACATGTACGTCGTTCGGCTCGACTCCTCGGGAAATGAAGTCTGGGCGAAGGCCTACGGACGGAACGTCTACGATACCGCAAGCCGCGTGATCCCCCTCCGAGATGGCGGATTCCTCGTCGCCGGACACGGCGATTTGGAGGGTTCCGAGCTGATGGCCCTGACGGTCGTTCGACTCAATGCCGACGGCGACGAGGTGTGGACCTCGCGGTTCGGTTCGCACCGCGCCTACGACTACGGGCTGGACGCGGTCGAACTCAGCTCCGGCGGGTACCTCGTCGCCGGGGCCAGCAACGACCGAGACAGCAGGGCGAACGACATCTGGATCCACCGCGTCGACGACGCCGGCGAATCCACGGCGACCTACCGGTTCGGCGGGGAAGGGCCCGAATGGCCGGGCGGGGTCTGCCTCTCCGGTGTCGACACCGCGCTCGTCGTCGGATTCACTTCCTCGGACACGCGAGGAAGCTACGACGTGCTGCTCCTCCGGATGGCGATCGAATAGACCGGCGACCTTCGAATGGGCGCACCGTGGCGGCTTCGCCCGCCACGGCGCATTGCCGACGGATCGCCTCCGCGGTATCGTCTCCCGCATCATGGCCGACCGACTCCTCATCTTCGATCTCGACGGCACGCTGTATCGCACGGAGTCCTCCTTCGTACCGACGATGCACAACGTCTACGGGGAGTACGAGCTTCCGTATCCCTCCGACCGCGTGATCCTCGGCTTCGTCGGCGAGCCGTTTCCCGTCTTCCTCGATTGGCTCGTCGAGGAGGGGTTCCCGAACAAGCGAGCGGCCCTGGCAAAGCGGATCGCTGAGATCGAGCTCGCCTCGATCCGCGAGCGCGGCGAGCTTTTCCCCGGCGTGCCCGAGACGCTGGCGGCGCTGCGCGATGGAGGATACGCGATCGGTCTCTGCACGAACGGGGACATGCGGTACACCGAGGTCGTCCTTTCCACCACCGGTGTCCTTCACCTGTTCGACGAACTGCAGACGAACGAGATCGAGGGACGCACGAAGGCCGAGTTGGTCCGCGATCTCCTCCGGCGGGCGCCGCACGAGCGGGCGTTCATGATCGGCGACCGGTACCACGACATGCAGGCCGGCCGCGCCAACGGATGCACGGTCATCGGCGCGACGTACGGCTACGGACCGGCCGCGGAGCTCGAAGCCGCCGATCGCCTGATCGACGCCTTCCCCGATCTACCTCGGGTTCTCGAGGACGTCGCCCCGAGGACGTAGATCCACGGCCCATCGGAGTGCCCTCAAACAGAAGGGGCCCCGACCCTCCTCGCCTTCGCCTTCCGTAACGAAGTCGATGAGGAGGGTGCTCTCCTATCCCCGGCGCGGGAGAAGGAGCAAAGATGCATGTCGCGGTTTGCCGCCCCTCCCCCTTGATGGGGGAGGCCGGGTGGGGGACGCACGCTGCGAGCGACAGGCCCCCTCACCCCCAGCCCTCTCCCGCAGAGGGGAGAGGGAGCAAAGCTCGCGTGGATGGATGAGGGCAAAGAAAGGCGGGGCGGACAAAACCGTCCACCCCGCGCCACAGGAATCTGGATCCTGTATGTCCCTTTGCTACTCCTCGGTCCCGATTTCCTCCATCGGCTCTTCCTCCTCGCCGAGCAGGCCG
>CAYXLR010000010.1:0-67529 GCA_964466035.1 uncultured Thermotogae bacterium
GGACGTACTGAATCAGGTCCATGGTGACGGGCCGGCGCGTGTAGGACGACCTCCCGAGGTCCCCGTGCACCAGGTCACGCAGCCAGTAGTAGTACTGGACGGGGAACGGATCGTTGAGGTGCATCTCCTCGCGCATGCGCTCCACCTGCTCGTCGGTCGCAAGGTGACCGAGCGCGGCGCGCGCCGGGTCGCCCGGCATCACGCGGGCGATGAAGAAGATGAGAAGCGACAGCCCGAACAGCACGAACAGCGATTGGAACAAGCGTTTGCCGACGAATCTGAACATGGTCCTCTCATCCCGCTCGGTAAGAACACGGGGGCGGGCTCGACGAGCCCGCCCCCACCCTGCCTAGTCCCCGCGGAGTTCCTCCTTCAGGGTCAGGTTGATCCTCCACTTGTGCATGTTCTCGCTCGGTCCGACGAAGACGATCGTCTCGCTCGGGCCAACGATGTATGCCTGATGCGCGAACAGCGTCGGCTTCTGATACGGATAGAAGGCCAGCGCGTGCTCCGCGATCAACGGTTGGACCTGTTCGTACAGCGCCAGCCGTGCGACCGGATCCGCCTCCGCGCGGGTTGCCTGCAGAATGCTGTTGATTTCCTCATCCTCGAAGAACCAGTGGGCCTCGTAGATCCATCCAAGGCCGTTCGGGTGGTACATCATATAGGTGTAGTAGTCGTGCGCAGGGGCTGCTTGCGGGGCGAAAAGCCAGATGCTGAGATTCGGTGTTGTCTCCGGCGCAGCACACTCCCCCGAGTACTGCGGCCACGGGGGACCGGCCACCTCAACGGAAACGCCAAGTTGGGCCATGTCCGCCTGCAACTGCAACCCCACTTCCTCAGCAAAGTCCAGTCCGCCGCAGAAGTGGTACGTGACCGTGACATCACCCAGTGTATCAGCGTAACTGGACAACGCCAGCTCCTCCGCGGCCCTGTCGAGGTCCTGCGCCCGGGGCTGCGGCTCGATGGCCACGTAGCCCGGCATGTTCGGCAGGAGGATGCCCGTCTCGCCGTTGCCGAAGGCCTCCCACGGCCCGACGATCCCTTCGTAGTCGAACGCGTACAGGATCGCCTTGCGGAAGTGCTCGTCGTCTGTCGGCGGGAGTTGTGTATTCATCGACACTGTGACGTTCTGCGCCCACACCATCGAGAAATCCAGATTCGGATCCGCATCGATGTCCTGGAGCTGAGGCAGCGTCCAGCCCCCGTTGATCTCGAGGTCGAGGTCGCCGCTCCTCATCAGGGTCATCAGGGTCGTGTAGTCCGTCTCCATGATGAACACGAGGCGCTCGATCGGCACCTCGTCCGGGCCCCAGCCTTCGTCGCTCCAGCCTTCGAAGTAGTCGACGAACCGGACCGCGTCCAGCCGCTGACCCGGCAGGTGGCTCGTCATCATGTACGGGCCGGTGCCCGCGTCGTGCGTGGCCAGCCAGTTCTCCCCGTAGTCGCCGTACTCACCGTAGCTGCCGTCCGGGTCGATGTTCGCCAGGACGAGGTCCTTCTCGACGACGAAGAACAGCGCCAGCGTGTCCGGGAAGATGGCGCTCGGCGCGTCAAGCAGGAAGTCGACGGTGTACGGATCGACGATCTCCGCGGTAACCTGGCCCAGCGGTCCCGAGTTGCCACGCGCCATCGTGATGAATCGGGTCATGGAGAACGCCACGTCCTCGGCCGTCATCTCGTAGCCTGAATGGAACTTCACGCCTTGACGAAGGGTGAACCGCCAGTGCGTGTAGTCGCCACCGACCGCCTCCCAACTCGTCGCCAGGTGCGGTCGGATACCTCCTCCTGGATCAGGATAAACCAGGGGACTGTACAGGTTGTACATCGCCTCGGTGTCGTACCAGTCCGACGCTACAGCCGGGTCTGCGGTGATCACCGGGTACCCGTTGATCACCGCGACGTTGTCCACTTCTCCGACGGCCAGCCATCCCAGGACCAGGACAACCGCCATCGTGATCATCCATGCTCTCGTTCTCACGTTGCATCACCTCGTAGGGTTCCTTGCCAGTGTGATCTCCCGTCGCTGGTTCGAATTGCGGAACACCTCCTTTCTCCTCTGTGACCTCCTAGTGGTTCGGCGCATTCTCCCCCGGACGCTCATCCGCTCAGTCCACGCTCCTCAGCTCCCGCGGAGCCTCCGTCATCGACACGGGCCCGCCCTCTCCGACGACGACGACGTCCTCGATGCGGACGCCGAACTCCCCCGCGAAGTACGCTCCCGGCTCGACTGAGAACGCCATTCCGGCCTCCAGTTTCTCCCCGTTCCCCTCGACGATGTACGGCGGCTCGTGGACGTCCAGGCCGATGCCGTGGCCGGTCCGATGAACGAAGTTCGGACCGTACCCGGCCGCCGTGAGAACCTCTCGGGCGGCCCGGTCAACCGCCTCGGCCGGCGCGCCGATCCGCGCGCGCGCCACCGCCGCGTCGTGCGCGCGGAGGACCGCGTCGTGGACCGCCTCGACCTTCGGACCCGGCGCACCGCAGACGACCGTCCTCGTGATATCGGAGCAGTAGCCGTCGACACGACAGCCGTAATCGAGGACGACGACGTCGCCCCGCCCGATCCTCCGCGCCCCGGCGCGGTGGTGCGGGAGCGCGGCGTTCGGCCCCGATGCAACGAGCGTCTCGAACGCAATCCCGTCCGCCCCGCACGCGAGCATCGCCGTCTCGAGGCGACCGGCCAGCTCCCGCTCGGTCGAGCCGGCAATCGGCTCCGACAGCGCCGATTCCAGCGCCCGGTCGGCGAACCCGCCAGCGCGGCGCATCGCCTCGATCTCGTCGCGCTCCTTGCACGCCCGAAGCGGAGCCATCACCTCCGAGGCCAGCCCAAACCGGCGACCGGCGAACGCCTTCTGCAATGGGAGGAGGAAGGCCGCCCAGAGCGTGTCGTCGACGAGCACGCTCCCCTTGCCACGGACGCCGTCCGCGAGCCGGCGGACGATCGCCATCGGATCCTCTCCGTCGGACCACTGGTGGATCGACGCCGGCGGGGCATGGGCCTCCACCTCGTCCGCGTACAGCTCGGGGATGACCATCGATGCCTCGCCCTCGGCCGGCACCAGAAGGAACAGCGCCCGTTCTCCCGGCTCGTCAGTGAATCCAGTTAAATACCTTAGATTCTCTGACAAGCCTATGACCGCGGGTCCTAGCCCAGCGCCATTCATGGCACGTTGCAGTGCAGCGAGCCTGGAGCGGTACTCGCAACAGACCATTAGGATTCACCTCCCGCCGTTTGTCTCAAGACACCGCAATTCTGCTCCTTGCCTATCCTCGCTCGCCTATCGTGCAGCTGGCTCTCTGGCGCGGACCGGGTAGTCGTCGCATCAAGTGCCTGCTCACTCTCACCACGCGCCATCATGTCGCTCCCTGTTCACACTGCACTTCGCCTCTCGCTGGCAGGAGATTGGCGGTTGGAGTACTTGCCTGGCTTTCCTGGCCGACCCACCTCTTCCGCCAAGGTCTCCCTGCAGCATGTCTCCCGACTTCTCCCGTCAGTTCCCGCTCACCGCCGCCTTCGCTACTGCGCAGGCTTGGCTTGCGCGATCGCTTCGTGGATCGTCTCGGTAATCCGCGCTACTTCAGCCTCAGATACGCATCCTGAATCAACGTCCCATCCGTGAAGGCTGTAGTACTCATCAAGCATCTCATCCCAATCCTCCTTTGCTAGCCTCTGACCCTTCATGGGGCCGGATGGGATTCCCTCTTCCATCATGCGCTCAGGGGGGTAATCATCAGCTCGCTCGAAGCGAGCATGTATCTGGTTATAGACCTTCTCCAGCATCACAGCATCCTCGGCCATCTCGACGAACCTATCAGTGGGAATCATCTCTCCAGTCGCTGCGCTGAATAGCTCTGCGTAGTCCTCAAGCCCGGGAAAGGCTGCATGAACCCACTGACTCGGGATGTTGCACAAGCCTAGGCAGTCCTGCGCAGCATGCAGCCGCTCGGTGTGCACCACGCGTTCCGGCTGGCCTCGATACGCCGTTGGATCATACGGTTCGGGGAGCGGCGGTGTGCAGAACGGTAGTGGAGCACCCCGGGTATGCCCGCCACCTCGTGGCGATACTACACAACCAAGTGCCCATCCCTTCTCTGCTCGCAGTGGCTCGGCCAGATCCTGTCCCTTGATGTGGATTGCCCAGGCACCCGATCCCTTTCCCACCTTCTCCGCGGCCATCTTGCTTCCGTCCGCGAGCAGATCGCCGATACCCTTGCGGTCGGCTATTCGCTGGATCATCTCTATTACGGCCTCTACGTTGCCCCATTCCAGGACCAAGCCATCAGTGTCCCCTCTTGTAAGAACACCCCGTTGGAAGCTTTCAAAGGCCCATGCGATCGCTCCAGAGGTCGAGTCGACATCCAATCCAAGATTCGTGCACAGGGCATGCAGCTTGATGGTAGCCGCCGTGTCCTCTATTCCCAGCTTGGCTGCGAAGTCCCATTGGACATCCCCCTCTACGCCCGCCCACTTCGTACCCTTATACGGCCCATCCTGAATCTCAAACATGACGTCGCACTGAATCGGGCATCCATCAGACGTTCTTGCACTGGTCGTCGCGTGGCGAGCATACGCAGCACCGCCAAGTGCCTGTTGCCTATCCTCACTGATGTATCCGTCCTGGAAGTTCCTCACTGGGTTGAGCAGCCCCAGCCAGCCATCCATTGTTGCCGCGAGCCCCCCTGTCGAAATCCCGTTCACAATCGCGCTTTGGGATCGGATCTTAGCAAGCATCTTCCTGACAACCGCGCGGAAGTCCTCGGGGCGCTCGACCTCAACTACACCCTTGGAACGGGGAACGACGAGTGCTTTCAGGCGCATTGTCCCAAGGACCATGCCGAGACCACACCGCCCCTGCGTACGATACTTATCAGAACAGATACAAGCGGTCCTTGCACGATTCTCACCGGCCGGTCCGATGTAGAGAATCGCTATGTCATGTCCGTGTCTGGTTCTGAGCGCCCCATCGGTCTCCTCAACCGTCATACCCCAGAGATCCGATGCGTCACATAAGTCCACGCCCCGCTCCGTAAGGAGGGCATACTGCGGACTCCGCGCTCTGCCTTCGATGACAAGATGGTCTACACCCGCGAAGCGCATGTACTTGCCTATCCTTCCACCTATACTTCCTGATCCTATACCCTGATTGTACATATTACCTGAGTCAATTGTCGATCGCGTGGCACTTGGCGCTGTCGTCCCTACAAGAGACCCCGGACCAAGCACGATTCGTCTAGGAACACCCTCTTCGTCACGATCTGCGCCACGCTCCATCAAGATGCATTGGTTGGCCGCTCTCCCGCCAATGAAGTGCTGTACCAGGTTAGGGTAGTGGGCTACGCGATTGTCACCTGTCGCAAGATCGAGAGTTACCACTCTGGTCTCGCCAAAACGCCGATTCATTGTGTGCCTCCTCCTTTGCGTGCGAGGAAGACGCGCCGGCCCGCCCCTTTGCGCTTCTTGCAGAGCCGCCGCCTCACCTCTGGAGTCATTCGTCCGCTCCCTCGATCCCCGTGACGATGAGCCGTTCGACTCCCTGTTGCCAGATCCGCAGCCCGACTTTCTCGATCTCCGGCCACTCGTCGGGAGGAACCCGGGCGAAGACGTTGACCGGGAGGTACCCTCGGTGATCCCGCGTCACCTCGGCTCCGTAGTAGACCGCCAGCGCTTCCTGCGCCGCTTCGCCCATCTCCCACTCTTTCCAGTAGACGACGTCCCCGGCGTTGACCGTGCACGTCTGGCGCTCGCGCGGCACGCTCGCGGGACTCTTCACGGGGAAGTTGATCTCGCGGCCGGACCAGCGCGAATGGTAGACGGTCGCCTCCAGCGGGAGCATCGCCACGACCGCCTCCACCGTCTCCGGCGACAGGTCGGGGCACAGCCTCGCCGTGAACCCGCCGCCCCGCTCGAATCGGAAGCGCAGCCTCGTCGTCATTCCTCGGCCCGCCCTTCCCGCTTCCTCATCTCCGCCCTCGCTGCCTGGGTCGCCCGCTCGTCGACCTCCATGGAGGACGGGTCGATCGCGACGCCGTAGTCGCTTCGCGCCCTCTCCAGCGACACGTATCCGTTGATCACGTCTTCCAGTACGTCCTGCGGGGCTCGCTCCAGCGGGAAGCCGTACCCGCCGCCGCCGCCGCCGCGGAAGCTGACGACCTCGCCCTTCTTGAGCGGGAGGTTGGAGATCTTCCGCCAGCGCTCTTCGGTCCCGTCGAGGCGGTCGACGACGGTGATGTTCGTGCTCCCCGGCTTTCCTCCGAAGACCCCCCACGGCGGGGTGTACTTCACCCTGTCGGCCGTCACCGTGAGGCCGGCGTCGAACCCGAGGCGGTAGTCGCGAACCACGCCGAGCCCGCCGCGGTACTTCCCGGCTCCGCCGGAATCCTGCCGCAGCTCGAAACGCTCCACCTGCCACGGATACCGGACCTCGACGACCTCGGCCGGTACGTTGTACGTGTCGCCGAGCGTCATCGAGAAGAGGGCGCTCTCGCCGTCCTCGGTCGGTTTGCCGCCGTAGCCGCCGGCGTCCGCCTCGGCACAGACGTAGTACTTCCCCGAGGCGGGATCGATCCCGTAGATGAAGTTGGCCATCGCGTCGCCGAAGTGGCCGCCCCGGACCTGATCCGGGATCGCCGGCGCGAGGGCCTTCAGGAACAGGTCCGGGATCGTGGACGAAGGGGTGGGCCACATCGCGCAGGCGGCCGGGAAGCGCGGCTTGAGGAAGCTTCCGTCCGGGATCACGATGTTCAGCGCGCGGAAGAACCCCTCGTTGCTCGGGTGGTGCGGCGTGGTCACGATCTTGAACGCGTAGCGGGTGGCGGAGACGGTCGACGGCTCGGGGGTGTTCATCGGCCCGCGGTTCTGCGGCCCGGTTCCCGTGAAGTCGGCCGTCATCTCGTCGTCCTCGACGGTGATCTTCAGCTTCAGAAGCAGCTTGTCGTCCAGCGGCGCGTCGTCGTTCCCGTCTCCGTCGAGGATCGCCTCCGCCTCGTAGACGCCGTTCGGGATCCTCCGGACCGCGGCCCGGGCCAGCTTCTCCCCCTGCAGCAGGATCTCGTTCAGGGCGGCGAGCGTCACGTTCAACCCGAACCGGTCGATCACCTCGAGGAACCGCTGGCTCCCCTTCCGGACGGCGGCGACCATCGCCCGGATGTCCCCGAGAACGGCGTCCGGGACGCGGGTGTTGGCTCGGATCAGTCGGAACACCTCCTCGTTCGGCGTTCCCTCCACCACGAGCTTGACCGGCGGGAGCCGGAAGCCCTCCTGATACACCTCGGTCGTGTCGCTGTACCACCCTCCGGGGTAGATCCCGCCCATGTCGACCGTGTGCCCTCGGAACGCGGCCCAGCCCCTGATCTTGCCGTCGTGAAACGCGGGACAGAGCGCCACCAGATCGGGGCAGTGGGTGCCGCCCCCGTTGTACGGGTCGTTGCACAGGACGATGTCGCCGGGCCGCAGGTTCTCCCGGCCGATCGTCTCGTACGTCGAGAGCACCGCGTACCCCAGGTTCGCCAGGAAGATCGGCAGCCCGGGCGTCTCCGCGATGAGGTTCGCTTCGCTGTCGAGGATGCCGCAGCTGAAGTCGACGACCTCGTACAGAATCGGGCTGTACGCGGCCCGCTCGATCGTCCGCCGGATGTCGCGGCTCGCCGCGATCAGCCGGTTGCGAATGACCTCAAGCGTGATCGGATCCGTTCTCATCGTCCCTCCTCGTTGACTGCGATGATCAGGTTGCCGTACGGGTCCACCCGGCAGATCTGACCCTCTTCCACGACCGTCGTCGCGGTGATCTCCTCGATCACCGCCGGCCCGCGGATGACGTTCCCGGCCTTCAAGAGATCCCGCCGATAGATGCCGAACGATCGGTACTGCTCCTTGCCCACGTAGACGTCCCGCGCTCCCAGTCCGGCCTCCGCCGGCGGCGCTTCGTCTCCCTCCGGGATCCGTTCCAGCTTCGGCTTGGTCACGTTGCCCAGCCCGATCACCTTGAGCGAGACGATCTCCTTCGGTTCCTCCGGGGCGTTGTGCCCGTACACGCGAAGGTGGTGGTCGTCGAAGGCCTTCGCGATCTGGGACTTCACGCCCTCGGTGAACAGCGCGGGCGTGGTCACGGCGAGCGTGTGCTCCTGGCCGACGTACCGGAGATCGAGCTCGTGCGTGACCGTGATCGCCCCCTCCTCGACGTTCTCCTTCGCGAAGACCCCCACGATCCGCTCCTCGAGCTCGCCGAACAGGTCGCTGACCGCGGTCGGATCCGCGCCGCCCAGCGGCGTAATGAACGTCTGGCTCAGGTCGTGGCGGAGGTCGGCCATCAGCATCCCCCAGGCGGAGAAGACGCCCGAGTACGGCGGCACGATGACGGTGGGGATGCCGAGCTCCTTGGCGATCGCCGCCGCGTGGATCGGCCCGGCGCCGCCGAAGGCGACCATCGCAAACTCCCTCGGGTCGTAGCCGCGCTTCACCGTCATCGACTGCAGCAGGCCGGACATGTTCGTGTTGACGATCTTGACGATCCCGAGCGCCGCTTCGTCCACGCTCAGGTCGAAGTGGTCGGCGACCCGCTGGATCGCTCCCCGCCCGAGCTCCGCCGAGATCTCCATCTCGCCGCCGAGGAAGTAGTCGGGATCCAGCAGCCCCAGCTGCAGGTTCGCGTCCGTGACGGTCGGCTCTTCGCCGCCGCGCTGATAGCAGGCCGGGCCCGGGTCGGCGCCGGCGCTCTGGGGGCCCACGTGCATCGCGCCGGCTTCGTCGATCCACGCGATGCTTCCGCCGCCGGCTCCGATCTCGCGGAGGTCGACGACGGGAAGCAGAATCGGGCGCCCCTCGACGAGGTACTGCTCCGTCGTCTCGGGCAGGCCGCCGGTGATGATCGACGTCTTCGCGGTCGTCCCCCCCATGTCGTAGGAGATGACGTTCTCGTGGCCGATCAGCTTGGCCAGCTGCGCCGCGCCGATGGCGCCGCCCGCGGGGCCGGATTCGACCATCGCGATCGGCATGTCGCGCGCGACGGACGCCGCCATCACGCCCCCGTTCGACTGCATGATCTGGAGCACCTGCCCGAATTCGCGTCGCTTGAGCTCCTCCTCGAGGCTGTCGAGGTACGTGCGCACGACCGGCATCACGTAGGCGTTCTGCGCCGTCGTGCTCGTCCTCTCGTACTCGTAGTACCGCCGGGTGATCAGATGCGAAAGGGAGACCGTCGTGTCCGGAAGCCTCTCGCGCAGGAACTCCCCGATCCGGATCTCGTGCTCCGGGTTCGCGTAGGCGTTCAGCAGGCAGACGGCGACCGCTTCGACCCCCTCGTCGACGAGGACTTCGAGCGTCTCTTCGAGCTCCGACACCGAGAGCGGAGAGACGACGCGGCCGCTCGCGTCGATCCGCTCGCTCACCTCGAGCCGGAGGAAGCGGGGGACCAGCGGGCGGGGCTTCCGGTACAACGCGTCGTACATCTCGGTCCGATTGGACCGTCCGATCTCGATGACGTCCCGGAACCCGCGGGTCGTGAGAAGCGCCGTCTTGGCCCCTTTCCCTTCGATCAATGCGTTGATGACGACCGTCGTTCCGTGCGAGAGAAACGTCACGTCCCGCAACGGGATCGAAAGCTTCTCAACGGACTCGATCGTGCCGATCGCAGGGTTGCGAGGCGTGGAGGAGACCTTGCTGACGACGACGCGACCCGACGTCTCGTCGAGCAGCACGCCGTCCGTGAAGGTCCCGCCCACGTCCGTGCTCAGTCTGTACATCAATCCCTCCTAGGACGCGACTTGATTACGACGTTGGACCGATCCGCGGGTTCCCCCGCCTTCTCGATCGTCTCGCTCCAGACCGCCTCCGCTTCCACCGAACCGGCCCCCATCTGGACCCAGAGGAGCTTCGCGTTCGACGAGCCGTCGACGCGGTAGCCCCGCGACGACGCCGCCGGGACGTGATAGCAGTCTCCGGCTCCGAGCGGATACGTGTCCGCGCCGACCGTGAACTGAACCCGACCCTCCAGGACGTAGCCGAACTCCTCCCCGTCGAAGACCGTCGGCGCCTCCTCGCTCTCCGCGGGGATCTCGGCCACGAAGACCCGCAATTGGGCGTCCGCGAGGTTCCCGCTCAGGAACCGGTAGCGGACCGCCGTCTGCGAGAGGTTGACGAAGGCCGGCTCGCTTCCGTTCTCCATCGGAGGCGGGGGGAGCGTCCCGATGGGAAGCGCCTCCTTCCCGAGGAGGCTCAGTGCACGCACGTAGCGCGCGGTCTGAACCCAGAGCACCTTCGCCCCCCGATCTCCCGCCTTGCAGGCGTGCGGCGTGGAGGCCATCAGGTGGTAGCTGTCGCCTGCTCTCAGCTCGTGTTCCTCCCCGTCGGAGACCAGCACCACCTCTCCTTCGAGGACGTAGCCGAACTCCTCCCCTTCGTGCGAGTGAGACTCGGTGTGGCTTCCCGGCGCCATCTCGCCGACCACGGCCTCGAAGCGGCGCCCCGGCAGGCCGGTGCTCAGGAATCGGTACTTGACCGACGCGTCCGAGAGGCTGAGGTGCGGTCGGTTGTCTCCCTTGGTGATCGACGAGTGGCGCGGGTCCACGAGGATCGCGTTCCCCGGGCCGTTCGACATGACGAGGACGTCGGCGAGCGAGACGTCGAGCGCCTGACAGACCGACCGCAAGGAAGAGATGGAGAAGGACGACAGCCCCCGTTCGATCTGCGACAGGAACCCGACGGACAATCCGCACGCGCTAGAAAGGGCACGAAGCGTCATTCGCTTCCGGCTACGGATGCTGCGGATGCGCCAGCCGACCTCCGCCAGCCGCTCGCTCTCCATGGCACCAGTATACGGTCGAGAGTGAACAGCTGTCAAACATGAGTGAACGATGTTCACTCAACGGGCCGTGGATCCCACGCCGTCGCCATGAGCTGAGATTCGAGCGCGGGTGGATCGCGGGGTCCGCCTGACGCGCCGCGCTCGGCGAGGAGGCCGTCTACAGCTCCTCGTGGGCGGTCCGCGCGATGATCTCGTCCTGGAGCGCTCGATCGAGGTTGTTGAAGTAGTCGCTGTAGCCGGCGACGCGGACGATCAGGTCCCTGTGCTCGTTCGGCGCCTCTTGGGCCCGGCGGAGGGTCTCCGAGTCGACGACGTTGAACTGGACGTGATGCCCGTCCATCCGGAAGTACGTTCGGACCAGATCGCCGAGCTTCCGCAGGCCGCTCTCGTCGCGCAGGACGTCGGGAAGGAACCGCTGGTTCAGCAGGGTCCCGCCCGTCCGTACGTGGTCGATCTTCCCGACCGAGCGGACGACGGCCGTCGGCCCCCGCGTGTCGGCCCCCTGCACCGGCGAGATCCCGTCGGAGAGCGGGACGCCCGCCTTCCGGCCGTCCGGCGTCGCGCCGACCATCTCCCCGAAGAAGACGTGGACCGTGGTCGGCAGCAGGTTGACCCGGTAGCGTCCGCCTTTGGTGTTCGGCCGTCCGTCGAGCGCGTCGAAGTACGCATCGAACAGCGCCCGCGCGATCCGATCCGCCCTCTCGTCGTCGTTGCCGAACTTCGGAGACCGGTGAATCAGCCCGCCCCGCAACGCGTCGTGCCCGACGAAATCGGCGTCGAGCGCGTCGAGGAGCTCGGCCATCATCACCGTTCCGTCCGCAAAGACGTGCGCCTCGATCGCGGCGAGCGCGTCCGTCGTCGTCCCGAGGCCGACGCCCTGGACGTACGTCGTCGGGTACCGCGGGCCGGCGTCGTTGTAGTCGCAGCCGCGGTCGATGCAGTCCTCGACGAGGACGGAGAGGAACGGCGCCGGCATGTGTTCGGCGAACAGCCGCTCGATCCGACCGTTCCCCTCGATCTTCAGGTCGACGAAATACTGTAGCTGGGCCCGATAGGCGTCGAACAGCTCGTCGAACGAAGAGAACGCTCGCGGATCGCCGGTCCGCGGCCCGATCCGCTGTCCGGTCCGCGGATCGACCCCGTCGTGGAGCGTGATCTCGAGGATCTTCGGCCAGTTCATGTATCCGGTGAGGACGCAGCTCTCCTTGCCGAACGCGCTGACCGTCACGCAGCCGCTCGGCCCGCCTCCGCGTGCGTCGGCGAGCGACTTCCCGGCTCGGAGGAACTCCTGATGGATCGCGTCGGTGTTGAAGACCGACGGCTGGCCGAATCCCCGCCGGACGACCTCGAGGGCGCGAAACAGGAACCGGTCCGGGTTCACCTTCGACAGCTGAACGCACGACCCCGTGTACGGTAGCCGCATCTCCTCGATCACGTCGAGGATCAGGTACGACAGCTCGTTGACGGCGTCCTCGCCGTTCCCGTCGACCCCGCCGACGTTGATCAGCGTGAAGTCGTTGTACGTCGCGCTCTGCTCCTCCGTCACCCCGACCTTCGGAGGGGCCGGCTGGTTGGAGAACTTGATCCAGAAGCACTCGAGCAGCTCCTTCGCCCCGTCGACCGTCAGCCGTCCTTCGTCGATGTCGCGCCGGTAGAACGGGTAGAGGTACTGGTCGATCCTCCCCGGATTGAGGGAGTCCCACTCGTTCAGCTCGATCACCACACCGAGGTGGACGAACCAGTAGGTCTGCAACGCCTCGTGGAACGTCCTCGGGGGGTGGCGGGGAACCCGCTCGCAGACCTCGGCGACTCGGAGAAGCTCGTCCCGACGCCGGGGCCCCGCCGCGTCCGCCAGCTCCCGCGCCCGTTCCGCGTGCCGTTCGGCGAAGCGGACGATCGCGTCGCAGCAGATCGCCATCGCTTCGAGCTCCTCGAGCTTCTCGCCCTTCGCCGGATCGTCGGACGACCCGATCCGCTCCCGCGACGACTCGATCCACGCCTTGAAGTCCTCGAACCCGAGCCGATAGATCTTGTCGTCGAGGACGGCGTGCCCGGGAGATCGCTGCTCCATGAACTCGGTGAAGACGCCGGCCTCGAACGCCGCCTTCCACGCCGGGGTCATCGCGTCGAAGACGCGGTCCCGCATGCTCCGCCCCTCCCAGAACGGGATCACGTCCTCGGCGTAGAGCCTCATCGTTTCCTCGCCCACCCGAAACGGCGTTTTCCCGCGTGAAGGGAGGGCACCAAGGTCCTCGAGGGTGTGACAGCAGAGCTCCGGATAGGTCGGCGTCGCCTTCGGCGCCGGGCCTCGCTCGCCGACGATCAGTTCGTTCTCCCCGACGCGGATCGACTGATGCTCGAGGAGGTGCCGAAACGCGAGCGCCCGTTGGACGGGGACGGAGTGCGACTCCTCCTTCGGAGACCGGTAGAACGACGTCAACAGTGCGGCCCGCTCACCGCTCATGGACGGCTCGGCGTTAACCGACTCGTTCCGAAGCCGCTCGATCCGCTCGTTCATCGACTCAACCTCCCACCCGCACCGGAACGCTGACGATCCCTCGCAGGATCTCGGCCGCCTTGTCCGCGGCGACCGCCGGGTCCATCATTTCTGTCCTCGGCGAAGCCGGCCTCCCGAGCCGTTCCCGTTTCGCCTCCCCGCCGGCGTGGTACGGCAGCAAGTGTACCGCCTCGACGGCGTCCAGCTCGGCGACGATCCCGCCGAGCGCGGCGATCTCCTCGGGCGCGTCGTTCAGGCCCGGAATGACGGGAATCCGGATCCACAGCGTACACCCTTCGCCGTCCAGTCGGCGGAGGTTCTCCAGGATCCGTTCGTTCGGGACGCCCGTCAGCTCCCGATGCCGCTCGGCGTCCGCGTGCTTCACGTCGTAGAGGACCAGGTCGGCCAACCGGGCCACGTCCCGCAGAACCTCCCACTCGGCGTGTCCGCACGTGTCGACCGCGGTGTGGATCCTCCGTTTTCGACACTCCGTCAGAAGCGAGATCGAGAACGCGGCCTGCGCGAGCGGCTCCCCGCCGGACAGCGTGACCCCGCCGCCCGACTCGTCGTAGAACAGGAGGTCCCTCTCGATCTCACCGACCAACCGATCGATTGACCACACCTCTCCCACGATCGCGCGCGCTTCGGAAGGACAAACGGCCACACAGGCCCCGCACGCCGTGCAGAGCGCTCGATCGGTCACCGCCACACCGCGAGAGATCGAGATCGCCCCGTTCGGACACGCCGCAACGCACGCCCCGCATCCGACGCACCGTTCGGCCCAGAACATCAGCTCCGGCTCCGGGCTCTGGCTCTCCGGGTTGTGGCACCACGAACAGGATAGCGGACAGCCCTTGAGAAACGCGGTCGTTCGGATTCCCGGACCGTCGTGCAGGGCGAACCGCTTGACGTCGAACAGCATTCCCTTCCGAGACGCCCCGGCCGATCGGTCGTCCGTGGCGGAGGCGGCTCGCGGCTCGATCACGCTCATTTCGGCGAGGAAAGATAAACCCGCCGTGGGTTCGATTCAACCGCACGCCGCCAGAGGGAGACGTTCCTCGAGGTCGACGGATCGAGACCGCCGCGCGACCGGTTCGCGCCGCTTGCATCGGGGCACGCAGATGGGTACGGTCTTCCGGCAGCTCGAACGAAGGAGAGAGCATGCTCTACTCGAAGACCGCGAAGTACGCCGTGCTGGCGCTCGCCGAGGTCGCGGCGCGCGAGTCGGACGACCCGGTCGCGACGAAGCAGATCGCCGAGGCGACGTCGTCCCCCTATCCACTCCTCGCCAAGGTCGTCAACCAGTTGCACCGCGCGGGATTCATCGAGGCGACCCGCGGCAAGCAGGGCGGGATCCGGCTCGCCCGGCCGGCGAGCGAGATGACGATCAAGGACGTGGTCGTGGCGCTCGACGGGTCGGCGATCCTCAACGACTGTCCGCTGTACCTCGACCCCTGTGACTGCAGCGAGCCGTGCGCGCTCCACGCGATCTGGAAGCCGGCCCGCGATGCCGTGGTCGAGTTTCTCGAGAGGACGACCATCCAAGCCGTGGCCGACGCCCGCGCCGGGTCGAAAGCCTCCTCCGAGTAACGGAACCGCCTGTCCTCCGAGATCCTGAGATCGGAGCCGCGTGGCCGTCGGGCTCTTCGTGGTCCCACGGACGCCCCAGCACGGGTCGACTCGGGATCGCACCCACGTCCCTTCTGATTTGGACAGAATTCAGCAGGAACTGCCATGAAGAGGGCTACAGTCGACCCGAGCGATGTCAACACCCGAACGGCTCATGGAAGGGATCTACGATCACCTGATCGAACACGTCGTGCTCCAAGATGCGGAGCACCGTGTTCTTTGGCTGAACGACGCGGCCGCGAGATCCGCCGGCTCGCCGAAGGAGGATCTGATCGGAAGAGCCTGCTTCGACATCTGGGGGTCCGGACGGAGCGAACCGTGTCCCGAGTGCCCGATCACCGAGGCCCGCGAGACGGGGACGGTTTGCAGCAAGGAGACGACGACGCACGACGGGCGCGTCTGGAGGGTCACGGGGATCCCCACAGGAGACGGGACGAACGCCGATCGGGTGATCGAGGTGGCGCTCGAGGTCACCGAGCTGCGCGAGGCCCGGCGCAGGCTCGCGGACCGGTCCGAAAGCTTTCGAAGCCTGTTCGAGGACTCGCGCGATCCTGTCTACGTCACCACGCGAAACGGCCGCTTTCTCACCGCCAATCAGGCGATGGTCGACCTGTTCGGACACACACGCAACGAGCTGATGGCGCTTACCGCCGCCGAACTCTACGCGGATCCGGGCGACCGTCCGCGGTTCCAATCCTCCGTCGACCGCGTCGGAAGCGTCAAGGATTTCCCGGTGCACCTCGTTGCGAAGGACGGGAGGAGACTCGATTGCCTGCTGACGTCGAGCGCCCGGAGGGAGGGCGGAGAGGTGGCGGGATACCAGGGGATCATCCGCGACGTGACCCGCGAACGGTTGGCCGCCCGGTCGATCGAAACCGCGTTGCGCGGGACGATCGCCGCACTCGGGCAGACCGTCGAGATGCGGGACTCTTACACCGCGCTCCATCAACGACGGGTCACGGAGCTCGCGACGCGAATCGCCAGGAAGATCGGCCTGCCCGACGAGCAGATCGAGTGCCTCCGCGTCGCCGCGCTGACGCACGACATCGGCAAGCTGGCGATCCCGGCCGAGATCCTCGCCAAACCGTCCCCGCTCTCCGAGGCGGAGTTCGAGATCGTCCGGCGTCACCCCCAGACGGCGTACGAGATCCTGAGTCCGATCGAATTCCCATGGCCGGTCGCCGACATCGTCCGGCAGCACCACGAGCGGCTCGACGGTTCGGGATATCCGAGCGGTCTCACGGGCGACGCGATCGATCCGAGGGCGCGGATCCTCGCCGTCGCCGACGTCGTGGAAGCGATGAGCGCCCACCGTCCGTATCGCCCGACGCTCGGAATCGAACGAGCCCTCGACGAGATCCGCGTCCATCGGGGTTCCACGCTCGATGAAGAGGCGGTCGACGCGTGCATCGAGCTGTTCGAATCGAGGGAGTTCGCCTTCGCCCAGGCCATCTAGGACCCTATTTGCGCAACGCCTCCAGTTCGGATTCGACCCGCTGGAGCTCGCCGAGGAGCTCCTCCCGTCGGGCGAGGAGCGATTCGAGCTCGTCCGACGGCTCGGCGCCTCGTTCGCCGCCGCAAGAGGGACACGCGCAGATCCGGACCAGCATCCCGCAGCAGTCGGAGAGGGCCTGCGCGTCCACGGCGTACGGAACCCAGTACCCCCGCCGCTCCGAGGTGACCAAGCCGGCCGTCCGGAGGACGCGGAGGTGCTGCGAGACCGCCGGCGCCGTCATCCTCAACGACTCGGCGATCTCCTTGACGGGGAGCGGGCCCTCGCGCTTCAGCAGCGCGAAGATCCGCATCCGGCTCGGCGCGCCGAGTGCCTTGAACACGACCGTCGGTTCCGCTCTACGCACGCGTGACCCCTCGTAGGTAGTTAAGCATCCGTTTAATAGCCCGAGGAATCCGGTTTGTCAAGCTCGTCCGCTTCGTCAACCGTTCGGCACCGCCCGGAGCAGGCTACGCAGGGGACGCGAGGGCGAGTCCCCGCGCCACCCCGCGCGCCCAGCGGTCGACCTCCATCAGGCGCGACAGCTCGGGCGCCCGATCGTCGGGCTCGCCTTTCTTCTCGTCCTGCCAACGTTCCAGAACCGCGGCGAGTCCGCCCGCGATGCCGGTGAATCGGATCCCTCCTTCGAGGAAGCGGTAGACGAGCACTTCGTCGGCGGCGTTGACCGCGGCCAGCGCCGTTCCTCCCTCGAGGGCGGCCGCGAGGACCGTCGAGTAGGCGGGGAACCGGCGCTCATCGAACGGCAGCAGGTTGAGCTGCAACGGCGCGTCGAGCGGCAGCCTGGGGAGCCCCGTGTCGACCCGCTCCGGATCGATCAGCAGGTTCTGAATCGGGATCCGCATGTCCCTCGGCCCGAGCTCCGCCTTGATCGACCCCTCTCGGAACTCCACGAGGGAATGGACGTACGAGTCCGGATGGACGACGACGTCGATCCGGTCGTACTCCACACCGTACAGGTGATGCGCGACGACCACCTCGAACGCCTTGTTCACCATCGTCGCCGAATCGACCGTGATCCGACGCCCCATCGCCCACGTCGGGTGCTCCAGCGCCTCCCGCGGAGTGACCCGCTCCAGCTCCTCGGGGTCGGTGTGCAGGAACGGGCCGCCGGAGGCCGTCAGGAGGAGCCGTCGGACGTCGCTCGGGTCGTGCCCGTGCAGACACTGATGGATCGCGTGGTGCTCGCTGTCGATCGACAGGAGCCTCCCTCCGCGCTCGGCGAGGAGCCCGAGGATGAGGTCGCCCCCGATGACGATGCTCTCCTTATTCGCCAGCGCGACCGTCTTGCCGAGCGACAGCGCGGCGAGGGTCGGGGGGAGGCCGGCCGCTCCGTAGACCGCGTTGACCAGGACGTCCACGTCGGCGTGCTTCGCGAGACGGAGCAGTCCGTCCTCACCGCAAAGGACGTCGGTGCCCTCGGGAAGACGGCGCCGAAGCGGCTCGACTTCGTCCGCCGCGGCGATCGAGACGACCTTCGGACGGTATCGCCGCGCCTGCTCGACCAACAGGTCGGTGTTCGATCCCGCGGCCAGTCCGACGACCTCGAACGCCCGTCCCGCCTCGGCCAGTCGGTCGATGACGTCGAGCGTCTGCGTCCCGATCGACCCGGTCGAACCGAGCAGCGCGATCCGCCTCTTCGTACGGCTCATCCGCCCCCCTCCCTCGGGAACGGATGATATCCGGCGCGACGCTCGGCTCAAAGCCGCGCGCTCGGCCGGGCAGTTCTTGTGCCGATTCGGCCGGCCCGCTACGATCCCCCGCGAAGGGTGGAAGCGACAGGATGTACGACATCACGGACTTCGACGAACTGAAGCGCGGGATCACCCGGACGATCCTCGTCCGGCGGATCACCCTCGGCGTTTTCTCGCTCGTCGCCCTGTTCGTCCTGCTCGCCAGCCGGATCAGCTACCTCAACCCGCTCTTCTACTCGCCCCTCGTGTGGTTCCTGCTGACGTTCCCGTTCAAGTACCTGGTCGATCGCCAGCGGACGCTGCGCGCTCTTCACTGGGTCCACACCGGCTTCTTCGTCGTCGAGGTCCTGCTGATCACGTTCCTCGTCCACTTCATGGGGGGGAGCGAGTGGATCGGCGTGACCTTCTACATGTTCACCGTCATCTACGCCAACATCTTCCTGACGCGGTTTCAGGGATCCCTGGTCACGCTTCTGGTCGTCCTCTCGTATTCCGGCCTCGTCCTCCTCGAGTACGGCGGACTGATCCCGCACCGATCCCTCTTCTCCGCCGTCGAGGCGCCGCACCGGAACCTCGCCTACTCCCTGACCACGATCCTCGCCGGCGCGGTCGGGCTGTACGCCGTCGTCGCGCTCACCGTTCGATCGTTCGCCGACGTCTTCGCGCACAAGAACCGGATGCTCGCCCGGCGCGAGCGGGAGCTGTCGCGATTGTCGCGACGTCTGCTCACGGCCCAGGACGAGGAGCGCCGGCGGATCGCCCGCACCCTCCACGACGACCTGATCCAGACGCTCGCCGCGATCAAGCTCCGGCTGACGCCGCAGAAGGACCGCCTCGGCCCCGAGGCGTACGGCGAGGTCTGCGACATCGTCGATCGATCGATCGAGCAGACGCGCTCGCTCGCCTACTCGGTCAGACCGCCGCTGCTCGACGACCTCGGGCTCGTCCCCTCGCTCGAGCGGCTCGCCGAGGCGGTCGCGGCGGAGAGCGGGATCGCGGTGGACGTCGAAGCGCACCTGCCGAGGCGCCCTCACGTCGGCGTCGAGGGGCTTCTCTTCTTCGTCGCGCAGGAGGCGATGCAGAACGTGGTCCGTCACGCGAACGCCGATCGGGTCTCCCTCGACCTTCGCCCCGAAGGGAAGGCGATCCGCCTCACGGTTCGCGACGACGGCGTCGGCTACCGTCCGGACGACCCCCAGGGGCTCGGCCTCCGCGGCATCCGGGAGCGGGTCGAGATCAGCGGAGGGAGCGCCTCGATTCGCCCGGCTCCCGGCGGGGGTACAATCGTCGCCGTGGAGGTCCCGTTCGATGCCGATTCGAGTCGCGATCGTCGATGATCACACGTTGGTCCGCGACGCGTTGGCGGACCTGATCTCGGCCGAGCCGGACTTCGAGGTCGTCGCGGACGCCGGCGACGCCGCGTCCGCGGTCCGAGCGATCGGCGAGGCGCGCCCCGACGTCCTCCTTCTCGACATCGCCCTCCCCGACGCGAACGGCCTCGATCTGATCGATCGGATCCGCGAACGGAGCCCGGCGACCCGGGTCCTCGTCCTGTCGATGCACTCGGAGCCGGAGCACGCCGCCGCCGCGCGGGAGCGCGGCGCGAGCGGACTGATCGCCAAGTCGGCCCCCATCGAGGAGCTGATCGCGGCGATCCGGACCGTCGCGACCGGCGACTTCATCCCGGTCGAAGGGGAGCTGACCGACCGCGAGCGCGAGATCCTCGCACGAATCGGTCGCGGGGCGACGAACGACGAGATCGCCGCTGCCCTCGGCCTCCAGCCGAAGACGATCGAGGCATACAGCCAGCGGCTGATGTCCAAGCTCGGCGTCCGCACGCGCGCCGGCCTCGTCGGACGCGCCCGCCGGCCCGGTCTCTAGTGAAACCCAATTAGCACGCCTCCCCATTTTCTCCTGCCTTCCCGTACCCGTAGAATCTGGGCACGATGGCGATCCGGGTGGTGCTGGCGGACGATCACGATCTCGTGCGCACGTGCATTCGCACGATGCTGTCGTCCCACGGGGTCGATGTCGTCGCGGAGGCGGAGGACGGGCGTGCGCTTCTGCGTGCGGTTCGCGCACACCGACCGGACGTCGCCCTCGTCGACGTCTCGATGCCGCTCCTCGACGGGATCGAGGCGACGCGGAGGATCGCCAAGCTCCCCTCGCAGACGCGCGTCGTCGTCCTGACGATGCACCCGGACGCCCACCTCGCCCGCCGCGCGCGCGCCGCGGGGGCGTACGGCTACGTCGTGAAGGACGAGACGCCGGATCGGCTGATCGAGGTGATCGCGCGAGTCGCCGCCGGCGAGCAATGCATCGACGCGGAGGCCCCGAAGGAGAGCGACCTTCTGACGACGAAGGAACGCGAGGTCCTGCAGCTGATCGCGGAGGGGAAACGGAACCGGGAGATCGCCGAGATCATGAGCCGGAGCATTCACACCGTTCGCAGCCATCGCGCCCGGCTGATGGGGAAGCTCGGCGCTCGGAGCGCCACGGAGCTGGTCAAGGCGGCCGAGGAGCGCGGGCTCCTCCGGTGGCCGGTCTGATCGATCGGGGGAGAGCGTGATACCGGCAATCCTGGAGCGATATCGAGGCGCCATCGAGGGCCGCCTGTCGCGCGCGTTGGACGGCGACGGACCGCTCCGCTCGATCCTTCGCTACCACGTCGGCCTGGAGGACGAAGACGGGACGCCGACCCACGTGACCGGAAAGCTCCTCCGACCGAGCCTCGTCCTGTTCGTCGCGGAGCAGCTCGGGGCGGGCCTCGATGCGGCCCTGCCGAGCGCCGTCGGCCTCGAGCTGATCCACGGCTTCTCGCTCATCCACGACGACATCCAGGACCGCGATCGCACCCGCCGCGGTCGTCCGGCCGTCTGGACGATCGTCGGCGTCGAGCAGGCGATCAACGCCGGCGATCTGATGCACGCGTTGGCGATCGCGACCGCCCTGGAGTCCTCCTCGGCCGCCGCCGGTCGGCTTGTCGAGGCGACGCGCGAGATGATCGAGGGGCAGTGTCGCGACCTCGAATTCGAGCACCGGGGGATCACCGCCGACGAGTACCTGTCGATGATCGATCGGAAGACCGGGGGGCTTCTCCGTTGTGCCTTCGACCTCGGCGGACTCGCCGCCGGGGTCAACGGCCGGGTCCGGTCGTCGCTGACCGCGTTGGGGCAGGCCGTCGGGCGCGCGTTCCAGATCCAGGACGACCTCCTCGGGATCTGGGGAAGGGACGACGTGCTCGGGAAGGCGACCGGCTCGGACATCCGGCGGAGGAAGAAGACGCTCCCGGTGGTCCTCCTGTTCGAGCGGGTCGGGGCCGACGACCGAGCCAAGCTGGAGGAGATCTACGGGGCGCGAGACGGAGCGGAGGTCGCCGAGGAGAGCGTCGCCTGGGTGATCGGGAGAATGGACGAACTCGGCGTGCGCGGCGCGTGCGAGGCGATGGTCCAGCGGTACGTGGACGACGCGACCGGCCGACTGCGGCAGATCCCGTTCTCGGACGACGCACGATCGCAGATGGAAGAGCTGATCGCTTTTCTCGCGAGGAGGGAGAAATGACCAGACCGTTTCGACTTGACCTCGCCGTCGCCCGGCATCTCATCGGGCGCACCGCCCGGCGCGCGGGCCGCTTCCCCCTCGTCACGATGATCGAGCCGCTCGAGGCCTGCAACCTCGCGTGCGTAGGCTGCGGGCGCGTCCGCGAGTATCGTGACGTGATCGACCGACGGCTGACGGTCGACGAGTCGCTCGCCGCCGTCCGCGCCTCCGACGCGCCGATCGTGTCGATCTCCGGCGGGGAGCCGCTCCTTCACGGGCAGATCGGCGAGCTCGTCCGCGCCGTCACCGCGGATCGCCGATTCGTCTACCTGTGCACCAACGGCTTGCTGCTGCAGGAGAAGCTCGACCTGTTCGAACCGTCGGAGCGATTGGCGTTCGTCGTCCACCTCGACGGGACGGAATCGGCGCACGATCGGATCACCGGGCGACCGGGGACGTACGCGACCGCCGTGGCGGCGATCCGCGACGCCGTCGCCCGCGGACACCGCGTCTGCACCAACACGACGCTCTTCCACGGCTCGGACGTCGACGACCTCCACGCCCTCTTCGCCACGCTCGTCGACCTCGGCGTCGAGGGCCTGATGGTCTCGCCCGGGTACTCGTACGAGGACGCCCCGGACCAAGACCTCTTCCTCCAGCGCCGGGAGTCGATCGCCGTCTTCCGGAAGGTCCTCGATCCTTCGAAAGGCTTCCCGTTCTACAACAACCCGCTGTATCTCGACTTCCTCCGAGGAGACCGCGAGTACGACTGCGCCGCCTGGACGACCGTGACGTACACGGTCCTCGGATGGCGCCTCCCTTGCTACGCGATCGCCGATCGCCACGTCGACGACGTCGGCGAGCTGTTCGCCGACAGCGTGTGGGAGCGATACGGTCCGGGGCGCGACCCGCGATGCGCGAACTGCATGATGCACTCGTCGTTCGAGGGGGCGAGCATCCTCGACGCGCTTCGCCGGCCGAGGGCGCTCGCCCGAATGGCCCGAGGAGCGTGGGGACGATGATCCTCGTGACGGCCTGCTTCCGGATCGAGGCGCGGTGGATCACCCGCCGACCGGGCGTCCGCGTCGTCCGCACGGCGATCGGAGCGCGATCGAGAGAGACGATGGCGAACCGCGACACCGCGGCGTCCCTCCTCGTCGCCACGGGGTTCTGCGGCGGGATCGACCCGCGGATTCGGAGAGGCGACCTGTTCCTCGCGCGGACCGTCCGGCATCGCGGCGAGGAGATCCGCATCGACCCGGAACTCCTCGCGCGGGCGCGGCGCGCCCTCGACGGCGGATCGGTCGGACTCCGCGTCGGCCCCGGCGTCTCCGTCGATCGCGTCCTCCGACCGGACGAGAAGCGCGCCCTGGCGACCGAGGGCGTCGGAGCCGTCGACATGGAGAGCGGACCGCTCGCCCGATGGGCGGCGGATCGAGGGATCCCGTTCCTGTCGCTTCGCGTCGTCCTCGATCCCGCGGAGGCCGACCTCCCGTTCCCCGCGGACCGCCCGTTCTGGATCTCGGCCCTCCGCCGTCCGATCGCGGCGATCCGCACGGCGCGGGACGCGTCCGCCGCCGGGCGGACGCTCGGAACGGCGATCGACAAGGTCGTCGACGCGTTCGAAGGGGGGACCGATGCGTAGCTCGATCGCGCCGAAGGTGAATCCGTCGATCGGCCTCGATCGGACGATCGACGCGGCGGTCGACCACCTCCTCTCGCTTCAGTCGGACGCCGGCTACTGGTGGGCGGAGCTCGAGTCGAACGTGACGATCACCGCCGAGCACGTCTTCCTTCGCCACGTCCTCGGAAACTCCGACCCGAAGGAGGCGCGCGCCGCCGCGGCCCACATCTTCTCGAAGCAGCGCGACGACGGGACGTGGGCCAACTGGCATGGCGGCCCGCCCGAGCTGTCGACGACGGTCGAGGCGTACCTCGCGCTCAAGATGGCCGGGATCGCGCCCGATGCGCCGGAGATGGCGAAGGCGAGGGCGTACGTCCTCTCCCGCGGCGGGGTGGAGAACGTCCGCGTCTTCACCAAGATCTGGCTCGCGATGATGGGCGAGTGGGACTGGCGCGGCCTGCCGGTCCTCCCGGCCGAGTTCGTCCTCCTGCCGGCACGGTTCCCGATCAGCGTCCACTCGTTCGGCTGTTGGGCGCGCCAGACGATCGTCCCGATGGCGATCATCATGGACGCCAGGCCGGTCGTCCCGCTCCCGGAATCGGCGCGGATCGACGAGCTGTTCCCCCGCGGCCGCGAGCGCGCCGACCTGTCGATCCGACCGGCGAAGACGACGTGGCAGGCGCGCGGCTTCCTCCTCCTCGACCGGCTCCTCCGGCTGCACGAGCGGCTCCCGTGGAAGCCGCTCCGCCGTCGCGCCCTCGCCCGCGCCGAGGCGTGGATCCTGGAGCGCCAGGAGGCCGACGGGTCGTGGGGCGGGATCCAGCCGCCGTGGGTCTACTCCCTGATCGCGCTGAAGCTGCGCGGCCACTCCCTCGACGACGGACCGCTGGCGAAGGGGTTCGCCGGCGTCTACGGCGACACCGGCTTCGCGATCGAGGAGGACGGGTCGTTCCGCCTCCAGTCCTGCCTGTCGCCGGTCTGGGACTCCGGCCTCGCGCTGATGGCGCTCCGCGACGCGGAGCTCCCTTTGGACCACCCGGGGATCGCGCGCGTCGCCCGGTGGCTCGTCGACGAACAGGTCCTCACGGGAGGGGATTGGCAGGTCCGCTGCGACGCCCGGCCCGGCGGCTGGGCGTTCGAGTTCGCCAACGACGTCTATCCGGATACCGACGACACGGCGGTCGTCATGATGGGGCTTCTCGGCGACCCTCTCACGGAGGAGGCCGTCGCCCGCGGCGAGGCGTGGCTCCTCGGCATGCAGAGCCGAAACGGCGGCTGGGGCGCGTTCGATCGGAACAACACGCAGACCTGGACGCGGCAGATCCCGTTCTGCGACTTCGGCGAGGTGATCGATCCTCCGTCGGCCGACGTGACGGGACACGTCGTCGAGTGCCTCGGACGGCTCGGGCGCCGGATCGGAGACCGCGCCGTCGATCGAGCCGTCGACTACCTGAAACGGGATCAGGATCCGGACGGCGCTTGGTTCGGACGGTGGGGCGTCAATCTCACCTACGGGATCGGCAGCGTCCTCCCCGGACTGGAGGCGGTCGGCGAGGACATGGGCTCCGCCTACGTCCGGCGCGCCGTCGACTGGTTGATCGCGCACCAGAACGAGGACGGCGGCTGGGGAGAGCGGATCGAGGGGTATTACGACCCGGCGTGGCGAGGCCGTGGGCCGTCGACCCCGTCGCAGACGGCGTGGGCCGTTCTCGCTCTCCTCGCGGCCGGAGAGGCCGGACATCCGGCGACGCGGGACGGCGTCGAGTACCTCGCGCGGACCCAGAACGGTTCGGACGGCTGGGACGAGCCCCAGTTCACCGGGACCGGCTTCCCCACCGACTTCATGATCCGCTACCACCTCTACCGGGACGTCTTCCCGCTGATGGCCCTCGGTCGGTATCGCCGCGCGGTGAGGGAGGCGGAATGAACATCGACAGGGCGAAGGTCCTCGGCTTCTGCGGCGGGGTCCGCCGTGCGGTGCAGATGATCGAGTCCGAGCTCGCCGAGCGCGGGCCGCTGCACACGCTCGGTGCGATCGTCCACAACGCCCACGTCGTCGATGCCCTCGCCGCGAAGGGCGCGAGGATGGCGACCGATCTCGACGAGGTCCCGGAGAACGGGACCGTCGCGATCACCGCCCACGGCGCCGGCGAGGAGGTCTTCGCCGAGATCGAGCGGCGGGGGCTCCGGCTCGTCGACACGACGTGTCCGATCGTCCGCCGCGCGCAGGAGACGGCGGCGCGACTCGTCGAAGAAGGGTTCACCGTCGTCCTCTACGGCGAGGCCGAGCATCCCGAGGTACGCGGGATCCTGTCTTGGACGCGCGGACGAGGGACGGCGACGCAGTCGCCGGACGTCGAGATCCCGATCGGCGAGCGGGGGATCGCGCTGATCGCGCAGACGACGAAGAGCCCGACCCGGTTCGCCGAGTTCGCCCAGACGCTCGTCCGGCGCTTCACCGGGGCGGCGCAGGAGATCCGGATCATCGACACGACGTGCCCCGAGACCGGACGGCGCTACCAGGCGGCGAAGGAGCTCGCCGAGACGGTCGAGGCGCTGATCGTGGTCGGAAGCCGGACGTCGGCCAACACGCGGAAGCTGGCCGAGACCTGTCGCGAGACGGGGGTCCCCACGTACCACATCGAATCCGCCCAGGAAATCGAAGAGGACTGGTTGGACGGAACGCGCCGAATCGGCGTCACGGCCGGCGCCTCGACGCCGGACGACGTGATCAACGCCGTCGTCGGACGGCTGCGGGCGCCGGAGCACGTGAAGGAAACCGGGGGGAGGAGAGGAGCATGAAAACATCGATGGAAGAGCAGGTAGGGATGAAGCTGCACCGACGCGTGATCGAGCGCGAGGCGTCCGGAGCGCCGGAGTTCATCGACATCACCGACGAGGTCCTCGCCGCCGTGGAGGCGTCCGAGATCCGCGAGGGGTCGGTGACCGTCTTCTCCCGGCACACGACCGCCGCGGTGAAGATCAACGAGAACGAGCCGCTGCTCCTGGAGGACATGGCGCGCTTCCTCGAACGGGCCGCGCCGCGGGAGGCCGACTACCGGCACAACGACTTCGTCATCCGCACCGCCAACATGACCGAGGACGAGTGCCCGAACGGACATGCCCACTGTCAGCATCTTCTCCTGTCGGCGAGCGAGACGATCCCGGTCTGCGACAGCGTCGCGCTCCTCGGCCGGTGGCAGCGGATTTTCCTGATCGAGCTCGATCGGCCCCGATTGCGCCAGGTCGTCATCCAGGTTCAGGGATGGTAGCGGCGCACGCCCGCGCGCTGCTCGAACCGACGCCGGCGCCGGCGTCGATCGAGGAGGCGAGCCGGTTCTGCCGGAGGCTGGTGCGCGCGCACTACGAGAACTTCACCGTCCTGTCGTGGCTGGCGCCGCGCGGGATGCGCCGCCACCTCGCCGCCCTGTACGCCTACTGCCGGACGGTCGACGATCTCGGCGACGAGGCGCCCGGCGATCGACTGGCCCTCCTCGACCGGTTCGAGGACGAGCTCGACGCGGCGTTCGCGGGACGAGCGAGACACCCCGTCCTCGTCGCGCTGCAAGAGACGATCGCACGCTTCTCCCTCCCGCGGGAGCCGCTCGCCCGGTTGATCGAGGCGAATCGGATCGACCAACGGCAAAGCTCGTTCGCCACGTTCGACGAGCTCCGGGACTACTGCGAGCATTCCGCGACCCCCGTCGGACGGCTCGTGCTGATGCTCTACGGGTACCGGGACGAAGAGCGGTTCGCCCTCTCCGACGCCACCTGCACCGCGCTTCAGCTCGCCAACTTCTGGCAGGACCTCCGGCGCGACGCCGCGGCCGGCCGTGTCTATCTCCCGGAGGACGAGATGGCCGAGTACGGCGTCGGGCGGTCGGACCTCCGTGCCGAGCGCGCCTCGGCGGGCCTGAGGGACTTGACGTGGTTCCAGGTCGACCGCGCCCGCTCGTACTTCCGCGCCGGACTCCCCCTGATCGACCGCGTCCGCGGCCACCTGCGGATCGACCTGGCGCTGTTCTCCCTCGGCGGCCTGGCGATCCTCCGCAAGATCGAGCGTCAGGAGTACGACACCCTCTCCCACCGCCCGGCGCTCTCCGGCCCGGAGAAGGTCGGGCTCGCCCTTTCCGCGCTCCTCTCGAATCGATGGCGGCGGATCTAGCGCGCGCCTACCGCGCCTGCGCCCGCACGGCGCGCCGGCACGCGCGCAACTTCTACTTCGCGTTCCTCAGCCTTCCCCGGGCGCAGCGTCGCGCCGTCTACGCGCTGTACGCGTTCTGCCGCGAGGCGGACTGCGTGGCGGACAACGCCGTTCCGGCGTCGTCCGCCTCGGAAGAGAACGGCTCCGCCGTTCTCTCGGTGCGTGAGCTAGAGGAAGTCCCTTCTGCGACGAACAACGGCACTCCGGACGATCTTGAAGCACGCCGGGCAGGGTTGGACGCGATGCGGGATCGACTGGCGGCCGCGTCGCGGGGCGAACCGGAAACCGAACGCGACCTCGCCCTCGCCGACGCGATCGACCGGTACGGCGTCTCCGAAGCGGACCTCCGCGCCGTCCTCGACGGCGTCGGGATGGACCTGACCCCGATGCGCATCGAGACCAACGAGGAGCTGCGGAGCTACTGCTACCACGTCGCCTCGTCCGTCGGCCTGGCGACCCTCCCGGTCCTCACCGACGGAGCCCCGCCGACCGCCGGGATGCGGGAGGCGGCCGTCGATCTCGGTCTCGGGATGCAGTACGTGAACGTCCTCCGCGACATCGACGAGGACCTGGCGCTCGGGCGGATCTACCTGCCGAGGAAGGAGCTCGCCGCCCACGGCGTCGACGAAGCCGCGCTGAGGGCGCGGACGATGACCGACGGGCTCCGTTCCCTGCTCGCCGCGCATGCCGAGCGCGCCAGATCGTACCTGAATTCCGGCTGCCTCCTCCTCCCGAACCTCCCCCCGCGGGGCCGCGCCTGCCCCTGGCTCCTGTCGGAGATCTACGGTCGGATCCTCGCGCGGATCGTCGCGGCCGACTACCCCGTCTTCGAGCGGCGGGTGTCCCTCCCTGCGTCCGAGAAGCTCTGGCTGGTATTCTCCTCGTCATGGAAGCGGCTCTGAACGACGTCATCGTCATCGGCGGCGGCTTCGCGGGGATCGCGGCCGCCTGCCGGCTCGCCGGGGACGGCCGCCGTCCGCTCCTGCTGGAGCGGGCCCCGCGGCTCGGCGGTCGCGCCGGGTCGTTCTTCTCCCGCGATCGGGACGAGTCGCTCGACTACGGCCAGCACGTGCTGATGCGTTGCTGCACCGCCAGCATCGGCTTCCTCCTCCGGATCGGGGCGGGCCGCGCCGTGCGGTTCCAGCCGACGCTCTCGATCCCGATCGTCTGGCCGAAAGGACGTACCGTCCTCCGTTCGTCGCCGATGCCGGGCGTCCTTCACCTCGCCCCGTCCCTGCTTCGATACCGGCCGCTCCCCGTTCGGGACCGCCTGCGCGCGGTGCGGGCCGGCACGGCATTGATCCTTCGGAGGGCCCGCGCCGACGTTCCGTTCACCGAATGGCTGAAGAACCGCGGACAGTCCGGCCGTTCGGTCGAACTCCTGTGGGACCCGATCTGCGTCGCGGCCTTGAACGCGCCGGCGCGCGCGGTCGGCGTTCGCGCGGCTCGAAAGGTGTTCCGGGACGCGTTCTTCCGGCCGGACGGGGCGGACGTGGGGTTCTTCACCGTCCCGCTCGCCGAGGTCTTCGACGCGGCCCGGCGCTACATCGAGGACCGGGGCGGCGCGGTCCGCGCCTCGACCGCCGTTGAGAGCTTCACGATCGAGCGGGAGTCCGTCCGAGGCGTCGTCCTCTCGACCGGAGAGACGATCGAATCCGAGGCCGTCGTCAGCGCGGTCCCGCCGGCCGATCTGGCGCGACTCGTGCCCGACGACGGCCCGCTCGCCCCTCTGCTGGCGAAGGCGTCCCGGCTCCGCTGGTCGCCGATCGTCGACGTCCACGCGTGGTTCGACCGGCCGGTTCTCGAGGACGAATTCGCCGTCGCCGTCGATTCCCCGATCCAGGCCGTCTTCGACGTCACGCGGCTGCACGGAAGGGCGCGAAACCAAGGACCGACGCATCTCGTCCTCTCCCAGAGCGCCGCCGAAGCGTGGATCGACCGGCCGGTCGACGAGGTGTCCGAGGTTCTCCTCTCCGCCCTCGGCGACCTCTTCCCGCGCGTCCGGGCGGCGGAGCCCCTCGGCGCCCTGGTCCTCAGACACCGGCGCGCGACGCTCGTCCCGGAGCCGGGCTCCGAGCGGCTCCGGCCCCGCGCCGTCGCGCCGATCCGCTGCCTGTACCTCGCCGGCGATTGGACGTCGACCGGGTGGTCGTCGACGATCGAGGGAGCGATCCGCTCGGGGATCGTCGCCGCGGCGCACGCCGAAGAACGGATCGCCTCAACGGCCCGGTTCGCGGAGGAAGAGAGACGGACGCCGCGGCGCTCCGGTTCGACCCCCGGGCCCGGCTGAGATCCGACAGACGAGCGGGCGATCGAAGCCCCCTCAGCCCGCCGGACCCTTCCCGGCGGCGAGGGCCGCGCGAGCGTGCCGCGAGATGGCGCCCCGTCCCTTCGGCGGAGACATCCGCTCCACCTTGACCGACGCGCACCGGTTGAACGCGGCGAATCGGGCGAGCGCCGTTCCCAACTGCTCCAGGAACGCATCGGTCGCCTCGAATCCCGGCTCGAGCCACAGCTTCCGCACGATCAGCCGCTTCGCCTTCCGGTCCGCCTTCGGGTCGAGCCGCCCGACCAGCCGATCCCCGAACAGGATCGGGAGCACGAAGTACCCGTACCTCCGCTTCGCCTCCGGGAGGTAGCACTCGATCGCGTAGTCGAAGCCGAACAGCCACTTCGTCCGCGGCCGCTGGATGATCAGGCCGTCGAACGGGGACAGAATCTGCACCCTGGGGTCGACCGCCTCGCCGGTCGGCTCCTCCAGGCGCTCGGCCAGGGCGTAGCAGGCCCCGCCTTTCGTCCCCTCGACGCTGACTTCGATGACCTCGCCCGCGCCGACCAGATCGCCCAGCGCGCGCCGGACGACCGGCTTGGCGACCACCTTGACGAACTCGAGAACCTCCCGGTCGCGCGCCACCCCCAACCCCTGGAGCGCCCGCTGCACTTGGAACCGGCCGCACGCCTCGTCGGACGGCGGCGTCGAATCAACGCCCGGCGGCAGGACCCGCTCGGTCAGGTCGTACACCTTCTGGAAGTTGCGCCGCTCGGCGATCATCAGGTCCCCCTGCCAGAAGAGGAGCTCGAGCGCCCGCTTCGCCGGCTTCCAGTCCCACCACGTCCCCCGCCTCGTTCCCGGCGGCGGCTCGAAGTCCTTCGACGTCAGCGGCCCTTCGGCGCGGACCCGCTCCAGAACTACCTCCATGACCGTTCCGTGTTTCTCCCGCCAGTCGCGCATCCAGGGCGGTCCGTGTTCGCGGATTCGGTTCATCTGCGGGACGAAGTAGCGGTAGTCCGACATCGGCACGTAGGCCATCGCGTGCGCCCAGTACTCGAACACGCGTCGATCGTCCGCCTGCAGCGCGTGGAGCATCTCCGGGTCGTAGTCCGGGCAACGCACCCACAGCGTGTGGTGATGCGCCCGGTTGACGGCCGCGATCGTGTCGATCTGCACGTAGCCGAGCCGCTCGATCGCCCGCGCGACGCCCTCCTTCCCGGCCGGCAGCGAACCCCCTCCGTCGAGGAGCTGGCAACGCAGGGCCAACCTTCGGGCGTCGGTCCGGGTGAGTCGTGCGACGGGCATGGTACGCATGATTCTGACGAAAACGGGGACCCGTTCAAGGCGCCATGCCGAGCCGCCTGCGATCCGACGGACGGGGGGAGCGAGCGCCGGGCCGGGCCGTCTACTCGTTCGCGCGGAAGAGGCTGTGGAGGAGGTACTGCTGCAGATCGGCCAGCCTCTCCAGCGCGGAGGCGAGCTTGATCCGGTACTCGATCGGGAAGGTGGACGGCTTGATGCTGCGGATCTTGCTCAGATCGATCTTCGGAATCGGATCGTTCTCCCGCCGGCTCGCGTCGAGCGAGACGTAGCTCAGCGCTTCCCGCGCCTTGAAGATCTCGGTCAGCCCCTCTTCGGTGATGTTGACCGCCTCGGCCAGCTGCCCGAGGCTGGGGAGCCGGCCGGTTTCCCGGAGGAGGCGCGCTTCGGCGACCTCGATCTGCCGATTGAGGTCGCGCATCCAGTTCGGGACCACGGCCTGCTTGACCCGATCGCGGATGTGATTCCGGATCTCCCCCTTGATCAGGTTCTCCGCGTAGTCGCGGAAGCTCCTGCCATGCGAGAGGTCGAAGTTGTAGACCGCGTTGAGGAGGCCGAGATAGCCGGGGCGGAAGAGCTCTTCGCTGGTGAACCCGCTGGTGGGGAAGGTCGCGGCGATCACTTCCCCGATGATCGGCGTTCCACGACGGAGGATCTCCTCTCGGACGGAGTCGATGTCCTCGCTCTCCTCCTTCAGGAGCCGGAGGAGGTCGTCCAGCTCCTGATCGGACAGGTCGGACCGCTCGCTCATGAGCCGAAGGAGAAGTCGAACCCGAACGTCACCAGGTCGATCCCGGAGAAGTCGAACTCCGCCCTTGTGTACAGCTTGGCGCCGCAGATCGTCACGTCCGCGTAGATGCACTGACTGGCGAAGCCGGTCGCGTCGAACGTCGTCAGGCTTCGAAACGTCACCGGATCGAACGTCGCTTCGATCGCGATCAGCTGCTGGGCGAACAGGAGCGAACCGTCGAAGTCGGTCTCGGTGGTGATCAGGACGCCGCAGATCTCGAACGACACGGCGAACCCCTGGCCTTCGAAGACGATCGGGATCGGCACCGGAAGCGGGTTCTCCACGAACCGCGTGTGGGACGTGAAGCGCACGACGTCGATCTGGAGGTCGACGACGAAATCGATGTCGGTGATAACGAAGAGGCCGTTGAGCCCCATCGTGGCCAGGAAGCTGAGCGACGGCTCCTCGAACCGGTACCCGAGCTCGAACAGCATCCTCGACAGACCGCCGGAATCGAACCACGTCGTGTTGCTGGCAATCAGCCCCATGAAGTCGGCCTCCAGCCGAACGAGCTCTTCCTCGAAGTAGAAGTCCGGGACGATCGTCACGTCGAGATCGAGCGGCAGCGTGCATAGCGTGTCCAGGTGGTTGAACAGGGTGAGCATCTCGTACGAGAACGGTGCCTCAACGCCCCCGAGGATGTTGACCAAGTCGATCGCGCCGAATCCGGTAAGGCTCGTTATCGAAAACCCGCACACGATCCCGCTCGAGAGCTCGATGACCGCCCCCATACTGTAGGTCGGCGTCTGCACGCTGCCGATGTTCGCCAGAATGAAGTCCACGCCGATGTCGACACCGGCGATCGCCATGTCGAGGCTCAGCTCGTTCCGGCTGAAGTACGGATCGAACAGGATCTCCTCGCTGATCTGAACCGCGCCCAGGTCGACGCCGAGCGTCACCTGCTGCGACTGGAAGCCGGCCAGGTCGAATCCTGTCTCCGAGGCGAACGTGAACCCCGAAACGTCGAACGCAAGTATCAGGTCCGCGCCGATGTTGTAGGACGTCGGCGGAACCGGGGTGTATGTGACCGCCAACCCGACGAAGCCGGAGAATCCGACGTCGTCTGCCATTGCGATCCCGCCGCCGAGAAACGAGAGGGCGACGACGCAAATCGCGATTCGCGCACACAACCGTGCCATGATGACCTCCTCCGTGATCTCACCGCCCGAAAGCGTAGATCAGGAACGACCGCCCCAACCGGAAATGGGCGAGGATGAGGTCGTGGGTTTGTCCCCGGCACCCGGGACAGATGTACCGCGCGGAAAGACAGAAGGGGAACGCTCACGCTCCCCCTTCATCGGGCGTCACTTCTCGATCTCCATCACCGACAGGACCAGTCCGGTCAGGAGCTTCGGATAGAAGTCGGTCGACTTCTGCGGCATCTTCTCGCCGCGGTCGGCGACCCGCATCACCTCGTCGGCCGACGTGGGGTTCAGAACGAACAGAATCTGCTCCTCGCCGGACGCCACCGCGTCCATTCCCGCTCGAGCGTCGACCGTGTAGGTGACGTTTTGCTGCTCCTCCAGCGCGCGGGCGTCGATCCCGAGCAGCCGCTCGAGGATCGCCGCGTGGAGGATCGTGACGTCGAGGCGGCGGAAGTCGGTCGGGCGAGCGCCCCCGATCAGCCCGTCCATGACCGAGACGTCCCTCAGCGTCAGCGTCGCGTAGATCCCGCCGGCGCAGCAGCCGAACGTGTGTCGGTCCCGTCCCGCTCGGGTCGCCGACACCATCGCATCGAACGACGGGTGCCGCTCGACGACGAGCTGCCCGGCCGCGGCGGCGAGGAACGCCTCCGCGTCGAAGTCGGTCAGCCCGTGGGCCAGCCGATGGATCGGGCGGATCGACGTCCCCGGCTCGGCGACGTTGAACAGGGTCATCATCCGGACGTCGAACGACTCCGGCGCCGCCGGCCTCCAGCCGTTCGCGAGGCACTCCCCCATGTACGTCACCGCCGTCTCGTACCGATGGTGCCCGTCGGCGATGTAGAGGTCCCGGTCGGCGAGCGCCTCTTGCACGCCCGCGATCGTGCCCGGATCGTCGATCCGCCAGACGCGGTGGGCGTTCCCGTCCGCGTCGGTCGCCTCGATCTCCGGCTCGACGCCCTCGATCTCCGCCACCAGAAGGCGATCGGCGACCCGTTCCGGGTCGCGGTACAGCATGAAGATGTGGCCGAAGTTCGCCTCCGTCGCCCGCATCAGCTTCAGGCGATCCACCTTCGGTCCCTTGAGCGTCTGCTCGTGCGCGCGGACCCTCTCCGGCTCGAGCTTCCCCAGCGCGACGATCCCCTTTCGCGTCAGGCGCCGGCCGTCGAACGAGTACGCCTGGTGATACGCGTACAAGGCCGGCTCGACGTCGCGGACGAGGATCCCTTCGTCGATCCACGAGTGGAGGAAGCCCGCCGCGCGGGTGTAGACGTTGTTCGCGTCGTCGTCCCCCGGCTCGGCCTTTCCCTTGATGATCCGGACGATGTTGTGCGGGCTTCGCGCGTAGCAGGCCGCCTGGACGTCCGGGGAGACCCGATCGTACGGCGGCGTCACGACGTCGCTGATCGCGCCGACCTTCTCGGGATCGAAGCGGTAGCCTCGGAACGGGATGACGGTCGCCATCGGACGCCTCGCCCCCTAGCCGCGCGCCTTCGCGAAGTCGACGACGATCTGCGCCGCCTCCCGGCCGACCCGCGACTGCGCTTCGACGGTCGACGCCCCGACGTGCGGGGTGAGCGAGATCGCGGCGAGGGCGAGGATCGGATGATCCGCCGGCGGCGGCTCGGTCTCGAACACGTCGAGCGCGACGCCGGCGACCTTCCCGCCTTCGACCGCCGCGACGAGCGACGCCTCGTCGACGACGCCCCCGCGGGCGCAGTTCACGATCCGGACCCCGTCCTTCATCTTCGCGAACTCCGCCTCGCCGAGGATCGGGCCGACCGACGGATCGAACGGGACGTGCAGCGAGATGAAGTCACTTGTACCGATCAGGACGTCAAAAGGAACCATCTTCGCGATCTCGGGCAGTGGACTCTCCGCGAGGTATGCATCGTGGCAAACGATCAGCATCCCAAGCGCATGCGCCTTCTTCGCAAGTATCTGTCCGATTCGGCCGATCCCGACGATGCCGAGCGTCTTGCCTTCGATCTCGATCCCCTTCAGCTGCTTCTTCTCCCACTTGCCCGCCTTCATCGACGCCGTCGCGCGCCCGATGTGCCGTGCGAGCGAAAGGACGTGGCCGAGGGCGAGCTCGGCGACCGAGTTCGAGGACGCCGCCGGGGTGTTCCGGACCTCGATCCCCTTTCCCTTCGCGTAGTCGACGTCGACGTTGTCGAGCCCGACGCCGGCGCGGACGATCAGCTTCAGGTTCTCCGCCGCGTCGAGGATCTCGGCCCGCAGCTTCGTCGCGCTGCGGACGACGATCGCGTCGTACGCGCCGATCTCCGCCTTCAGCGCCTCGGGGGAGAGCTCCGTCTTCTCGTCGACCTCGAGCCCCGCGTCTCGCATCGCCGCCACCGCCTCGGCGGCGAGCGGATCCGACGCCAGCACCTTGAACGCCATCATCGCACCCCCTACAGGCCGAGGATCGATTCGATCGCCCTCAGCAGCCCCTCGATTTCGTCGACCTGCGTGTCGCCCATGTGGGCGATCCGGAACGTCTTCCCCTTGATGTCCCCGTAGCCGTTCGCGATCCGCAGGTTGTACTCGTCGGCCAGCCTGTCGATCATCCCGGCGACGTCGATCTCCCTCGTGTTGCGGACGCACGTCAACGTCGGCGACCAGTAGCCCGCCTCCGGGAAGACGTCGAAGTGCTCCTTCGCCCACTTCTGGACGATCCCCGCCATCCTGGCGTGGCGGGCGAAGCGGGCCTCGATCCCCTCGGCGAGCATGTCGTCGAGCTGCGCGTTCAGCGCGTAAAGGTGCGGGATCGCCGGGGTCGAAGGCGTCTGGTTCTTCAGATGCGACTTGTACATCCGCGGGAGGCTGAAGTAGTAGCTCCGCGGCGGAACCGCCTTCGCCCGCTCGAGCGCCCGCTCGCTCACCGCCGCAACGGCGAGCCCCGCCGGGAGCGCGAACGCCTTCTGCACCCCCGCGAGGGCGAAGTCGATCTTCCACGCGTCGGTCTCGATCTTCACGCCGGCCATCCCGGAGACCGCGTCGACGAGGAGCAGCACGTCCGGATAGCGGCTGACGACTTCGGCGATCTCCCGAAGCGGGTTGAGCAGACCGGTCGACGTCTCGTTGAACACGAGCGTGACGGCGTCGTACCGACCGGACGCGAGCCGCTCTTCGACCGCCTCCGGCTTCACCGCCACGTCCCACGGCACCTCGAACGCGTCGCACGGGACGCCGTTGCCGACGGTGATCTCGTGCCACCGCTTCGAGAAGGCCCCGTTCACGAGGTTCAGACACCGCTCGGCGACGAGGTTCGTCACCGCCGATTCCATCGCGCCGGTCGACGACGAAGTGAACAACAGAACCGGATTCCCCGTGTACAGGACCTTCTGGAGCTTCGGCTGGATCGCCGCGTACAGCTCCGAGAACTCCGGCGACCGATGATGGATCTGCGGCGTCGCCAGCTCCTTGAGGATCTCCGGCCGGACCTGCGTCGGCCCGGGGGTGAA
Source organism: uncultured Thermotogae bacterium (assembly GCA_964466035.1). Classification (GTDB taxonomy): domain Bacteria; phylum Bipolaricaulota; class Bipolaricaulia; order UBA7950; family UBA9294; genus JANQEA01. The sequence continues at coordinate 36,492 of CAYXLR010000010.1, forward strand.
CAGCCTCTTGTACATCGCGCCCCTCCTGAATCGCTGAGAATCGCTGTCGAAGCGCCGGGAGGATATCACGCCGATCCGCTCGTCGCAACGGGAATTCGGCGAATTCGCTCGCCGGACGCACGCCCTCGACACGCTGGCCGATCCCCGGCCGCCCCGCTAGAATCGCGAGACGCCGGGGTAAGGAGGGAGCATGAGCGCGATCGGTTACGTCATCATCATCGGAGGGATCGCCCTCCTCTGGGGAGGGCTCACGTACAACCGCCTCGTCCGGCTCCGCGTCCGGTCGGAAGAGGCGTGGCGGGACATCGACACGCAGCTGAAGCGTCGCTGGGATCTGATCCCGAACCTCGTCGAGACGGTCAAGGGATACGCCGCCCACGAGTCGGAGGTGTTCGAGCAAGTGACGCTCGCCCGTTCGAGGGCGATCGACGCCTCCAGCCCGCGCGAGCAGGCGGAGGCGGAAGAGGGCCTCAAGGGGGCGCTCAAGTCGCTGTTCGCGATCGTCGAGGCGTATCCCGAGCTGAAGGCGAATCAGAACTTCCTCGAGCTGCAGGGGACGCTCGAGCAGGTGGAGGACGCGATCCAGCGATCCCGCCGTTACTACAACGCGGTCGTCCGCGATTTCAACACGACGATCCAGGTCTTCCCGCGCAACGTCATCGCCGGCCTGTTCGGCTTCCGGGAGCGGGAGTTCTACGCCCTCCCCGGAGAGGAGCAGCGGGAAGCGCCGCCGGTCCGGTTCTGATGCGCCAATCAACGGCAATGCAGCAATCCCAACTAGGCCAGACTAGCACGGTTTTGGTTTTGGCTAGGCACAACCCGTTCCCGTCGCTGCGGGCGGACTCGAGAGGATACGGCTAGACATCGTGTCGCTGGGCTAGATTCCAGTGATTTGAGTCACCGCGCTACCAACCCCCACCGCCGCCCCCACCGCATCCTCCGCCGGAATAGCCCTTTCCAAATTCGGAATTCGGCCACGCACGTGGCGGTGGTTTCCGTGCACCTTGCCGGCCACCCTGCAATGTATAGAGTGCACCGATCACTTGGTCGCAAATGTCCGTGATATTGTGGGCGAACGCTGCCGCTGAAGCGCCACCCAGGATTGCCAATACTAGAACTGTCACTAGTATGATTTTCATCCGTCCCTCCTTTTCTCGATGTGCATTACTTTAACTCCTTATGCCACCATTTATCAATACTGTGCCCCTGTATTATCCCTCATCTGACATGGCCCACGGGGGACATCTTCGTAGACACAGGGGAAGGTACTGAATGCAAGTCTGCACAGCCGACCAACCCAGGACTCTCTCCCGCGGTAGACTACCCTTCACCGCTTAAGTTCGGCACGGAGCGGTCGGTCCGCCTGGAGCGGAAGGAGCTCGTTCGGCGGCGGCTTCTCCGGCGGCGGCTTCGGAGGCGGTGGAGGCGGCGGCTGGTAGACTTCGTTCGTCCCTGGTAAGATCAACCCAAAAGGGGCACGCATGAAGCACGTCGCATGGAGGCCTTCGATTCGCGTTGTGGCGGCGCCCCTTCTCGCCTGCCTCCTTGGGCTCGCCGCGTTCGCAGCCGCGTCCGACGGATCGGCGCCGAGCGTGCCGTGGGACGCGGCGACGCCGCTCACGTGGGATCACTTCCGATGCGCGCCACCGGCCGACGCCGTTCATCGGAGCGAAGCCGCGGCGATCCACATGACGATCCACTGGCACGCCAGCTACTCCGTCACCTCGAACGGGAGCGGTTGGACCGGGCACGTGACGAACGTGGCGGTGACCAACACGATGGAGCCGTCGCTGTCGTGGGTCGTCCCCGGGAAGGGGGACGGCCGGATCCTCCGGCACGAGCAAGCGCACTTCGATTTGAACGAGGTCTATCGCCGGAAGCTGGAGAACCTCCTCCCCTGGCTCCGGGCGCAGAGCGCTTCGAAGCAGGGCGCGATCGACGGGCTGGACGCGGCCCTCCATCGGCAGGCGAACGAGATCCTCGAGCAGCTGCGGGCGGTCCAGGCGCGGTACGACGCGGAATCCGGACACGGAAACGACCCGGCCGGACAGGCCCGCTGGGAGGCCCGAATCGCCGCGTGGCTGCTGAATCCGGCCGCCGCGCCGTAGTCAGCGCGCACGGCGCATGCGCCGTGCGCGGGCACGAAACCGATCGCCGCGGCGCGGGTAGGTCCGAGGACGAATCCCACACCTCCTTACCTCGAAACGAGCCGCTTGCCCGAGGGACGGCCGACCGGCCGTCCCTCACGTCCTACGCGGCCCCGGGGACCGACCGGTGTCCTTGTGTTCCCGGCGACCGGGCGTACAATCCCCCACATGATTCGATGGGTTCTTTCTCTCGGGCTACTCGGGAGCCTACTGGCGGCGATCGGTGGCTGCTGCATCGGGCCGGTCTGCTTCTAGGATCTCGACGCCGCGCCCCGCGTAGACCGCCTGACCGAACGAGACCCCGCCGTCGCCGCACGGGACACCTTCGTTGGTCCGATAGCGTAGACCGGCGTCCTGCACAGTATCGCGGATCGTCGACGCGATCGCGTCGTTGTACGCGACGCCGCCGCTGAAGCAGACGTCCGCGACGCCCCGCTCCTCCGCGATCGTCGACGCGAGCCGCGCCGCGCCGCGCGCTAGGGCCGCCTGCGCCGTCGCCGCGACGTCCTTGACCGCCTCCGTCTCCGCCATCTCGACGAGCCGTCCGAACAGGTCGACCGTGTCGAGAACGCGGGTCGATCCCCGCTGCGACAGGCCAACGTCGATCGGCGTCGCGATCCCACGAGCGGCGGCGGCCTCGAGACGCATCGCCGGTTCCCCCTCGTAGGTCCGTTCCCGGCAGACGCCGAGCCAGGCGGAGACCGCGTCGAGGAAGCGACCGGCGCTCGTCGTCCACGGGGCGTTGACGCTGCGCTCGATCTGCGCGACGAGCAGCTCGGCGGCGTCTTCCTCCAGGCCGCGCGCCACCAGCGCCGACGCGATCCCGTCTTCGCTACGGCCGGCCGCGTGAAGGAACGACGCCGCCATCCGGAGCGGGAAGCGCGCCGCCAGATCGCCGCCCGGAAGACGGACCGGCCGGAGGAAGCCGACCCGCTCGATCGACCGGTCCAGGCAGACGAACAGCTCGCCGCCCCACGCCTCGCCGCCCCCCCCGTACCCGTACCCGTCCAACACGATCCCGACCGCCTCGTCGAGCCCGTGCTCCTCCATGACCGAGAGCACGTGCGCGGCGTGGTGCTGGACGCGCACGACGCGGGCCCCGTGCTCCGCGGCAAGCTCGCCGGCGAGACGCGTCGTCGCGAAGCGGGGATGAAGATCGCACGCGACGATCCGCGGCGCCGGCGCCCGGGTGATCCGAACGAGATGATCGATCGCCTCGCGGAGGAAGCCGATCGTCTCCAGGTCGTCGACCGAGCCGATGTGCTGCGACAAAGTCGCCGCGCCGTCGGCGTAGATCGTGAACGTCAGGTCGGTCTCCGGGCCGAGGGCGAGGATCGGTTCACGGCCTAGCTCCGCCTCGATCGGCCGCGGCACCCAGCCGCGGGATCGCCGAAGGAAGACGAAGCGACCGGCGACCTTCCTTCGGATCGAGTCGTCGCAGCGGGCGACGATCCGGCGATCGTGCAGCAGCGAATGATCGGCGACCCCGTCCAGCCGCCGCTCGATCTCGTCGTTCGTGATCAGCATCGGGCGCCCGGGCAGGTTGGCGCTCGTCATCACGAGCGGCGCGTCGATCCCCGCGAAGAGCAGGTGATGGAGGCCGGTGTAGGGGAGCATGACGCCGACGGTGTGCAGCCCGGGAGCGACCGACTCGGCCAGGACCCCGGGCCGCTCGGGGAGAACGACGATCGGCCGCTCGGGGCCCCGAAGCTGCGCCCATTCCGCGTCGTCCGGATCGGCAAACGAGGGGAGCATCTCCTCCGTCGCCATCAGCGCGTACGGCTGGAACGGCCGCCCGACCCGGGCGCGCAGCCCGGCCACCGCGTCCTCGTTCGTCGCGTCGCAGGCGAGGTGCGTCCCCCCGATCCCCTTGATCGCCACGATCTCTCCCGCGCGAAGGGCGCCAATCGCCCGGTCGAGCGCCGATTCGGACCTTCCGTCGAACGTCAGCCGCGGCCCGCACGCCGCGCAGGCGGTCGTCTGCGCGTGGTAGCGGCGATCGAGCGGATTCACGTACTCATCGCGGCACGCACCGCACATCGGGAAGTCCCGCATCGAGGTCCTCGGCCGGTCGTACGGGAGCGACTCGATCACCGTGAACCGCGGGCCGCAGTCGGTGCAGCTGGTCGCCCAGTAGCCGGTGAACCGGGACGCCCCGAGCACCTCCGCCACGCACGCGTCGCAGATCGCCACGTCGGGGGGGAGGATCCCGCTTCGCTCCCCCTCCTCGGTCGAAGGCAGGATGACGAACTCGGTCTCGCCGATCGGGTCGAGCTCCTCGGCATCGATCGAGGCGATCCGCGCCAGCGGGGGAAGGTCACGCCCGAGCTCGCGGAGGAAGGCGTCGATCGCGGCGGGTTCGCCCTCGACGAGGATCTCGACCCCCGCGTCGCCCCGGTTCCTCACCGACCCGGCGAGCCGGTTCGCCGTCGCGGCACGGTAGACGAACGGCCGGAATCCGACGCCCTGGACGACGCCCTGAACGAGAAGCCGCTTCCGACGCGGGCTCATGGGGCTTCCGCCGGTGCCTCCGATTGGATCGTCACGCGGTCGACGTACAGCTCGCGGCCCGTCTCGACGTCGACCTCGGCGCCGCAGGCGGGGCAGCTGAGGATCGGGATCGCGAAGTGGAACGACTCCTCGCGGACGTGGTCGGCCGCCCCTTCGTAGCCGCACGCGCGACAGCGCACCCGGACCTCGACCGGCTCGATGACGAGCTCCGCGCCCTCGAGCCGGGTCCCTTGGGCGAGCAGCTCGAACGCGTTTTCCAGTGCGGTGTCGGAGAGGATCCGCAGTTCCCCCTTCACCAGGATAACAGCGCCGATTCGGCCGACGTGCTCCTCCAGCTTCGGGAGGAGGGCCGAGATCAGCTCACTGACGACGGAGTACTCGTGCATTCGATCCCCAGCGCTCCGATCACGTCGGCGATTCCGCGCTCGTGGCGCGCGTCGGTCAGCGCGATCGCGCCGTGCGGGTTGACCCGCGCGTAGTCCGAGACGATCCGCTGCGGATCGACGCCGACCGCGTCGGCGAGGTCGATCTTGTTGACGACCATCAGGTCGGTCTGCGCGAAGATCTTCGGGTGCTTGCGGACCATGTCGTCCCCCTCCGTCACCGAGATGACGACGATCTCGCGGTCGACGCCGAGCGGAAAATCGGCCGGGCAGATCAGGTTCCCGACGTTCTCGATGAACAAGAAGTCGAGCTCGTCCAGCGGGAGCCGGTCCATCGCGTGACCGACCGTGTGCGCATCGAGATGGCAGTCGTCCTGGGTGTTCCAGTTGACCGATCGTGCTCCTCGCGCGACGAACCGGCGATGATCGTCGTCCCCGGCGGAGTCCGCGGCGATCGTTCCGACCGTCTTCCCAGAGGCCGAGAGCCGGTCGATCAGCCGCTCGATCAGGGTCGTCTTCCCGCTCCCGATCGCCCCGAGAACGCTGATCGCCTGAACCCCCTTCGCCTTCAGCCGGTGGTAGTTCGCGTCGGCCAGCTCAAGCTGCCTCCGGAGCACGTCTTCTCCACTCAGTCGGACGTCGTGCATGAGGTCACTCCTTCGGGCGGGATGATACGGGCCGCCTTTGTCGCGCGCAAAGGATCGTTCGATGCGCTATCCCGCGCTCGCGATCCCGTCCCGAGATGCAACCGTCTCGGCCGGTCCGGGTAGATGGTCCGACAGGAAACGCGGCGCGGAGGAAGGAAAGCGGAGTTGTCGGTACAATATCCCGAAGACGACCGGAGGGAGGACCCGTGATGAAGAAGGCTCTACCTGCAATCATCGTTTTCTGTCTCGCGATCGCCGGAGCGGCGTACGGATCGCCGAAGATCCACGCCGAGGAGCCGATCTACGATTTCGGCTCGGTGTTGGAGGGGTTCGCCGTTACGCACGCATTCACCCTCCAGAACACCGGTAGCGAGATCCTGGAGATCGCCCGGGTCTCGGCGTCGTGCGGCTGCACGACGACCCAGCTGGCGACCGACCGTCTCGCGCCCGGGGAATCGGTCGAGCTCGAGGCCCTCCTCGACACGGCCGGATTCGGCGGCCGCAAGATCAGCAAGTCGATCTACGTCTACTGCAACGACCCCGAGTACGCCGACTCGTCGTCGTCGGATCGCCCGAGGTTCACCCTCCGCATCACCGGCGACGTGATCCGCGCGCAACCGTATCACGTCTCCATCAGCGACATGAACTACCTGTTCACCCTTCTCGTCGACCTGCGCGATCCGACGGCCTACGAGGAGGCGCACTTGATCGGCGCGGTCAACGTCCCGCTCGCGGTGCTGGCCGAGTCGCTCGACCTCCTCCCGCCGGACGCCCTCATCGTCCTCATCGATCAGGACGGAGCGGCGAGCCCGGAGGCGGCGGCCGACCTCGCCGACCTCGGGTACACGACCATTTACTACGCCCTCGGAGGGATGGACGAGTGGACGCGCTGGTACGGGACGTTCTTCCTCGAGATCGCCGCCGACCCGTTCGAGGCGCCCGGAAGGGAAGGGCGGAGCCGGCTCGCCTGCCCGGAGGAGGACCGGCGGTGCACGGACGCCGCGGAGCTGCGGTACCTCGTCTACCTCCTGATCGATCTCCGGGAGCCGGGCGCGTACCGCGATTCCCATCTGTTCGGCGCGATCAACGTTCCGTACACCGAGATCTCGCTGCGGCTCGACGACCTGCCGAAGGGCGTCTTGACCATCGTCTACGATCAGGCCAGCGAGCAGAGCGACGCGGTCGCCCAGATGATGCTCAACGCGGGCTTCAGCCAAGCGCGGAGCCTCCTCGGCGGTCTGGACGAGTGGATCCGCCAGTTTGCGGATCGGTTCGTCGTGCCCGACCCGGAGTGACCTCGGTGACCCGACGACCCGCGAAACGGAGCTCCGGTTGAGAGTCAAGCCCTTCTTTGCGTGCTTCTTTCTGCTCGCGGCGACTGCCTTCGCAGCGGCCGCCGAGCCGACGACGCTCGTCTTCTTCCACGAGAACGGCTGCTCCCACTGCGAGCGAACCGAGGCGTTCATCGAGTCGATTCGCCCCGGGTACCCGGACCTGGAGATCCTCCACCACGAGATCCACGACGCAGAGTCGCTCGACCTCCTCCAGAAGCTCCTCGCGGCGTACGGCGTCGAGGAAGGGGCCGTCCCGATCCTCTTCGTCGGCGACGTCGCCGTCGTCGGCGGCGTCTTCTACGGACTGGAGGAGGCGCCGTTCGCACCGTCCGGTCGCTCCGAGAACATCGCGCTCGAACGGGCGATCGGGCTCGCCGTCGAATCGGGCGCTCCGTCGCCGCTCGCCCGGATCGACGGGGCATCGACGGGCGGCCTCGCCGAGACGCTGACGATCCCGGCGGTGATCGTCGCCGCGGCGGCCGATTCGGTGAACCCATGCACGTTCGCCGTCCTCGTCCTCCTCCTCGGGACGCTCCTCGTCGTGGAACGGAAGGGGCACAAGTCGCTCGTGTTGAAGGCCGGCTTCGCGTTCACCCTCGCGATCTACGTTTCGTACTTCCTGATGGGCATCGGCATCTTCTCCGCGATTCAGGCGGCCGGAATCCAACGCCCATTCATCCTCGCGGTGTCGTGCCTCGCGATCCTTCTCGGGCTGTGGAACATGAAGGATTACTTCGCCTACGGGAAGTGGTTCACGATCGAGGTTCCCCAGCGCTGGCGACCGACCGTCAAGCGGCTGACCGCGTCGGTGGTCAGCGTCCCCGGGGCGTTCTTCGTCGGCGTCCTCGACTCGTTGTTTCTGCTGCCCTGCTCCTCGGGGCCGTACATCGCCATCCTCGCCCTCCTGAGCAAGACGACGACGCGCACCGAGGGGATCCTGTATCTCCTGCTGTACAACCTGATCTTCGTCCTCCCGCTGGTCGCGATCACGCTCGCCGTTCACTTCGGATTCACCACGACGGCGCGGGCGGAGCGGTGGCGCTCCGCGCGGCTCGGCAAGCTCCATCTGGTCTCAGGGGTTATCATGTTCCTCCTCGGCGCGGGAATGCTCGTCGCCGTCTTCGCGGGGTGGATGTGAGCATGAGACACCGATACGCGCTTCTCGCGGTCGTCGCACTGACCGTTTTGTCGGCGCTTCCGGCGGTCGCGGCCGACGAGGAGCCCTGGATCGTCGTCTTCTTTGAGGAGGGGTGCCCCGGCTGCGCCCAGATCGAAGAGGTCCTCGAGGGGCTCACCTCCGAGCTGCCGGAGTCGGCGATCGTCCGGTACGACGTCACCGACCCGGAGGCGCTCGATCTGTTGATGGAGCTGGCGACGGCCTACGAGGTGGAGGTCTCGGCGGTGCCCGTCGTCTTCGTCGGGGACGAGGTCGTCCTCGGCGCCGGCCGCGCGCAGGAGTTCGAACTCCGAAACGCGATCGGTGAGTGCACCATCCGCGGCTGCCCGTCTCCGCTCGCCCGTGCCCCGTCGCTCGCCTTTCGCTCCAGCCTCCTTCGGCTGACCCTTTTCGCCGTGTTGTTTGCCCTCCTGTTGTGGTGGCAGACGTCCTAGAATTCGCGGTCGCAGATCATCCGGACCCGGCGTCGCGACACGTAGACTCGCACCGAGGAGTCGACCGCCCATCCACAGGCGGGGGTGAGGGACGAGATGCAGGAAGCAGGTGGAACGCCCTTCGCGGCACTGTCGAACGAGGAGCTGATCGGGCTTCTCCAACAGGCGGGGAGCCTCTCCGACTCGGCGGAACTGCGGGAGGAGATCGTCCGCCGCAACGTCGGGTTGGTGAAATCGGTCGCCGTGAAGTTCCTCAGCTCCGGTGAACCGCTCGACGATCTGATCCAGGCCGGCTACATCGGACTCCTCAACGCGGTGGCCAACTTCGATCTGGCGCGCAACACCCGGTTCAGCACCTACGCGAGTTATCTGATCCAAGGCGAGATCCGCCACTACATCCGCGACAAACACTCCACCATCAGGATCCCCCAATGGGTCCAGACGATGAACCGCCGCGTCAAGGAGGCCGAGGAGGCGTTCTTTCAGCAGGAGGGCCGTCCCCCGACCATGGCCGAGCTGGCGTCGCGCCTCAACCTGACCGAAGAGCAGCTGGCCACCCTGCTGCGGGGACGGGAGACGATGACGTACGTCTCGATCGATCAGCAGCGGCGGAGGAGCGATCCGAACCCGGCGCCTCCAACGGTCGAGCATCTGATGACGGGCTCGGAGGATCTCCCGTTCGACGTCCGGATGAGGATCCTCGTCGCGATCGATCAGCTGACGGAGATCCAGCGATCGGTGATCGAGGGGCTCTTCTTCGAGGGGAAGAGCCAATCGGAAGTCGGCAAGGAGCTCGGGATGTCCCAACGCCAGGTCTCCCGGTTGAAGGACAAAATCCTCGACGAGATGAAAGACAGCCTCGAACGAGGCCCCGACAACTAGGACGCTCCGGGATGAGGCATAATCGCACCGAAAGAGGGAGAGCAGAGTGAACGAACCGAGCGGCACCGTCGACCTTCTGACCCTCATCGGAGATGCAATCGGGCAGCTCCACCAGAGCATCGAGCATTTCGAGGGAGCGGACAACGAGACCGGCTTGTCCTGCCTGTCGACCGTCATCACCGATATCGACGCGTACTTGGCTCGGCTCGCCGAGGATCCCCTCGTGCCGCTGGCGCGCGTCGATCCGGGCAGGCTCCGGGAGAGCCTCCATCACGTGCAGGACGACCTGTCCGTCGTCATCGACCAGATCCAATGCCACGCCTCCTAAGATGCCCGCCCCCCGGCGCGCCCTGATCACCGGCAGCACGCGAAACATCGGCCGCGCCATCGCCGAGCGGCTCGCCCGCGACGGCTACGTCCCGATCCTCAATTACGCGCACGACGAGGATCGGGCGTTCGGCGCTCTCGAGGACGTCCGGTCCGTCTGTCCCGAGGCGGAGCTGATCCGGGCCGACGTCACGGAGGAGCGGGACGTCGTGCGGCTGATCGGAGAGGCGACGGCGAACGGGCCGATCGATCTGTTGGTCAACAACGCCGGCGCCTTCCTGCTGAAGCCGTTCCTCGAAACCGCCCTCGACGAGTGGAACCGGATCCTGGCGGCCAATCTGACGAGCGGCTTCCTCTGCTGCCGAGAGGCCCTTCCGGGGATGCGAGCCCGAGGGCGCGGAGGGATCGTCAACGTCGCTTCGATGCACGCGGAAAGATCACGCGCGGCCCCGAACACCCTTCCGTACGCCGTCGCCAAGGCGGGGGTCGTCCTCCTGACGAAGACGCTGGCGAAGACCGAGGGCCCCTACGGGATCCGCGTCAACGCAGTCTCACCCGGCTTCGTCGACACGGGGGCCAACCTGCCGTCGAACGCGGCGTCGAGGGTGCCGCTCGGTCGAATCGCACGACCGGAGGAGATCGCGGCCGCCGTCTCGTTCCTCGCGTCCGACGAGGCCGCTCACATCACAGGAAGCGTCCTCGGCGTGCACGGCGGGGCGCTCCTCTGAGCCGAGAACCGAAGCCGGCCTCTAGTTTCCCACCTCGGCGCGAAATCCGCCGTTGGCCTGCTCGACCGTAATCAACGTGGTCGACTGATCCCGCACCACGACGCCGGTCAGGGTGATCGGCGGCGTCGCGTTGATGACCACGGTGTAGGTCCCCGCAGGAAGCGAGGGACCGTCCTGCCCGATGCGCCCCTCGAAGACGACGTTCTCCTCCTCGTCGTAGACCGTGTAACTGAACGGCGCCACGATGCTCAGGACCTGTCGCAGTTCCTCGCTGTTTTCGGCGTCGAAGTAGAGCCCGCCGGTCGACCTCGCGATCGCGACCAGCTGATCGCGCGCCGGCACGTTCCGGCCGATGTCGAACCCGACAACGTGGATCCGCAGATTCAGGCCGGAGCCGATGAGCTCCTCCGCCGCGGCAACCGGATCCCCTTTGCAGGTCTCGATCCCGTCGCTGACGAGAAGGATCAGCTTCTCCCCCGATACGGCCGCCAGATCCTCCTGCGCCTCCTGGAGCGCGAGGGCGATCGGCGTGGCGCCCCTCGGCGTCAGCTTGAGGATCTCGGCCCGGAGCGGCGCCTGTTCGAGCGGGGCGATCGGCGAGAGGAGGTTGCTCGAGCAATGCCCTCCGAAGGTCCTCACGCCGACCAGGGCCCCGGTCGGGAGGTCGTTCAGCAGGTCGACGATCACGCTTTTCGCGATGTCGAGCTTGACCTCGCCGTCGATGACTTCGCCCATGCTCGACGAGGAGTCGAGGATGATGTAGAAGGTGCTCGCCGTCTGCTGGAAGGCGAACGCCAGATCCCCAATCGGCTGCAGCTCGAGGCTTCCGAACGCCTCCCCCGCGGCCGCCTCGACGACCGGTCCCATCGCGCCGATCGCGTCGATGCTCGAACCCGGACAATCGGAATGATCCTCGTCGGCCGGAACGTCGGTCATCCGGACGAAGCGGAACTCGTCCCCCGAACCGACGTAAGGCCCGATGTCGATCGCGCCGGGATAGCCGACCGCCTCCCCGACGAAGATCCAGTGGAACCCGTCGGAGCTGATCTCCACGCGGCAGGGCTTGCCGTTCGTGATGTAGACGAACAGATCAGCTCCGGCGACATCGATCAGGACGTTGTCGACGAACTCGACGATCAGATAGCCGCGGCTGTCGACGACACTGAGGCGGAACCCGAGCGCCACGGCGTTCGTGTCGCAGCCGTTGCACCCCTCGCAGCCCGCGGCAGGGCATGCGTCGGGCGGCCCGAGCGCCTCTTCGGGATCGTCGTAGGCGTCCCGGACGCAGCTCGCTGCCAAGTAGTCGACCACCCGATCGGCGAACGCCAGATCCCCGTAGGGGAACGTGACGCCGAAGTACGTCGCGGGCCCGGAGACGGCCGCCAGGCCCGCGGCGAAGACGAAAACAAGAACCAAGAATCCACAAAAACCGAAGCCGGCGAATGCCCTGCCATTCATCCCTTCACCTCCGCCCTTTGGGATGGAGCGTTTCACTCTAGCATTAGACTTCATCATAGGCCGATTTGCTACAGAAGGCAAGTTCCGCGCATGGCGTCAGGCGTTTCGCCGTTGCTCGTTCGCCATCGGGCTTCGGTTGACCCCTCTTGGGGCGTTCGCTACCATAGCGTGTGTCGCCGAGGTGGCGGAATTGGCAGACGCGCATGGTTGAGGGCCATGTGGACTTCAAACGTCCGTGCGGGTTCAAGTCCCGCCCTCGGCACCATTCCTTCGGGTGGAAGTAGGCGTCGATGCGAATCCTTCTGGATGTGATGGGTGGAGATCACCCGAGCCACGAGCTGGTCAAAGGCGGCGTCGCCATCGGACGAAGAAGGTCGATCGACGTCGTCTTCGCCGGCGACCCGTTGGAGATCGAACGCGCGCTCTCCGACGTCGGCGAGAGGCCCGGAGCGCAGTTCGACGTCCTCCCGAGCACGCAGACGATCCGGATGGAGGACGCTCCGGTCAAGGCGGTCCGCGAGAAGAAGGACTCGTCGTTGGTCCTCGGCCTCAACGCGCTCAAGAAGGGCGACGTCGACGCGTTCGTCTCGCCCGGAAACACGGGAGCCGTCGTCGCCGGCTCCGTCTTCATCGTCGGCCGGATCCCGGAGATCCCCCGTCCAGGGATCCTGGCGGCGCTGCCGACGCTCACCGGCGAGGACATCCTGGTCATCGACGTCGGGGCGAACAGCGATTGCATGCCGGACCAGCTCGTCCACTTCGCCTTGATGGGCGCGTCGTACGCCCGCGACGTCCTCGGAATCGACGAACCGACGACCGGGCTGCTGAACATCGGCGCCGAGCGCGGAAAGGGGAACCGGCTGATCGCGGACACGTTCGCCCAGCTCGAAGCGGGCCCCCTGGCGTTCGCCGGGAACGTCGAGGCGCATCACCTCCTGATCGACCGGCCGGTCGACGTCGTCGTCTGCGACGGGTTCGTGGGGAACGTCTTCCTCAAGGCGGTCGAGGGAGGCATCTCCGCGGTCACGAGCCTCCTGAAGCGGACGATCCGAGGGCGGGTGCTCGCGATGGTCGGTGCTCTCCTGATGAGCGGATCGTTCTCCCGGGTCAAGCGGGCGCTCTCCTACCGGAAGCGCGGTGGTGCCCCTCTCCTCGGCGTCGACGGCGTCGTGGTCATCGCCCACGGCCGATCGGACGCCGTCGCCATCGGAAGCGCCATCGAGGTCGCCCGCCGCGAGGTCGAAGTCGGGCTGATCGAACGCCTCTCCCGGGGGATGTCCGGTTGGAGAGAGCATGGGGGCTAGGATCGCCGGGACCGGCAGCCACCTGCCGGAGAAGCGGCTGACCAACGCCGATCTCGAGCGGATCGTCGACACCTCCGAGGCGTGGATCGTCCAGCGAACGGGGATCCGCACACGTCACGTTCTCGACGAACGGGAAGTCCCGTCCGACATGAGCGTCCGCGCCGGCGCTCGTGCGCTCGAAGACGCCGGCGTCCGGCCCGAGGACGTCGACCTTCTGCTCGTCGCGACGAACTTCCCCGACATGATCTGTCCCGGTTCGGCGCCGTTCATCGCCGAGGGGCTCGGGCTCGTCGATGCGCCGTTCTTCGACCTGAAGGCCGGCTGCAGCGGGTTCATCTACGGCCTCTCCGTCGCCGACGGCCTGATTCGGGCGCGGCTCTATCGGCGCGTCCTTCTGATCGGCGCCGAGGCGCTCTCCCGGGTCACCGATTGGACCGACCGGCAGACCTGCGTGTTGTTCGGAGACGGCGCCGCCGCGACGCTCCTCGAGCCGGGGGACGACGACGAGGGGGTCCTCGGCGCGGCCCTCTACGGCGACGCCGAGAAGTCGCTCCTCCTCCACATGCCCGGCGGCGGAACCCGGACGCCCGCAACCGCGGAGTCGGTCGCAGAACGGGAGCACTTCGTGAAGATGGAGGGCTCCGGCGTGTTTCGCAACGCCGCGCCGATGATGGAGAAAGCGACGCTCGATGCCCTCCGCGCCGCCGGCCTCGACATGGACGACGTCGATTGGATCATCCCGCACCAAGCGAACGTCCGGATCATCGACGCCCTGATCCGCCGGCTCGACGTCGCGCCCGAGCGCGTCATCACCAACCTCGACCGCGTCGCGAACACCTCCGCGGCGTCGATCCCGATCGCCTTGGACGAAGCGCTCCGCGACGGTACGATCCGTCGCGGGAACGTCGTCGTGATGACCGCGTTCGGCGCCGGGGTGACCTACGGTGCTGTCGTCGTGCGAATCTGATCCGAAGGACGGTTTGAGATGAGCGGTTCGGTCGCCTTTCTGTTCCCCGGGCAGGGGAGGATCCCCAAGGCGGCGGCGCCGTCCGATCGGGCCGACTCCCTCTTCGACCTAGCGGAAGAGCGCGGCCTGCCCCTTCGGAAGTGGATCTCCGAAGGGAAGTCCGACGCGCTCGGTCGGACGGAGAACGCCCAACCGGCCCTGTTCATCGACAGCATCGCCCGCGAGGAGGCCCTTCGCGCGGCCGGGTGGCGCCCCGACGTCGTCGCCGGCCACAGCCTCGGCGAGTACGGCGCCCTGGTCAGCTCCGGCGTGCTGCGACCGCTCGACGGGCTCGGAGCGGTGATCGAGCGCGGCCGGACGATGCGCGGGATCGACGGAGCGATGGCGGCGATCCTCAAGCTCGATCTCGACGCGGTCGAATCCCTGTGCGACGAGGTCGGCCCCGGCGTTTGCGTCGCCAACCACAACGGCCCGACGCAGATCGTCGTCTCCGGCGAGCCGGCGTCGGTCGAGGCGTTGAGCCGCCGGGCCGAGGAGGTCGGCGGCCGGAGCATCCCGCTTCGGGTCTCCGGTCCGTTTCACTCTCCGCTGATGGCCCCGGCCCAGAACGAGCTCGAGCCGTACCTCCGGCGGCTCGACTTCGCCCCGCCGGAGGTTCCAATCGTCTCCAGCGTCACCGCGACCGTCGAACGCGACCCCGAGGCGCTGCGCGAGATCCTGTGTCGGCAGATCACGGCCCGCGTCCGCTGGTTCGACGCGATCCGCCGGTTGGAGGAGCTCGGTGTAGCGACGGCCGTCGAAGTCGGCGCCGGCGACGTCCTGACGAAACTCGGCGCCCGGATGGGGACGCGGATCCGCTTCATGACCTACGAGGAGGCGATCGATGAGCGACTTTAGCGAGCACGTGGGCATCGTCACCGGCGCGACACGCGGGATCGGGCGCTCGATCTCCGAGCGGCTCTGCCGCGGCGGGGCGACCGTCGTCGGCATCGGGCGCGACGAGGCGCTCGGGGCGTCGACCGAGGAGAGGCTTCCCGGATTCCACTTCCGGCGCGCCGACGTCACCGACGCGGAGCGGGTGCAGTCCGTCTTCCAAGCCGCGATCGAGGAGTTCGGACGGATCGATCACCTCGTCTGCAACGCGGGGATCACCGCCGATCAGCTGACCCTGCGGATGTCGGTCGAGGAGTGGGAGCGCGTCCTCGAGGTCAACCTGACCGGGACGTTCCACTGCATCCGCGCCGTCCTTCGGCACATGGTGAAGCGCCGGTCCGGCTCGATCGTTGCCCTCTCCTCCCTCGTCGGCCAGACCGGCAACGCGGGGCAGGCCAACTACGCCGCCTCCAAGGCCGGGATCGTCGCCCTCTGCCGTTCCGTCGCCAAGGAGGTCGGGGGGCGCGGGATCCGCGTCAACTCGGTCGCTCCGGGGTTCATCGACACCGAGATGACCGCCGTCCTGCACGACGAGATCCGCGCTTCCTATCTGGATCGCGTGCCGCTCGGGCGGGCCGGTTCGGTCGAGGAAGTCGCGGAGGTCGTCGCCTTCTTGCTTTCGGATCGGGCTTCCTATATAACTGGTCAAGAGATCGGAGTGAACGGGGGAATGCATCCCTGAACAAGGCAATAATAGGGAGGTTCATCGAGCATGAGCGACATATCGGACAAGATCAAAACGATCATCTGCGACCAGCTGATGGTCGACCCGGAGGAGGTCACCGACGAGTCCTCCTTCGTCGAGGACTTGGGCGCCGATTCTCTCGACACGGTCGAACTGATCATGGAGTTCGAAGACGAATTCGGAATAGAGATCTCCGATGAACAGGCCGAGCAGATTTCCACCGTCGGTGAGGCGATTGCCTACCTCGAGAAGCTCTTGGCCGAAAAAGCAGCCTGAGGTACGAGCGACCGGCGGGCACGGGGCAACGCGACGTTCGTTGTCCCCTTTTCGTTAGTCGCAGCGCGCGCGAAGACCACGCAACGGAGGGATGGGAATGACAGAAGGCGAGAAGCGCGGACGTATCGGCGGAAGAAGCTCGAATCCCTATCACGAGGACCGGAAGTTCCCCGAACCGACCCTCTGTCCTCGGTGCAGCCTCGTCTATCGGAACGGGCGCTGGCAGAAGAACGGCGATTCCCCCGAACCGGAGAAACCCGTCCACAGCAGCCACTGCCCGGCCTGTCGGAGGGAGATCGACCGGCTCCCGGCCGGGCTCCTCTTCCTGTCCGGGGAGTATCTCGACAAGCACCGCGACGAGATCTTCAACATCGCCAGGAATCAGGCCTCCGCAGCCGCCTCTCACCGCCCCCTGCAACGGATCATGTGGATCGAAGAGAACAAGGACGCAACGGAGATCGCCACCACGAACAGCCATCTGGCGCTCCGCATCGGAAAGGCGATCGAGAGCGCGTGCAAGGGTTCGCTCTCGATCAAGCACGCCGACGACGCCCAGCTGGTCCGCGTCTACTGGCAGCGCGACGGGTAGCCCGGATGGCTCCGCTTCCTCTTCTCGACACAGGATGACCCCCGCGGGCCCCGATCGAGCCCTTCGGAGCGCCGTCGAGGCGGCCCGACGCGCCGGAGACGTCCTCGTTCGATGCTTCTCGTCCCCGGACAAGCGCGCTCGCCCGAAGGGGCATCCGAACGATCCGGTCACGGTCTGCGATCGCCGCGCGGAAGACGCGATCGTCCGTGTCCTCACGGCCGAGCACCCCGGCGACGGTCTCGCCACCGAGGAATCGGCCCCGACGGAAGGGACGTCGGGACGACGGTGGATCATCGATCCGCTGGACGGGACGAACAACTTCCTCGCCGGGATCCCCCACTTCGCCGTCTCGATCGCCCTCGCGGACGGAGACGAAGTGGTCCTCGGCTGTGTGCACGACCCGATCCGGAACGAGACGTTCACCGCGCGCCGCGGCGGCGGCGCGTACGTCAACGGAGAGCGAATCGGCGTGAGCGCGCAGGACCGGCTCGACGGCGCCGCCCTCGGCGTCGGGCTGTCGTTCGATCCGGACCGGAGAGCCGAGATGGTCGAACAGCTGCCGCCGCTCCTCTCCCGGGCCGGCGTGTTGCGGACGCTCGGCTCGGCGTCCCTCGACCTCGCGTACGTCGCCGCGGGCCGTTTCGACGCAGTCTGGTACCTGTCACTCCACGCGTGGGACGTCGCGGCCGGCGGTCTCCTCGTCGAGGAGGCGGGCGGGCGGACGACCGATCTTCGCGGCGCGCCGGTTCGGGATCCCCGGGCGGGCGTCGTGGCGTCGAACGGACGGCTGCACAACGAGTTCCTCCATGCGATCGGCTAGAGATCCATCGCACGTCGACGTCCTGTCCCGCTACCGATCGATCGTCCCGGAGTGGGATCGGTTCGTCGACGCCTGCCGGCGCCCCCTCCCGACGGTCGCCCGCGCGAACACCCTCAGGATCTCGCCCGAGGCGCTGCGCGGTCGGCTCCTCCGGCAGGGAATCTCGGCGTCGCGGCTGCCGTGGGAACCGACCCTGCTCGAGGTCGATCGCCCGGTGGGGAACACGATCGAACACTGGCTCGGACTACTCTACGTTCAGGAGGCCGTTCAGACCCTCCCGGTGATCGCCCTCGACCCGCAACCGGGGGAGGCGGTCCTCGATCTGTGCGCGGCTCCGGGAGGGAAGTCGACGCACGTCGCCGCGCGGATGGCGGGCGACGGGCCGCTCGTTCTCAACGAACCGAGCGGCCGACGCCAGCAGGGGCTGCTCGCCAACGTCAACCGGCTCGGAGTTCTCAACGCGACGATCACCGCCTACCGCGGGGAGGACTTCCCGTTGCGGGCTCGGTTCGACCGGATCCTCGTCGACGCGCCCTGCTCGGCCGAGGGGACGCTCCGGAAGGAGCCGTCGCTCCGGACCGGCGCGTCCGAGCGGACGATCGCCCGACTCGCTCGACTCCAGAAACGGCTGATCGTCCGGGCGTACGACCTTCTCCGGCCCGGGGGCGT
Organism: uncultured Thermotogae bacterium; assembly: GCA_964466035.1. Taxonomy (GTDB): domain Bacteria; phylum Bipolaricaulota; class Bipolaricaulia; order UBA7950; family UBA9294; genus JANQEA01. The sequence continues at coordinate 54,763 of CAYXLR010000010.1, forward strand.
CCTCGTCTACTCGACGTGCACGCTCGCGCCGGAGGAGAACGAATCGGTCGTCGCCCACCTCCTCCGAGCGCGTCCGGCGCGCCTGACGCCGCCCGCTCTCCCCGGTGCCACCGCGCCCGGCCTGACGGTGTGGGAGGGGGAGACGTATCCCGCCGAGGTGGGAGGCTGCGCCCGCGTCTATCCCCATCGGTTCGACAGCGGAGGTGGGTTCGTTGCCCGATTCGAGCGCCCCTAAAGAGGAGGCCCTCCGCCTCTTCGGCGAGCGGTTCGGCGTCCCTCGCGGCGCGCTCGACGGACTGTCGTTCTTCGAGCGCCGGGAGGAGATCTGGGCCTGTCGATCCCTCCCGCCTCCGGGGATCGAATCCGATCGGCCGCCGGGGCTTCGTGCCCTCCGGCGCCAGGCGGGCGGCCTCAAGCCGACGAGCACGTTCCTGATCGCGTTGGGACCTCGGATCACCGCCTCGCGGGTCGATCTCGGGGCGGACGATCTCCGTCGCGTCCTCCTCGGGCAGCGGATCCCGTCGCCGCAGGTTCAGACCGAAGGGTACGTCGCGCTCTGCTTCCGCGGCGACGTCGTCGGCTGCGGGAAGGTCCGAGGCGGCGCGCTCGCCGGGCTGATCCCGACCGGTCGCCGGCGCGAGCTCCTCGGCGCGCTCGACGCCAATCCCCGTAACTGAATCCGCGGATCTGTAATCCAGATCACAGATTCCGACCGTCCCCATCGGCTAGAATCTCCGCGGAAGTTGGATCGATCGACAAGGAGGTACGGAATGAGAACCCGAAGCCTGTGCCTCGCGGCGATGTTGATTTGCTCTGTTGCCGTCGCCGCGAGCGCCATGCCGGACAACGTCGTCTTCGTCCTCGACGCATCGAACTCCATGAACAAGCTCCTCGCCGTCAAGACGAGGATCGATGCCGCCAGGGACGCGTTGGTCGAATTGCTCGGCGGCATGCCCGTGGGGGAGAACATCGGGCTGCTGATCTACGGGCACCGAATCAACTACAAGAACGAAGTGGAGAGCTGTCAGGACATCGAGATGCTCTTCCCGATCGCGGCCCTCGATGACGTCATCCGAGATCGGATGATCTCCGCCATCGGGCAGATCACATCGCAAGGGAAGACGCCGCTGGCCGACTCCCTGGCCGAGGCCGCCAACGCCATCTCGGCGACCGGCGAGGGAGGCACGATCATCCTGCTGAGCGACGGGGAGGGGAACTGCGGCGGCGCGCAGGACATCGTGGCCGACACGATCGCCACGCTCGATCCGCCGATCGCCATTCACGTCCTCGGCCTGGACGTGGAAGACGAGGCGAGCCAAACGTTGCGCGCCATCGCCGCCGCCACCGGCGGAGACTACTGGAGCATTCAAGAGGCCGCCGGACTCCTCGAGGCGCTGTACGCCGTCATCGAGAAGCTTGACCTGGCGCCGGTCGAGCCGCGCGACATGATCCCGTCCCAGTTCGCCTGCCTCGGCGTGACGAACGTGATCTACGGGACCGACGGGAACGACGTCCTCTACGGCACCTCCGAGGGGGATCTGATCCTCGGACTGGGCGGAGACGATTTCCTGATCGGTCTCGACGGAAACGACGTCCTGTTCGGCGGCCCGGGGAGCGACCTCCTGGAAGGCGGGAACGGAAACGACCTCCTCGACGGGGGCGACGGAGCCGACCTGCTCTTCGGCGGACCGAGCGACGATCTCCTCTGCGGCGGCCCGGGGAACGACTCGCTCGAGGGCGACCTCGGCGACGACGTGCTCGACGGCGGCCCGGGAATCGACACCCTCCTCGGCGGCCGAGGCCACAACGTGCTCTACTCCGCCGACGGCGCCGACACGCTGCTCGAAGGAACGGTCATCGAATGCGCCTACGACCGATGCCCGGTCTGCGAGACCTTGTGCCCTCCGATCGTCGAGTGTCCGCCGGCACCGGCCCAGCCGCTGTGCCCGCCTCCGTGTCCCGCACCCCCCGCTCCCGAGCCGGCCTGCCCGGTTCCGTCCGCGTTCAAGACGCTGAACGAGGGCGAGTCGATTCAGTTGCACGGAGCGGTCAGCGACGCGGACTGCAACGTGGTCACGTCCGCATGGCAGGCGAGCGCGGGGTCGTTCGACGATCCGACCTCGCTCCACCCGGTCTACACCGCGCCGATGATCAGCGGGTGTGAGGACCTCGACGTCGAGGTCGTCCTGACGGCCGTCGACAGCTGCGGCGCCTCGGCGAGCGACTCGTTCGTCCTCCACGTCCGGAACGTGAACCACCCGCCGACCGCGAGCGCGGGCGAGCCGATCTGCATCGACGAAGGGACGTCGATCGCCCTCGGCGCGAGCGCGTACGACCCGGATTGTGAAGGGCTGATGGTGGAGTGGTCGGTGAAGGGCCGTCTCGGTTCGTTCGAGGACCCGTACGTACTCCGGGCCGTCTTCGTCGCGCCGATGATCGACGCCTGCGACGGCGTCGACGTCCTCGCGACCCTATCGGTCACCGATCCGTGCGGCGCTTCGGCCTGCGACACGGTCCTTATCCACGTGCGAAACGTCAACACGGCCCCGGCCGCGGACCTCGGCCCGGACTTCGACGTCGACGAGGGAACAGTCATCCAGCTGACCCCGGTCGTGTCCGACCCCGACGGCGATGCGCTCAAGTACTGCTGGACCACGACGAAGGGGACGCTCGACAGCCCGTACGCGGCGTGCCCGACGCTGAGGGTCCCGATGACGGCTTGCTGCAACGGCGAGTCGTTGGTCGTCACCCTCACGGTCACCGATCCTTGCGGGCTCTCGGCGAGCGACTTGGTGACGGTGCACGTCAACGACGTCAACGCGGCGCCGACCGTCGACCTCGGCCCCGACCTCTGCATCCTCGAGTGCGACTCCGTCCTTCTCTGCCCTCGGGTCAGCGATCCGAACGGGGACGCGCTCACCTACTCGTGGAGCGCGACCGCGGGCGTCTTCGCCGATCTCGGTGCGGCCACGACGCTCTACACCGCGCCGGCGACGGACGGCTGCGACGGGATGGACGTGATCGTCACGCTGACCGTGACGGATCCGTGCGGCCTGACCGCGACCGATTCGATCCTCGTTCACGTCGAGAACATCAACCAGCCTCCGACGGTGAAGGCCGATCCGTAGCCGATCGGTCCGAGGAACCTATCGGTCGATCCGAACGATCTGCTCCGTCCTCCAGCAGGGCGGAGCAGATCATCTATTCAACTCGGAACTGCTCTGCAATAACACCCAGTCCGGCGACGCCACTTCCTTCAGATCACGAAGATGGAGCAACGCAAGCGTTTCCCCATCTCCAATCCAGTTCTGTCTGGCTCGGTCCCACACGTGACAAACTTGCTTCCCGTGTGGGTGCGCCCGCATCCAGGGTTCAGGTGTGGTACTTCCACGCTATGCGGAACGCCTCTACCCTGCCAGAATCGCACGTGCCAATTCTCGGCTCAATAGTGACAATGTTATGAGGATTACAGACCGCCATGCAATTCCAACATATACTGATCCGTGGGTTGGGTTCTGGGCTGGTCCGAACCTATGCCCGCAATTTAGCTGCCAAGGAGATGGTGTAAATGAGGCGCTCTCTGTTGCTGGCTGGCTGTATCTGTCTAGTCTTGGTCTCTGGGCTGGTCGTGGCGGCCCCCGTCGCTCCGTACGGCGACCCGGCTCCCGGTCTGAAGCCGAGGAGCTGGGCCTGCTACCAGACCTGCGTGCTACCGACGGACATCCTCGCCGCCGATATGAACGGCAATGGCTGGATGGATCTGGCGGTCCTCTGCTCCGCGACGGGCCAGGTTCACTTCCTAACTAACTTGGCAATTGCCGGTCCGGGGGTGTTCAATGCGCCGGGGACGTACGTCCCCACGTCCGGCCCGGTTCGTTTTGACAACGGGTCACAGCTCGAGCCCGCGGTCAGCGGCCTGTACGTCCTTTACGAGACCGTCGGCGTGCCGGCCCTGGGGACCGCGTCGCCCACAGCGGGCGCGGCGATGGAGATCCGCGCGATCCCCGCGAACACGGTCGGCTTCATCTCGGACGACTTCAACCATGACCTCACCGTCGACCTGATTCTGCTGCTTGATGATGCGGTCGTCTTCCCCAATCCCGTGGCAGCACCCCTCTCCGCTGTGCCGGTAGCGGCCGTCCAGGGCGACTTTAACCAGGATGCCTGGCTCGACTTCGCGGTACTCCTCAACAACGGACGGATCATCGTCTTCTACAACAATCGGTACGGCGCCGGGCTTTCGTTCACCGCAGGCGCTCCGGTCACGGGGCTGGATATCGCAACCCCGACCGCCATCGCCGCGGGCGACTTCAACGGGGACGGTCTGCTGGACCTCGTCGTTGTCGGATCGAATCCTCCCAATCGAGGCTTCGGTCTCCAGGACGGGTACGCTCAGGTCTTCCTGAACACGTTGGCGACGGCCGGTGCGGTCGGCTTCGTCCCCACAGGGAGGCCGATGCGGACCTGGGGGTTCAATTCGGTGGCCGTGGAGGCTCTGGACGCCGACGGGAACGGCTTCGACGACTTCGTCGTTGCCAACTGGGGAAGCGCGACGATCACCGTCTTCCTCACGAAAGTCGATACCCTCGCGGTAGACAGGCGAGCCAGCGTCGACAAGTACTGCGTTCCGGATCAGAAGCGCGCAACGATCAACTTCGTCCTCTTCAAGTATGAACTGCAATGCGGCCACTTCCCGATCGCCCTCGCCGCGGCCGACTTCGACTACAACGGCAAGATGGACCTGGCCGTTGCGCTCCAGTCGACCGACGAGGAACTGTGCGCCCAGAACCCGTCGTGCATCGAAGTGATCTTCGATGTCGCGTGCGGGTTCCATCCTGCAGGACCCAAAGGAGCGCCGCCGCAGCTGAAGCACTGGGAGATCGAGAACGTCACAGGCGAGAACGACAACTGCCCGGCGCCGTGCAAGGACGACTGCGACGACAACGAACCACCGGAAGCGGTAATCGGCGACGAGGAGGATGAGTCGGGAAACTGATCCCCCCCTCCGACACCGAGGAGGGGCAGGAGCAGGCAGACTTAGACGAAGAGCGTCCGAGTCCAGAGAGCGACAATGTAGCGAACACGCCCGGAGAGGAGGCCCACGAAGGCGCCTCCTCTCCCTTCACGCCTGGTGAGGCTGCGGCGAAACCTTCTGAGGAGCCTAACGCCGAAGGCGATACCGCTGAATCCTCGGACGAGTCTCCACCCGTGACGCCGCCGGGGGCGGCGGCGCCTGCCGAGCCACCTGCTGTCAAAGAGGTATCGGAGCCGGCAGAGGCATGTTCGATCGCGACATCCACCGTACAATCGGAGCTCTTGAGGTTCATCCAGCTCAACGATGTCGTCCCGTGCGACTTCGATCAAGACGGTGTCGTCGATCTGCTCGCGCTGAACCACCGAGTGAGCACAGGATACGGGTTCGAAGGCATTGGCAACGGCCTGTTTGTGGACGGACCGAGCTTCGACCTGCCGTTCCGACCGGCCGCGGCCGCGTGCGTCGGAGATCCACTGGACAACAACCTGGCGCTCGTCAGTACGGAGGGTTCGATTGCGCTGTTCCATCCTCTGGTGTCGTCGGATCTCCCAACGCGCATCGTGAAGAGCCCGATGCAGATCGTCACACTCGGTGGGGACGAATTCTCCAACACCATCGCAGTGGTGAGCGAAGAGTTCGACGTCGCCGAGGCGTATCGACTGACGGGCGGTGGTCTAACCTTGCTCGGAGAGTACAAAGTCAACTCGGCATCGACGATCGAGGAGTGGTACGAGACCGTCCTCGGTTGGACGGAAGCCGACGAAGCCATCCCGCTCCCCCCGCTTCAGCATCAGCGCCGGATTCGAGCGGCCGACCTCAACTGCGACGGAATCCCTGATGTGATCTCAATCGAGGCGCAGCAGCTCGTGTGTCATCTCAGCGATGATGGCAAGCCACTTCAGACGTCGCTCCATGTGCCTCTGGGGATCGATCCGGTCGTGCTCAAGGTGTGCGACGTGGACGGGAACGGCCTCATCGACATCCTGCTGCTGGGATCCGCAGGGACTCTCGAATCCGTGCTGTTTGATGCGCTCTAGCTATGGGCGCCATCGGGACACTTCCGCTTGGCAAAGCAAGCATTTCCGGAGCAAGCCTGATGCACTCAGTGGGATCAGCTCTTCGCGTGATGGCTGTGATGCACTTGCCCGGATGAGCAGCGGCATGGTACATTGCGCCAATCCGGTGGAGATCCGCCACCCGCGTTTGGTACCAAGGTCGAGGAGGTGCGAAGATGTCTGGTGAGAATTGGCTGTTGGTGTTCGGTGTCCTACTGATCGGCGCAGCCGCGATGTTCTTCCTGCCGCAGGATGTGCCGATCCCCGTTCCCCCGCAGGTGGAGGCAGGGCCGGATGCGAATGTCCAGGAGTTGTGCGAACTCAGGCTGGAGGGACGCGCCAGCGACCCGAACGGCGGCCCTGCCTCGGTTCTGTGGACGGCACAGGATGACCGTGGCTGGTTTAACGATCTAACCGATCCGGCGACGATCTACACTGCGCCGAGCCTGTGCGGTGGTCCCGAGATCGTCGAGTTGACGCTGACCGCAACGTCGGAGACCGGGCTGAGCGCCGCCGATTCGTTGCTTGTACACGTTTGCGAGGAACTGGGACCCGCCCCGGAGTGCAATGCGGTGTCCGCATTCGATGGGGTCAGCGTCGTCGGATACGAAGCGACCCGCGTCTGTCAGCCGGTCCAGACCACACCGAACTGCGCACCGTACGCCGACGCCGGCAGTGACATCACCGTCCAGGAGGGGGCGTCGGTTGGACTGACCTGCGACGGGTCCGACCCCGACGGCGATCCCGTCTCCTACCACTGGACCGCCACCGGCGGTCACTTCGACGATCCGTGCCTACTCCACCCGGTCTACACCGCACCGTTACTCGACTGCGAGGCTTCCCGGAACGTCACCTTGACCCTAACGGTGACCGACGCACACGGTGCCTCGACCTCCGACTCGGTGATCGCCTGCGTCACCAACCTCAACCACGCACCGTACGCCGACGCCGGCAGTGACATCACCGTCCAGGAGGGGGCGTCGGTTGGACTGACCTGCGACGGGTCCGACCCCGACGGCGATCCCGTCTCCTACCACTGGACCGCCACCGGCGGTCACTTCGACGATCCGTGCCTACTCCACCCGGTCTACACCGCACCGTTACTCGACTGCGAGGCTTCCCGGAACGTCACCTTGACCCTAACGGTGACCGACGCACACGGTGCCTCGACCTCCGACTCGGTGATCGCCTGCGTCACCAACCTCAACCACGCACCGTACGCCGACGCCGGCAGTGACATCACCGTCCAGGAGGGGGCGTCGGTTGGACTGACCTGCGACGGGTCCGACCCCGACGGCGATCCCGTCTCCTACTGCTGGACCGCCAGCAGCGGTCACTTCGACGATCCGACCCTGCTTCATCCTCAGTTCACGGCGCCGATGCTCGACTGCGAAGCCGCGCGAAGCGTCACGTTGACCCTCACCGTAATCGACGCACACGGTGCCTCGACCTCCGACTCGGTGATCGCCTGCGTCACCAACCTCAACCACGCACCGTACGCCGACGCCGGCAGTGACATCACCGTCCAGGAGGGGGCGTCGGTTGGACTGACCTGCGACGGGTCCGACCCCGACGGCGATCCCGTCTCCTACTGCTGGACCGCCAGCAGCGGTCACTTCGACGATCCGACCCTGCTTCATCCTCAGTTCACGGCGCCGATGCTCGACTGCGAAGCCGCGCGAAGCGTCACGTTGACCCTCACCGTAATCGACGCACACGGTGCCTCGACCTCCGACTCGGTGATCGCTAGCATCACCAACGTCAACCATCCCCCCTACGCGGACGCCGGCGAGAGCTTCACCATGCCCGAAAGCAGCATCGTCCAGCTGACCTGTAAAGGATCTGACCCTGATGGTGATCCTGTCTCCTACCACTGGACCGCCACCAGTGGTCACTTCGACAACCCCTGCGCGCTGCACCCGTTCTACACGTCTCCTCTTCTGGAGTGTGAGAGCTCTCGGGATGTCGTCGTGACCCTCACCGTGACGGATCGACACGGAGCGTCCGCATCGAGCAGCGCCGTGATCACCGTGCAGGACCGCCCTGAACCGGAGTGCGTTCCCTACTACAAGCTGATCGTGACCGAGGGCGAGCGCGTGCGCCTCTCTGGTCGGGTATCGGACCCGGACAGCAATCTGCGAAGGCATCTCTGGCAGAGCAGCGCAGGGCAATTCGACGATTCACGAAGCCTCTGCACGGTATTCACCGCCCCGCTTCTCGAGCCCGGCGAATCGCTCCGCGAGATCGAGGTGGCGCTCGTCGCCGAGGACACGTGCGGGCTCACGAGCCGAGATACCCGCATCATCCTAGTCGTTGCCGCCAAGCATCCACCGCGGGTCGATGCCGGCCCCACGTGCCTTCTCACCGACGTTCGAAGCGTCCGGCTGGAAGGCGACGTCTACGATGAGGATGGAAGGATTGCAAATATCTCTTGGCGCATCACGCAGGGCTGCGCGACACTGTCCGACAGCTCTGTTCGGAATCCCATGCTTCTGTTTTGCCCGGATGCGGCGCCGGGCAGCGAAGCGGTGGTCGTCCTGACAGCAGCGGATGAAGAAGGGAACACAAGTACGGATACGATTCGCGTGAGGTTTTCCCCGCAGACGCCGGAGCCCTGCTTGGGCGAAGGATAGCCGCAGGGAAGCGACACCGATGACTAGCTAGGGAGGGAGGAGAAGTGAATCGTTCGATCTGTCTCGGATGGGTGCTCGGCAGCCTGATCATCCTGGCGGGATCATTTGCGGCATGGTCAGCCGACGTCCACGTGGGCGCAATGATCCACCCGTGGTTCGGCTACCCGAGCGAAGCGCTTGAGCTCGGCGTCGGTCCCGCGTACACCTTCGGCCCCAGTCTCTCATTCACCTCTGGGTTACTCTCAAGCACGTTATGGTATGCCGTCGATCCGAACCGAACCGGCTACATGTGCGTCCAGGACAGCTTCGGCGTGCCCGAAGGGAGCGTCCTCTCTCTTGGAGCCATCCTCCACGAAGTCGGCTGGAGGATCTCCTCCACCGGGCCCGCCTTCATCTCGGCCAGCGTATCGCGCCTGCAATGGGCCGCCGCCGCTCTCTGTAACGAGGAGATCGGAGCAATGCTCGTGTCGACGCAGATCGCTGCAGGCGGCGGGATCCGAATCGGTCCAGTCTGGGCTTCACTGGAGTATGGGATCATCTGGACCGAGGCCACGCCGAGCTTCACCGACGTCAGCGGATCACCGGTGGGGAACGTGCTCGTCTCGTTCGGCGTCCAGACCCGAGTGAATCCGATCCCCAACACAGCAGTTCGGCATCTGGTGACATCCTTCCCGGTTGCATTCGAGGAGTCCTTCCCGGTGGGTTGCGTCCGTTGGGACTGGGAGGGACAGGCGGGATACGTTCGGGCCATCGACGAGCAGCTCGGGATCCTGGTCGAGCATGAAGGGCAGACGATCATTCAGACGTTCGAGTCCGAGTTCTCACGATACGTCGTCGACTTGGATGTCATTCCGCGCTCCTCGAGCAGCTCGGATCATTCGTGCGGGCTGGTCTTCCGGTATCAGGACCCGGAGAACTACGCCTCGATCGAAATCCGCACGGACGGTTACGTCAGACTCACTCGGATGGTCGACGGCACGCTCGAGCCGATGAGTTCGTGGGAGCGGGCGGGATCGCTGCGCGTCGGAGAGCGAAACACACTGCGTGTGGTCCTACCCGGCAATCGCGCCGTCGCGTATCTGAACGGCCACAAGATCCTGGACGAAGAGGAGATCTCCTTCGTCAGCGGACAGGTGGGTGTTCTCGTGAAGTCGTACAACGAGCCGGGCGCTTGGGCCGCATTCGACGATATCGTGATCCGGTCGATCGATAGGAACGTCATCCTCGATCCTCGGTCGGATCGGGCTCGCGAGATCGAGCGATTCGAGCGAGCCGGCCTCGCCTTGCTCGCCGGCGTCGCCGCCTACGTCAGCAACCGAGAAGGGCTGCCCCCCCTCTCGTACGGCTTCGCGGCACTGTCGCTGTACGAGATCTTCGCCCCGAGCAGACACCTCATGGAAATCCGCTGACACGAATCGCGGGGAGAGGGCAGACCCCTCCGGGCTCTCGTCAAGTCGCCGGAGGAGATGGGAGCGAAAACATGCGAAAAGTGCTTGCGTCACTTGGCATAGGCCTGCTGCTTTTGGTTTCGGGATGCATGGCCTTTCTCCAGGGTGGAGGCATCTTCAACGGAGGCGGCGAGGACGAACTGGTCGTTGTCTCGAGGTTCATTCCGCACGCGGAGCCCTCCGAGTTCGACCCGTGGCCCATGTTCGCCGGAGCCCGATGGGTCTATCGGAATGCTACTATTGACTTCAACCCGGAGGTTCATCCGGTGTCGCTGCTCATCACGGAGGTTCTGGCAAACGTCTACTGCGTCGACCGGGCGACCGGAACCGCTTGGGAGTGTTTCGCCGTTCGAACGACGAAGCATCCGGAACGCGGGAAGACGATCTACGTGCATCGAAGCGTCGACGGCCTGTTCCAGTTCAGCGAGGTCCTTCAGGATCACGACCGCGAGTTTCCCGGATTCGTCGCCCTTCGGTATCCCCTCATCCGTGACACGTATTGGGTGTACAACGTGCCGCGCTTCTCGGAAGCCACCGGGGACGTCGCGCTGTGGGAGCGCACCCGAGGATGTGGCGGGGATCGCAGCCTTCTGAAGGTCGGCGGAGAGGGCGACTGCGCTGTCGCTTCCGAAGTGGTCCTGCTTCGGGTGATCCACGACCGCGAGACGGTTGGGATATCGAGCATCGTCGACAGCCTGCTCGGCGGGTACACCAGCGTGTTCACGCAGGCATGGAAGACGGAAGTCTATGATGGGATCGAGGAATATCCGGACTACCAGTGGTGGGCACGCGAGCCGGAGTATGCGTGGCTCGCACCCGACATCGGGCCGGTAAAGCGGGTCGCAGGCTCTAGCGCGTTCGAGTTGACGCAATTCGTTCACGCCGACGAGGTTCTGGGCCTGTCTCTGCCGGCAAGCGGCGATCTCGAGCGTGTCCTACGGGAAGGGCTCGTCGTCGTCCAGCTGCGTGGCACCGAGCCAACCCATCCCGACTCCGTGCGCTGGGTCTTGACGGAGAACTCCGGACTCACCCCGGAGGCCGTTGCCGAGCCGGTCCTGGCGCCCGAAGACGATCGCGAGTTCTATTCCGACATCGACTCCAACGGCAACGCACTCCTCACGGGTACCTACGTCTTCCGCTTCCGCGCCCCGGATCTGGGCTACACAACGCTGCGCTTCGAGCGGGAAGGTCCCTCCACTGAAGACGAGGTCACTGCAGTCTCGTACTGCATCAAGATCGGTAACTTCAACTCGGTGCCGATCGCTGCGGATGACTCGTTCGCTGTTCCGGAAGACACAGAACAGCTGCTCGACGTGCTACAGAACGACACCGACATCGATGCCGGTGATCGGCTTCGTATCGCCCAACTCGAAGAGCCCCCGCTGCACGGAACCGCCGAGGTGACCCCGAACGGCGTCTTGTACACACCCGATCCGGACTACGTCGGAGCGGACTCCTTCCGGTACCTCGTCCGCGATCTCTTCGGCGCGACGGCCAGCGCTCGCGTGACCGTGAGGGTTCAGGATGTCAACGATCCTCCATCGGCAGCGGATGATCTCTTCGAAGTTGATGAGGACTCACCGGGAACCGCTCTGCAGGTCCTCCTCAACGACGAGATCACGCCGGACACCGACGAGACTCTCCGCATCCAGGAGGTCGGGCCGGCGCGACACGGAGAGACCGTGATCTCTGCGGTGGGTACGAGCGTGGAATACACACCGTACGAGAACTACGTCGGCAGCGACAACTTCACGTACACGATCAACGATGGAAGAGGCGGGGAGAGCGTCGCGGCGGTCACCGTGGAAGTCCTCAACGTGAACGATGCGCCGACGGCTGAGGATGATGCGTACAACATCCCGGCGGACGGACCCGAGGTTTCCCTGCCCGTCCTAGACAACGATGTCGAGATCGATCCCGGCGATTGGGTCAGCGTTTCCGGCTTCCCGACCCGGCCCGAGCACGGAATCGTGCGAACGGACGGACGCCACGTCTACTACACCGCGCAACCGGGGTATCACGGAGAGGACGGCTTCACGTATCGGATCGCCGATCTCAGTGGGGAAACATCGATCGCTCGAGTCACTCTGCTAGTGGGAGAAACCTAGTGGTGCTTGGCCACTTGGAACTCCACTCAGCGCCCTCCGAGATAATGCGCTATCTCATCGAGAGGCCAGAGAAGACCGGGACAACAAGAGAGATCCGTTCATGAGCCGCATCAAGTGGTGTCGCAACTGCTGCGAGAACGTCTATCCGTACAAGAAGTTCAGCGTCCTCGCGTTCGTATTCACGTTGTTCGTTCCGTATCTCCTTTACTTCCTCCTCCTGAAGCGAAGGGAGTGCCCGTTCTGCGGCAGCAGGGATCTCGGACGACGTCGTGTGATTGCTTCCAAGAGGAAGAGGTAATGAGTAAGGCGGGGGCAAGGAACAGGAAGGCGTAACTCTTAAGGAGCAAGCGGAGTGGTCCCGCCGCTCAGCATACTGTCTCCGGCAATATCGCAAAACGATCGAGCTGATCGACCACCTATCGGTCGATCCGAACCGAACGATCTGCTCCGTCCTCCAGCAGGGCGGAGCAGATCACTTCTTCGGGGCC
>CAYXLR010000011.1:0-56541 GCA_964466035.1 uncultured Thermotogae bacterium
ACGAGATCCGGGAGGATACCCACCCCTCGACTTGAAAATTCAAGGGGGATGTTCAAGTCTTGTTCTTTGACGTCCGGATTCGAGAGGATGGTGTGCTTCTGTCCTTGCCCACAGGGTGAGTTCCGAGGAGTTCCGGGGACATAGTAGGCAACAGCCTCTGCCGTTCTCCTCACGCCTCGATGATGTATCGAGGCGCCAGTTGCCCAGGCAGGTTCACGGCTATAGGATGGGAGGCGCGGATACTGACGGCAATATGATGGGGCAGGAGGGAAGGAATGACGGAGTTCCAGGGACATAGTACGTAACTCCCTGAGAGTTCCGGGGACATAGTGCGGAACCCCCTTGGCCGGACGTTGCTGTTCGACTATCGTCGAGTTCGCGATGGAGAACGTGCTGCGGCGGCTCTTCCGGAAAGGACTTCGATGAGCGGGACGAAGAGAAGCGAGATACGCCCTGGCCTGGAGGTGCAAATCGTCCAGAAGCACCATCAACGGAGCGGTCTGTTGACACGGGGCGTCGTGGAGGATGTGTTGACGAAGTCCCCAACCCACCCCCATGGAATCAAGGTTCGCCTCGAAACGGGCGAGGTCGGCCGGGTGAAGGAGATCCTTTCGGAGACCTGAGCGGAGCGATGCCATTGGACTTCGAGGAACTCGACTATCAGGAGACGCCGCTGGGGGCGATCAGCCTCCGGCGTCGGGCGGACCCACGACTCGGCGGGACGATCGTTCACGAGATCCGGCTCGGCGAGGAGTTCCTGATGTCGAGCCTGTTCACTGCCGGCGAGACTCAGCTCGCGAAGCTCGGGCTTGCTGCGCTCGATGGCGATGACCTGGATGTCGTGGTCGGCGGGTTGGGATTGGGCTACACGGCGGCAGCGGTCCTGGAGGATGAGTCCGTGCGATCGCTCGTTGTCATCGAGGTGTTGGAACCCGTCATCGACTGGCATCACCGCGGCCTCGTGCCGCTTGAGCGAGCGGTGGTTTCCGATCCCCGATGCACCATGGTCCATGCCGACTTCTTCGAACTCGCCTCCTCAACCGTCGGCGGATTCGATCCAGTCGATCCGAGGCGACTGGTTCACGCGGTGCTCCTGGACATCGACCATTCGCCCAGCCACTGGCTCGCCCCGGAGAACAGCGCCTTCTACTCGATACGTGGACTTCGGGGACTGGCGGACAAGATCCATTCCGGTGGCATCTTCGGCTTATGGTCCAACGATCCCCCGGAAGCGGAGTTCACACGCCTACTCGATGCGGCGTTCCACTCCTCAGAGGCGCATGTCGAGGCGTTTCCGAATCCGTACACCGGTGGCGAGTCGACCTGCACCATCTACCTGGCTCGGAAGAGAGGGTAGAGGCAAACGGCGCGGAGGGATTCGATGGCCATCGCGGTGGGAGTTCAGGGGACATAGTACGAAACCAATCCGGCACCCAGCTTGAATTGAGGACTCCGTCCCCGGAACTTCCCGCCTTGCCTCGATGGTAGCGAAGGAAGTCACTGATCTATTGCGTGTAAGACTCCTCCGTCCCCGGGAGTCGTGCTCGGCTACACACATTTCATAGAGCTGATGGAGGAGCCTCCTGATTGTAGGATGGCGTGCAAGGATCCCAATGTCCATATAGGGGACGAAGAGGGATGGAAGGCGCGGGGGATGGAGAAGACCGGACGACGCAAGCCTTGATGTTCGTGTGCACGTTCGCATACTCATCATGGTTGGACGAGCCGGAAAGGCTCAGAAGAAAGCATAGGGGGATGATGAACACCCAGTTGAGGCTGTTTCAGGCCGACGACGCGTGAAAAGTCATCCGTGTCATTGGAGTGGAGGAAACACATCATGAAGTTGAGACACTGCGCCTCACAACGAGTCCAAGAGATTTCCAAGTCCGCCATCCATGAGATGACGCGCTTGTCGAAACAGGTGGAGGATCCTTCATTCCTATCTTGGGCGAAGCCGACGGCAGACACGCCCGAGCATATCAAGGAAGCCGCGATCCGCGCGATCCGTGACGGGTTGGTCGGAGGCTACTCAGGCAACGCCGGGATTCCGGCGCTGCGCGAACAGATCGCCAAGAAGCTCGAACGCGACAACAACATCCCGGCCGACCCCGCCGAGGTCATGACGACGGTTGGGGCTGTGGAGGGGCTGACCTCCACGGTCATGGCGCTCATCGATCCCGGCGATGAAGTCATACTGCCGTCGCCAACGTACTCGACGCACGTGCTCCAGGTACGGCTGGCTTCCGGCGTGCCGGTGTTCGTTCCTGCCGTCGAGGAAGAGGGCTTTGCGTTCGACTTCGACGCATTCCGGGAAGCGATCACGCCGAAAACGAAGGCGGTCATGCTGTGCACGCCGAACAACCCCACCGGCACCGTCTTCGGTGAGCAGCAGCTCAGACGGCTGGCTGAGCTCGTGCTCGAGAATGACCTCATGCTCATCACGGACGAAGCCTATGAGTACTTCACCTATGACGGTGAGAAGCATTTCAGCATTGCATCGATCCCGGAAGTCAGGAAGAAGGTGGTGAGCTGCTTCACGTTCACCAAGACGTATGCCATGACGGGCTGGCGCATTGGGTATCTGCATGCCGACGCGTCGCTCATACCGCATATCGGGAAGGCACACATTGCATGCAGCATATGCCCGCCGGTTGTGTCGCAGTACGCGGCACTGGCTGCGTTGACGGGGCCGCAGGAGTGCGTTGCCGAGTTCCGGGAACACTACCGGTCGGCACGGGACATCATGTGCGCCCGACTTGATCGGCTCAGCTCCGTTTTCGAGTACCAGAAGCCGACAGGGTCGTACCTGATGTTCCCTAGGATCCTCGCAGACGAGGGCCGGGATTCGATGAGCTTCTGCAAGAAGCTGCTTCGCGAGGCCCGTGTTTCGACGACGCCAGGCATTGCGTTCGGACCGACCGGTGAGAACCACCTGCGGCTGTCCTTTTGCGTTCCTGATGCCGAGATCCATAGAGCATTCGACCGAATCGAAGCCTACTTTGACGGGGCTGAGCTGGGATGAGGGTTGAAGTTCCGGGGACATCGTACGGAACCAATCCGGCACCCGTCTTGAATGGAGGACTCCATTCCCGGAACCCCCGGACAGGGCGACCGCTTGGTACCTATTCGCTCCTCTAACGCGTCGAGACGATCACCGGGCGTTCATTGCATCTTGGACGCCTCGGCTGGAGGAGGAGGAAATGAGGTATGTGTCTCTCGAGTCCTCCAGGCTCACACACGAAATGCATCGATGTTGCGCCACGTCTCGAATCCGGATGTGTCGGTCTTCCCCGACGCGTACTCCCGGTGCCAGTCTTCGGGTACGGGGAGGTCTCTGTACAGCTGAGGGCGCCAGGCTTCGAGCATCCTTCGTGGCAGGTGCATGTAGTCTGCAGCACAGGTAACGCGATTCGGCGATTCCGCGGCGAGGGCTTCCAGCCATCGGATTCCTTCGGTGGATCGAAGAAGGTGATGGTCCAGGATCAGCGTGGGAACGCCTTGTGAAAGGCGGAGCGCGTTTTGCCATGCGTTGCGCCGGGCGTCGTCCGACAGTTGTGCCAAGTACAACGGTGGCCCCCCTGCCAACACAAGGGTTGGAGACCACGCCAGGATCTGATCAATGGCGGCGGCCTCGAGAAGCTGGATGTCGGAGGCGTGCACAAAGACGGTGTCCCCCGCATCAATTCGAGTCATGATGACGCTCCCGAGGTGGCTGTCTTGGTCTCCATGCGGCATCGCTTCAGAGAAGCGAAGCACACCCTGCTGACGGCCATTGGCGACTTGGATGGTTGCACACCCGGTGTCAAGCATGGTTTCGTACCGCGCACGCATTGGCGCTGCTAAGCCATGAGGATCGGGTGCCCACAATCGTCTGCCTCGCAAGCCGGCTGTCGCAAGCTCGAGCGGGAGCTGGTAGGGATTGGCATCGGCTAGCGGGACATGATCGCCGTGAAAATGGCTGAGGACGACGTCGGTTGATTCGCGCAAGGCGGCCAAGATGCTTCGTCGGATTGCTGCGCCGACGGCGACTTGGAACGGATGCGGATGGAGACCATGCCGCAGGTATCCAAGCGCGATTCCTGGATCGATCAAGATTCGCTGGTGCCGAAGCGTGACCATGCAACAGAGTCCTCGGACGCCCAGGGATTCCGCTCCCAGGATTTGCAGTTGAAAGGCGACGTCCTCGCTCTTCGTCGCGTTCATCTCGCGCCTCCTAGCCACATCGTACACGGCTCCACTCCCCAAACTCGAACATTCCCCTGAGCGAATCAGTGGGGTCCGAATCAACGGGGCCTGATCTTGGATCTTAGGGTTCTGGGCACAGGGTCGGTCTAGGTCTAGGGGGCAGAGCTTCGTTTTTGAATCGCCTATTGAGTTCCGGGGGCGTAGTACGGAACTCCCTTGGCCTAGCGGTGTCGATCGGCTAGGGTCGATCGAGATGAGCCTGGGAAGGAACGCACGGACGATCAGGGTTTATTGCTCCAACTGCGGTTGCCTGCTCTACAAGTACCAGAAGGCCGGACCGGGCCGACTCGTGAAATGCTACAAGGATCGGATCGTCAAGGACTACACCCATGCCGACCTGCGCTGTCCCAACTGCGGCCACGAGTTCGCCCGGGAGACGATGGTCTACGGCCGACCGGCGAACAAGATCATCCAGGGGAAGGTGATCGTGAGGGGCTGATGATCCCGGGACAGAGCGCTCTCTGGCGCGCCGACCGGTCGGTTGTCTGCCCGCCCTTGGGGACCTACTCGGATTCCTCGTGATGCGTGAGGTGAAGCGTCTCGGGCATCGTGATCAGAAGCGGCATGCGGATGCACAGTTCGATCCCGATGACCGTGAGGAAGACGTAGGCCGGTCCGAGGTGATCCCAGATCAGTCCTGCGAGGGTCGCCGCCGCGGCGCCGAGGAGCATCCGGAACATCCGAGAGATCCCGAGCCAGCGGCCCATGTGCGCCTTCGGGACGAGCTCATAAGCCATCGCCCCCGCGGTGACCGCGGAGATAGTGGTGAAGCCGAGCAGCACGCCGGATAGGACGAGGACGCCCGAATTGGGAGCGAGGATCAGCGCGACGCTGGACAGCCAGGAGAGCGGAATGGTGACGTACAGGACGCGCTTCCTGCCGATGCGGTCTGCAAGCCGCCCGGCGGGGATTCCAAGAACGAGCGGGGTCAGCGCGAACGCGGTGATCATCATCCCCAGGATCAGCTCGTCCGCTCCCTTGATGTTGTGCGCGAACGGTTGGGCGAACGGGATGACCATCCCCATCGGAAGGAAGCCGATCGCGTCGATCACGAGCCATCGGCCGAGCTTCTCGTCGCTACGAAGGACGGTCGAGAGATCCCGGAAGATGTGCCGGGATCGACTGGCCGCTTCCGTCCAGCGGCAGTTGGGTATGAGCAGGTAGACCATCAGGAAGGTTCCGAGGGTCCCGGACAGAGACAGGTAGAAGAGCGGGCGGATTCCGGCGACGTTCACGCCGCCGAAGCGAGCAACGAGCGCCGCTCCGAGCAGCGGGGCCACCATGCCCAGCGCACCGGCCGCCAACGTCTCGCACAGGCTCATGGCGGTGGCGCGATCCTCGCTTCGGATGGAGTTCCCACAGATCGTCGAGCAGGTCTGCCCGCTCATGCCCTTTCCCAGCCAGTAGGCGACCATCGCCAAGACGGCGATCGACCAAGTTCCCGCGATGGCGTAGGTGAGGTACGAGACGGCCAAGAACGCGATACCGATGAGGTAGATCTGCCGGACGCCGCGCCGATCGATGATCCACCCGATGAACGGCGCGATAAGGCCGGCGGCCGCCATCCCGGCGCTGTTGACGAGGCCGAGCTGCGTAGCGGAAGCGCCGAGCCCCATGGTGTAGACGGACAGGTACGGGGAGACGAGGCTGTAGAGGAACATCGCGAGCGAGGACCGAAGCGCCGTGATGATCCAGGGCCGCGGTTGACGGCGGACGAAGGCGCCGCCGGACCGAATGCCGATCACAAGCCGCTGTGCCAGGTTGTGACGAGCCGTGTCGAGATCGCTTCCTCTTCCGCCGTACGAGCAGCCATCCAGGGTACCCAGTAAGAGACTCTCGGTCCACGCGAGCGCTTCGGCCCGAGGCAGCTCGGGAACGCATGCCATTGCTCTGACTTCTGAGGACGTGTGAGTTCCGGGGACGTAGTACGGGGTGAGTTCCGGGGACGTAGTACGCAACTCCCCTGGCCGGGCGGTGCCGACCGGCTAGGGTCGAACTCGATGCACATGGGAAGAAAGGCACGGACGATCAGGCAAGCGGGGTCGGATCTTCATTCTTAGGATTCAGCCTCGTCGTCAAGTCGCTTTGCAATCACACGGATCGGCGAATAGCGCAGGCCAAGATGATCTCCGACTGCGTCCAGCTTGTATGGGTGCTTGAAGCATCGTTGGCATCAGACGGCCAACTCTAGGACCCTCCACGTGCGGGAAGTGAAAGGGTGCCCTATGGACTGAACGGCTCTGACAGGACCCACCCGGGGACTTCATCTGATCGTCCGTTCGCCTTTGCGTGCTCCCTCTATGAAGCTGACTACGTCAGCGTATCGAGCTGCTCGAGCGTTCGCTTGGCGACATCCATGTCTTTGCTGAAGTGCCGCTCGACGCGTCTCATCAGCCCCGCTTGCTTCTCTCGGTCCCCTGCGTAGTAGTCGTGTTCGAGAAGGCTCCTCACCCATGCGAGGTTGGATTCGACCTCATCGGGGATGCGTTCTGCATCGTGTCGCACCGCGTCGTTGGGGCACACGTCATGACACACGCCACAGCGTATGCATGCGTCGTTGTCAACGATCGCTACCGTGTCTTCCGTGGAAATGGCCCCGACCGGGCACGCGTCGATGCACACGCCGCACCCGGTGCAATCCTCCGTTTTCACCCAAGGCATGGATTCTCTCTCCTTTCGGATCTCGTTTTCTCGCGTACGAGCATACCCGATCGCTCAGGCTCTCCCTGTCTACGGCCGGCTTGGATCCGATCAGATGATGACGGAGAGATCGGGGGACCCAAACCACAACGCAGCGTAGAGATGAGGTGTGTGTCCTCCGAACCCGGCCAGCGGGCTTGTGCGAAGGGCGGATCCCACGCAAGCTGTAGGAAAGCGATCGAGCGTCTGGAGCGGTTCGCTTTCGACCCAGACGCTCGCTGCGAAAGGAAGGCAGTGGCGATGCGAACAACCCGGCGAGGAATCGGGATCCATCGGCTGGTGGCGCTGTTCTTCTTGGTCCTCTGGGTCTCGGCTTGGGCGGTGACGGTGGGGACGTGGGAGCGCGATGCAGCGGGCTACTCCGTGGGAATGAGTCCGATCGCGATTCCCCTCCATCTCGTCCTGCCGTTCGTGCTCGGTGGGCTGGTCGGACTGCATCGAGCCGGAATGCGAAGCGTTTCCTGGAAGGCCTGCGCGCTCGCCGGGTTGGTCTTCGGCGTCGTGCAGTTCGGGGTTCTCTGGCTGGTGGATGGGCTGTGGCTTCCGTCAGTCGAGTTTGAGCAACCCTTCTGGGAGATGGCCGTAGGCGCGATCGTGGGGACCGTGATCTACGCGGCCGTCTGCGTTGTGCTGGCCGTGCTCGGCGGGAAGGTCGTCAGGACGCTGGGGCGGCGGGAAAGCGACGTCTGACCGCCCCGCGAACCACTGCCAACAGGACGCCGCGAGTGCGAACCGTCCGCGGGTGTGACTCGTGATGCGAGGCGCGCTAGACTCACGCGGGAGAGGAGGAGGGCCACGATGATCGAACGAGCGCCGTTCGGCGCGACCGGACAGGAGAGCAGCCGGACGATCTTCGGCGGCGCGGCGCTGTGGATCGACGATGTCGCGAAGGCCGACCGTACGCTGGACGTCCTGTTGCAGCACGAGGTCAACCACATCGATACGGCGGCAAGCTACGGCGAGTCGGAGCGGATGGTCGGCCGGTGGATGGGCCGGCATCGCGACCGGTTCTTCCTGGCGACGAAGACCGGCGAGCGGACGTACGAAAAGGCGAAAGACGAGTTCCATCGATCGCTCGAGCGCTTGCGCGCGGATCACGTCGACCTCCTGCAGATGCACTGTCTGATCGATCCCGACGAGTGGTCGCAGGCGATGGCGGCGGGCGGCGCGCTCGACGCGCTGGTCGAGGCGCGCGAGGCCGGACTGACCCGTTTCCTCGGCGTCACCGGGCACGGACTGAACGCGCCCACCATGCATCGGAGGAGCCTCGAACGCTTCCCGTTCGATTCGATCCTCGTCCCATACAACGCTCCGCTGATGCGGTTGCCGGACTACGCGGCGTCGTTCGAGGCGCTCATCGGCCTCTGCCGAGAGCGCGACGTGGCCGTCCAGACGATCAAGGCGATCGCGCGACGCCCCAAGCCGGAGGGCGCCGAGGGGTACACCACCTGGTACGAGCCGCTGATGGCCCAGGAGGACATCGATCGCGCGGTATCGTGGGTTCTTCGGCGTCCCGGCGTCTTCCTCAACACGGCCGGCGACGTCGACCTCCTGCCTCGGGTCCTCGACGCGGCGGCGCGGTACGACCCCGGGGCCGCACTGCCCGAAGAAGAGATGGACGAGTGGATGGAATCGCGCGAGATGTCGCCCATCTTCCCCGCCCCGTTCGAGTAGCTGCGCTTCGGGTTTTCAGAAGGCGCGGGGGTTGGCGTTGCGTGCGCCATCTCCAGGAGCGTTGTGCGGGCTCCTCTTGAGTCCGCAGTGGACACTGCACGGCATTGTGGGGAAACTACGCCGACACAACGGAACGTCGGGCGACGACGCGAGGCCGATCGATTCGCCGTCGTGGAATCGCCAGAGTTGGGATTCAACGCAGGAGGTTGCATCGCATGGTCCTCACCGCCACGCAGGAAGACGTGAAACACCTCGTAGAGACCTTGAACTTCGCCGAGAAGGTCGATCGATCGTTGCGTCTCATCCAACAGGCGTACGACGCGTACGGCGATCGGCTTGTGGTCGCCAACAGCCTCGGGAAGGACTCGTGCGCGGTGTGGCACCTGGCAGGCCGCGTGAGCGACCGGATCCAAGGATTCATCGTCACCACCCGGTTCAAGCCGCAGGGCACCAAGCAGTTCATGAAAGAGGAACTCGAGCGACAGCCCGGAAGGCTGAAGGTGTTCGAGAGCTCGGCGGAGATTCCGGACGAGCTCTACAAGACGGATCCCGATCGCTGCTGCGAGGTCCTCAAGGTGGAGCCGACGCGGCGCGCCCTCGAGGAGATGGACACCGCGTGCTGGATCACCGGTCTGCGGTGCACCGAGGGGCGAACGCGTACCGACTACCAGGAGGTCGAGGAGCGCGACGAGGGTCTGATCAAGCTCAACCCGATCCTCCTCTGGTACGAGCGCGAGGTGTGGCAGTACTTGGCGCTGAACCGAGTTCCCGTCAATCCGTTGTACGGCGCAGGGTACCGGTCGCTCGGATGCGAGCCTTGCTCCCGCATCACTACGGGCCGGGACGAGCGCGCTGGGCGATGGATCGGCACGAGCAAGTGCGGCGGCGAGTGCGGAATCCACACGCGGAGCCTGAAGTCCGACGGGGGCTAGCGCAGTCGGATCGTCGGCCGCGGCGCGCCGGATCGTGCCGACGCTACGGGAAGATGCCGCGGCGCTTGTAGACCTCCTCCAGCCGCGTCAAGGCGACGATGTAGGCGGCGGTGCGCCAGTCGACGTCGTACTCGGTCGCGATCCCTTGGACGCGCGCGTACCCGTCGAGGATCCGGCGGTGGAGCTTCCCGTCGACTTCGGCGAGGTCCCAGAACTCGCTTCGCTTGTTCTGGAGCCACTCGAAGTAGCTGACGATCACGCCGCCGGCGTTGCAGAGGATGTCCGGAAGGACGTCGATCCCCTTCTCGGCGAGGACGCGGTCGCCGTCGAGGTCGGTCGGCCCGTTCGCCCCTTCGGCGACCAGACGGACGTCGAGGAGCGGCGCCGTCTCGGCGGTCAGCTGGTTCTCCAACGCCGCCGGGACGAAGACGTCGGCCGGCGTCGACAGGAAGTCCTCGTGATCGATCGGCCGGGCGCCGGGGAAGCCGACCACGCCTCCCGTTGCGGCGACGTGATCGACGAGCGCATCGGGCTCGATCCCCTTCGGATTCGCGATCGCACCGGTGTGGTCCTCGACCGCGACGAGGATCGCTCCGAGCGGTTTCAACAGCCGTGCTGTCCACGATCCGACGTTCCCGAAGCCCTGGACGGTGTAGGTCGTGCCGGCGAGGTCGACGCCCTTCTCGTTCGCCCACTGCTCGATGCAGTACACGATCCCCTGGCCGGTCGCCTTCTCGCGCCCCTGGCTGCCGCCCGCCTCGATCGGCTTGCCGGTCACGACGTGAATCGCGCGGTTGCGCTCCTGTGGCGGCATGGTGGAGAGGTAGGTGTCGAGGATCCAGGCCATCGTCTGGGCGTTGGTGTTCACGTCGGGAGCGGGGATGTCGTACTCGGGGCCGATCGTGCACCCGAGCGAGAAGGCGAAGCGGCGCGTGATCCGCTCCATCTCGGCGGCCGAGAAGTCGCGCGGATCGCACTGGATCCCGCCCTTGGCGCCGCCGAACGGAACGTCGACGACCGCCGTCTTCCAGGTCATCCACGCGGCGAGCGCCCGCACCTCATCGATGTCGACGGTCGGGTGGAACCGCAGCCCGCCCTTGAACGGGCCGAGGACGTCGTTGTGCTGCACCCGGTAGCCGGTGAACATCTCGATCCGCCCGTCGTCCATCTTGACGGGAAAGTGGATGACGACCTCGTTCATCGTGTGCGCGAGGATCTTGCGGACCGACGGGTCGAGGCCCATCCGGTCGGCCGCCTTCTCGAACTGCCGCAGCACCGTCTCGTAGACATTTCCCATGAGCGTTCCTCCTCCCGGACCCTCGAGCATACCTGTCCCGACGGAGAGAGTCTACGGCCGACCCGTCCGGGCGGGTCCGGCGGGGCGTGGAGTCCGCACTCGCCGCCGTACTTGCTCGTGCCGACCCAGCGGCCGGCGCGGTGCCCGCGTCCTGGCCGTTGCATTCCTCGAAACTCCCGCCGAAACTAGAGAGGGAAGGGCGGAGCATGCAGGAGGCGAGCCTGCATCGCAAGGGACATGTTCATCCTTTTGATGGGCGTCACGGCGTCGGGCAAGACGACAGTGGGAAAGCTCCTGGCTTCCTTGATCGGATGGCCGTTCTACGACGGCGACGACTTCCACCCGGAGACGAACGTCGCCAAGATGTCCTCGGGAATCCCTCTCACGGACGAAGACCGGGCCCCGTGGTTGACGAAGCTGAGCGGGATCGTCGCGCAGCACAGCGCGGAGGGCGAAAACGGGATCCTCGCCTGTTCCGCTCTGAAGCAGAAGTATCGCGAGATGCTTTTTTCGGCGGGCGACGTGGCGACGGTCTACTTGAAGGCGGAGCCCGCACTGATTCGGCAGCGGCTCGGATCCCGTCGCGGCCACTACATGCCCGCCGCTCTGTTGGAGAGCCAGTTCCTCGCCCTCGAGGAGCCCGAAGGCGCCGTCACGATTCCGGCGTCTTGGCCCCCGGAACGGATCGTTCGAACGATCCGCACGGAGCTCGGCATCTGAACGGCGCGAAATCTAGAAGGTCGTGGTTTGCGTCCCTCTGAGCCTGCGTACTACCTCCTTGGTGTCAACGCCCGAAGAAGCCGCTCCGAGCTAAGGGTTCGTCAGCGGGTTCCGCTAACGAGGCCGGCTTGCTCCGATCTTCACCTCGACGAACTCGGACCGATCGGTCCCGCCCTCCTCTTCGCCGAGATAGCACGAGACGAGCATCCGACGCGCCTCGACGTCGTAGATGCTGGTCCAGATCGTGCGGTCGGGTCGGTCGTTCCCGCCACGCCTCGGCCCGGCGAGCGCGTCGAACGACGCGTCCGCGGCGATCGCCGCGAGATCGTCCGTATCGAGCCGCCCGACGGAAGAAGCGACTCGATCGTTGACGAGGCGATACCTCGTGTACACGAACCCCTTCTCGGGCCCGTCCACCCGAGGCAGTTCCGCATCGTTCGGGAAGCGGGTGAGGCCGAAATTAGTCAAGACGAGCGGACCGCCGTCGCGCTCGGTGAAACGAACGCGGTTCCCGGAGGGCGACTTCTCGCAGACGAACGCTCGGCCCCGTGCGTCGGCGACCAGATACAGGGACGGCGTGTATCCGTAGTACCACCGCAGTGACAAGAGGGCGTCCTTCGCCTCCTCGACGTCGGCGCACATGTCGAGGAGATAGCGAACGACCTGGAGTTCGTTTAACCCGGCTTCGGGGTGGTCGACCGGCTCGATCTTGTAGGCAGGATCGAGCATGTGATCTGCGTGGGCGTTACAGACGACGACAAGCCCCCTCTCGTTGATCCCGTCCATCGCGCCGAGCAGATCGAACACGACGATCCCGAGCGATGGATAGCCTTCGTCCGGGGAGATCCCGAGCGCGACGAGGCGAGAGCTGGGTCGAAAAGGGGCCTGAGGCGACAGGTCGACCCCGAAGTCCATGTTCCGAAGCACGTGGTGGTGGCCTGCCGCCGTGCCGGCTCCCGGGACGAACGCCGCCGTGCAGCCGGGGAACCCGACGTCGAACCACAGCGAGGACACGTCGTGCGAGGGTTTGTCCGTGGGAAGCGCGAAGGCCTCGGCGACCCCCAGCATCCGCTCGTAGTAGGGCGGGTAGAACCGCTCGAAGAACCTCCGTTGCAAGGCGATCCGGTCGGGATCCGAGGCAGGCGCGGGAGCCGTCTTGAGTTGCTTCCGACCCCATGTTGCAAGGGATCGCCCGATCTGACGGTTCGGACCTTCGAGATGCCACTCCCACAGAGTGACGTACTCCCCTTGGCCACCGATACGAACGGTGGGTTCGGCCTGCATGCTTCGCCTCCTCCACGCCATATGAAACAGCGTTACGCTACGCTGTTGGATATGTTAGCCAGGATAGCACATTTAGAACAGTATTTCATGCCGAAGCGTCTATGTATCGTCACAATATGATGTTTTGACATTGGCATTGGGGGGCTATTCACTTCTTAGATCCAAGCATCGACGAAGCCCGAGCAGCCGGGGGACGATCGGCCGTGCAGGGCCAGCGTGCGGAATCGGACAGTCCGGTGACTGCGGAAGCCCCTTCGATCTTTCGTCTTCCCCGCCCGAAGCAGTCGCTGAGGCGCGTCGGCGGCGCGAGTCCGGTCAAGGGCTGGAATCGTCGTCTCGTATCGGTTACAATCAGTCTCCCTCTACAATGTAGTGTAGTAGTGTATCGGCATCCACCAGTCGCGTGGGGAAAGGGGATAAGGGGAAAGGAGGCGGCAAGATGAAAACGGCACGTATCTTCTTGCTAACCGTAGTTCTGCTTGCTGCGGTGGCTCTACTCACCGTCCCGGTCCTTGGCTACTCGGGCAAGTTCCTCGACAACAGCCAGCCGTTCGGGCATTCTCAAGCGCCGGGGCTCGTCGGGCGCGCTGAGTTCACCGTCAAGGTCGTGATCGCCGGCGACTCCGGGAACACGCTCTGGGTTGATCCCATCCACATCTGCGGCTCAGGCCGCGGAACCCGCGGGGGCCGTGGCTGACGCCCTACGCCGAACTCTTCGAGGCGCGAGGCGGTCAGGATAGGCTGAGCAATGGAATCCGAACACGCAGACGGCACGGCGTTACCGCCTGCGTTCCCATCCGCAACGTCGGCTCCGGAGGCTAGGACGAAGCAGAGCCCCGGCGGACGCGCCGCGGTGGATGCGGTACCATCGCCGACCAAAGGTCTTCTGGAGGGGCGGCTACCGAAGCTGGAAAACGAGAAGGACACGACAGGCAAGTTCCTGTTCGCGCCCGACGAAGCGATCGATTTCATAACTCGGGAATGGTACGAGGTGGCGCTCCTCGCAAGGGCGGGCAGCCTCGACGTGATCCGACAGGCATTCCCACCCGGCGTCACGTTCTACGTCGATTCCGGCGCGGATTGGCCGGGGTTCGAGTTTATCTACCTCCTGGAGGGGAAGCTCCAGTACGACGGTGGCGGTCATCCGGTCGTGCTCGAGCCGGGCTGCTTCATCGTGCGCCACCTCGCGCAGGAGCGCGCCTACTTCCAGACCGTCACGGACGTTTCGCTGCTCCATATCTGCAGTCCTCCGGGTTTTCCCACGATGCGGAGCGAGACGGAGGAGTTCTACGAGGTCGCGAGGCGGCTCGACGCCGACGAGTACGTCTCCGGGCATTGCAAGCGCTTGGAGGACCTCGCGGTTCTCGTGGGGCAGAAGCTGCACCTCTCCGGTGAGCAGATGGGGGACCTCGGCTACGCGGCGTTCTTCCACGACATCGGGAAGGCCAAGGTCCCGAAGCACATTCTTCAGAAGCCGGGCAAACTCACCGACGAGGAATGGAAGGTGATGAAGCAGCATTCCACGTGGGGCCGAGAGATGCTCGAAGGGAAGGACTTCCTGCGTGCAGCGGCCCGGATCGTGGAGGAGAGCCACGAACAGGTGGACGGCCGGGGATATCCGAAAGGCCTCAAGGGGGATGAGATCAGCCTCGAAGCCAGGATCGTCTCCGTTGTCGACGCCTACGATGCCATGACGACCAACCGCAGCTACCGCGCCGCGATGACCGAAGAGGAAGCGATCCAGGAGCTGCGGGCATGCGCTGGATCGCAGTTCGACGAACAGGTCGTGGAGGCGCTGATCGAGGTGCTCGATGAGCACAAGGCGTCGTTCGAGGAGCGGGAACAGACCTGGTTGGGTCAGGAGCTGACCCAGCTGAAGCAGAGAGAGGCCTTCTTGAGGATCGGCGAGGCGATTCTCGCCGGCATGGACGTCGAGGACATCTTGAACGATGTGGCCGCCGGGATCACGCAGTACACCCCGTTCGATCGGGCGATCATCACCCTCTACGAGACGCCGCTGGATCCGACCTCGACCGAACCGATCGAGGTCGCGCAGGTCGCGCAGGCCGGGACCGGCCCCGGCAGCGCCGCCCTCGATCTCCGGCAGGCGTATTCCATTGCCCCGAGCCAGCGCGGGCGGATCTTCGCGAACGAGCATCACATCGGCCGTTCGTATCACGTGCCAACGCGCGGGGAATCCGAGACAGGCGCCGCCGTGGGGCGTCCCGGGAAGCCTTGCTGGTCGGCCGGGCGCTTCTGGAACCCGGGCGATCGCCTGTTCATTCCCATGTGGGTCGAGGAGCGGCACATGATCGGGTTCATCGGAGTCGACGCGCCGAGCCGCGCCCTCTCGATCTCGGCTCAGATGCTCGAACCGATCGAAATGTTCGCCAACCTCGCCGCGATCGCCGTGCTGCAGGCGAGGGAAAAGCAGCAGCTGACGGAGATGGCCACGAGGGATCCACTGACCGACGCGTACAACCGCCATTTCCTCGGCGAGATGATCGAGAAGGAGCGAGCGCGGGCTCAGCGCAACGGATCGAAGGTTTCGTTGATCATGGCCGACTTCATGGACTTCCACAGGATCAACGTCGAATTCGGCCACCTGGAGGGCGACCGCGTGCTGAAGGAGGCCGCGGGGGTGCTCTTGGACGCGGTTCGAGAGGTCGATGTGCTCGTCCGGTATGGCGGCGATGAGTTCCTGATCGTCATGCCGGAAACGGGGGAGGAAGAAGCGCAGAGCGCCCGCGAGCGGATCAGGGAGTGCATCCGCAAGCATGACTTCGGTCTCCCGCGCTCGATGGACGTCCGTGTCGGCTCCTCCACGTGGGAGAGGGGAGATCCGAGGGAGTTCTCCGACGTGCTCGAAGAGGCCGACCGGTGGATGTACCGACGGGGCCGCGAGGAGTTCGCGGACGCCGGCCGGCGCGATGACGTGAAGCGGTCGTAGCCTCGTTCGCCGAGCCGCTGATCTCGAACTTGAATCAAGCCACCAACCCGTGAGGGTTTCGTCTCATCGCGCAGGAAGCTCGATCTTCAATGCTTGATCCGCCTGCCGTGGAGCCGATTCAGACCTCGATCGTTTCCCCCAGCTTCGCGACGTGCGATTCGAGCGACAGGTCGGCGCGGATCCGCTCGGCGAAGGCGTCGAGTGTCTCGTCCTCGCCGTGGACGAGGACGAGCCGGCTCGGCTCGGCCTGGCGGATCCAGTCGAGGAGGATCGGCTGGTCGGCGTGGGAGGAGAAGCCGTTCGTCGTCCAGACGTGGGCGGCGACGGCGATCTCCTCGCCGAAGATCCGGACCGTCTCGGCTCCGTCGACGATCCGGCGCCCGAGGGTGCCGACGGCCTGGTAGCCGACGAACAGGACGCCGGACCCCTCGTGCCAGAGGTTGTGGCGGAGATGGTGGAGGATCCGCCCGCCGGTGCACATTCCGCTCCCGGCGATGAGGATGTTCCCGCGCGACGTCTTGTTGATCTCCTTGGATTCGTCGGTCGTCTGGCTGAACCGAAGCGGCGTGAAGTCGAACGGGTTCGGCGTCGACGAGAACAGCTCCTGTCCCTCGGTGTCGAAGTAGCCGGGGTACCGCGCGAAGACGCGCGTCGTCGAGATCGCCAGCGGGCTGTCGAGGAAGATCCGGCACCGCGGCAGCTCGCCGTCCTTCCACAGGAGAAACAGCTCGTACAGGACCTCCTGCGCCCGTTCCAGCGCGAACGTCGGGATCATCAGATTGCCGTTGTTCGGAATGACGGTCTCGATCGCCTCCCGGAACTCGGCGACGGTCTCCTCCATCGAGCGATGGGCGCGGTCCCCGTACGTCGATTCGACCAGCAGTACGTCGGCGCGCGGCGGCGGGCTCGGGTCTCGGACGATCGGTTGGTGCCGGTTGCCGAGGTCGCCGCTGAACAGGAGATTCCCGTTCGAGGTCCGAAGCTCGATCGCGGCCGAGCCGAGGATGTGGCCGGCGTCGCGGAAGACGCACGACACGCGGTCGCTCAGCCGGACCGGCTCGCCGTAGCCGGGGATGGGGCGGAAGAGATCGGCACACCGGAGGACGTCGGCCATGTCGTACAACGGGGGCTCGGCGGTCTCTCCGCGCCGGCGGGCCTTCCGCGCCCGCCGCGCGGCGTCCTCTACCTGCAGATGAGCGGAATCGGCGAGCATCAGCTTCGCGATCTCCGCCGTCGGCGCCGTGCAGACGATCCTTCCGGAGAACCCTCGCCGGACGAGGAGCGGGAGGCGTCCTGCGTGGTCGAGATGGGCGTGGGACAACAGCACGACGTCGATCTCCTTCGGATCGAACGGGAACGGCTCTCGATTGAGGTCCTCGCGCTGCCGCCCTCCTTGGAACAGGCCGCAGTCGAGGAGGAGGCGAAGCCCGTCGACCTCGACGAGATGGCACGAGCCGGTGACCGTCTCCGCCGCACCGCAGAACGTGATCTTCATGCGCACTCCCCGCCTTGGTTCGGATGTCCGATTCTATGGGCACTCGGTGCCCGGGCACCAGTACGATGCGCGGAACAACTGCCCGGCGAGGGTGTACGAAATGTGCACACTCGCACCTTCCGCCAGTTGAGGCCCAGAACCTCCGGGATCTGGGCCTCCCTCCTGGAGGCGCCCGCGAGGGCGACCCGACGCGTCGGGCTTCACTCGCTGCACGGATCGTGCCCCGGGTTTACGATCAGCTCGTCCAGGTCCCGGGTGGTCACGTACGGGACGTACCCCTTCGCGCGGGATTTTCGGTACGCGTCGTCGATGTGGCCCGGCGTCGTTGCGTAGTCGATGGTCAGCACGAGCTTGCCTGACGCGAGGAAGAGGTCGAGGTACGACTCCATCTCGGACGTCACCGCCAGCGGTGTCATGACGTCGTCCTCGACGTATCCGTAGTAGATGTCCTCTTGGCCGATGCCGTCGACGATCCCCACGTACTCCGGGAACGCGGCCGCGAGCTCGGCCGCGTTCTGGACGACGATCAGGAAGTCTGGATCGCGGATCGCGGCGTGGGCCCGGATCGCAGCGACGAACGCCACCATCTCCGCGGCCGCTGTGGATCGACCTTGGCTTTCGTAGCGCTCGTAGGCGTCGACCCGATCGAGATAGGCCCCGTGGAACCCCGCGTCGATCAACCGGTCCGTGTACTCGAGGACGATCCCTTGCCATTCGGCTTCCCAGTAGCGGACCTTGTAGTTGCCCCGCCAGTCCGGGTTCTCCTCGTCGAGCCACGATGGGTCGCCGGGATTCCACCCGGCCTGCCAATAGAACCGGTACTCCTCGGCTTCTCCGATGCTCATGTAGGAGAGGACGATCTTCGGGCCGGCGGGGGCGTCGGCGAGCGCTCCGATCTCCGCGGGGGTGAATTCGCCTTCTTCCCCACCATCAGATGAATGATCGATGATTACGAGGTCGTAGCATGTCTCCCCGATCGCGACCAGGTCGATGTCCTGCAGCTGGTAGAGGAAGCTGCGGACGGTCGCCGGCTCCGAAGGTGCCGGGGAAGGAAGGCCGATCTGGCAGGCGTCCAGGAGGATCGCCCAGGCGATGAGACAGACGGCGGTGAGAAGGCGAACGCCCGTTCGGCGTCTTGGCATGCATGGAACCTAGAGCCTTCCGGTCTCCGAGTCAAGGAGAGGAGGAAAGCGCGGAGCCGGCGAGCGGACATTCTTCTCCGTCCGGTGCCTCGAAGGTGATGTCCGTCACACAGCGTTCCTCGTACCCTTGTGGCGAGGAGGAAGGATGCGCAAT
Source organism: uncultured Thermotogae bacterium (assembly GCA_964466035.1). GTDB lineage: Bacteria > Bipolaricaulota > Bipolaricaulia > UBA7950 > UBA9294 > JANQEA01. The sequence goes on from CAYXLR010000011.1 coordinate 18,594, forward strand.
ACGTCAACCGAGACGCTGCTCATCGGCTGGGTGCGGGAGCACTTCGGCATCGAGGACGAAGACGAGCTGCGAGCGGTGCTCGCCGATCCGAGCGAGATGCTCGCGCTTCTCGACGTGGCGCGGGCCGTCGGCCAAGAGGGGATACCCGTCGCGGAATTCGGCGTTCCGAGCGCCGCCTGACCGAGCCGCGGAAGACGCCGCGCCGTACAGACGATCTGTGATCGCCGCCTTGCAGGCACATGCTCGACGGGTCAATCAGGAGCCTCGTGCGAAGGGCAGACGTCCTATTCGAAAGGCATGGAGAAGTTCCTGCTCACTGCTGGGACATCGAGCGAGGCGGAGTCCGGGAGGAATGGCTCGATCGCGCGCGTTGACTCACCCGTCCGTCTGACGCTATCCTGTTCCTCTCCGAAGCAATCCCTATCCCTCAAAGTGGATCGACAGAGCGCTCCGGATTCCGCGTCGGAGCCGGAAAGGGGGAGCCCATGTACGATGTCGTGTGCCCTGTGTGCCAGAGCATGATCGAGATTCCCGCGCGAGCCGTCGAGGCGAAAGGCACATACAGATGTACGAAATGCTGGACGTGGCTGAAGGTCGTCGATTCGCATCCGCTCAGATTGGAGAAGAGTGGCGAGGGTACGGTGGCCGTGAGTGCGCCGGTGCGCGCGCGGCGCGGCGCGGACGAAGCCGAGGAAGATGAGGAGTCGTGATCAAAGTCGAGTGTCCGGAGTGTGGCGAGCAGTTCGAGACGGAGGCGGCCGCCCTGTTCCTGTTCAATCGTTTCTACTGCTCACACTGCGACGCCCTGCTCGAAGTCATCGAGGAGGACCCGCTCGTTCTCGACGTGGTCGATGAGGAGTACGACGACTCCGAGGGCGAGGAGGACGACGACTGGGAGGCGGAATGACCCCGGAGACAGCGACGGTTACGGTTGAGGCCGTCTGCCCTTCCTGCCGTCAATCGTTCACGATCCACCGGGAGAGCATCGCGATCGGGGCCGAGATCCTCTGCCGTGAGTGCGGCGCGCTGTTGGCGGTCGAGCGCCGAGAGCCGTTGACCCTCATCGAGATCGATCCGGAGGACGTCTAGGCGCCTTCGAGGCGAGCGCCCCCGTCGTCGGTCCGTCCTTCCGATACCGGATCGCCGGCAGCGGGCCCCCGACCTCGGCGGTCTTCGTCGCGGCGTCCGGGGCGTAGCCCATCGCTTCGTAGAATCGCCGGGCGGAAGCGTTCCCCTCGAACACCCAGAGGACGATCGGCCCGAATCCGCGCGCCCGCAGGATCCGCTCCGCTCGACGACAGACCCGCGCCCCGATCCCCCGACGCCAGTGCGCCGGAGCGAGGTAGATCCCCCAGATCTCGCCGACCGTCCGCTCGTCCAGATCGTCGTCGCGACACGGGCCGATCGTCAGATGGCCGACGGGCTCACTGTCGCGCTCGATGATGTAGGTGTCGCCCGCCCCGCTCGCGAGGAACTCCCGGAAGCGCGCCGTCCTCCGGTCTCGATCGAGCGCCGCCAGGAACGGTTCGGGAACGAGGCCTCGGTATGCGGCCCGCCACGCCTCGATGTGCACCGAGGCCATCGTCGCGGCGTCGTCCGGTGTCGCGGATCGGAGATTGAGCATCGAGCCAATGTACGCTGCGTTCGAATCGAACGTCAACGCACCTCCACTTGTTCCGCCGGGCGCTACCGAACATCCTTGATGCGTTGAGACAATGGAGGCGGATGAACAGAATGCGCGATCGGATGTTCTGGAAGTTCCGGGCGTACGGTCTGCTGAAGAACCTGAGGCTCTTCGACCCGTTCCTCGTTCTGTTCTTCCGTGAGGCCGGACTGACGTTCCTGGCGATCGGGTCGCTCTACGCTATCCGCGAGATCTGCACGAACGTCTTCGAGATTCCGACGGGGGTGATCGCCGACGCGTTCGGTCGCCGCCGGGCGATGATCGCGTCGTTCGCCTCGTACCTCGGCTCGTTCGCCCTGTTCGGCTTCTTCACGGGCTACGCGTCGTTCGCGCCGGCGATGGTCCTGTTCGCGCTCGGGGAGGCGCTCCGCTCCGGGACGCACAAGGCGATGATCCTCGAGCACCTCAGGCAGAGGGGGATCGAGGACCAAAGCGTCGCCTACTACGGGAAGACGCGCGCGGCGTCACAGTTCGGATCGGCACTGGCGGCGCTGCTCGGCGCCGGCGCCGTCTTCTGGGCCGGGAGCTATCGCGTCGTCTTCCTCGCCTCGATGGTCCCGTACGTTCTGGCGCTGTTCCTGATGCTCGGCTATCCGGGGGAGCTGGACGGCCACGTCGAGCGCGTCACGTGGTCGTGGAAGGATCTGCTCGGCCGACTGAGGAAGACGGTTCGGACATCGCTCGCGTCTCTCGGACAGCCGGCACTGCTGCGGGGGCTGCTGAGCGGCGGCACGTTCGATGCCGTGTTCCGGTCGACCAAGGACTACCTTCAGCCGATCCTCCAGGCGCAGGCGCTTGCCCTCCCGGTCTTCCTGGCGCTTCACGACGAGCAGCGCGTGGCGATCGTCGTCGGAGGTCTGTTCTTCGTCGTCTATCTGGCGACGAGCTTCGCCTCGTCCCGCGCCGGCGCCGTCCGTGAGCGGGCACGATCCCTTCCGGCGGCGATCAACGGGATCTACCTCGCGGGGACCGGACTCCTCGCCGCGGCGGGGCTGTCGGCGTGGGGCGGGTGGCAGGGGGTGGCGATCGCCGCCTACCTCCTGCTCTACGTCTCGCAGAACGTCCGGCGCCCGATGATCGTGGGCTACGTCTCCGAGCAGATCGACCATCGGATGATGGCGACCGGACTCTCGGTCGAGACGCAGCTCCGGACGGTGTTGACGGCGATCCTCGCTCCGTTGGTCGGTCTTCTCGCAGATCGGCTAGGCGTCGGAGCGGCGATCCTGTGCATCGCCGGCGTGGCGCTCGTCGGGTATCCACTCGTTCGCGTTCGGGAGTAACCCCTAGAACGAACTCCCGAGCTCGACGAACGGCGACGCCTCCCCGTCGAGGCCGTACAGCGGTTCGGCGTAGCCGACGGAGAAAACGATCGACGTTCCGAGGAATCCGTCGAGGTGGAAGGTGAGCATCCCGCCGGCCTCGATCCGGATTCCCGTCTCGCAGACCCGTTCGCATCCCCCCCGCGTCCGGCCGCCCTGGACGAACAGGCTGGCGGTGACGTCCTCGAGGCGCGTGAGATTGAGGATCGCGTAGCCGGCGTCCCTGACGAGCGGCGGAAAGACGGCCTCGAACCGCCCGTAGAGCTGATGGCGGCCGTACGGCGGCAGCGCGTACGCGTGCAGCCGGTCGAGCGAGAACATGAACTCGGTTGGGAGCTCGCTGAGCAGCGAGCCGGCGGCCGACGCGGAGACGTCGAGATAGAAGAGAGGCGCGATTCGGAGCCGCTTCGATCCGGTCCATTCGAGCGTCGCGAAGGGAGGCGCTCCGAAGCCCGGGATCCCGGCCCGCAGCGTGAGGAAATTCTCCAGGTAGCAGGTCAGGACCTCCGAGCGCCCGAGCGTCAGCGCGACATAGGGAATCGGCCGCGGGAGCGGACCGCGCGCCCCGACGGTCAGGTCGAGTCGGTGCGTCGGATACCAGTACGTGCCGGCCGAGCCGGTCTCGGGGTGCGTGAAGCCGCGGGTGTGCACCGTGAACTGCGCGTCGAGATCGCCGGAACCGTCTGAGACGTCCAGCGCGGTGACCGTCGCGACCGCGGAGAACGAAAGCCGCCGATCGATGTCGGCCGCGACGAGGCCGACGACGTCCCACGACTCGAACACGTCGGCGAACTCGGTGAACGTCGAGTCCTCCTCGACGTGCGGGACGGCGGTGAGGCTCCACAGGTGGTCGTTGCGGAACCCTCCCGAGATCCCGACCGGAGAGACGTCGATCACGTACGCGTCGAGCGGTCTGCCGATCGCCGGGGCGTCCTCGAGGCGGAACGGGTGGTCGACGAGGATCCGCCGCGGGGCGTGGTTGTTGAACCGGTTGGCGTCCGGGAGCATCTCGTCCGGATCGACGTGCACGCGAACGACGGGGGCCTCACTCTCCACGGTGACTTTCCCTTCGGTCGAGGCGGCGTGCCACAGCCGGTCGACCGTCGACCCGTCGGCGAGCGTGGCGCGGATCTCCACCGGAAGGACCGCGCCCTCCCGGCGTAGACGGATCGTCGTCGTGTATCCGCTCTCGGATTCGACCGTATCGAACCCGTCGACCGCGAAGTCGACGCGCGCGTCGCCGTAGAGCCAATCGTCGAAGAAGCCGGCCAGATCGTCTCCCGATACGTCTTCGGCGAGCTTTCGGAACGCCTCGACGGTCAACGTCCTCCCGCGCCAGGCGGCGTTCGCCTCGACGAGGACGGCCTGCAGGGACTCCCGGCCGATCACCGACTCGAGCGCGCGGAGGACGAGGTACCCCTTGTTGTAGATCCGGACGGTCTGCCCGTTCAGGTACTCGACGTCGGTCAGCAGCTTGACGATCGCCTCGTCGAAGTCGAGGCGGAGCAGATCGACGTACGGGGCCTCCGAGAAGTGCTGTCGGAGGTTCAGGTAGCCGTACTCGCTTCGGACGAGGTCCTCGATCAACCCTTCGCCGAGATGCGACAGGAGGTTCGGCTCGAACGCCCCGTACTTCGCCTCGAAATACCCGATCGAGAGGTACTCGGCGAAGCCCTCGGAGATCCAGTTCTCGGCGTCGAAGTCGGTGCCGATCCCGATCCCCCACCACAGGTGCGCCGCCTCGTGCGCGAGGAGGTACTCGATCAGGCGGTCGTAGACGCCGAGCGCCGGCATGTCCTTCAGCTGCACTAGGCTCGACCCGACGAGGATCATCCCGTCGGCGGCCAGCCCGTAGAAGCCGGGCGCCGGGTTCTCGATGAGGACGAGGCGCCGGTACCCGAACGGCCCGAACCGCTCGCTGTGGGCCGCGAGGATCTCGCCGACGTAGGAGAGGGCGAGGCGCGCGAACGACTCGCCGCCCGGAAGATAGGCCGCTTCGATCTCGACGCCGTTCCACGTCGACGAGACGGACTCGATATCGGTTCCGATGACCAGAGGGACCGATCTCGCCGGTCGATCGTTCGTCAATTCGTACGTCGTCAGCCCGGCGACCGTCTCGCGCTCGACCTGCCGGTCGGCCCCACCGATGACCCGGTACTCCGCCGGCGCGGTGAGTTCGACCCGATAGTCGGCGGCCGGAAGGACGAAGCCGCCCACGGTAACGGAACCGGGCACGGCGATCGGATTCCAGCCGAATCGCCAGACGTACGTGTCGCGATAGACGCAGGTATCGAGCGTGAGGGCGCGTGCGAACTTCGTCTCGAACTCGATGTCGAGCGCCGTCCGCTCGCCCGGCGCGAGCGTCGCGGGGAGCTCGACGACGAGGATTCCATCGTCGAGCGAGTACGTCTGGATCGCCGGGGGAAGCGGCTCGAGGCGATGGTCGAGCGGGCGGCCGTCGCCGTCGGTCACCCGGCGGATTCGGGTCCACGTCGGGTCGAACCCCGCGACGTACTGCGAATCGAGGAGCGCGGGGTGCAGATACGGATTCGGCTCGGCGCCCCAGTTGCCGAGCAGGCAGAAGACCACCTCGTCCAATGCCTCGCCGGTGTCGTTGTAGTACTCGACCCGCTCCGACCCGACGAGCGTCTGCGTCGTCGGATCGAGCGTCACCCGGACGTCATAGCGGGTCAGATCCGCGGCACCGTCCGCGCGAACGACCCCGGAAGCCAGGCCCGCGAGAACGACCAGAGCCAGCGTTCCCCACATCCTCTTCATCGTCTCCTCCTCGTTTTCACCGCCGGCGACGGAACGGCCGGCCGGAGCATGGTAGGGGAATCGGTAAGGCCGGTCCAGCGAGGAAGCAGGCTACGGACGGCCCTCGACCGCGTCGGCGACGGCCTCCGCGAAGCCGTCCGGGTTGTCGACGAGCATGTCGTGCCCCGATCCACGGATCACGCGAACGTCGACGCCGTCGGCGGTCAGCCGGTCGACGTCCGGGTTGGGGACGTTCTTCTCGCCGTAGAGGAACGTCCGCGGGAGCTCCAAGCGGGCGAGCCGGTGTCGGTACGTCGGCCGCCGCGGCGCGATCAGCGACACGGCGCTTCGATGCAGAGCGGCCGGATCGGAGGCTTGGACGGTCCCGGCGTAATCGGGGAATCCGGCGTCCCGCAACGCACGGACGAAATCGGCGTGACCGTGGGAGAGGAACTCCTCTTCGGACATCGCCGCGATCGGGCCGCTGACCGTCCCCGGCCCCGGGTCGAGGTTCCCTTCGGCGACGATCAACCGGCCGACGAGCCGGGGCGCGGCGGCGACGAGGATCGCGATCGATCCGCCCATACTGTGTCCGACCAACACGGTCCCGGAGATCCCGAGATCCCGGAGGAGCGAGACGACGATCTCCGCCTGCCGCTCCATGCCGTAGTCGAATCCGTCCGGTCGGTCGCTGTACCCGTGGCCGAGGAGATCGACGAGGAGCGAGCGGTGATCGCGGAGCCGCGGATGCACGACCGCGCGGGGGAAGTACGACGAGGAGGCGGAGCCGAGACCGTGCAGGAAGACGAGCGCCGGATCCCGGCCAGGCAGGTCGTGGTATCGCAGGTGGACGTCCAGGCCCGCGACGTAGTACGCGTTCATCCGCTCCTCCCCGTCAGTCGATCGGCGCGACCGTCTCCCGGACGTCGATCCCGCGCTCCCGCAGGCCGCCGAGGATGAAGTCGACGCGCGCCGGATCCCGCCCGAGGGACTCCGGCGGGACGATTCCCGGCTCCCGCCAGAGGCCGTTCGCCAGGAGCCGGGCGGCCATCGACGCCGCGTACCCGGTCGTGCGCGCCATCGACGGCGTTTCGGTCGCGCGGTCGTATCGGTCGAGGAGATCGTACGTGCGCCTCAGCTTCTCTCCCCGGGCGGTCCCCTCGACCTCGACGCGCATCACCGTCAGATCTTCCTCCCCCTCTTTCAGTTCCCACATCGGAAACAGGAGGGCCTTCGTCAGGTCGATCGGTCGGATCTCCCGCCCTTCGACCTCGATCGGCTCCTCGGACAGGAATCCCGTGTCGCGGAGGAGCGCCATCTTCCCCGCGTGCCCGGGGTACCGGAGCGTCTTCTCGATCATGTCGGGGGCTCCGATCGTCCGGACGAGCGTGCGAAGGCCGTCGGTGAGGAACGCTTCGAGCGTGCCGATTCCCTCGAATTCGAGGAGCTCCACGTCGCTCAGCGCCGGCCGGGTGATCTGTCGGCCTCCGGCGACGAACCGCGCCGGCCGGGTGTACTCCTCGAGGACGTCGACCGGCGAGAAGACGGCGCGATACTCGTACGGAGGAACCGGCTTTGCGGGGAGACCGCCGACGTAGATCGAGACCGAGTCGGTCCGATCGAAGAGGGCGTCGGCGTGCCCGACGAGCAGGTTGCTCGTCCCCGGCGCGACGCCGCAGTCGACGATCGCGCGGACGCCGTTTCGCTTCGCCAGCGCGTCGAGCTCGAACGGATCCTCGGCGAAGAAGGCGATGTCGACGACATCGACCTTCGCCTCGACGATCGCGCGAAGCGTCCGAAGGCCGAGGAAGCCGGGGACCGCGCTGACGACGAGATCGGCCCCCTCGATCGCACGGGTTGCCGTGCTCGAAAGCGAGAAGTCGACCCGCTCCCCGGCGATCCCGTGCCGCTCCGCCAGGCGCGCGAGACGGGCGGCGTCGCGGTCGGCGACCCGAACCCGGAACGCGTCGTCCTTCGCCAAGTCGACGGCGATCGCGCTCCCGACGCGCCCGGCTCCCAACACGACGATGTCCACCGCGGACCACGCTCCGTTTCGGCCGGATTGTACGGAGGGCCGCGGCGGTTGGCGAACCCTTCGGGCGCCCCGGCCCCGCGATGCAACGGTCCGGAGACGGCCGATGTCCACGCTGCATCCCGGGGAGGACGCCGGGATGCTAATCGACGAGACGAGCCTGAGCGGAACGATCGACGCGGTCAGCGCCCGCCTCGCGTGCGGCGAGGCGCTCTCCGCGGCGGAGCGACGGGATCTCGCCGCCTGGCTCCTCGGCCGCCAGATCCGGTCCGGGCGCGGCAGCGGGATGCTCGCTCCGTTTCCGGGCGAGCTCGAGTCGGGGGTCCGGCTGTTCACGGGAGAGCGGCTCCGGACCCGTGTCGCGGCGCGGAGCGTGCTCACGCTGGAGTCGGCTCGGATCCTGTCCGCGTGGGCCGGCGAGGCGCCGGAGGTCCGACTTGCACTGGCGCGGACGTCGGCGGCGATGCGTCATGCCTGCTTCGCCGTCTCGCACTGCGTCATCGGCGAGTGCGCCCACTCGTCGATCGCGTACATGCGCGACGCCGCGTCGGACCGGAGCGGCGACCGCCGGAAGTGGATCGCGGATCACCTGCACGTGATCCGCGAGCATCGGGATGGGACCGGACGCTGGAAGCGCTTCCCGTTCTACTACACGCTGCTCGCGCTGCTCGAGGTCGGGACGCCGGCGGCGAACGCGGAGCTGGCGTACGCCGGCCCGGCCTGTCGGCGTGTCTTCGAGCGTGCGGTGGGCGGCGCATACGCGGCGAGGCGGAAGGACGTCTTGCGCCGAGCGCTCGAGGGAGCCACGAGCCCGCTTCCGGCGCGCTGACGGGCGCGACGTTCCTTGTGGCGTCTTGCTCGAGCGGTCCTCCGGCTACATCGCGATCGGCAAGTACAGGTCGAACACCCACTTCTCGGGATCGGTCTCGGTGGGGTTCACCACCTTCTCGAGGCACGTGCACCAGTTCGGGGGCCTCGTGTACGGGCTGTCCTCGAACCAGGCGACCAGCTCGCGCCAGACCCGACCGATGTTCGAGAGGCCGGTGAAGCGCGTGACGGCGTACTTCGCGCCGGGGACGTCCTTGATCCGAATCGGCTCCTCGGCTTCGACCTCCGGTCCGACGACGAGCCACATCTCGTACCCGTAGTTCGGGCTGCCCGGCGACGGGTTCGGGTTGTTGAAGCCGAAGGAGCGGTAGCCCGGATCCCCCGGCTTGAGCCCGATGCTCCGGGCGAATTCGGTGATCATGGACGCGGCCTGATTCTCGGGCTCCGTCCCGTAGCCGAGCGCGCTCGCCACGCGCATCGGTGGAAGGTCGACGATGCGTACATCCTCCAGCGTCATTTCCTGTCTCCTTTCAGAGCTTGAGACGCTCTTCCTGTGAAAGCGCGTTCTCGTAGTCGAAGAACTTGAACGGCACGTCCGGGTTCTCCGACACGCCGATCTTCGTGAAGCCCATCCGCGCGTAGAATCCGTGGTTTTTGTCGGCCCACTCCGGGGTGTCGAGGCTCCATCGGATGACGCTCGGATGGCGCCGATACATCAAGCGCAGGATCTCCTTGCCGATCCCCCGATCCTGATAATCCGGATCGACGTAGATCCCCTCGCACCGCCACTCGCCCTCGCCGAGGTCCGGTCGCGCTACGACGAAGAGACCGCCGACGATCCGTTCCTCCCCGAGGACGACCTTGTAGTACGTCGTGTCCACGGGAGTCGCGGGCTCGAGTCGTACGGGTCGGGTCTCCTCTCTGCACGGCATGTCCACCTCCTCGGTTCCAGTCTGCCGCGCATTGGTGACATCCAGTGTCACAGATGTAGATGCCGGTCCGAGGAGGATTCCATGCGCGCCGACCGGCTGCTTTCGATCCTGATGTACCTGCAGACGCGCGGCCGAACGACGACCGACCGGCTGGCCGAGGAGTTCGAGGTCTCCCGTCGGACGATCCTTCGCGACCTCTACGCGCTCCGCGTCGCCGGGTTCCCGGTCTACACCGAGCGCGGCCCGCACGGCGGCTGCTATCTGCACGAGGAGTACCGAAACACCCTGACGCAGCTGACGACCGACGAGATCGCGGCGCTGTTCCTGTCGAGCATTCAGGAGCCGCTCAAGGATCTCGGGCTCTCGGAGTCGCTCCGCGGTGCCGTGCTCAAGCTGACCGCGGCGCTCCCCGAGTCTCGTCAGGCCGCGCGGAGCCGGGTCGCGGAGCGGGTCGTCATCGACCCCAAGCCGTGGGTCCGCCCGTCCGAACCGATCGGACACCTGGGCACGCTGCACCGGGCCGTCATGGAGGATCGGTGGGTCACGGCGAAGTTCGCGCGTCCGTTCGGCGTCGAGACCGAGCGGCGGATCGCGCCGTACGGGTTGATCGCCAAGGCGGGGGCTTGGTTCGTCGTCTGGGCGGGCGAGGACGGTCGGTTGCGCGTCGACCGCACGTCTCGCGTCCAGGAAGCGCGGATCGAGACCGAGCGGTTCGAGCGGCCGGACGGTTTCGATCTCGAAGCCTACTGGACGGACTGGCGGGATCGGCAGGAGAAGGTGCGACCGACGTTCGACGTCCGTCTGCGTGTACGAAAGGACGCGATCCGATACGTCGAGGACGCGCTCGGTGCGCGGCAGGGCGTCTTCTATTCGATGCCGACGACTTCGGCCGAGTGGACGAAGATGGACGTTTCCTTCCCGTTTCTGGAGGAAGCGCGGCGGGCGCTTCTCGCGCTCGGCGGCGCGGTCGAGGTGATCTCGCCGAACGCGTTGCGCCGCTCGATGGCCGACTTCGCCGAGCAGATCGGGCGCGTGTACGGCGCCGCAGGGTCGGATGCCGTGTAGCGAGCGCATCGTCCGCGGCGCTTCTCCCTCGCTCGCGGCATGCGACGGCCCGTTCGTTTGCGCCCGTTTTCGGGGGCGATAGAATCCGCCCGAGGAGGAACTCATGGGATTCGAGCACATCTTGCAGAGCCTGAACGGATCGATCTCCGGTGCCCGCGCGAAGGGCCACGTCGCGAAAATCGCGGAGTTCCATCGGATTCAGGCGTCGCCGGGCTACGACGAAGCGCTGCGATACGTCGAAGGGGAACTGCACAAGCTGGGGGTCGAGACAAGCGTTTCGGAGTACCCCGCCGACGGGAAGACGGAGACCTACGGCTGGATTGCGCCGACTGGGTGGCGGATCGGCTCGGGCCGTCTCCGCCAGCTCGAACCTGCGGAGCGAACGCTCTGCTCGTTCGACGAGGTTCCGACTTCGATCCTCGGCCAGTCGGCCGGCGGGCGCGCGGAAGGCGGGCTGGTCCACGTCGGAAAGGGCACGGCGCCCGAGCTCGAGGGACTCGACCTCGCCGGGGCGTTCGTCCTGACGTGCGGGCGAGCGAGAGAGGTGGTAAAGCGGGTCCGCGGCCGGGGAGCCGTCGGGCTGATCGTCTACCCCGACACCGAACGGGCCGCTGCTTCGTACGATCTGGTCCAGTACGCCGGACTCTTCCCACAGGCCGGCGAACTCGACGCGACGCCGATGGGCTTCTCGATCTCGCGGCGCGCGGCCGATCGCCTCATCCGGCAGCTCGGGAAGGGCTCCGTCTGCCTCCGCGGCGAAGTCGACGCCGAGTTCTCCGACGGGGCAATGCGGCTCCTCGAGGCGGCGATCCCCGGCACCGACCCGAGCGCCGGCGAGGTCCTCCTGGTCGCGCACCTCTGCCATCCGAGCCCGTCGGCGAACGACAACGCGTCGGGAAGCGGGCTGCTGCTCGAGCTCGCGCGCGGGCTGCTCAAGCTCTCCGAAGAGGCTCCGCTCCGCGACACCGTCCGGCTTCTCTGGGTCCCGGAGTTCAACGGGACGATCCCGTGGGCAGCGGCGAACGTCGAGAAGCTCCGGAACGTCCGATTCGTGCTCAACCTCGACATGGTCGGGGAGTCTCCCGAGGCGCTCGGCGAGCCGCTCCGCGTCTTTCGTGTTCCGAACGCGCGGCCGACGTATCTCAACGCGTGCTTCGAGCCGATCCTGGCGAAGATCGCGGAAGACGAGGCGGCGTTCTCCTCGCAGGGATCGCGGCGTCCGCTTCACTGGATCCTCGACGGCCCGAGTGGGGGCAGCGATCACCTCGTCTTCCAGGCGATGCCGCACGCGCTTCCGGCCGTGATGTTCGGGCACGACGATTCGTATTGGCACACCAGCATGGACACGGTCGACAAGGTCGATCCGACGCGGCTCAAACAGGTGGGAATCCTGACGGCGGCGCTCGCGGCGCTGTCGACGTGGGCGGCCGATGAGGCGAGGCTCCTGGGTGCGTGGCTCCTGGTGTTCAGCAGCTCGGAGCTCGCTCGCGCCGACACTCTGACGCAGAACGAGCCGAAGCACGGAAAAAGGCTCCTGGCGACGGCCCTCTCGATCGAGAAGGCAAGAGCCGAGGCGCTTCGCGACCTGGTCGGGGCCGCGGCGTGGAATCTCGACCGGCACGTCGCTGCGCTCGATTCGATCGCGGCGGTCCTCGCCGACGGCTCGCCCGACGTCGAGGCGAGCGAGGCGACTGGGCCGCGCCGCGTCCTCGACGGCCCGGTCCGGTTCGCGATCGTCGACGGCTTTTCCGACGAAGAGAGGTCGTTCTTTGAGGAGAAGTTGTCGGCGAACCATCGCGCCGTCGTCGAATCGCTCGTCAACCTGTGCGACGGCGGACGGACGATCGAGGAGATCGCGATGCATCTGACGCTCGACTTCGGTCGACCGTTCTCCGTCGCCCACACGGAGCGGGGCGTCGAGTTGCTCGCCAAGTCGGGGTATCTCGCCGTCTAGAGCGCGTCCTCGGGAGGGATGAGACGAAGGCGATGAACGCCCGTGTTCGGCTGTTCCGTACGCTGTCGCAGTACGACCGGCGATTCTGGATGTTGTTCGTCGTTCAGTTGATCGTCGCCGTCGGCTTCGGCGCGGCGATGCCTTTCGTAAGCATCTTTCTGCACAACGTCCTCGGCGTCTCGATGACCTACGTCGGCACGATCATGCTCGTCTCCGCGCTCGTCGCGGCCGGCGGGCGGATCATCGGCGGGGAGATCGCCGATCGCATCGGACGTCGACCGCTGCTCATCGGCGGAATGGCGGCGCGGGTTCTGGTCTTCGCGCTGATGGCCTACGTGATTCACATCCGGGCCCCGGCTCTGATTGTCGGCTCCGTCTTCGTCGCGGTTCGACTCGTCGGAGCGGCGGTTCGACCGGGCCTTTCCGCGATGGTCGCCGACGTCGTCGAGCCGGAGCGCCGCGTCGAGGCGTACGCCCTCTTCCGGATCGGCGGGAACGCCGGGTGGGCGATCGGGCCGGCGATCGGCGGATTCCTCGTCACGACGTCGTACGCTTCGCTCTTCCTGCTGACGACCTTTGCCAGCCTGATCGGCCTGCTGCTGCTGGTCTTCTTCACCAGCGAGTCGATCCGGGTCACCGAGACGGGCCAGTTCTCGTTGCGGCGGGTCCTCGACGTGGCGCACGACCTTCGGTTCCTCGTCTTCTGCGGATGGAGCGTGCTGCTGTTCGTCGTGATGGGGCAGTTCGCCAGCACGCTCGCCGTCTTCTCGACCCAGGTCGTGGGGATCGCCGAAGCGCAGTTGGGGATCCTGTTCACGCTGAACGGCATCGTCGTCGTTCTCTTCCAATGGCCGGCCGCCCGGCTGTCGAATCGAATCGGCGTCCGTTGGGGACTCGTTCTCGGCTGTCTCCTCTACGCGCTCGGCTACTTCTCGGTCTCGGTTGCATCGGCGTTCCCGTTCTTGCTAGGGTCGATGATCGTCATCACGCTCGGGGAAGTGACGTTCTCGCCAACGTCGATGGCGGCGGTGGCGAACATGGCACCCGAGGAGCGCGTCGGCCGATACATGGGACTGTTCGGCCTCACCGAAGCGCTCGGCTGGTCGCTCGGCCCATTCATCGGGGGGGTGTTGTTCGACGTGCTGCACACGACGCCGACGGTCCTGTGGGGGATCATCGCGCTGATCGGCGTGACGGCGGCGGTCGGGTTCGGTACGACGACCCGCGGGGCAGGACAACAGGTTGAAGGAGGGTAACCGTGCGTTCGAGGAAAGTTCAGATCGCGGTCGGAATAGGGGTCGTCGCCGTCGTGGTGGTCGTCGTCTTGCTCCTCACGCGCTCGTCGGCCGAAGGGCCGTACGCCTTGGCTTCGTTGGACTGCGGCGCGGTCGCGTGGGTCGAACCGGTCCCGGAGGATTTGGAGGGCGTGACGGCGCGGGCGGACGAGCTGTTCGCGGACACCTTCGAGCTGTGGGGGTTCTCGCCGCCCGAAGCCGCGGAGGGCCGGCGGGTGGCGCGAAAGGCCGATCCCGCCGGTGGAAGGCCGGTCGACCTCCGCGCGCTCCGCTGGGAAGGGGCTCTGCTGTCCTCCCTCGTGGTCGTCGTGTTCCCCGACGAGGAGGCATTGGCGGAGGCGACCGGAGTCCAGGGCGATCCGGTCACGCTGACCTACGGCGTCCCTCCCCAGCCCGACTTCTACGATGAGGACCAGACGCCGGTCGAGGCGGTCGACTGGCTCGTCGACCTGACCGGAGCGTCGATCGCGTTCGCCTTCACCGCGGAGCGGTGGGAGGAGCGGTTCGTGGAAGCCACGGCCGAGTGGATGCTCTTCCGGGCGCTGGAGATCCCGGAGATCTGCGACTGCACGCCGTTCAATCTGCCCATGCTGGTCCGGGTGGGGATCGGCGGCTACACGGCCAGCCGGCTACTGGGCGGCGTCGATCGGATCGCCGTCGCGACGGAGTGGGCAGCGGCGAACGGGCTTCCCACGGCGGCCGACGTGGATCCGCTCGCCTTCGACGTGGACGCCGAGACGCACTTGGCCCTCGGCACCAGCTTCATCGACTACCTCGTGGAAGAACACGGAACGGACGGTCTGATCGCCGCGATCTGCGACTGGTACATACCGGCATCCCACGGATACTGCCTGAGGTCGGCATCGCGGACGTTGGTCCACCTGAGGGGTTGGCGCGCGTACCTCGGCCTCGAGCCGGAGTAGGGGTGTTCGAAGAAACGGTGATCCTGTACGAGAAGTTCCGCTCCGGACGGTCGGTCAGACTTCGAGAAAGCGCCGGAGAACCGTGTCGGCGACGTCGTTGCGGGGAGGGGCGTTCCGGAGGGCGCGAAGGACCTGGCGTGCCGGCCTGAGACCGAGAAGGAGCGTGAAGCGCAGGAAGAGTCTCGCCTTCCGAGACGAGATCTCCGGATGCGCCTGGATTCCCCAGACGGGGCGATCCCCGTAGCGAAGGACGTGCGTCTCGCAGTGCCGGGTTCGCCCGAGCACCCGCCACGGTGCGGGTGGATCGATCACCTCGCCGAAGTGAAAGACGAACGTCGACCACGGGTTGGGGAGTCCGTCGAACAACGGGTCGGAGTCGACGATCTCGATCTCGGCCCAGCCGACCTCCGGCGGGTCCGCACGACGCAGGTATTCGGGCCCCGACAGCGCGTAGACGAGCATCTCGTGTCCGAAGCAGGATCCGAGGATCGGGATCCCTCGGTCGACGGCATGGTGGATCAGCTTCACCTCCGTCTCGAACCACGGCTTCGGCGCCAGGATCGAGGCCTCCGAACCGGTCAGGATGACGTGGGAGAAGCGCTCGAGCGGCGGGATCGCCGCTCCGGACGGCAGGTTCACCGATCCCATTTCCACCTCCTTCAGATGCGCCTTCCAATGCCACGTTGGCCTGAACAGGAATCGGTGCACCGCGTTGTCGACGATCAGGACCCGTGGAGGCATGGGGCGAGTATAGCCGACCTCAACGGACCGTCGTCGAGCCCCCGATGAAGGTCGAGCCGGTTCTGCAGCGAGCGGATGTTTGCTGCGTTCGACAGCGGATGCGGGTGGGCGTTCGAATCCCGCGCGAACGATGGGCCCGTGCCCGTCCGGCGGTTCCGCGGTGCTCGGCGCCTACCGCGCCCGCTCTCGAGCGTCTCTCTTCCACCGCGTCTCGCGCCGTTCGGCGAGCGCCTTCTCCACTTCCTCTGCGGTCGGCTTCCGGCGCAAGCGCCGTTCGAGCTGCTTGGCGATCCGCTCCCGTTGCCGCTTCTCCTCGCGTCCCATGTCGCCCTTTCGTCCGCCTCCGGAATGTGGGGCCATTATGCTCGCAGGAGGGCGCGAAAGGCCAGCACCTCGTACAATCGATCCGTACGAAGGAGGGGCCATGCCCGAACTGCCGGAGATCGTCTGCCGGGCCCGCGAGATGAACGAGGCGCTGGTCGGTCGGACCGTCCGCTCGATCGAGGCCCTCCAGCCGAAGTGCCTCAACGTCCCGGTTGAGAAGTTCCGGGAGGGGCTGACCGGGGCGAAGCTCCTCGGCGTCACGCACCGCGGGAAGTGGCTGTTCGTCGAGACCTCGCGGGGGCATCTCCTGATCAACATGGGAATGGGCGGGGAGATCCTGCTCGTCCCGCAGGACGGGCTGCCGGAGAAGTGGCGCGTCCGGTTCGACCTCGACGGGGACGAGACCCTCACGATCAACTTCTGGTGGTTCGGGAACACGCACTTCGTCGCTCCGGGCGAGCTTGGCGAGCACGAGATGACCGCGAAGCTCGGGCCGAACGCGCTCGATCTGTCGTCGGAGGAGTTCGCGCAACGGCTGACCGGTCGACGCGGCCGGATCAAGTCGTTTCTCCTCGACCAATCGAAGATCGCCGGGATCGGGAACGCCTACGTGCACGACATCCTTTTCGCCGCCAAGCTCCATCCGCTCCGCACGATTCCGACGCTTGAGGCGGCCGACATCGAGCGGCTGTACGGCGCGATCCGGACCGAGCTGCAGCGGAGCATCGACGCCGGAGGCGCGTGGTACGAGGTCGGCTTGAACGGCGGGCGGGGCGGGTTCACCGCCGACGATCTCGTCATCGGGTATCGGGAGGGGAAGCCGTGCCCCGAGTGCGGGACGACGATCGAGAAGATCAAGACCGGATCGACGTCCGGGTTCATCTGTCCGACCTGTCAAGTTCCCCCGTAGTGGATGGCGGCTTCTTCCGGCGCATCGGATCGCGAGGGCGTGCCAGCGCCGGTAGAATGGAGGGAGACGGACGACGGGGAGGGGAGCATTGGCCGAGGTGACGCTTCGCCTGTTCGGAACGCCGCGCCTCGACGTCGACGGGAATCCGGCGCAGCTCGGGCGGCGGAAGGCGATGGCCCTTCTCTCGTATCTCGCCGTCACGCGCAGCCGCCACCACCGGGAGACCCTGGCGGCGCTTCTCTGGCCGGAATCGGGCCCGGAGGCGGCGTATTCGGCGCTGCGGAACGTCCTGTGGATCCTCCGCCAGACCCCGCTTTCGCGCTTCCTTCGGACCGACCGGAGCACGGTCGAGTTGGTCGAGGGCGATTCGCTCTGGGTGGACGTCCAGCGGTTTCGCGACCTCACCGTCGGCTGCCCGACGGGGGTGCACGCGGGGACGGAGGCGTGCCCGGACTGCGCGCCCGCGCTCGAGGAGGCCGTCTCCCTTGCCGAGAACCCGTTCATGCAGGGGTTCATGGTCGCGAACGCGGACGGATTCGACGATTGGCAGTTCGCTGAGCGCGAGGCGCTGCAGCGCGAGCTGACGGAGACGCTCGATCGGCTGACGGCGTTCCACGCGGGCGCGGAGGACTGGGCCGCCGTCGCGGCGTACGCGAGGCGCTGGCTTCGGGCCGATCGTCTGAACGAATCGTGTTACCGACGCCTGATGCGCGCCCTGTCCGCCCTCGGCAGGAGGAGCGAAGCGCTCCGCTGCTACGAGGCGTGCGAACGGATCCTCGAAGCCGAGCTCGGCCTGGCCCCGGAGGCCGCGACGACCGAGCTGGCCGGCTCGATCCGACATGCAGAAGCGAAGTCGGAGGAACGGCCGACGGCTCCCCGTCGGATGAGCCTGCCCGCGGCGCTGACGCCGTTCGTCGGCCGGGAGGAGGTCATCGGTCGGATCACGGACCTCCTGAGGGAAAACGGAACGCGGCTCGTCACCCTGGTTGGGCTCGGCGGGATCGGCAAGACGAGCCTCGCGATGCAGATCGGGCGGCAGCTTCAGGGCGAGATGGAGCACGGAGTCTTCTTCGTCCCGCTGGGAACGGCCGACGAGGACGAGGTCGTCGCCTCGGCGATCGCGCAGGCGCTCGGCCTGTCGTTGTCACGTGACAAGGGGGCGCGCCTCGCGCTGGAGCTGGAGGACTTCTTGAAAGAACGTCGGATCCTCTTGATCCTCGACGAGGTGGAAGGGACCGCCACGATCGACTCGCTCCTTCCTTCGCTTCTGTCGATCGCGCCGCGCGCGAGGTGCCTGGTCACGTCCCGCGTCCCGCTCAACGTCAGCGGAGAGACGGTCGTCCCGCTCCACGGCCTCGATTTCCCGCCGGAGGACGCGCCGGTCGAGTCGCTCGGCGAGTACGACGCGATCCGCCTGCTCCGCGTCGCGGAGAGGCGCGTCGAGTCGTCCCCCACGAATCGGAAGGCGGAGCTGCGCGCGATGGCGCGCGTCGCCCGCATCCTCGAGGGGTTTCCGCTCGGCCTTGAGATGGCCGGCGCGTGGCGCGGCGTCTTCTCCTGGCGGGAGATCGGCGACCGCATCGCCTCGAACCTCGACTTCCTCGTCCACACCCATCGGGACGTCCCGGCCCGCCATCGGAACCTCCGCGCCGTCTACGAACAAGCGTGGGGGCTCCTCTCCCGCGAAGAGCGGGGGACGCTCGCCCGCCTCGCGGTCTTCCAAGGAGGGTTCACGATCGCGGCGGCGGAGGAGACGGTGAGCTGCTCGCCGGCCGTGCTCGCCACGCTGGCGAAGCGGAGCCTGATCCGTCGCGTCGCCCCGGAGCGGTATCAGGTCCACGGGCTCCTGAGGCAGTTCTCGCTCGAGAACCTGCGGAAGGGCACCGGCGACTTCGAGGCGGTCGCGGAACGCCACGCCGCCTACTACCTCAGGCTCGTCGAGGGTTCGTTCGAAAAGCTGAAGGGGCCGGACCAGCTCGCGACCCTCCGAGAGCTGCAGCGCGATCTGCCGAACGTCCGCGCCGCCTGGCTCTGGGCGGCGAAGGCCGGCCGCGCCGATCTCCTCCGACGAGCGGCGCACGGCCTGTTCTTCTACTTCGACATCCGGGCACACTTCGACCAGGGCGCGCACGCGTTCCGCGAGGCGATCGGGCACTTCGATCCTTCCATCGAGCCGGCCTTCGCCGGCTTCCTGCGCGTCGCCTACGGGTGGTTCACCCAGTTCACCGCCGAGGCCGAGCCGCATCACTGGATCGCCGAGGGGCTCCGTCGGCTCGGCGACAGCGAGCCGTTCACCGTCGACCACGCGCTGGCGAACGTCATCGCGAGCTACGCCGGAGCGCTCGGCGGCCTCGAAGAGGTTCGCGAGCGACTCGGTCGGAGCCTCGCGCACTACCGCGGCGGCGCCGACAAGTGGGGAGAGGCCCTCACGATCGACGCCCTCGCCAGTGCGGAGTTCCGGGTCGACGCCGGCGAGGGCGAACGATTGGCGGAGGAAAGCCTCAGGCTTCGGAAGGAGATCGGGGATCACTGGGGCGAGGCGTTGAACCTCGCGACGCTCGGCCGCTTCGCGGAATCGCAGGGGAAATGGGATCTCGCCAAGGTCCGCTACCATCAGAGCCAGCGGCTGTCGGCCAGGATCGCCGAGGACCTGTTCACGGCGATCAGCGCGCAGCTGGCGCGGGCGCGGATCGCAGGGCGCATGGGAGAGCACGAAGAGGGCGAGCGGCTCGCCGAAGAGGGGTTGGAGCTCGCGAAGCAGGCGAGCAGCAGGCTCCTCGTGGCGCGGGCGTTGATCGAGCTCGGATGGCTCGCGCGCGGGAAAGGCGAGCTTGCCTCGGCGGCGGAGAAACTGGAAGAGGCCTTCTCCCTCCTCGAAGGAACGCCGTGGCGGATGGACGCGGCGCAGTGCGCGAGGCGCCTCGGTCAAGTGGCGGAGGCGTCCGGCGAGGAAGAGGAGGAGCGAAGATGGCGTCAAGAGGCGAGGGCGCTCGATCCGGAGGGCGTGACGGAGCCATGGATGATCTGACGATCGTCGTGATGGCGGCGGGGATCGGGAGCCGGTACGGTGGAAGCAAGCAGGTCGAGCCGATCGGACCGAACGGGGAGTGGCTCGTCGACTACGCGATCTACGACGCGCTGCGCGCCGGCTTCGCGCGGATTGTCTTCGTCGTCCGCGATGAGATCGAGGCTGAGTTCCGAGAGCGGTACGACGGCGTTCTCCCCGCCGCGTGTCGGGTCGAGTACGTCGTGCAGTCGCTCGACGACCTGCCGGCCGGCTTCTCTCCGCCGGCCGACCGCGTGAAGCCTTGGGGCACCGGTCACGCGGTCTGGAGCTGTCGGCACGTCGTCGACGGCCCGTTCGGCGTGATCAACGCCGACGACTTCTACGGCCGTGGGGCGTTCGAAGCGCTCGCGGGGTTCTTCGCGCGGAGCCGCCGAGCGGAGGGGGAGCACGTGCTCGTCGGGTACGAGCTGGAGAACACGCTGACCGAGCACGGCTCGGTGAGGCGCGGCGTCTGCCGAGTGGACGCCGAAGGGCTGCTGGTCGAGGTCCGCGAACGTCACCGGATCGCGTGGCGCGACGGATCGATCACCTCCTCCGAGGACGGCGAGACGTGGACGGAGCTGCCGGGGGACACGATCGTGTCGCTGAACACGTGGGGCTTCGGGGCGGAGTTCATGGCCGGGCTGTCGCGCCAGTTTTCCACGTTCCTCGCGGATCGCGCCGCCGAGCTCGGAACGGCGGAGTTCTTCCTCCCCGACACCGTCGGCCGGCTCATCGCCGAAGGCGAGGCGCGCGTCCGGGTTCTGGCGACCGACGAGACGTGGTTCGGCGTCACGTACCCGGACGACGTTGAGCGGGCGCGGCGCGAGATCGCCGATCGGATCGCGGCCGGGACGTATCCGGCGCGTCTCTGGAGCGACTGACCGTGGAGGCTCGGCCGAGGGAGATCGCGGAACGGTTCGAGGTCGGAGGGCCCGTTCTGTCGGTCGATCGTCACGGGGAGGGCCACATCAACGCCACGTACGTCGTCACCGCGGGTTCCGAAGGCGGCGCGAGGCGGCGGTACGTCCTTCAACGGATCAACCGGCGGGTCTTCCGCGATCCGGAGGCGGTGGTCCGGAACGTCGAGCGGGTGACGGGGCACCTCCGCTCGAAGGCCCTCGAGGAGGGCGGGAACCCCGAGCGCGAGGTGCTCCGCCTCGTCCGGACGGCGGACGGCGCTACTTCGTTCGTGCGGGACGGCGACGGCGAGGTCTGGCGCTGCTACGCGATGATCGAGCGGGCGGCGGCGCACTCGACGATGACGAACCCGAAGCAGGCGAGAACCGTCGCGACGGCGTTCGGACGCTTCCTTCGCCGTCTTTTCGATTTCCCGCTGCAAGAACTGGAGATCACGCTTCCCGGGCTTCACGACACGGTTGCTCATCTGACCGCCCTCCGAGACGTCGCGCGCGACGATCCGCTCGGCCGCGCGTCCGAGGTCCAGGAAGAGCTCGCGTTCGTCGAGGCCCGCCGCCGCCCGATCGAGACGTGGACGGATCTGCTGTCGTCCGATGGCGTCCCGACGCGAGCGATCCACAACGACACCAAGGTCAGCAACGTGCTGATCGACGAGGACATCGGACGGGGCGTCTGCGTCATCGACCTCGACACCGTCATGCCGGGCTCCGCGCTCGTCGACGTCGGCGACCTCGCCCGGTCGGTGCTGACCGGACCGGAGGGTGTCGGGCGGGGCGTCGACCTCGCGCTCTTCGATGCGGCGATCCGTGGCTACCTCGGCGAGGCCGGGGGGCTGCTCACCGAGACGGAGGTCGAGAACGTCGTCCCGGCAACGCGGATGATCGCGCTCGAGCTGGGGGTCCGCTTCCTCGCGGACCACGTCGCCGGAGACCGGTGGTTCCCGGTCGGAAGCCCGAGCGAGAACCTGGCGCGCTGTCGCGTGCAGCTCGATCTGGCTCGCCGGATCGAGGAGCGCGAGGACGAGATGGCCACGATCGTACGCCGCGCGGTCGCCCGTTCTCGCTGGCCGCGTCGGCGTCGCCCGACGACCGGGGATGCGCTACGATACCGGATCGACGGAGGGAGGACCCGCCCGTGATCCACACCGAGAATCTCGGTCGGCGGTTCGGCGAACGGCCGGCGGTCGACCGACTGTCCTTGGACGTCCCGGCGGGCGAGATCGTCGGGCTCCTCGGGCCGAACGGGGCGGGGAAGACGACGACGATCCGGATGCTCGCGGGGATGATCGCCCCGTCCTCGGGGGCGGCGAGCGTCGCCGGGCTCGATCCGTCGACGCAGCCGGAGCGCGTGCACGAGGTCATCGGGCTGCTGACCGAGTCGCCCGGCTTCTACGAGCGGATGACGGCGAGGGAGAACCTCGCGTACTTCGCGCGGTTCTACGAGGGGATCGACGTGTCCGGCGCGGTGGGGCGAAGCCTGGATCGGATGGGGCTGTCGGATCGGGGCGGAGACCGCGTCGGAACGTTCTCGAAGGGGATGAAGCAGCGCCTCGCCCTCGCTCGCGCCCTTCTCCATCGACCGCGGGTCCTCTTCCTGGACGAGCCGACGGCCGGGCTCGACCCCGAGGCGGCGCGCGACCTGCGCCGGTTCATCGTCGAGCTGAGCGCGGAGGACCGGACGGTCCTCCTGTGCACCCACAACCTGACGGAGGCGGAGGAGATCTGCGAGCGGATCGCGATCTTCCGCACCCGGCTGATCGCGCTCGACACGCCGTCCGCCCTGCGCGAGGCGCGGTTCCGGCCGGCGGTCCGCGTCAGGCTGGCGGGAGACGCCGCGGGCCTCGTCGGTCCCCTCCGCGACCTCCCGTTCGTGCGGGCCGTCGAGCCCGGCCCGGAAGAAGGGGGGCTCACGGTTCGGCTCGACGACGTCGATCGGGACCGGCCGGGCCTTGTCGCGAGGATCGTCGAGCTCGGGGGGGACGTCCTCGAGGTCGCGGAGGAGCGAAAGACGCTCGAGGACGTCTATCTCGACCTCGTGAGGGAGGAAGAGTGACCGCGCGGCGGATCCTCAACGTGGTGCGGAAGGAGTGGCGCCTGATGGCCCGCTCGCCGAGCAATCTCCTGTTCGTGCTCGTCGTCCCGCTCCTCTTGGTCGGACAGGCGCTCCTCCTGACGTGGATCGTCCCGCGGTTTCTGGCGGTCGGCGTGCCGGATTCCTCGACGATCGCCCCGGGGCTGCCCGACGCCGATCGACTCCGCGTCCTCCTCCTCGACCAGTTCCGCTTCTTCGTCCTGCTCATCCCGGCGATGGTCGCCAACGTCTTCGCCACCCTGAGCATCATCGAGGAGAAGATCACCGGGACGCTCGAGCCGCTGCTCGCGACGCCGGTGAGGACGTGGGAGCTCCTCCTTGGCAAGATCCTCTCCGGGGCGATCCCTGCGCTCGTCGCGGCGTGGGCGAGCGCGGGCCTGTTCATGGCCCTGGCCGTCGCGTCGGGCTGGGGACCGTTGCTCCGCTGGGTCGTCGGGCCGTCTTGGTACCTGGCGATCTTCCTGCTGACGCCGGCGATCTCGACCCTCAGCTTCGTGTTCGGCGTCATTGGGTCGTCGCGCGCCGGCGACGCGAAGGGGGCGCAGAACCTCGCCGTGGTGGTCGTCCTTCCGCTCTTCGCGCTGATCGCCGTTCAGGTAACCGGGCTGGTGCACTTCACGCCGCTCCTGACGCTCCTCCTGTCCCTGGGGATCGCGGCGTTGGACGCGCTGATGCTTCGCGTCGCCGTCCGGCTGTTCGCCCGCGAGTCGATCCTCGTCCGCTGGCGGTGAGCGACGGCCGCGCCCAAGATGGAATCGGCTCGGCTCCCGCAGTAGACTCACGCCACCGGCGAGGGGGGCGATGCGCAGACTACTTGAGCGGAATCGCGGCCTCTTCGTCTACTTGATCGTCTCCGGTTTCCTGCTCAACTTCGGGCACCGGGTCTGGCAGGCGATGTTCAACAACTACGCCGTCGAGAGGATCGGCGTCGGGCCGGAGGCGATCGGATGGGTTCAGTCGGTCCGTGAGGTGCCCGGCCTGATGGTCTTCCTCCTCGCGTTCCTCGCGCTCGCGCTGTCCGAGCTGCGGATCATGGCGCTGAGCCTCGTGGTCCTCGGGCTGGGGCTCGTGTTCACCGGCCAGGCGACGACGATCCCGATCCTGGTGGTCGCGACGATCATCATGAGCTTCGGGTTTCACTTCTTCGAGCCGTGCAGCAGCGGCGTTGTCCTGATGAGCATCGAGCGGGAGGAGAGCCCGAAGGTGCTCGGCCAGCTGCGGAGCCTCGGCGCGATCGCCGCCATCGCCGCGACGGGGGTCGTGTACCTCTTGGTCGAGCGGCTCGGCTACCGGGCGGTGTTCCTGATCGTCGGCACCGTCGTCGCCGTCGGCGGCGCGATCCTGCTCACCCGCGGCCGAGGGGAGCACGGGCTGCCTCCGAGACGGCGGGTGAAGCTGCGCAGGCGGTACTGGCTCTTCTACGCGCTCGCGTTCCTGATGGGCAGCCGCCGGCACATCTTCACCACGTTCGCGCCGTTCCTCCTCGTCCTGACGCACGGCGTGAGCGTGCAGACGATGTCGATCCTGTACCTGGTGAACGCGCTGGTCAACACGTACGTCTACCAGAAGGTCGGCAAGCTGGTCCCGAAGCTCGGGGAGCGGACGATCCTGACAATCGCGTTCGCGGCGCTCGTCCCGGTCTTCCTCGGCTACGCGTACGTGAGCGCCCTTCCGATCCTGTTCGTCCTGTTCGTCCTCGACAACATGCTGTTCGGCTTCAACCTCGGCCTGACGACGTACCTCCAGAAGATCGCGGTCACCCCGGAGGAGCTGACGAGCAACCTGTCGGCGCAGACGACGATCAACCACATCTCGGCGGTGATCATCCCGGTCGTCGGTGGGACGATCTGGGCGTTGCTCGGTTCCCAAGCGACGTTTTTGATCGGGGTGGCGATCGCCGCGATCTCCCTGGTGCTCGCGCAGCTGATCCGCGTCCCGGCGGCCGAGCCGGACGGATGATCCTCGGATCCGAGCTGTCGTCGCTCGGGCCGGGCGGGTACAATCGGCGCACTCGACGGAGGGCGAGGCCGGAGCATGCCGGAGATCGGGGGTTCACAACTATTGTCTCAACCGAACGCGATCGAGTTCATCCCGCTGACCGTGGCGGATGCCATCCGCCCCGAGGACACGTCCGGGCAGACGGCCGGCGCGTTCCTCCTTCAACTGGTCGAGGAAAACGGGATCGAGCTGCGGAACAAGGACGTTCTGGTCGTCAGCTCGAAGGTCGCCTCGTTCTTCGAGCCGGACCGCGTCGTCCGGCTGGCCGACGTGATCCCGTCCCGGAAGGCGCGGATGCTCGGGAGGTTTTTCCGAAGGGACCCCCGCAAGGTCCAACTCGTCCTCGAAGAGGGGAACGTCTTCCTCGTCGTCCCCCTGAAGCGGATCACTCGCATCCCGAGCGTATGGCGGATGCTGGAGAAGCGGTCGGCGAACCCGGAGGCGATGCGCCGGGGCTTCGAGCAGATCAACCGCTACGCGTTCGTCGTTCGGAAACACGCCACCTATCTCGATGAGGCGGGGATCGACCACGCGAACTCGCCGGACGAATACGTGTCGCTCCTTCCCCGCGATCCGTGCGAGACGGCGCGTGGGATCCGAAGGGCGATCCTCGAGCGCCACGGCGTGGACGTCGCGGTCATCGTGACCGACACGATCACCAGCATCGGGCGGATGGGTTCGCAGGACCTGGCGATCGGGTATTCCGGAATCGATCCGATCACGCGCGTCATGTTCAGCGACGACCTGTTCGGGATCCCCCGCGGTGGTGGGATCTACAGCGTGATTGACTCGATCGCCGGGATGGCCGGCTTGCTGATGGGGCAGACGACCGAGCGTCGCCCCGCCGTGGTCGTCCGCGGGCTCGACTGCGCCCCGGAGCGGGACGACGACGCTTCCGGAATGGCCGCGGTGGCGATGCCCGCCGGATCGGAGTGGCGGATCGCCCTGTACACGATCCTGGCGACGCTTCGCTTCCAGATCGGGAGCCTGCTCGCGCTCCAGCGGAACCCTAGGCGTCCGACAGCGCGTCGATAGCGAGATCGTCGCCCGAGGCCCCGAACACGTCGGAGAACGTCTGCGGCGCGCGCCACAGCTCGACCGCGCCGTCCGCTCGGATCGCCGCCTTTGCCGGCAGCGGGAAGCCGCAGCTGTTCGACGCGAAGTGGTCGGCGCTGTACGCACCGGTGTGGTAGACGACGCATCGCTCGCCCGCGCCAGGCAGGCGGTTCAGTTCGACCGCCGCCTTGCTGATCATGTCTCCGGAGAAGCAGAGCCGCCCGGCGAGGAACGCCTCGACCGGGGCGTCGTCGGGGCGACGCGGCAGGACGGCGGCCGGGAAGATGTCCGGGGAGATCAAGTTCGTCCCGTGGTTGTTGATCCCCATGTCGAGGGAGACGACCGGTCGTCCGAGGACCGTCTTGACGCCCGTCGCCCGGGCGAGCGTGACGCCCGCCGTCGCCATCAGCGAGCGGCCCGGCTCGACGATCAGCCGGGGTCCACCGAGCTCCGCGAGGCGATCGACGCCCGTCGCCCCGTTTTCGTATCGGTGTTCGAGAACCCGCGCGACCATCCGGGCGGCGGGATACCTCGACCAGTAGGCCTTCCCGGTCCAAGCCGGAGCGGTCTCCTCCCGCGCCGCATCGGCGTATCCCATCGGGGCATCGTTCCACGTGACGGCCCCCGGGCGCGGCGTTTCGCCGCGAAGCCGGGCGAGGAGTCGAGCGGTGAACCGCTTCCACTCTCGCGCGGTGAGGAACGCGACCGGGAAGCCGCCACCGATGTCGATGACGTCGACCGCAAGCCCGCACGCGACGGCGAGCTCGGCCAAGCGGAGGAGGTGATTGAGGAGCAGCTCGTAGCCGACCGGATCGGCGATCTGCGTGCCGATGTGCGCCGACAGGCCGCGAAATCGAAGCCAATCGGACGCGCCGACCCGCGCGAAGAGCCGCTCGGCCTCGTCGATGTGGAAGCCGAACTTCGTCCAGTCGGCGGCGGTCGTCTGATCGTCCGCGGTCAGCCCGGAGAGCGGCATCCCGCGGAACCGCGCCAGGACGTCGGCCCGCGTCCCCCTTCGAGCGGCCCGCTGCTCGAGCAGGTCGATCTCTGCGTCGTTGTCGAGCGCGATCAGCGCGCCGGCGCTCGCGGCCGCGTCGAGATACTCCGC
Source organism: uncultured Thermotogae bacterium (assembly GCA_964466035.1). Taxonomy (GTDB): domain Bacteria; phylum Bipolaricaulota; class Bipolaricaulia; order UBA7950; family UBA9294; genus JANQEA01. The sequence goes on from CAYXLR010000011.1 coordinate 45,578, forward strand.
GGACTTGGCGTTCCCGTTGCAGACGATCCTCGAGGGGGCGATCCCCTCCTCGAGCGCGACCCGGAGCTCGTGCTCCGACGCGACGTCCGCGCCGAGATCGAGCCGCTTCGCCGCCCGCACGGCGCCGCGGCACGGGTTCGACTTGACGGCGAACGCGACCGCGGAACCCGAGTATCGCGAGCGAAGGACGTCCTGGAAGCCCCGGGCGTTCGCCTCTATCTCCTCGACGAAGAAGACGTGAAGCGGCAGTCCGTACCGCTCGATCAGGCGCTCGATCACCGCCCGGTGGCGATCGAGCAAAGCGTCAAGCCGGTCCGTCGTCCTCGGGGATGGCATCTCGGCACGATGGTACGCGACGCGGCGGCGCCTGTCAGTGCGCCCGCGGCGGGGAAATCGGCCGGGACAACTGTCCGTAATGCCGCTTACGTTGGCCGTTTCCGCGGTTTTTCTGCCCCGCGAACTCGCAAATCCGCATCGTGGCGTCCGTTCCTCTTCGCGGCCTCGCCGTGCTCCGCCCTCGCGTCGCTCCGCCGAGCCGTGGATCCGCCGGCTTCCGATGCCCGTTTCGATCGACAGATGTCCAAACGGCGTTTTTCGCCATTGGGGTCTTGTCAGCCCCCGAGCGTCGTGGTATCGTGGAGGGTGCAAAAAGGAGGTGTAGAATGCCTATCACAATCACGATCACGGGCGGAATGCTCCTCGCCTTCTTCTGGGCGTTCTGGATCTTCGCATTCGCCGGTTGGTGGTGCGGCGGTCCCTGCTAGGCTGTTCCATCGCAGAGCGCGCAGTACGTGAGGGGCGTAACGTGAAGCAGATCACCGGAGTAGGGAGGGTCCTCATTGTGACCTCCTTACTCCTTTTCCTTTTCGTGGACGTGGCCCACGCGGACCCCCGGGAGCGCTTCGCGCAGGAGACGGGCCTCGATCTCGATCTGATCGGCGTCGTGCAGGTCGAGGTCGGCGGGGTCGAGCTGACGGTCACCTTCGTCTTCATCAACGAGCGGACGTTCAACAGCAAGATCTCGGCCGAGCTTCGGGCGGCGCTGCTTCCCTACGTCGGGCGGAACGCCTTCTACGTCAACCCGAGCATCGAGCAGGTCGTGTCGCAATTCGGGTTCTCCCCGTACGAGATCTCCGTCCGGCCGTCGGGCGAAGCGTCGTTCACGCCGGACCTCGCGTCTTGGATCGAGATCACGCCGGGGTTCACCGCCGGGCGGTTCGAGGTCAATCCGAGCGGCCCCGACCGAGGCTCGGGAAGCGAGGGAATCCTCGTCTTGGACGGCGCGATCGACTCAGCCCGTCTTCTGGAACTGATCTACCGCGGGCAGGAGGCGCGCTTCGAGATCGGCGCCGCGTTCGCCGCGACGCCCTCCGGGCCGGTCCCGCCCGCCGCGACCGCTTCGCACGACCCGATCGACGTGGCTCCGCTGGAAGAGACCGCGACGCTGCAGAGCGTCCTGATGGACGAAGACTTCTCCGCCGAATCGATGGCGGTGCTGCTCGAGCTCGACCCGGCGCTCGTCCGCGCCTTGCTGCTCACCCTGCGTGGAGAGGAGCTGCGGCTCCTGTTCGTCCGGCTCGAGGGTGCGATCCGCGACAGCGCGCTCGGGGCGGAGCTGCTCGCCGCGCTCGAACCGCTGATCGGGACCGGAGCCGTGATGGTGTGGGCCTTCTCGATCGAGGGTGCGGCCTTCTCCCCGTGGACCTTCTACATCAAGCAGGGCGGGACGAACTACGTCTTCTTCAGCTCCGCTTCGTTCGTCGAGTTGACGGACGGCTTCCTCCGCGTCGAGCGCGTGGACGCCGGCGAGGTCGCCGCCGGCGTGATCCGTCTTCCGAAGTCGGTCGACGGCTCGCTTCCCTTCTCCGTCTACTTCGGAACGGCGGGAGTCGGCTATCCGTAGTCGATCCGGCGCGTCCCGCGATTCCGGCCGAAAGAGGGTGCAATGCGCTTGATCCTCGCGTCGAACTCGCCGCGTCGGCGGGAGCTTCTCGCACGACTCACCCCCGATTTCTCCGTCGTCCCAGCCGACGTCGATGAGAGGGGCTCCGGTACGCCGACGGCGCGCGTCGTCGCGGTGGCGAGGGCGAAAGCGCGCGCCGTGGGACGGGCCGAACGGGGCGTGATCCTCGGCGCCGACACGATCGTCGTGATCGACGACGAGATCCTCGGCAAACCGGAGACGCGGGATCGGGCCGAGGCGATGCTGCGCCGCTTGAGCGGACGAACGCACTCGGTCCTCACCGGGCTGTGCGTCTGGAACACCGAGACGGACGTGGAGCGTACGCACTGCGAGGAGACGAGGGTGTCGTTTCGACCGCTCGACGCAGTGGAGATCGAAGCGTATCTCGACACGGACGAGTACCGCGACAAGGCCGGCGCCTACGCGATTCAGGGCGCGGCGGCCAAGTTCATCGATAGGATCGACGGGGCATACACCAACGTGATGGGCCTTCCCCTCTGTCGACTGACCCTCCTCTTGCGAGAGGTGGGAGTCCGGCTGTAGCCTTACCGCCGCCAGAAAGCACCTGAATCGATCGACGAACGAGCAGCAAGGAGGGCATCGGTGTCCGAGAAGAGGAAGCACAGCATTCACACGCTCCAGAAGATGAAGGCCGATGGGGAGAAGATCACCTGGCTGACCGCCTACGACTACCCGACGGCGCTGTTCGCCGAGGCCGCAGGGATGGACATGCTGTTGGTCGGGGATTCCCTCGGGATGTGCGTGTACGGGTACGAAGGGACCGTCCCGGTCACGATGGATCAGTGTATCGTTCACTGCGAGGCGGTCCGACGGGCCGCTCCGAACACGTTCGTGATGGGCGACATGCCGTTCATGAGCTACCAGATCAGCGACGAGGAGGCGGCGCGAAACGCCGGCCGCTTTCTCAAGGAGGCGAACGTCGACGCGGTGAAGCTCGAGGGCGGGGTACGCGTGATCTCGAGGATTCGAGCGATCCTCGACGCGGGCATCGTCGTCTGCGGACACATCGGCCTGACGCCGCAGAGCTCGGGTCAGCTCGGCGGACACAAGGCCCAGGGGCGGACGATCGCCTCGGCCCGCGCGTTGATCGAGGACGCGCTGGCGATCGAAGAGGCCGGAGCTCAGCTCCTCCTCCTCGAGGCCGTCCCGCCGGAGGTCGCGGGGTTCATCACGCGGAAGCTGTCGATCCCGGTCCTCTCCATCGGCGCCGGGCCGGAGTGCGACGGGCAGCTTCTGATCGTCTCCGACCTGATCGGGCAGTTCCAGGCGTTCACCCCGAAGTTCGTCAAGCGCTACTGCGACGTCGCCGAGGTCGTCACCGAGGCGATGCGCCGGTACGTGGCGGAGGTGAAGGCGGGGACGTTCCCGTCCGACGAGCACTGCTACCACATGCTGAAGGCGGAGGCGGGAGGATTCCCGGATCTGGAGAAGGAATTCGAGTAGGCACGCGAGGAGGCATCGATGAGCGATTTGCGGCAGCGGCTGGCGATCCGTGAGGCGCACCTCCGCCGGATCAACGACTACCTGCTGGATCCCGACTCCGACGCGATCAACGAGTTCCTGGCGATCGTCGAGAAGCACGGTGGGCCGGACGAGATCAACCGGAGGGCGGAGGAGGCGCGCCGTCTCCCGTCGCTGATGGACCGGCTCGGCGAAACCGGGTCGCCGTACCTCGCCGACGTGGAGTGGCTAGTCGAACAACGCGATCGGGGCGCGTTCGTCTCCGTCGATGGGTTTCGAAGGAAGGTCCTCGGGGATCGAGCCGGCGGGACGGCCTTCAACGAGGCGAACGCCGTCACGCTGGAGATCAGCGCGCTTCAGTTCTTCCCGTGGTTGATCGCCGAGGCGAAGCAGGCCCTCGCCGAGGACGAGTTGATGCCGGGCCGGTACATCCGCGTCCGCAGCATGGCCGAGCAGACGGCCGACAACGGTGACACGCTCGCCGTCGCGGCGGCGATGCAGATCATCGGCGCGAGCTACGTCGAGACGCTCGACACGAAGGGGACCGACGGCTCGAACATCCATCTCGGCGGACCGGCGACGATCACCGGATACTTCGGCGGGGTCGGCCAGCCGAACGAGCACGCCCTCCAGTGGATCGACGAGTTCCTCGGGTACTACACCGAGTACGGGATCCGACAGGTGCTCAACGTCAACCCGGGGACCGTGTTCCTCGGCTACCTCCTCCACAAGCTCGGGATCGACATCGAGTTCAAGATCTCGGTGTACATGGGCAACGACAACCCGTACGCCGCGCTGTGGACGCTGATCGGCGCCAAGCTGTTCGCGCGGGAGGACGGGTCGACGTCGTTGATCGGCTTCAACTGGGCGAACTCGGTCGACAACGCGACGATCGAGAAGGGCGCGACGATCCGGTCGGCGCTTGGCCTCGAGGAGAACGTCCGGTTCGAGCACCACATCACCGAGACGCAGAAGTCGATCGTCATCCAGCCGTACGATCGGACGGCGGAGCTGGTCGAGCTGGCCGATCGCGTCGCGAACGTCTCGGCGAAGCACGAAGGGGGCGTGCCGGAGATCGACGCGGCGCGCGACCACCCGTCCGACATCCTGGAGTACTTCCTGCCGAAGAGCGAGATCGAGGCGCGGGGCCTGATGCCGGCCCTGAAGCGCAGCTACCTCGACAAGCACGACGCGCTGAACCGGACCGCGGCCGCGCTGACGGAGAAGGGGCTGTCGTTCGTCGCCGCACGGAACCTGCATCGCTGAGCCTTCCCGTTGAGGGCGGGAGGCGGCGGGGTCTCGCGGCGGAGGGTGATGCGGAAACGCTCGGGTGACGGATTCAAGCGAAGCGCAACGAGACGGACGCGGTCGCCGCGCGTCCGCACGGGCTCACGATGGACTACGATCTCTGACCTCTCCGAGAGGATCGCAAGGCGGTTGGACGGTCCTCGCCATGGATACGGGGTCCGAAGGTCGCTCTATCGCTTCTTCTCTTCGCGATCCAGATACTGGATGATCGCTTCGACGACGAGGTAGTTGATCGATCGATCGAGCCTCTTCCCGAGACGCTCCAACCGTGCGATCGGCTTCTTGTCGAGCTTGCTCTTCGGAATATAGATCGACAACGTCGTCACTTCGCTCTTCCGGACCACTGGGCTCACCTCCTCTCCGTCTCCCTTGAGGCCCCTGGGTTCTGTGTTAGGCTACAACAAACCAAAAAGAATCGGCAAATCGATTCGGAAGCCAAACAAAGACGCCTGAGGGTCCATGCGGCCCCCAGGCGTGGTTTCCGATTTCCCTGTCGATGCGTCCCGCTAGCGGATGACGAACCGGAACGTGTAAAAGACGATCTCGCGCTCGCCGGCGATCGTCGTCACGACGGGCTCGCACCCCGGCGGGAGGTCCCCGTATTTGCTGCCCGCGCGATGGGCCGTCGGAGCTCCCGGCACGGCTCGCTCGACCGCGAGAACGAACGTGAACGTCGCCTGATCGAGCACGCCGGTCGAGACGATCGGTTCCTCTTCCCAGACGATCTCGGTGATCGGAATCACCGCATCGAACAGGTCGCCTCCCGGCGCGATGGAGATCGATCCGCCGTAGGCGAGCCCTTCCTCGTTGACGACGTTGACCGTGTTCCCGCTGGGAAGCTGCATCGAGCAGCGGTCCCACAGGATGCTGATCACGTCGTCGGAGATGTTGTGAATCCAGAACGGAAGGCGGCTCTCGACGCCTTCCTCGGTATGCGAGACGTTGAACGCGATCCGGATCGTGCCGTCCTGGAAGACGGCCTTCTCCGAGTAGATCGGATCGAGCATCTCCAGTGAGGTCGGCGGGAGGACCGTGACCTCCGTCGCCACGGGCTCCTCGACCGGCGCGGCCTCCTCGGGCTGCGGGTTGAGGAGCAACCCAAACAGCAACAGCGCTCCCATGATCGCGGCGATCACCGCAATCTTCCCTAGATCATTCACGATCTCTCACCCCTCTTCGTCGACGAAGCCGGTAGATGGCCCATTCTATCCCCGAACCGCGATGGGAAGAGAGGATTTTGGCCGATTCGCAGCAGAAGTCTGTCCGCGGGAGACGGGCACCGATCGGTGCCGAAGAACAAGAGCCAGCGAGAGGAGTCGAACCTCCGACCGACGGTTTACGAAACCGTTGCTCTACCACTGAGCTACGCTGGCGATACAATCGCGATTATAGCGTTTCGAATCGGGGCTTCAAATCGGAGGTGGGATGGACGGTCTGGCGATCGCGGCGTCTTTGCGGGAGGTGCGGGCGGCGGTGGAGGGCGGCCTCGTCCGTTCGATCCACCGACCGGAGAAGAGCACGTTCGTCGTTCGCGTGTTCGGCGGCGGCGACCGCCGGATCCTCCTGTCGCCTCGAAACGCGGCGATCCACCTGACGAAGTTGAGCCTTCCCAACCCCGCGAAGCCGGGGCCGTTCGTCATGCTTCTCCGCCGCTACCTTCGCGGCGGACGGCTCGTCTCCGTGCGACAACGCGGGCGGGATCGCGTCGTCACGCTCGACGTCGAGCGAAGGGACGGCCGCACGACGAGAGCGTACCGGCTCGTCGCGGAGCTGACCGGCGTCCGGGGCAATCTCTACCTGCTCGAGGACGGTGCGGTCCTCGGCTCGGCGCACCTCGACCGGAGGAACCGCCCCGGCGATGCGTACGCCGCCCTCCGACCGCAGGAGAAGCTCGACCCGGCGAAGGTCTTGACGGAAGAGATCGCCGGGTTCCTGGCGAGCCAGGAACCGTTGCGCGGATTGGCCCGGGCGATCGACGGGATCGGCCGAGCGACCGCCGAGGATCTCCTCCGCGGACTCGACGAGGGCGCGGACGCCGATCGACGGGCGAGCGCGGTCCGGGCGTCGCTGCAGGAGATCCTCGCATGCATCGAGACCCCGTCTCCGCGCGTCGTCGCCGCGGAGGGGCGCGCGACGTTCTACCCGCTCCCCCCGCCGGCCGAGCCGGCCGGCACGTTCGGCGAGGCGCTCGACGCGGTGTCGGAAGCGGGGTCGGAAGCGACGAGGACCGAGGCGTCGGCGCTCGGTTCCGAACTGCGGCGTGCGATGGCGCGGCGAACGCGCACGCTGGAGAAGCTGCGCGACGGGCTCGACGACGCCGACGAGGCGGATCGCCTCCAATGGCTCGGGGACCTGCTGATGATCCATCACGCGCAGATCGAGCCGAAGGCCGAGCGGGCCGTCTTGATCGATCCTGAGACCGGAAACGAGGTGGAGCTTCGCCTCGCCCCGTGGCTCGGCGCGGTCGAGAACGCGCAGCGGCTGTACGAACGGGCGAAGCGGCTCCGCCGCGGTCGGCCACACATAACCTCGCGGATCGAGCGTCTGGAACGGGAGATCGAGCTTCTCGAAGCGGCGATCGACGCCCACCAAGGCGGGCGCGCCGTCGGGGAGGAAGCGCTCGCCCTGCTGCCGAAGGGGGTCGCCCGCCCCGTCGTTTCGAAGCCCGATCCTCGCGGGATTCAGGTCGACGGATTCACGATCCTGATCGGCAGAAGCGCGGCCGAGAACGACCGACTCCTCCGGAACGCCGCGCCGGACGACCTCTGGCTTCACGCGAAGGGCTTCGCCGGCTCGCACGTGGTCGTCCGGCGGGGCGGGCGACGCGAGATCCCCGATGCGGTGGTCGAGCGCGCCGCGAAGCTGGCGGCGAAGCACTCCAAGGCGCACGGTGAACGGCGGGTTCAGGTCGTCGTCACGGAGGCAAAGCACGTACGGAAGCCGCGGGGCGCCGCGCCCGGGCTGGTAAACGTCTCGAAGAGCGATACACTGACGGTCGAGCCGTGAGGAGGGGGAATGAACTTCGAGCTGATCCTTGAAGTGATCCTGTCGTTGCTCGCCGTGTTCATGGCGATCGTGCTGCACGAGGTCGCCCACGGCTTCATGGCGCTCCGCCTCGGCGACCCGACCGCGAAGAGCCGCGGGCGGCTCACGCTGAATCCCCTCGCCCACGTCGACCCGATCGGGACGATCCTCGTCCCGCTGGTGATCGCGCTGTTTAGGTTCCTGTTCGGATGGAACCTCCTCCTGTTCGGATGGGCGAAGCCGGTCCCGATCAACCCGGCGTACTTCCGCAATCCGCTGCGGGGGATGCTCTACGTCGCGCTCGCCGGCCCGGGGACGAACGTCGCGCTCGCCCTCGTGACCGTCGGCATCGGTCGGCTGCTGATCCTGGTGGTGCCGTCGGAGATCCTGCTCGGAGGCGCCGGGTTCGCGGTCGACCTGATTCGTTGGCTCTTCTACCTGCTCAGCGCGTTCGTGCTGTACAACCTGCTCCTCGCGCTGTTCAACCTGATCCCGGTTCCGCCGCTCGACGGCTCGCGGATCCTGATGTACTTCCTCCCCGCGGAGGGCCGTCGCTTCCTAATATCGATCGAACGGTACGGCTTCCTCATCATCGTCGCGATCTTCTACCTCGGCGGGCTGAACCTGATCTTCAACGGCGTGAACACCCTCTCACGAGTCTTGCTGGGCGTAGAATGGCTGAAAGTCCTGCGAGCCCTATTCTACACAACGTCGTAGGCGAGCGGGTTTCCTTGTTCGCCCTTCGTGCCGCGCGTATAATCCGCCCATCCACGGAACGGTTCGGAGACTCCGCAGGAATGAGCGACAAGGCGCACTTCGAGATCACGCGGCGGGACGAGACGGAAGCGACGGTCCAGGTGACGATCGCCCCCGACGAGGTGCAGAAGGGGCTCGAGTCGGTCTACCGGCGCTACGCGCGGGAGGTTCGAATTCCCGGATTCCGAAGGGGACATGCGCCGCGGCACCTGCTCGAATCCCGCTTCGGTCGGGAAGCGTTCATCGCCGAGGCGAAGGAGGACCTCCAGCGGCAGTACGTCCCGGAGGCGTTGTCGACCCTCGATCTTCGTCCGGTGTCGACGCCGCGGCTCGAAGAGGTTTCGCACGCCGAGTCCGAGCCGTTCGTCTTCTCCCTGACGTTCTCGATCCTCCCGGATCTCGCGCTGCCGAACCTCGAAGAACTCGAGGTCACGGTGCCGGCGGTGCGACCGATCTCCGACGAGGACGTCCGGCAGGCGCTGACCGAGGTCCAATCGCACTTCTCGACCCTGGTGGAGAAGGACGGCGACACCGTCGGCGACGGAGACATCGTCCGGGTGAGGGAGAACGGCGAGGAGTGGGACACGCGCGCCGAGTCGGACAACCCGGTCACGAAGCGCCTGATCGGCGCGAAGGTCGGCGCCGACGTGGAGATCGACGCGGAGCTCGCCGAGGGGAAGCCCTTTCGGACGACCCTCTCCGTCGTCGGGCTTCAGCAGATCGTCCTCCCGGAGATCGACGATGAGCTCGCAAAGGACGCCGGGTTCGCCGATCTGGCGGCGCTCGAGGCGGACATCAGGACGAAGCTCGGCGAGCAGCGAGCCGAGCACCACCTGCGGTTGACGAACACGGTCCTTCTCGACGCGCTGGTCGAGAAGACGGAGATCCCGCTTCCGGAGCCGTTCCTCGACGAGCTGGTCGACGAGGAGCTCGAGCGGGTGAAGTCGTCGTTCGATGCGCCCGATTCGACGTCGACGTTCTCCGAATACCTCGAGCGGCGCGGGCTCGACGAGGCGTCGTTCGCCGGCGAGATCCGGGATTCGATCTCGCACCGCGTCCGCCGCGAGCTGGTCCTCCGGCGACTCGGGCGGGACCTGGAGATCCGGATCGACGACGAAGAGCTGACGAGCCTGGCAAAGGCCGAGGCGGAAGAGCGCGGCGAGGAGCCGCTCCGATTCGTCGCCCGGTTGAAAGCGGACGACCGGTGGGGCGATTATCGAGCGAGCCAGGTGAACGAGCGCGTCTTCCGGGTGCTCCGCGACGCGGCGACGATCAAAGAGGAGGAGGAAACGTGACGGCCCAGATCCCACTGCCGGTCGTGATTGAGGAGGAGAGAGGCCAGAAGGTCTCGTATGGTATCTACTCTCGTCTGTTGGAGGATCGGATCATCTTCCTGGGGCATGCGCTCGACGACGACGTCGCGAACGTGGTCATCGCCCAGATGCTGTTCCTCGCGGCGAAGGACCCGGCGAAGGACATCCGCCTCTACATCAACTCGCCCGGCGGCTCGGTCACCGCGGGCCTCGCCGTCTACGACACGCTCCGGTTCGTGAAGTGCGACGTGGAGACCATCTGCATCGGCCAGGCGGCGAGCATGGCGGCGGTCTTGCTCGCCGCCGGGACGCCCGGGAAGCGCGGCGCGCTGCCGAACTCGCGGATCCTCCTGCACCAGGTGTTCGGCGGATCCCAAGGGATGGCCGCGGACGTGAAGATCCAGACCGACGAGCTGCTGCGGATGCGCGATCTGTTGATCGACATCCTCGCCGAGCACACGGGGAAGACGAAGAAGAAGGTCGCCAGGGACACCGATCGCGACTGCTTCATGTCCGCGGAGGAGGCGCTCGACTACGGCGTCATCGATCGGATCGTCCCGCCGCGCGCTGAGGCGGCCGCACCGTGAGCCGTTGGCGGGAGATCCGGAAGATCGACGCGCACCGCGTCGAGCGCGCCGTCGTGGTCCCGATCAACCATCCCGACTACTTCCCACTCGACGGCGGGGCGCGCGCGGATTGACTGCGGGCGAACAACGAGCGCCAAGCGGAGATCGGAGCCGGGTCGGACGGCCGCTTGGTCCCGTCCGCCGACTGCGCGATCGACGGGAAGTACGTCCGTTCGGCGTGCCGGTCGTCTTCCACTCGAACCCGACGGGGCACGATCCCGACTTCCACGGCTCCGCCCCCTCGCGGATCTACCGGGCCGTCTACGGCCGGGTCCTCGCCTATGTGATCGCGCACATGGGCGGCGTGTCGTTCTTCAAGGTGTTCGCCACCGACTACCCGGTCTACCCGTACGAAGCCTATTACGAGATCCTCGATCGCCTGGCGCTCTCCGATGAGGAGACGTCGAAAATCGCCTACGCGAACGCCAAGCGGATGCTCTCCGGGCTGCCGCCCGGCTCGTCAATCGGATAGAGTCGGGCCATGAAGCAGGG
>CAYXLR010000011.1:56641-61315 GCA_964466035.1 uncultured Thermotogae bacterium
TCTCCGGGCTGCCGCCCGGCTCGTCAATCGGATAGAGTCGGGCCATGAAGCAGGGAACCGCCGACCTTCCGCTTCACCGCGGCCGCGCCCCGAAGTGGCTGTTCGGCCGGATGGCGCAGCTCGCGCGCGAGGTCTCCGAGATCGTTGTCCTCGAGCACGGCACGGCCGGGTTTCTCGCACGGATCAGCGACCCGTTCTGGTTTCAGGCGCTCGGCTGCGTCCTCGGCTTCGACTGGCACTCCTCCGGCCTGACGACGACCACGTGTGGCGCGATCAAGGAGGGGATCAAGGGGCGCGAAGAGGAGCTGGGCCTGTTCGTCGCCGGCGGGAAGGGGGCGACATCGCGGAGGACGCCGGACGAGATCGCCGCCTGGGGGGACCGGACCGGCGTCGACGCCGATCGGCTGATCGACGCGAGCCGGACGTCGGCCAAGGTCGACAGCGCCGCGGTCCAGGACGGGTATCAGATCTACCACCACACCTTCCTGTTCGACAGTGAGGGCGAGTGGGCGGTCGTCCAGCAGGGGATGAACGAGACGAACGGGATGGCGCGGCGATACCACTGGCTGTCGCGCGTGGTGTCTGACTTCGTCTGTGAGCCGCACAGCGCCGTCTGCTGCGACAAGCGAGGGGAGACGCTCAACCTCGTGGCCGAGGAGAGCGGGCCCGCCCGCCGGACGAGTGCGGACCTCTCGCTTCGCACCCCAGGCGAGGTGTGCCGTGAGCTTCGCCGGCTGAAGTCGCTCGCCCTGCCGAGGCGACACGAGATCGTCCTCGCCGACGTCGCCCCGGATCGACTGGAGCGGATCTTCGTCAAGACGTACGAAGCGCGGCCCGAGACGTTCAGGGACCTCCTCTGCCTCCCTGGCGTCGGGGCGAAGACGATCCGCGCCCTGTCGCTGATCTCCGAGCTCGTCTACGGCGACGCGCCGAGCTACGAGGACCCGGCGCGGTTCTCCTTCGCCCACGGCGGGAAGGACGGGATCCCCTACCCGGTCGATCGGCCGCTGTACGATCGGACGATCGACCTCCTCGGGCGAGCGATCCGGCGGGCGAAGCTCGGTCAGAAGGCGGAGCTCGACGCGCTCCGGCGGCTCGACCGGTACTTCGGCTCCGGCGCCACGACGCCGAGCCAGGGGGCGTGCCGCGGAATCTGAGCCGGGGAACGCGGAGCGTTCCCCTCCGCGCCGGTGCTGAGCACCGGCGCGCTCGCTACTTGTATACCTTCTTCATGAACTCGGCGATCTCGGGCATCCCGCCCTGGAAGACGAGGTAGCCGTCGTGGGGCTCCCGCTCGGTGATCTCGCCGCAAATCGGCGTGAGCATGATCCGCTTCACCTCGTCGAGGTCGTCGGTCTGCCCGAGCGCCCAGGCGAGCTTCACGTACGCCACTTCGGGGAGCATGTTCGCGGCCGGAACGATCCCCTTCGCCATCAGGTCCCGCCCGGTGTCGTAGACGAACATGGCGACGTACCCCCACAGCGTCTGAACGGTCATGTAGATCGCGACGCCGGCCGCCGTGGCCCGCTCGATCGCCGGGTAGACCGGCTTATTGACGTGACCGAGACCCGTCCCGGCGATGACGATCCCTTTGTATCCCACGTCGATGAGCGCGTCGATGACGTCCGGATGCATGTTGGGGTAGTAGTAGAGGAGCGTCACGCGCTCCTCGAACGTCGGGACGATTCGGACGGAGCGGTCGTCGCGGCGGCGGTTGTAGTCGTCGCGAAGCGGCGTGACGCCGTCTCGGGTGACCGTGGCCAGCGGGATGTCCCCGATCGTGCGAAACGTCGATCGGTACGACGAGTGCATCTTCCGGACCCGCGTTCCACGGTGGAGGAGGCCGTACTCGTCCGAGGTCGGGCCGAACATGCAGACCATGACCTCGGCGATGTCCGACGTCCCGGCGGCGGTCGTCGCGTGGATCAGGTTCAGCGCGGCGTCCGACGACGGACGGTCGGACGAGCGTTGCGAGCCGACCATGACGATCGGGACCGGCGGATCCTGCACCATGAACGCGAGGACGCTGGCGGTGTGGTGCATCGTGTCCGTCCCATGGCCGATGACGATCCCGTCGATCCCGCCCTCGATCTCCCTGCGGATTCCCTCGGCCAGCGCGACGTACTGCCGCGGCCCCATGTTCTCCGAGAAGACGGCACACACCTGCTCCGTCGAGAGGTTGCAGATGTCGGCCAGCTCGGGGACGGCGCCGTACAGCTCGCCGGGGGAGAACGCCGGGATGACGGCGCCGGTTCGGTAGTCGAGACGCGAGGCGATCGTACCGCCGGTGCCGAACAGCTTCAGGTTCGGCTTCTCCGGGGAGACGGGAAACGCCTTCTCGGGGATTCTGTAGTGCGCCTCCTTCGAGCCGAGCACGGTCATTCCTTCGATCGTCCGCACGTCGATGCCGACGTTGTATCCCGTTTCGAGCTTGAGGACGAGGTGAAACGAGTCGTCGAACTCGGAGCGCGGAAGGACGATCCCCCGGAACCGGCCGCGTGTCGACTCGATTTCGATGTCGTCCCAGACGGCGATGCCGAACCGCGTGAGGACCGCCAGCGCGTCCCCTTTGTACCCCTTGTGCTCGTCGCTCATCGGATCGCCTCCTCGACCGCGATCGCCACGTCTCGAAGCGGGACGTTCCCCAGAGCGAGCGGGCGGAGCCGGCCCATCATCCAGTTTCGCGCGTCGTCTAGAGCGAGGCCGCTCCCGTCCAACTTCCTCCGAAGCCGCTCGATCGCCGCTTCGATGTCCGCCTTGGTGTGCGGACGATAGCCGATCCGCTCGAGGAGCCGGTCGAGATCGGCCTCGGGCTCGGCGAGCGCCGCCGGGACAAGCGGCTTCAGAATGTCGAACGACAAGCCCTTGTCCGAGACCGCGTGCGCGAGGTCGACGATCCGGTCTTCGTCGATCGGCCCGAAACGCTCGGCAGGTCGGAGCGCGTGTCCGACGAGCGTACCAGCGAGCCGCGGGGCGAGGCCGGCGTCTTCGTGGAGGCGGCGCACGAGCGGGAACAAGGCCCGCCGGAGAATGAAGCCGTGCGCGTCGTGCGGAACCTCCCAGCGATCGAGGCGCTCGATCTGCTCCGCGATGGACCGCGGTGGGAGGGCGCAGCGGGCCGCTTCGATGGCCGCTTCGTCGATCGGGATCGGGGCCGAGTCGGTGTCGGGGTACATCCGATCGGGACCCGGCAGGACGCGCTCGAACACGGTCGTACCGTCGGGGAGACCCTTGCGCGTCTCGTTCGGAACGCCGTCGAACGCGAGCCGGCAGCGCTCGTCGATCGTCTCGATCGCCGTCGGGACGTCGGCGGCCGGCCCCCAGAGGACGACGAGCGGGTCCGCGTCCGCGGCCCCGAGCCGGCGTCGAAGGGCGGACCAGTCGACCGCCTCGCGCCACGGGTCGAGCGATTCGGAGTGAATCATGTTCGGCCTGTCGATGCAGGCGACCACCTTCAGCCGATCGGAGAGTTCGTCGGCGAAGCAGCGGCCCGGCGAGGTGAAGAACGAAAGAAGGCCCGCGAAGCCCGGCAAGCGGACGGCCGCGAACCGCGCGCCGTCGGGGAGGCCAGCTGGCCCCACGAGGCGTGAAACGTCGGATCGGTCGATCAGGATCGATTCGGGCGCCCAGGCGGACGGGTCTTCGAACCGGGCGTTCAGCTCGTCGCGAATCAGCAGCAACGCCCGCTGTCGGAACGCCTCGTTGTGCGTCAGCTCGGGGATCCATCGAATGTGTTGGACACCCTTGATCTCGACGCGAGTCCCGCCCTCGACGCTCACGTTGACGTCCTCGCGCGCCGCTCCGATCCCGGTGTTGACCCTCCCGGTGCTGCGGGCGAGGTAGCGGATGTAGTTCGCCGCCTCGGCGGCCGCGTCCGGCGTCAGCAGGTCCGGTTCGGTGACCGTCTCGACGAGCGGAATCCCGAGGCGATCGGTCGTGTAAACCCGCTCGTGACCTCGATCCGAAACCTCGCGGCACGAATCCTCCTCGAGGCTCAGCTGCCGGATCCCGATGCGCTTGGATCGCAGCGGAATCGAGCCGTCGATCCCGACGATCGCCGTTCGCTGGAAGCCGGTCGGAATGCTGCCGTCCAGGTACTGCTTGCGCGTGATGTGCAGCTCGCCGACGATGCTCGTGTCGAGCAGGAGGGCGATCTGCATCGCGATGGCGAGCGCCTCGCGGTTCAGCGGGAACGGCGGCGTGTCGTCGATGTCGTAGGTGCAGGCGGTTTCGCCCTTGATCCGATAGACGATGTCCTTCTTCGTCTTGAACTCCATCAACGCCGTGCCGTCGTACTCGCCGAGCTCGCTGAGCGTCGGGCGCATGTGGCGGACGAGTTGGGCGTCGAACTCATCGCGCGCTTGATACAGGCCGGCCGGACACCGGCAGAAAAGCTTCTTTTTCGTCGTCAGTTGCTGGTGAACCTCAAGACCGCAGCGGTAACCGAGCTCTTCGTACGTCCTTAAGGTGGCCTCGCTCCGGGGGACGTACGCGACCAGACGGCGCGTCCTCTCGTGATTCGCAACGGGATCCGTCTCGGTTTTGTCGCCTGTCACAGTGCGCCCCCTCACGGAATCGACCAAGGATATGGTACGTCAGAACCGCCAGCAAGGCGCCTCGAGTCCGCTGCGCAGTGTAATCTGCGTAACTCGGGAAAGCGTACCGCGGCGCTAT
>CAYXLR010000012.1:0-57472 GCA_964466035.1 uncultured Thermotogae bacterium
TCGTTTCACTTCTCCGATCCGGTCCGCGGGAAGGCGTTGGCCGACGCGATCGCCAAGCTCGCGCCGCCGGATCCGCTGAAGATCGTCCACGTCTGCGGGACCCACGAGATGGCGATCACGCGAAACGGCCTCCGCCGGTTCCTCCCAGAGACGGTCGATTTGCTCGAGGGGCCGGGCTGCCCGGTCTGCGTGACGCCGGCGCGGGACATCGACACTGCGATCGCGATCGCGCGGTCCGGCGCGATCCTGTGCACGTTCGGCGACATGATCCGCGTTCCGGGAAGCGAGCGGTCGCTCGACGAGACCCGCTCCGAAGGATGCGACGTCCGGACGATCCTCTCCGCGGCCGACGCCGTCGCGATCGCGCGGGAGACCGATCGCGAAGTCGTCTTCTTCGCCGTCGGGTTCGAGACGACCGCCCCGATGACCGCGGCGATCCTCCTCGACGGGCCGCCGTCGAACCTGTCGATCCTCGCCTCGCACAAGCGGATCCCGCCGGCGCTCGTCGCACTCCTCGACCTCCCGGACAACCGGATCGGCGCGTACCTCGCACCGGGGCACGTCTCGACGATCATCGGGACCGGACCGTACGAGGAGTGGCTGGCGGAGCGGAGGGTCCCGGTGGTGATCGGTGGGTTCGAGCCGCTCGACGTCCTCTACGCGGTCGCGCTGATCCTCCGGCAGATCCGAAACGGAACGCCGAGGGTCGAGAATGGGTATCCGCGCGCCGTCGCGCCGGAAGGCAACCCGGCGGCGTTGAAGCTGATCGATCGGGTCTTCGAGACCGTTGAGGCGAACTGGCGCGGGATCGGGGCGATCCCCTCGACCGGGCTGCGGCTCCGCGAGGCGTTCGCGGCGTTCGACGCGACGGACCGGTTCGAGGTCGAGCTGCCCGAGGGCAAGGACACGATCCCCGGATGCCGGTGCCCGGACGTCCTGACTGCCCGGGCGGTCCCGAGCGACTGCCCGCTGTTCTCCGTCCGCTGCACCCCCACGTCGCCGGTCGGGCCGTGCATGGTCGGCTCGGAGGGCGCCTGCTCCATCTGGTTCCGCTACGGAGGCGAGCGTCCGCTGTGAGCCCGGGCAAGAAGGAGACCCACATCACGCAACTACACGGGGCCGGCGGCGAGCTGATGGGCGAGCTGCTCGAACGGCTGATCCTGCCGCGGTTCGGCGAGGACACCGTCGGACGGATCGGTCTGAAGGCGCTCGACGACGGCGCCACGATCGCGCTTCCCGAGGGCGAGACGGGCGAGCTGGTCCTGACGACCGACAGCCACGTGGTCCAGCCGATCTTCTTTCCGGGCGGCGACATCGGCCGGCTCGCCGCCGCCGGGACGATCAACGACCTCGCGGTGATGGGGGCGCGGCCGATCGCGCTGACGCTCGCCGCGATCATCGAGGAGGGGTTCCCGATCGCGGATCTCGAGCGGATCCTCGAGTCGTTCGCCGTCACGCTCGATGAAGTCGGCGCGCCGGTCGCTTGCGGCGACACGAAGGTGATGCCGACCGGCGACGTCGACGGGATCGTCCTCAACACGACCGGCCTCGGGATCGCGGTGCGGGCGATCTCCGACGCGGACCTCCGGCCCGGGGACCGCGTCCTGCTCACCGGGACGATCGGCGATCACGGGATGGCGCTCTTGGCGGCGCGGGAGGAGTTCCAGCTGAAAACGCGGCTCGAGAGCGACGTCGCGCCGATCTGGCCGCTGATCGCGCCGGTCGTCGAGCTTGGGGACGCGGTCCACGCGATGAAGGACCCGACGCGTGGCGGCCTGGCCGCGGCGCTGAACGAGATGGCCCGCAAGGCGGGGGCGTGCATCGAGATCGAGGAGCCGGCGATCCCGATGCGCGAGCCGACGCTCGGGCTGTCGGAGCTCCTCGGGATCTCGCCGCTCGAGGTGGCGAACGAGGGGAAAGCGATTATCGTCGTCGCGCCGGAGGCGGCGGACGAGGCGCTGAAGCGGCTGCGAGCGCACCCGCTCGGCGCGGAGGCAGCGATCGTCGGGACGGTGACCGACGAGCACCCGAAGCGGGTCGTCCTCGACACCGAGGTCGGTGGGCGTCGGTTCCTCGACATGCCGCTCGGCGACCCGGTGCCGCGCATCTGCTGAACACCGAACACCTTTCAACGCAGAGAGCGCAGAGGATACATCCAGGGTTTCACGGCCCACAACCGCTACTTCTCTCCTCAACTCGGATCCCTGTCTCATTCTTCAACGCAGAGCGCGCAGAGAATGCAAAGGCAGAATTCAGGGTTTCATAGACCACAATAGCTTTCTCTTCTCTGCGACCTCTGCGCTTCAGCTTCTCGGCGGTTTCGCTGTTGCTCGATTCATCCAGACGGATGAGGTATCGTGGCACCGCTAGGAGGGATGGTCATGACAGCCGAAAGCCGGCCCATCGGGATCGTCGGGGCGATGTTGATCGACGGGACCGGCGCGGAGCCGGTCCCCGACGCCGTCGTCCTCGTTGAAGGAGGCTCGATCGCGGCGGTCGGGGCGCGTTCGACGGTCGACCTCCCGGCCGAAGCGGAGGTCGTCGACGCCGAGGGCCGCTTCCTCCTCCCCGGTCTGATCGACGCCCACGTCCACGTCTCCGTCCCCGACCACGTTTCGACCGCGCCGAAGGGGGACCCGACCGCGTACGCGACGGTGATCGCGACCCGCAACCTGCGGTCCGCTCTGCAGGCCGGCGTCACCACGGTGCGCGACGTCTGCGGTGACCGGATCAACCTCGCGCTCCGCTCGGCCCAGCAGCGCGGCCGGCTGATCGCTCCGCGCATCTACACCTCCGGGAAGGGGATCTGCATGACCGGCGGGCACGGCTCCGGCTTCGCCGGCTCCGTCCACGAGGTCGACGGGCCGGAGGCGGTCCGCCACGCCGTCCGGGTCGAGCACAAGGCGGACGTCGATCTGATCAAGCTCCTCTCGTCCCACCGGACCGACCTGCCCGAGTTCTCGTACGAGGAGATCGAGGCCGGCGTCGACGAGGCGCATCGGCTCGGGCTGCGGGTCTCCATCCACGCCGCGAACGACGTCTCCACCGACATGGCGGCGCGCGCCGGCGTCGACGTGATCGAACACGGGAGCTTCCTGAGCGAGGAGACGGTCGATCGGATGGCGTCGAAGGGGATCGTCCTCGTCCCCACCCTCTGGGTGAAGCATGACCTGGCAGAGCGGCTGACGGAGTACAGGAAGACGCCGGAGAAGTACCCGTGGGGCGACGCGATCGATCTCGAGGAGAGCGCTGTCTGGTTCCGCCGCTGCGCCGAGCAACTGCCGGAGACGATGCGGCTCGTTCGCGAGCGCGGCGTGACGGTCGCCGCGGGGACGGACTTCGTCCTCGCCGATCAGCCGTGGTGCCTCCTTCCCGAAGAGGTCGAGTGGCTCGTGCGACTCGGCCTTTCACCGATGGAGGCGATCGTCGCGGCGACGCGTGGCGGCGCCGAGGCGCTCGGGACGACCGATCGGCTTGGGACGATCGAGCCGGGCAAGTGGGCCGATCTGATCCTCGTCGATCGCGACCCGCTCGAGGACGTCGCGGCGCTGAAGTCGGTCTCCTGGGTGATGCAAGGCGGGAAGGTCGTCCCGCGAAGCCCGGAGTGGGACCGCCGCCCGATCCAGGACCCGATCGAGCTCTGAACAGCATTCACCGCAGAGGTCGCGGAGGAACGCAGAGATTTCCGAGCAACACATCCAAAGAGGCATGCATAGCGTTGGTGTGTGGAGAGTCTGGAACAAGCGAGGCACACGCGACCCTCGATCAGTCAAGTGGGACGACCAGAAACTGCAGACTCTTCTGCTCTCCGTGGGTTTCTGCAAGCCGAACACGGGATCGTGGCCTGAATGCCCACCGGTGACGACTTTCGGAGGAGTTTCCTCCGCGGCCCTCTGCGACCTCTGCGGTGAAAGGCTTTGAGCCCAATCGCAGAGCGCGCGGAGGAACGCAGAGAGGTCTGTAACGGCCAGAGGGTCTTACGTGGCTCTGTAAGAGCGGCGGATCCTGCCAGTCTTGTTTGTCCCTGGACTTGACGAGCCAAACCAAACCGGGAACCGAAGGCGGTTGTCGAGGGCTGAAGCGACAGTAACGCGATCCTCTCTGCGACCTCTGCGGTGAGAGGTTTCGGCGTTTCGAACTATCGCGTCAGCCACGATCTTCGATCGGCGATCGTCTTGCCGCTCGATTGGCACGTGGGACAATAGTACGTCTTCTTCTGCGCGTACCGTATTTCCGCGATGGGGGTTCCGCAGTCTGGGCACGGTTGACCGGTCCGCTTGTAGACGCGGAGGAAGTCCCGCGCGTGCCCCGCGACGAGGTTTCCCCCGGACCGCCGGCGGATCTCCTCGATGGCGTGGGCGAGCACGGCGCGCGTCTCCCGATGCAGCCGCTCGATCTCGTCGACCTTCAGCGTCGAAACGTACCGGATCGGAGAGAGCTTCGCGGCGTAGAGGACCTCGTCGGCGTACGCCGTCCCGATCCCAGCGATCGACGACTGGTCGGTCAACGCCTTCTTCAGCTGGCGGCGGAGCCCGGCGAACGCTGTCGTGAGGTACTCGACCGTGAACGCGTCGGAGAGCGGCTCGACGCCGAGCGACGCGATCGACGCGACGTCGTTCGGCGCGCGGACGACGTGGAGGCGGACCCGCCGCTTCGTCCCGTTCTCGATCACCCGCAGCTCCTCCCCGTCATCGAAGCCGAAGACGAACCCGGTCGCCTTGGTGATCTTCGTGTCACTGCGGCTTTCCACCAGACGGCCAGCGAGCATCAGGTGGAGGACGACGTGGAGATCCTCGCCGCAGGAGAGGATCAGGTGCTTCCCCCGCCGTTCGACAGCCGCGAACGAACGGCCGACGAGCTCTTCGACCGGCGGATCGACGGTCTTGAGGATCCCGGGGTGATACGCCCGCGCCCGGGCGATCGGCCGCCCGAGAATCCGACCTTCGATCGCCTCGCGCATCACTTCGAGCTCGGGGAGTTCGGGCATCGCGGACCTCCGCGCCGATTATAGCCGCCGGACGGACGGCCGCGCGTCCCCCGATGGGTGCGCAACGTCCCATTCTCAGGCCCCTTCCATCCCCCCTTCGAGGCCTCCGGCAGCGCAGAATCAAGGGGAGCGAAGGAGAGTCGCCCTTGTCGAAGCTGCAGAAAGCGATCGTCGCGAGGCTGTTGCTGTTGGCCGCCTTCTGGCTGAGCGGCTGCTCGTTCCTCTCGTCGCCGATCGACATCTCCGGCGTGTGGGAGGGCCACATCGAATGGACCACCGGGCCCGCGGGGATCCAGAGCCCGATCGCGCTCGACCTCGTGCACGACGGCCGGGAGCTTTCCGGGACGGTCACGCTGATGGGGCCGGGGTCCGCTCCGTTCGATCTCGACATTACCCAAGGGAACGCGAGGACGCACACGATGTCGCTCGAAGCCTCGGGCATGCTTCCGATCAATCCGCCGCAGAACGTGACGATCGAACTCGACGGCGACTTCCACAACGACCAGATGTCGGGGACCGGCACGCAGTCGATCAACGGAACGACGTACCAGCTGATCTGGGAGGCCGTCCTCATCGCGCCGGCGGCTCCCGAAGCGTGATCTCTCGGGGCCGACGCGCTAGGAATAGGTCCAGATGCTCTCGTAGTCCGCCGGATCCTCGCCGAGTTCTTCCAAGCGATCGAGATACTCCCGGATCGACACGTCGACGTACGGCCACGGGCCGACCGGCGCGATCCCCTTCTCCCACGGATGGAAGAGGTAGACGCGGCGTCCGTCGGGGCGGATGGCGATCAGCTCCCGGTCCTGCTTCGCGCGCAGGTGGCTCTTCCCCAGCCCTGGCACGTTGAAGACCGCCTCGTCGGTCCGGAAGATCCCGGGGAGCAGCCGCGCTTCCTCCTTGCGCTCCTGCAGGAGGCGGGCGATCGGGACGAGGTAGTCCCGGTGCTCTTCCTTCCCCTTCGTGTAGAACGTGTAGTACGGATCGATCCCGACCTGCCGGAGCGCGACGCGGGCGGCGACCGCCTGGAAGCGGCGGCTCGTCTCGAGCGTGAACACCTGCTGGTTGTAGACCTGAACCCCTCGCCGGCGAAGCCGATCGACCGCCGCGGCGAGCTCCGGCGTCACTTCGTGCGCGCTTTCGACGTGCGTGACGACCGCGAGGTTCCTCCGCCCGGGATCGACGTAGGCGCCGAGCCGCTCGGCCAGTCCGACGCCGATCCGCATCGGCATCGTCACCGGGATGCGCGTCCCGATCCGGATGTTGAGCACGTGCTCCATCCCCGCGAGCCGCCTGAGAAGATGCTCGAGGACCCGGTCGTCGAGGAGGAGCGGGTCACCCCCGGTCAGCAGGACGTCGGTGATTCCCGGATGCGCCTCGAACCACGCGAGCGCCGGTTCGAGATCCTCGGCCTTCGGGAGCCGCTCGAAGACCATCGCGTCCGAGATCTCCCAATTCCGTTGGCAGTAGGTGCAGATCTGCGGGCAGGTGTCGCAGACCTTGAAGATGGCGATCGTCGGGTAGCGGCGGGTGACCCGATCGATCGGCGACGTGTCGCGCTCGCGCATGAAGTCCATCGTCCGCGATCGATCCTGCCGGTGCTCGATCATCCTTCGAACCGTATGAAGCGGCGGGATGACCTGCGAACGGACCTGGCCGTCCTCGACCCGCTCGGCCGATTCGAAGTCGAAAAGCGACAGGTAGTACGGCGTGATTCCCCACGGGACGCCGTACCGGACCGCGAGCCGGACGGCCGCGATCTCCTCGGATCGCAGCGGAACGAGGCCCTGAAGCCGTTTCGCCCCGTCCTCGCCCTTCAGAACGTGCTTGGCCTGCCACGCCGGGTCGGCCCAGTCGTCCTCCGTGGCATCGAAGGAGGCGAGGATCCGCCGCCGGTTCTCGCCGCGCTTCCGGACGATCTCTTCGTCGAGACCGCTCGGATGAACGGCCGCCCTTCGCCAGACCTCGTCGGCGAGCTCGTCCAGAAAGCGCGACCTCTCCATCGCCGCACGCCGGCCGGTTCTCGGGAAATCCTCCTCCGGCTCCTCCGATCGCTCGGACCTTCCGTGCTTCCGCCCGAACCAGCCGCGCCCGACGCCGGAGCGTCCGTTGATGGCGCGGAACAGGTGGAGGAACTCGTCGACGAATCCAACGTCGACTTCGTCGTCGTGGCCTCGCGCGAGCCGCCACAGGGCCTCCAGGGTGCTGAACCCGACGATCGCCTCGTTCTCCGGCGACAGGAGGTTCTTGAACGTGAAGATCGCATCGAGGGCCGATGACCACTCCAGCCGGTCGAGATCGAACACGCCGGTTCGAACCGCTTCCTCGAGCTCCGCCAGGTAGTCGAGCAGGCGGTGCCGCGCCTCGGGAAGGGTCTCGCTTCGAACGAGCGCTTCCTCGGCCATCGGGTCCTCTTGCCACAGTCGCTCGATCCGTGTCTCCGCTTCGATCCGTCGCCTTCGTGGCTCCGCCATGACTCACCTCCTCAAGGCAATGGCTTCCCGCCCACAGCGGGTAGCTTGGAGCCGGACCGGCTGCCCGAGCTCCGCTTCTCGTTCTCTTTCAGGTCGGAGGCCGTTCCTACGCCCGTCGATTTCAGGGCCTCGCACGGCCGCGAATCACGCGTTACTGCGTACCGGAGTGGCTGTTGCCACCATCGAGTCAAATCGTTGCGCGATCCAACAAGCGTACCCAGTATAGCACAAGCGGAGTGAAGAACCGAAACCGGCTTCCGATGGGGCCTTCCGTCTAGACGCGCTCCTCGCGCCGGTCCGTCTCGATCGCCGCCGGCGAGCGCTCGGCGGGATCGCCGTACCCCCCGCCGCCCGGCGTGCGAACGCTGACGATCTCGCCGTAGGCGAGGCCGACGGAGCCCTTCGCCGGGAGAACGATCTCCTCGCCGTCCCGGACGAGCACGTTCTCGCCGGACACCCCCGGCTCACCGCCGGCGAGCCCGTACGGCCCGTGCGATCGTCGCTCGGTCAGGAGCGAGACGCGGGCGTCCGGGCAGAGCGACCGGATGTCGCGTCGGACGCCGAGCCCGCCGCGGAACCGCCCCGCGCCGCCGGTCCCCCGACGGAGCTCGTACCGCTCGACGCGCAACGGATAGGCGATCTCGAGCGCCTCGATCGGCGTGTTCAGCGTGTTCGTCATGTGCGAGTGAATGCCGTCGATCCCGTCCTTGGTCGGCCGCGCCCCGAAGCCGCCGGCGATCGTCTCGTAGATCGAGAACGGGCCGCCCGTCCGCGGATCGGTCCCGCCGACGGCGAGGTTGTTCATCGAACCCTGGCAGGCGGCGATCGTCCGCTCCGGGACGAGCTTTCCCACGGCGCCGAGGACGACGTCGACGATCCGCTGCGACGTCTCCAGGTTCCCGCCGACGACCGGCGCGGGCGGCCTGGGGTTCACGATGCTTCCGACGGGCGCGTCGATCTCGATCGGCCGATAGCAGCCGGCGTTCGGCGGGATCTCGGGGTCGGTGATCGCGCGGACGGCGTAGTACGTCGCCGACGTCGTGACCGCCAACACCGCGTTCACCGGGCCGCGCACCTGCTCCGCGGTCCCGGCGAAGTCGAGCGCGATCCGGTCCCCCTCGATCGTGACCGAGACGCGAATCGGGATCGGCTCGCCCGAGACGCCGTCGTCGTCGAGGACGTCCGAGAAGTCCGCGGTTCCGTCGGGCAGCCGCTCGATCTCCGCCCGCATCCGTTGCTCGGAGTAGTCGAGGATCGCCGCCATGCCGTCGGAGACCCGCCCGATCCCGTACCGCCCGATGACCTCGGTCAGGCGCTCGATCCCCGTCACGCAGGCGGCGTGCTGCGCCCGGAGATCGCCCCACCGTTCCTCGGGCGTCCGGACGTTGAGGAGGACGAGGTCGACAAGGTCGCGATCGACCGCCCCGCCGCGCCAGAGCCGGACGGGAGGGATCCGCAGCCCCTCCTGGTAGATCTCGACCGTGTCCCCGGAGAGGCTCCCCGGCTCCTTCCCCCCGACGTCGGCGTGATGCGCCCGGTTGGCGACGAACGCGATCAGCCGATCTCCGGAGAAGACCGGCGCGACGAAGGTGATGTCCGGGAGATGCGCCCCGCCGGCGTACGGGTCGTTCAGGACGACGACGTCGCCGGGGGAGAAGGAATCGACCGCGCGGACCGCCGCGGCGACCGAGAACGGCATCGCGCCGAGGTGCACCGGGATCGACTCGGCCTGGGCGACCATCTGGCCCGCGGCGTCGAACAGCGCGCTCGAGCAGTCGCGCCGCTCCTTGATGTTCGGGCTGTAGGCGGAGCGGATCAGGTTCGCGTTCATCTCGTCCGCCACCGCGGCGAACGCGTGGCGGAGGACCTCCAGCGTGATCGCGTCGATCGTCCAGCCCTCGCGCGTCATCGCACCTCCAAAAGGATCGTCCCGGCCGCGTCGCAGCGGCCCGCCACGCCCGGCGGAACGAGAAGCGTGGCGTCGCTTCCGACGACGATTGCCGGCCCTTCGATCTCCGATCCCTCGCCGAGGGAGCCCCGATGGACGACACGCGTCTTCGCGCACCCGACGCCGGAGAACCGCGCCTCGACCGTTCGCGCGGCGGGGGTCCTCTCCTCGGCGAAGCGCGGGATCTCGGAGAGAGAGGGCGGGCCGACGGCGCGGACCCGGACGGTGACCAGTTCGATCTCCTCGTCCGGGTCGGCGTGCCCGAAGCGCGTCCCGTGCGCGGCGTGGAACGATTCGGCGAGCGCTTCGAACGACCCTTCGGACGTCTCGATCCTCGGCAGCCGCACGTTCAGCTCGTGCGATTGGCCCACGTAGCGCAGATCGGCGGAGACCTCGTGGCGGATCCCGCCGCCGTCGATCCCCTGCCCGCGGAGAACGGCCACTCCCTGGGCCTCGAGCTCCTCGACGACGCCGCGGACGTCCTCGGCGCGGAGCGACGACAGCCGGCGCACGACGCTCCGACTCGTGTCGTAGCCGATCTCGGAGGTCAGGAGTCCGAGCGCCGACAGGACCCCGGCCGTCGCGGGGACGAGCACCCGAGGAATCGACAGGCGCCGGGCGATCGACACGGCGTGAAGCGGGCCAGCCCCGCCGAAGGCGAGGATCGCGTAGTCGCGCGGGTCGTGCCCCCGCTCGATCGAGATGACGCGGATCGCCCGTTCCATCGCCGCGTCGGCGATCTCCAGGATCCCCTCCGCCGCGGCCTCGATCGACAGGGACAACGGCTCGGCGATCGTCCCGACCGCCGCGCGCGCCGCCCCGACGTCGAGGGACGGAAGCCCTCCGATCGGGAAATCGGGGCGCAGATGGCCGAGCACGACATGCGCGTCGGTGACCGTCGGCAGATCCCCGCCGCGGCCGTAGCAGGCCGGACCGGGGATCGCGCCGGCGCTTCGCGGTCCGACGCGGAGTGCCCCGCCCGAGTCGATCCACGCGAGGCTTCCCCCGCCGGCGCCGATCGTATGGATCCCGATCATCCGCTGCGCGATCGGGTGTCCACCGATGGCCCCGGACGTCGTTCGAGCGAGCTCGCCCCCGCGGATCAGCGAGACGTCGCAGCTCGTTCCGCCCATGTCCATCGTGATCAGGTCGCGCTCACCGGCCAGTTCTCCGATCGCACGCGCCCCCTGCACCCCGGCCGCCGGGCCGGAGAGGAGGATGCGAACCGGCTCGGCCTCCGCGTTCTGCCCGTCGGTCACGGTCCCGCTCGACTGCATGATCCGCCAGTCCGGCGGGAGGCCGAGCGCCCCCGCCCCGCGCTCCAGCTCCCCCAGGTACCGCCCGATCACCGGGCGAAGCGCCGCGCAGATCACCGTCGTCGACGTCCGCTCGTACTCGCGAAACTCCGGGAGGACGTCGCACGACAGCGTCACCGGGAGATCGAGCGCCTCGGCGAGGAGCTTTCCGACGCGTCGCTCGTGCTTCGGGTTCAGGTACGAGAAGAGGAAGACGACGGCGATCGCCTCGGCCCGCGCCTCGCGCAGCGCCGGAATCAACGACCTGACTTCGCCTTCGTCGAGCGGGGTCACGACGTCCCCGGCGGCGTCGACCCGCTCGGTCAGCTCGAAGCGAAGGTCGCGGGGGACGATCGGCACCGGCCGGTCGACCGACAGATCGTACAGGTCCGACCGGTTCTGCCGGCCGATCTCCAGGACGTCGCGAAAGCCCCGGGTGGTGACCAGCGCCGTCCTCGCCCACTTCCCCTCCAGCAGCGCGTTCGTCGCGACGGTCGACCCGTGCGCGATCCCGGACACGTCGGCGGCGGCGAACACGCCGCGCTCGATCAGCCGCTCCAGTCCATCGAGAACGCCGCGGTTCGGCGCGTCGGGCGTGGACGGGAACTTGAACAGGCCGGCCTCGCGCTCCCCCGCCAGGACCACGTCGATGAACGTTCCCCCGATGTCGATGCCGATTCCCCTGATCACGTCCGAGCGAGTATAGGTGGCGCGGCGTGTCGCCGCAATGCTAGTTCAGGATTGAAAGAATGAGCGTGAGCGACCCGAGGCTGAGCCCGGTCGTGAGGAAGACCACGGCCGCCGCCAGCTCCGGCCTTCGGTTGAAATGCGTCGCGAGGATCAGCACCGAACGGAGGAGGCCGTCGGCGCCGAGCAGCGCGGTGTCGCCTGCATCAGGCTGCTGGTCAGCATGTAGACGACGCCGAGGGTGAAGCCGGCCTCTCCGTAGGCGAACAGAAGGACCGCGAGACCGTAGGTCCCGCAGTTGGCGAGCGTCATCACCAGAGAGCCGGCCGACGAGGTAGCCCGCGCCGGCGACGAGGAAGATCGGGAGGATCACTTCGATCAGCACGTCCAATCGGATTCCTCCCTCCCGTTTCCTCCCGACACCTGCGCCCACCACGAGAACCGTGGCCCCGCCACGGCTCTCGCCCGCGCCGTGCGGCAAGATGCCGCACGGCGCGCAGACCACAGCTGACGAGACTTGATACGGCAAGGCGGTTTCGGCCGCCTACCGGTTCGGAGACGGCTCGCGTACAATCTCCGCACGTCGCGGTCAGACAGGAGGGAGCGAGGTTGACGACGTCGAAGAAGATCCTTGTCACGGGGGCGGTCGGGCAGATCGGCTCGGAGCTGACGCTCGCGCTGCGCGAACGATACGGGGACGAAAACGTGGTTGCCGCCGGCCATCGCACGGCTCCCCAGCCGGCACTGCGGGACTCCGGACCGTTCGAGACCGCCGACGTCACGGTGCGGGAGGACGTTGACCGGGTCGTCGGGGACCACGGCATCGACACCGTCTATCACCTCGCGGCGATCCTCTCGGCGAGGGGCGAGGAGAATCCCGGCCTCGCGTGGCGGGTGAACGTCGACGGCCTGGTCAACGTACTCGAGGTCTCGCGGGAACGCGGCGTCGCGCAGGTCTGCGTTCCGAGCTCGATCGCCGTCTTCGGCCCCGAGACGCCGCGCGACCCGGCGCCCCAGGAGACGGTCCTGCAGCCGACGACGATGTACGGCGTCACCAAGGTCGCCGGCGAGCTCCTCGGCGAGTACTACGTCCGCCGCTTCGGCCTCGACGTTCGCGGCCTCCGCTACCCCGGGATCATCTCGAGCGAGACCCCGCCCGGCGGCGGGACGACCGACTACGCCGTCGAGATCTTCTATCAGGCGATCCGGACCGGGCGGTACACCTGCTTCGTCCGCCCGGAGACGCGCCTTCCGATGATGTACATGCCCGACTGCATCAAGGCGACGATCGACCTGATGGAGGTGGACCCCGCCCGGCTGGTCCACCACAGCAACTTCAACGTCGGGAGCATGTGCTTCTCGGCCGAGGAGCTCGCCGCCGAGATCCGAAGGCACGTCCCCGGCTTCGTCTGCGAGTACGCGCCGGACTTCCGGCAGGCGATCGCCGACTCGTGGCCGTGCGCGGTCGACGATCGGGCCGCCCGCGAGGAGTGGAGATGGAAACCCCGCTACGACCTCGCCTCGATGACCGAGGACATGATCGAGCGGCTGAGCGCCCGCCTGGAGCCGGTCCACGACGCCCGAACGTGAACGCACCCCGCACGATCGCTCGGGGTGCGCAGTTCTCTCCGCGGCGCGACGCGTCTAGCTCTCGATCAGCATCAAGCGGGCCATCTCGGCCCCGTCGCCGCGGCGCGGGCCGAGCTTGACGACGCGCGTGTAGCCGCCGGCGCGGTCCTGATACTTCGGCCCGATCTCCTTGAACAGCTTGTCCACGGCGGCCTTATCGCGCAGCCGGGAGAACGCGATCCGCCGGGCGTGAAGATCGCCCCGCCTGGCCAGCGTGATCAGCCGTTCGCTGAACCGCTGGCCCGCGCGCGCTCGGGCGTAGGTCGTGTCGACCTTCGAGTTCATGATCAACGCGCCGGCGAGATTGGCGAGGACGCTCTTCCGATGTCCCCGAACCATCCCGATCTTGTCGACGTTCCGTCTATGCCTCATCCTCGAGCTCTCCTTCGCTCTTCAGCGCGTAGCCGAGCTCGGCCAGGCGGTCCTCGACCTTGCTCAGCGTCTTGCCGCCGAACCCGTGGATGTCGAGGAGCTCCTCGCGCGGATGCTCGAGGAGCTGACTCAGCAGGGTGATGTCCGCCTCGTGCAGCAGGTTGCAGGCGCGTTGATCGATGTCGAGGTCGACGAGCGGAATCGCCAGCTCCTCCGCCTCGGCCTCTTCGGCCTCCTCGGACGAGATGCCGTACGGATGCTCGGCGAAATCGTCGAACAGACTCAGGTGGCGCTTGAGGAGGCGGCTCGCCTCGGACAACGCCTCTTCCGGCTTGATCCCGCCGTCGGTCGTCATCTCCAGGACCAGGCGCTCGTACCCGGTCCTCCCGCCGACGCGCGTCTCCTCGACGGTGAAGTTCACCTTCCGGACCGGCGAGAAGTCGGCGTCGATCGGGATGACCGACAGCGGAGCGTCCTCGAGGCGGTTGATCTCCGCCGGGACGTACCCGAAGCCCGTCTCGACCTCGAGTTCAACGTCCAACGCCCCTTTCGCGTTCAGCGTGGCGATGTGCACGGCGGGGTCGATCACCTCGACGCCCGGCGGAAGGTCGAGGTCGCCGGCCGTGACCTTCCCGGCTCCCTTCTTGATCAGCGTGATCCGCTGCAGCTCGTCGCCGTGGACGCGGAGCGCGAGGGACTTCAGATTGAGGATGATATCGAGGACGTCCTCCTTGACCCCCTCGATCGTGTCGTACTCGTGGTACTTGCCGGCAAACCGCACCCGAACGACGGCCGCACCGGGGATCGCCGTCAGAAGCGTCCGCCGCAACGCGTTGCCGAACGTGGTGCCGAACCCGCGCTCGAGCGGCTCGATCATGATCACGCCGCGGGTCTCGGTGAGCTCTTCGACCTTGACGCTCTTCGGGAAGACCACTTCGTCCATCGCCACCTCCTAGCGAGAGTAGAACTCGACGATGAGGTTCGCCGCGATGTTCTGCCCCGTCACTTCGACGTTCGGCATGGCGAGGACCTGGAACCTCATCGCGTCCGCGTTCCGCTCCAGCCAGGCCGGAGGGTCGCGATCGAATGCCGCTTCGACGATCCCCTTGACGCGCTCGCGCCGCCCTTCCTTGACGGCGACGAGATCCCCCTCGCGAAGGAGGGTCGAAGGGACGTTGGTCGCGCGGTCGTTCAGCTCGAAGTGGCCGTGCGTGATCATCTGGCGGGCCTGCTGCCGCGACGCGGCGAAGCCGGCGCGATAGACCATGTTGTCCATCCGCCGCTCGAGGAGGGTCAGCAGCGCCTCGCCGGTGACGCCCTTCTTCCGCTTCGCCTGGGCGACGTAGTTGCGGAACTGCCGCTCCCGGACGCCGTAGATCCGCCGCGCCTTCTGCTTCTCTCGGAGGTGCAGCTGATACTGGCTCCTCCGCGGTCGGCGCCGCCTCGGTCCTTCCCCAGGGGGCTTCGACTTGCGCGTGATCGCGCAGCTCCGCGTGTAGCACCGCTCCCCCTTAAGGAAGAGCTTCTCGCCTTCCCTGCGGCATTGCTTGCACTTCGCGCCCGCGTCCCGACCCATTATCGTCTCCCCTTGCTGTGGGACACCGGCGTGACGTTCTTCACTTCTTCGACGCGGATGCCGGACGACTTGATCGTCTGAATCACCGACTGCCTCCCCGAACCGGTCCCCTTCACCTCGATCGTCACCGAGCGGATCCCCATGTCCTTCATCTCGCGCGACAAGGACTCCGCCGCGATCTGCGCCGCGTACGGCGTCCCCTTGCGAGAGCCCTTGTACCCCACGACCCCGGGGCTCTTCCACGTCACCGGGTTGCCGTTCGGGTCGGTGACCGTGATGATCGTGTTGTTGAACGTCGCGTGGATGTGGATCTGCGCGCGCTCGAGCTTGATGTTCTTCGCCATGCCTACCTCTTCTTCCCGGCCTTCGCCGGCCGAGGCCCCTTCCACGTCCGCGCGTTGGACCGCGTTCGCTGCCCGCGAACCGGAAGCCTCTTCTTGTGACGAATCCCGCGGTAGGCGTTGATGTCCTTCAGCCGTTGAATGCTCCCCTGGACGCGCCGGCGGAGGTCTCCCTCGACGATCAGCTGCTCGATCTCGCGGCGGAGCGCGTTGACCTCGTTCTCCGTCAGGTCCTTCACGCGGACGTCGGGCGAGATGCCGGTCTGCGCGATCACCTCAGCCGCCCTCGTCCTCCCGATGCCGTAGATGTAGGTCAACGCGACCTCGATCCGCCTGTTGTTCGGCAGATTGACTCCGGCTATACGCGCCATACGCTCTCCTCTTACCCTTGCCGCTGCTTGTGCTTGGGATTCCGGCAGACGACCCGCAGTCGCCCTTCCCGGCGGATCACCTTGCACTTGGCACACATCTTCTTGACCGAGCTTCTCACTTTCATGATGGCCGGGCGCTTCGATCAGCTCTCTCGGTAGACGATCCGTCCCTTGGACAGGTCGTACGGCGAGAACTCCACGATCACGCGATCTCCTGTCAGGATCCGGATGTAGTGCTTGCGGATCCGCCCGGAGATGTGGCAGAGAACGACGTGGCCGTTGTCCAGCCGGACTCGGAACATCGAGCTCGGAAGGCTCTCGATGACCTCACCGCGCTGTCGGATCACGTCCTTCTTCCCGCGTCTCTCATTCGTCGCCACTGCGCCCCGCGTCACCTCCTTAGCGTTACGACGATCGCTCTCTCCTCCGTCAACACAACCGTATGCTCGAAATGCACAGACAATCCACCGGAGCCCGTGACCACGGTCCAGCGGTCCGGCTTTACCTTCGTGGGGAGCGGATCGGCCTTCACCATCGGCTCGATGGCGAGGCTCATCCCCGGCTTCAGCCGCACCCCGGTTCCGGGCGGACCGTAGTTCGGGATCTGTGGATCCTCGTGCAACGCTCTCCCGACACCGTGCCCGACGTACTCCTTCACGACATGAAATCCTTCCGCCGTTACGAAGGATCCGATCGCGTGCGAGATGTCGGACAACCGGTTTCCGATTGTAACTTGCTCAATCCCTTTCCACAAGCTGCGTTCCCCCACGTCGAGCAGCCGACGCGCACCTTCGTCGACCTCGCCGACGGCGACGGTCGTCGCGGTGTCGACGTGCAGCCCGTCCCGGAAAAGACCGATGTCGATCGAGAAGACGTCGCCGTCGCGGAGCCTCCGGTCGTGGGACGGGATCCCGTGGACCACCTCGTCGTTGATCGACGCGTTGATCGTCGCCGGATACCCCTGATACCCCTTGAACGAGGGCTTTCCGCCGCAATCACGGATCAGCGCCTCGGCCAGTTCGTCGTAGTACGCCGTCGTCCGCCCGGGCCGGACCTCGCGGCAGAGCGCCTCGAGGATCTTCGCCAACGCCGCGCCGTTTTCGCGCAGCACGGCGATGTCGGACGGCGTCTTGAGCGGAATCATCCGGCCAAAACCGCCACGATCTCGGACAGGACCTCGTCGCTCGATCGCGTCCCGTCCACGTCGTGCAACAGCCCGCGATCCCGGTAGTAGCCGATCAGCGGTGCCGTCGAACGCTCGTACACGTCGTACCGGTTCTCGATGACATCGCGCTTGTCGTCGTCGCGCTGGAGAAGCCTCCCACCGCACGTCGGGCACGTCGTCTCGTCCGCCGGCGGGTCGTAGAGGAGGTTGTAGATCTTCCCGCACCCCTCGCAGACCCGGCGGGCCGTCAGTCGCCGGACGACCGCCTCGCGCGGCAGCTCGATGTTGACGACGACGTCGATCGGGGCGATGCCTCCCAGCGCCTCGGCCTGCTCGACGGTCCGCGGGAAGCCGTCGAGGAGGAACCCCTCGCCGGCCGATTCGATCCGACCTCGGATCATGTCGATGATCAGGCCGTCCGGGACCAGCTCGCCGCGCTCCATGAACCCGCTCGCCGTCCGACCGAGGTCGGTCGCCCGCGAGACTTCGTCGCGGAGGATGTCGCCCGAAGAGAGGTGAACGAGGCCGGTCTCGCGCGCGATCCGCTTCGCTTGCGTCCCTTTCCCCGCTCCGGGAGGGCCGAGGAGCACCACGCGGGAGAGCACGGCTATCCTCGCCGGCCGAGCAGCCGTCCGGACTTCGTCAGGCTCTCGTAGTGGCGCATCACGAGGTGGGCCTCGATCTGCATGATCGTGTCGATCCCGACGCCGACGACGATCAGCAGCGACGTCCCACCGACCAGGAACATGGACTGCGAGCCGCTGAGTGAAGACAGAATGAACGGCAGCACCGCGACGACTGAGAGGAAGCACGCGCCGATCAGCAGCAGCCGGTAGAGGACGCCGGTGATGTAGTCGGCCGTCGGCTTTCCAGGCCGCACGCCGGGGATGAAGCCCCCGGCCTCGCGGATGTTCTTCGCGATGTCGTTCGGATCGAAGACGATCGAGCTGTAGAAGTACGTGAAGAAGAAGATCAGCGCGACGTAGGCGACGATGTACGCCATGCTCCCGGTCTGGACGTACGGCACGATCCAGTTGAGGCTCGGGATGGCGTTGAACAGCGTCACCGGGAGGCTGAGCAACGCCGACGCGAAGATGACCGGGATGACGCCGCCCTGGTTGACCCGCATCGGGAGGTGCGACGTGTGGCCGCCGTAGATCCGCCGTCCCATCGTTCGCTTCGCGTACTGGATCGAGATCTTCCGCTGCCCCTGCTGGACCATCGTCATTCCGGCGATGACGACGATCAGCAGCGCGATGAACGCGAGCCCCCAGATGGCGTGCACCGTCCCGGTGCTGATGTCGGTCCACAGCTGCCGTAGGTTGGCCGGAAATCGCGACAGGATGCTGATCATGATGATCATGCTGATCCCGTTTCCGATCCCGTTCTCGGTGATCCGCTCGCCGAGCCACATCAGGAAGATCGTTCCGGTCGTCAGCGCGACGATCGTCGTGACGTAGAACCACATCCCCGCGCCGGCCGGCATCGCCCCGCGAATCAGCGACGTCATCGCCGCGCCCTGGACGATCGACAGGGCGACCGTCGCGTAGCGCGTGTAGGCGGTGATCTTCCGCCGCCCCTCGCGCCCCTGCTGCTGGAGCTCCTTCAGCTTGGGAATGACCGCGGTCAGCAGGCTGAAGATGATCGAGGCGTTGATGTACGGCGTCACGCCGAGGGCGAACAGCGAGAAGCGCTGGAGCGCCCCGCCGGTGAACATGTTGAAGAAGTCGAAGATCCCGCCGGCCTGCTGGGCGAAGAAGTTGCGCAGCACCTCCACATCGACGCCCGGAACCGTGATGTGCGACCCCAGGCGAACGATGACGATCGCGCCGAGCGTGAACAGAATGCGCTTTCGCAGCTCGGGGACCTTGAACAGGCTGGCGAACTTCTCCCACATCGCTAGATCACCTCGGCCTTTCCTCCCGCGGCTTCGATCTTCCGCTTCGCCTCCGCGGTGAACCGATGTGCCCGAATAGTCAGCGGCACGGTCAGCTCGCCCCGGCCGAGGATCTTCACCCGCTCGATTCTCCCTTTCAGGATCTTCGCCTCGAGGAGGGCGCCCGGATCGACCTCGGCGTTCGCGTCGAACCGCTCGCCGAGCGTGTCGACGTTGACGCACGCGTACTCGGTGCGGGTGAAGTTTCGGAACCCCCGTTTCGGAAACCGCATCCAGATCGGCGTCTGACCGCCCTCGAAGCCGAGCCGGACGCCGCCGCCGCTGCGCGCGTTCTGGCCCTTGGTCCCGCGGCCGGATTCGTGACCGCCGCGCCCGGAGCCGTATCCGCGACCGACGCGCTTCCGGCGATGCCGGCTCCCCTTCGTCGGGCGAAGGTCCTCAAGCCTCATTCGCGACCTCCTGGGCCGACGCGATCCCGCGGAGCTCCTCGACCTCCCGGCGGCTTCGCAGCGAAGCGAGGCCGTTGATCGCCGCACGAGCGAGCGTCAGCGGGTTGGTCGTTCCGATCGACTTGGTCAGCACGTCGTCGATCCCCACCAGCCGGCAGATCGCCCCGACGGTCGTCCCGGCGATGACGCCGGTCCCGGGATACGCCGGCTTGAGCAGCACGTGGCCGGCCTTGAACTTGCCGACGACCTCGTGGGGAATCGTCCTCTCGTCCATGTTGACGCGGATCAGGTTCTTCTTCGCGTCGCGGATCGCCTGCTGAATCGCGCGGGGAATCTCGGTCGTGCTTCCGACCCCGACGCCGACCCGTCCGTTCTTGTCGCCAACGACGATCGTGACGCGAAATCGGAGGTTCCGTCCGCCCTTCGTGACCTTGCTGACGCGACGGATATCGATGATCTCGTTCTCAAACTCGTCGTGGGTTCTCAAAATCGCAGTCCCCCTTTGCGACACGCCTCCGCGAAGGAGGAGATCACGCCGTGATACGGGTGGCCGCCTCGGTCGAAGACGACCGCTTCGATTCCGCGCTCCGACGCCCGCTCGGCGAGGAGCGCTCCCAGCTTCTCCGCCGCGGCGACGTTCGGCCCGGACGCGTCCGCGCGAAGCTCCGGCTCGAGCGTCGACGCCTGCACCAGCGTCCGCCCGGCCTCGTCGTCGATCACCTGCGCGTAGAGGTGCCGAAGCGTCTTGGTCACGCAGAGGCGAGGGCGATCGCTCGTCCCGCGGATCTTCCTGCGGATCCGCCTGTGCCGCTTGAGCCGCTCGGTCGCCCGATCGAATCTTGCCATCGCCTTCACACTCCCTAGACCGCGGCTCCAGGACCGCCGAGCTTTCCGGCCTTCTGGATGACCTGCTCGTCCTTGTACCGAATCCCCTTGCCGTCGTACACGTTCGGCTTCCGGAAGGCGCGGATCTCCGCCGCGACCTGACCGACCCGCTGCTTGTCCGCCCCGCGCAGGACGATCTCGTTCGGGTTCGGCAGCTCCGCTTCCACGTTCTTCGGGAGCTCGTACTCCATCGGCGCCGAATAGCCCAAATCGAGGATCAGGGTGCTCCCCTGAAGCCGGGCTCGATAGCCGAGGCCGCGCACCAGCAGCGTCTTCTCCCATCGCTGGGACACGCCGTGCACCATGTTCGCCAGCAGGCTCCGGTACAACCCGTGGAAGGCGCGGTACTCCTTGCCCTCGCGGCGACGCGTGACCGTCGCCTCCCCGCCTTTCACGACGATCTTCACCATGTCCGAGCGGAACGGCTGTTCGAGACGACCGTGCTTCCCCTCCACGGTGAACGCGCTCGCGCCGACGGAGACCTTCACGCCGTCGGGAATCGCGATCGGAACCTTGCCAACCTTGGACATCGCTTTCTCTCCCTACCAGACCTCGCAGAGGACCTCGCCGCCGATCCCGCGTGCCCGCGCCTCTTTCCCGGACAGGATCCCCTGCGACGTCGAGACGATGGCGATCCCCATGCCGGCGAGCGGCTGGGGGATCTCGTCCTTCGCCGCGTAGACGCGGCGACTCGGCTTACTCACCAGGTGGATCTCGCTGATCGCGCCCTCCGCCGCGGTCCGCTCGCCCCTGTACTTGAGGCGAACGCGAAGCCGCGGTTGAGGCTTTTGCTCGACCACCTCGAACCCCTCGATGTACCCTTCCTCCTCGAGGATCCTCGCGATCGATTCCTTCACCTTGGAGTGGGGCATCACCACGTCGGGGTGGCGGCGACGATTCGCGTTGCGTATCCGCGTGAGCATGTCGCCAATCGGGTATGGAATCATCGTCTCCCCTTACCAGCTTGCCTTCTTCACGCCGGGAATCTCGCCGTGGTGTGCCAGCTTTCGAAAGCACAACCGGCAGATCCCGAAATCGCGGATGTATCCGTGAGGACGACCGCACAAGGTGCAGCGGTGGTACGCGCGCGCCTTGAACTTCGGCGTCCTCTTGCTCTTCACGATCAGAGATGTTCGTGCCATCTTCGCCCCTTAATCCTTGAACGGGAGCCCGAGCCCCTTGAGCAGCGCGTACCCCTCGCGATCGGTCCGCGCCGACGTCACGATCGTGATGTCCATTCCCTGCGTCTTCACGACGTCGTTGTACTCGATCTCCGGGAACGTGATCTGCTCGCTCAATCCGAAGGTGTAGTTCCCCCGGCCGTCGAACGATCCCGACGAGAGTCCGCGGAAGTCGCGGATCCCGGGAAGGACCGCGTTGAACAGCCGGTTGAGAAACTCGTAGGCCCGCTCCCGGCGGAGCGTCACCATGCAGCCGATCGGATCCCCCTGGACCAGCTTGAAGTCGGAGATCGACTTCTTCGCCCGGGTGACGACCGGCTTCTGGCCGGTCATCTTCGCCAGGTTGCTCGCCGCCCCCTCGAGCACCCTCGGGTTGTCCTTGTCTCCGACGCCCATGTTGACGACCACCTTCAGCACGCGGGGGATCTCCATCACGTTCGCCAGCTCCAGCTCCTCCCTGAGCCTCGGAGCGATCTCTTCTCGGTATCGTTCGCGTAGCATCGTCACTCGAAGATCTCCCCACATTTCTTGCAGACGCGCATCTTCCGCCCTTCGACCTCGGTGAACCCGACGCGGGTCGGCTCGTCGCACTCCGGGCAGATCGGCAGCACGTTCGACATGTGGATCGTCCCCTCGCGCTGGATGATCCCCGGTTCACGGAGGCTCTGCGTCGCGCGTTGGTGCTTGGTGATCATGTTCACGTTCTCGACGATGATCCGGTTCTTCTCCGGGATGACCGCGAGGACCCGGCCGATCCGGCCCCGGTCGTTCCCCGCCACGACTCGAACGCGATCCCCTTTGCGTATCTTGTGCATCTTCGATCTCCTACAGGACCTCGGGCGCGAGGGAGATGATCCGCATCATCCGCTTGTCGCGAAGCTCGCGCGCCACCGGGCCGAAGACCCGCGTCCCGACCGGCTCGTTCTGGGCGTTGATCAGCACGATCGCGTTGTCGTCGAAGCGGACGTACGTCCCGTCCTTGCGGCGGTACGGCCGACGGGTGCGCACGATCACGCCGCGCACGATCTGCCCCTTCTCGATGTCGCTCGTCGGCAGTCTCTTCCGGACCGACCCGACGACGATGTCGCCGATCTCGCCGACCCGTCGATGGGAGGGGCCGAGCACGTTGATGCAGCGGACGGCCTTCGCGCCGGAGTTGTCCGCCACCTTGAGCATCGTCTGCATCTGGATCATGGCTAGCCCTCCACCTTCTCGACGATCTCGACCAGCCGCCATCGCTTCGTCCGACTGAGCGGGCGACACTCCTCGATCCGGACCAGATCGCCGACCGACGCCTCTTCGCGCGGATCGTGGGCATGAAACTTGAAGTGCCTCCGGATGTGCTTCCGGTACCGGGGGTGGAGGCGTCGCTCCTCCGCACGGACGACGATCGTCTGCGCCATCCGATCGCTCACAACCCGCCCGACCTTGGTCTTCTTCATCGCGCCGCCTCCTGCGTCCTCTGCACGATCACCGTCATGACTCTCGCGATGTCCCGTCGGGTCTTCTTCAGCTCGGCCGTGTTGTCGAGTTCGCCGCTCGCCCGCTGGAACCGGAGGTTGAACAGCTTCCGCTTCAGCTCCGCCTCCTGCTGCTCGAGCTCTTCGATCGTCAGCTCCCGCAATTCGCCCGCCCTCATGCCTCGCCTCCCAGCACGATCCGGCGCTTCAGCCGCGTGCGGATCGGGAGCTTGTGGCCGACGAGCTCATGAACCCGCTTCGCCTGCTCGTCACCGACGCCCGAGATTTCGAACAGGACCGTTCCCGGTCGTACCGACGCGACCCAGTGATCGACCGCGCCTTTCCCCTTCCCCATGCGCGCCTCCGCCGGATGCTTCGTGATCGGCTTGTCGGGAAAGATCCGGATCCAGACCCGAGCGCCACGATGGGTGGTCCGGGCGATCGTCGTCCGGCACGCCTCGATCTGCGCCGCGGTGATCCACGCCGGCTCGAGCGACTGGATGCCGTAGTCGCCGAACTCGACCTGTCCCCCTCGCGTCGCCTTGCCTCGCCGGCGGCCGCGGTGGGTCTTGCGGTGCTTCGTGCGCTTGGGAGAGAGGAGCGCCATCTCAGGTCACCTCGTCCCGCTGGCTTCGGTGCGGACGCTCGCCGCGGAAGACCCACGCCTTGACGCCGATGTTCCCGTACTTGGTCCGCGCCTCGACCAACCCGTAGTCGATGTCGGCCCGAAGCGTCTGCAGCGGGATCCGCCCTTCCTTCATCGTGATCGACCGCGCGATGTCTCCGCCGCCGAGCCGGCCGCTGACCTTGACCTTGACGCCTCCGGCACCGGCCCCCATCACGCGTCGTATCGCTTCCTTCATCGCCCGCGCCGGAGCGGTTCGGTTCTCGATCTGAATCGCGACGTCCTGAGCGATGAGGCGCGCCTCGAGGTCCGGACGCTCGATCTCCTGGATCGAGATCCTCACCGTCCGCCCGGTCAGACGCTCGAGGGCCCCTTGGAGCTTCTCGATCTCGCTTCCGCCCCGGCCGATGATGATCCCGGGCCGCGCCGATCGGATGACGACCGAGACCCGGTCTTCCTTCGAGCGCTCGATGTTCACTTCCGAGACCGAGGCGCGACGGTACCGATCGTAGATCAGCTCACGGATCCGACGATCCTCGGCGATGTACTCGGGCGCCAGCTTGGGGTTGAACCAATTCGACACCCACTTCCGGTTCACGCCGACGCGGAATCCGACCGGATGGACCTTCTGTCCCATTACGCCTCACTCTCCCTGTCGCCCACGACGATCGTGATGTGGCTCGTCGGACGGCGGACGATGTCCGCCCGCCCGTACGCACGGGGCCTCAGTCGACGGAGCGCCCTTCCCATGTCGACCGTCGCCCGGACGACGAACAGGTCGTCCAC
Source organism: uncultured Thermotogae bacterium (assembly GCA_964466035.1). Lineage (GTDB taxonomy): Bacteria > Bipolaricaulota > Bipolaricaulia > UBA7950 > UBA9294 > JANQEA01. The sequence continues at coordinate 24,126 of CAYXLR010000012.1, forward strand.
GTCGACATCGTAGTTGTTCTCGGCGTTCGCGATCGCCGACTCGAGCGTCTTGCGGATCGGCGTCGCCGCTTTCTTGGTCGAGAGGTAGACGATCCGGAGCGCTTCGCTCACGTCCTTCCCGCGGATCGCGTCGACCACCAATCGCGCCTTCCGCGGCGAGATGCGTACGTACCTCGAAATGGCCCGTGCTTCCATTTTCTCTCCTACGTCAGGCCGGGAGCCCGCTTCTTCTTCATCCCGCCGTGGCCCCGGAAGGTCCGGGTCGGCGCGAACTCCCCCAGCTTGTGGCCGACCATGTTCTCGACAATGTAGACCGGCACATGGACCTTGCCATTGTGCACCCGGATCGTCAGCCCGACCATCTCCGGCGTGATCATCGAAGCCCGCGACCACGTCGTGATTTCGCTGATGTCGCCGCGCTTCGCGCGCTGAACCTTCTTCTGAAGGCTCTCCTTTACGTACGGCCCCTTTTTCGTCGACCTCGGCATACTGTCGTCTCCTTACCGCCGACCCTTGCCGGCGCGGCGCACGATCAGGGCGCTCGACTTCTTCCGCTTCTTCCGCGTCCGTCCGCCCTTCGCCAGCTTCCCGGTCGGCGAGACCTGCGGTCGCCCGACGCGGGCCCGGCCTTCTCCGCCGCCGTGCGGATGATCGACCGGGTTCATCGCGACGCCGCGCACGCGGGGCTTCCGCCCCAGATGCCTGACGCGGCCGGCCTTCCCGTGCTTGATGTTCTTGTGATCCGGATTCGAGACCTCGCCGATCGTGGCACGGCACGCGGTGCTGAAGATCCGCACCTCGCCCGACGGAAGGCGGACGTGCGCGCGCTGGCCCTCCTTGCCGATCAGCTTCGCCGACGTCCCGGCCGAGCGGGCGATCTTGCCTCCGCTGCCCGGGGAGAACTCCAGGTTGTGGATCACCGAACCGAGCGGAATGCGCGACAGCGGCATCGCGTTCCCGACGCGGATCTCCGCCGTCTCCCCCGCCTCGACGCGCGCGCCGATCTCGAGCTCCATCGGGGCGAGGACGTAGCGCTTCTCCCCGTCGGCGTAGTGCAGCAGCGTGATCCACGCCGACCGATTCGGGTCGTACTCGCGGGTGACCACGCGCGCCGGGATTCCGTCCTTGTCACGCGCGAAATCGACCAAGCGGTACCGGCGCTTGTGCCCCCCGCCCCGCCACCGCGACGTGATCCGGCCCTGGCTGTTCCGACCGCCGGACTTCTTGATCGGACGGAGCAGGCTCTTCTCGGGGGCGGCGTCGGACAGCCCGCTGAAATCCGGACGCTCGGCGTGGCGGCGACCCGGGGACGTCGGTTTGTATCGCTTCAGTGCCATACCGCTTACCCTCCCATGATGTCGATCCGGTCGCCGGGGGCGAGGCGGACGATCGCCTTTCGCCACCGGGAGGTTCGACCATGGAGCTGACTGAGCCGCTCCCGTCGGGGCTTCCCTTTCCTGTTCGCGGTCCACACCTTCTCCACGCGGACCTTGAACAGCTCCTCGACCGCCTTCTTGATCTGGATCTTGTTCGCGCCGAGCGCCACCCGAAACGCGTACTTCCGGTCCTCCATCTGTTGCCAGGTGTCCTCGGTGAGGATCGGGGCGACCAGAACGTCCTCGGGATGCGCGTACCGCGTCATGTCCGGAACCTCTCCTCCAACTCCTCGACCGCCCCGACCGTCATCAGCAGGTGGTCGTGGCGGAGGACGTCATACACGTTGACCCCCCCGCAGGCGATGCACTTCACCCCGGGGAGGTTGGTGAACGACTTCTTGACCGGTCGACCGTACTCCGCCGATCCGACGACGACCAGCGTGCTCTCCGATAGGCCGAGACGCTCGAGCAACGCGACGGCGGCCTTCGTCTTCGGCTCTTCGAACCCGATCCGGTCGATCAGGGTCAGCCGCTCTTCCCGAGCGCGGTCGGACAGCGCGGAGAAGAGGGCCCCCTGCTTCATCTTCTTCGTCAGCTTCGTCCCGTAGGATCGCGGCTTCGGTCCGAACGTCGTGCCACCGCCGACCCACAGCGGCGATCGTCGGGACCCGGCACGCGCCCGACCGGTTCCCTTCTGGCGCCACGGCTTGCGTCCTCCGCCGGAGACCTCGCCGCGCGTCTTGGTCGAGTGCGTCCCCTGCCGGCGGTTGCCCCGCTGCATCCGCACGGCCCGATAGAGAAGGTCCGCGTTGACCGTTGCGCCGAACAAGCGTTCGTCGAGCGTCCGGGTCTGCGGTTCGGCTTCCCCGGCGAATTGGAACAGCCTCGCCTCAGCCATGCCGCTTCCCCAATTCCAGAATCGTTCCGCGCGAGCCCGGGGTGGCCCCCTTCAGCACCAGCAGGTTCCGCTCGGGATCGACGCGAAGCACTTGCAGCCCCTTCACCGTCACCCGCCGGCCACCGGTCTGGCCGGGGAGCTTCTTCCCCTTCATGACGCGCCCCGGCTTGACGCACATTCCGACCGAGCCGGGACGGCGGTGGAAGTGCGATCCGTGCGACTTCGGCCCGCCGGCGAAGTCCCAGCGCTTGACGACACCCTGGAAGCCCAATCCCTTGGAGACTCCGGCGACGTCGATCTTCTCGCCTTCCTCGAAGATGTCGACGCCGATGACGTCGCCGACGTTGTACTCCTCCGGATGGTCGACCCGGACCTCGAACAGCCTCCGGTGAGGGGCGACGTCCGCCTTTCGGTAGTGGCCGAGCAGCGGCTTCGTCGCCTTCGACTCCTTCGTCGGTCCGTACCCGAGCTGAAGGGCGTTGTATCCGTCGGACTCCGTCGTCTTGATCTGCACGACCGTGCACGGCCGCGCTTCGACGACGGTCGCACCGACCGCGCGGTCTTCGACGAAAAGCTGGGTCATCCCGATCTTCCGCCCGAGGATTCCTTGTGCCATCGTCCGCTGCCCTCCGTTGTCCTCGTCGGTCCTCAGAGCTTGATTTCGATGTCGATCCCCGTGGGGAGCTCGATGTCCATCAGCGAGTTGATCGTCTCCGAGGTCGGCTCTTTGATGTCGAGCAACCGAATGTGGATCCGACGTTCGAAGTGCTCCATCGACCGCTTGTCGATGTGCGGAGATCGCAGCACGGTGTACACACGACGCTGGGTCGGCAACGGGATCGGCCCGGAGATCTTGGCGCGCGTCTCCGTCGCCGATTCGACGATCCTTCGGATCGAGCTTTCGACCAGCTCGTGATCGTATCCGCGCAGTTTGATGCGTATCTTCTCTCTCGCCATGCTCTAGTATCCTCTGCTCCGAACGATCTTCTCCTTCAACCCCTCGGGGACGAGGTCGTAGCGCACGACGCGCAACGAGTACGTCGCCCTCCCCTGGGTCAAAGAACGCAGCCGCGTGGCATACCCGAACGTCTCTGCCAGCGGGACCGCCACACGCAGAATCTGCACGGTCTCCCGCGGCAGGAGTTCTCGGATTTCCCCGCGCCTGCGCGCCAGGTCCTCCATCACTTCACCCATGTACTCGCCCGGGGTGATGACCTCTCCCTCCATGATCGGCTCCAATAGCTCGAACGACCCCTCGTCGTACGCTTCACACAACGCTTCGGAGGTCGCAGCCCGGAACGCGATCTCGGACGAGTCGACCGGATGAAATGACCCACCGAACAAGGTGGCTCCGATATCGGCCAAAGGATACCCGGCCACCGGTCCGTTTGTCAACGTCGCGCGGAGCGTGCTTTCGATCGCGTTTCGATACGTCTTGGGAACCTCTTCCTCCGACGCGGTGCAGTCGAATCGGATCCCGGATTCGCGCTTCAGCGGCTCGAGCCGCAGGCGAACGTGCGCGTACTGCCCGCGGCCGCCGGCCTGCTTGACGAACTCCTCTTCGACCTCGACCGCGCGACCGAGCGTCTCGCGATACGCGACCTGAGGCTGGCCGACGTGGACGGTCAGGTTGAACTCCTCCCGCAGCCGGCGGACGAGCACCTCGAGGTGGAGCTCCCCCATCCCGGCGATGATCGTCTGATTCGTCGCCTCCTCGACGCGAACGTGGAACGTCGGATCCTCTTCCGCCAGCTTCGTCAGCCCGTCCATCAGCTCGTCGAATTCCGCTTCGGTTCGCGGCTCGATCGCGACGAAGACGACCGGCTCGGGAAACTCGATCTTCTCCAGCAGGATCGGCGCCGACTTGCCGCACAGCGTGTCCCCCGTGGCGATCGGCTGTGATCCGACGATTGCCACGATGTCCCCCGCCTGCATCCTCTCGAGCGAGGTCCGTCGGTTGGCGTGCATGCGGAAGATCTTCGTCAGCCGGAGTCCCTTCTCCGCCGACGCGTTGTACACGTGCCCGCCGACCGAGAGACTCCCCGAGTAGACGCGGACGAACACCAGCCGCCCGGTGTACCGATCGGTAACGACTTTGAACGCCAGGGCGGAGAACGGCTCCGCCGGATCGGCGTGTCGCACCTGCTCTCCGTCGACGCCGTGGATCGGCGGCACGTCGGTCGGCGCCGGAAGGTATCGGACCACCGCGTCGAGCAGCGGCTGGATCCCCTGGTTCTGGAACGCCGAGCCGCCGACGACGGGCACCAACCCCCCGTCGATGCAGCCCCTCCGGAGCGCCTGATGGAACAGCTCGGACGGGACGTCGTCCCCGGCGAGGAACCGCTCCATCACGCGGTCGTCGACCTCGGCGACCCGTTCCAACGCCGTCTCGCGAAACCGCGCGCAATCGGTTTGCACCTGGGTCGGGATCCCGCTCCGGGTGAACGTCGCTCCGAGGGAGTCCCGGTCCCAGGTGAGCAGCTCGCCCTCGATCAGATCGACCAGTCCGAGGAGCCTCCGGTCCTCGTCGCGATACGGGAAGACGAGCGGGACGGGACGGACCCCGAGCCGCTCCTCGATCATCAGAACGGTCTCCGTGAAGCTCGATTCGACTCGATCGAGCTTGTTGACGAACGCGACCCGCGGGACGTGGTACCGATCGGCCTGGCGCCAGACGGTTTCCGATTGCGACTCGACCATCTCGACGCCGGAGAAGATCACCACCCCGCCGTCGAGGATGCGCAGCGCCCGCTCGACCTCGGCGGTGAAGTCGACGTGGCCCGGCGTGTCGATGATGTTGATCGTGTGATCGCGCCAAGGACAGGTCGTCGCCGCCGACGTGATGGTGATCCCCCGCTCCCGCTCCTGGGCCATCCAGTCCATCTCGGTGTCGCCCTCGTGGACCTCGCCCATCTTGTGGATCTGGCCGGTGTAGTAGAGGATCCGCTCCGTCGCGGTGGTCTTCCCGGCGTCGATGTGCGCCATGATGCCGATGTTGCGGATCTTCGCCAGATCTACCGTCGCAACATCTGCCATGGCGCCCTCACTTCGGCGTTCGGGGGGTCGACTCGGCGATAAGGAGACGCTACCAGCGGTAGTGCGCGAATGCCTTGTTCGCTTCGGCCATTCGATGGGCGTCGAGGCGCTTGTTGTAGGCCTTGCCCTCTTTCCGCGCGGCCTCGAGGATCTCCGCCGCCAGGGATTCGGCCATCGTGTTCTCGCCCCGCTCGCGCGCGGCCCGAACGATCCAGCGCAGCGCGAGCGCGACCTGTCGGTCCGCCGGAACCTCGTAGGGGACCTGATAGTTCGCGCCACCGACCCGTCGCGTTCGAACCTCGAGCCTCGGCGAGCAGTTCGCCACGGCCTCGTTGAACGTCTCGAGCGGTGCGGGCTCGCTCCGATCGTCGACGATGTCCAGCGCGGAGTAAACGACGCGTTGCGCGATCGCCTTTTTCCCGTCCTGCATGACGTAGTTGATCAGCTTTGCCAGAAGCTTGCTGTTGTACTTCGTATCGGGGATGACGTCCCGCCCGGGTATCTTCATCGCCTCTCCTAGCTCCCCTTCTTCGCCCCGTACTTCGAGCGGCCCTGCTGTCGGCCTTCGACGCCTTCGGCGTCCAGGGTCCCTCGAACCACGTGATACCGCACGCCGGGCAGGTCCTTCACACGTCCCCCGCGGACCAACACCATCGAGTGCTCCTGCAGATTGTGACCCTCGCCCCCGATGTACGCCGTGACCTCTTTGCCGTTGCTGAGACGCACCCTGGCCACCTTTCGTAGGGCGGAGTTCGGCTTCTTCGGGGTCCGCGTGGTGACGCGCGTACAGACGCCGCGCCGCTGCGGGCAGGCGTCGAGCTGAGGAGCCTTCCTCTTCTTCGTCTTGGGCCTGCGCCCCTTGCGAATCAACTGGTTTATCGTCGGCATTTTTCTCTCCTGAGTCGGGGCGGATTATAGGTTCCGCCGAAGCGACGTTCAACCGAGCTCTACTCGGTGTTCTCCTCACCGACCGCGATCGGCTCTCCGTCCGGTTCGAGCGCCTCGTCGACGTCCTCTTCCGCCGTTTCGGGTCGTTCGTAGAAGTTGAAGCCGGTCCCGGACGGGATCCTCTTGCCGACGATGATGCTCGGCTTCAGGCCGCTCAAGTCGTCGACCTCGCCCCGCAGGGCCGCCTCCGAGAGGACCTTCGTCGTCCGCTGGAACGACGCCGCGGAAAGCCATCCCTTCGTCTGCAGCGCCGCCTTGGAGATTCTCAACAGCTCTCGTTCGCCGTCCGGTAGCCGTTTCTCGGCGATCGGCACCTCGACGATTTCGTCGTCTCGATGAACCCGGACGAGCTCGAGCCCCATCCTCTTCGCCCTGGCGATCGCTTCCTCGGTCAGCGGCGCCCCGGCCGTCGCGATGATGTGGCCGCCGGCCGCGATGTCCTCCGCCAACTCGCTCCCGATCGCCTCGGTGCGCCCCCTCGCGGCCTCCTCGTTCCACTCGACGAGATCGCGGATCTCCTTGCGGAATTCCTCCAGCGTGACCAGGTCGCCGATCAGGAACCGCGAGTCCCCCCGATCGACGATCCGGACGTTGTTGAGAATCTGGCGGATGATCACTTCCAGATGCTTGTCGTTGATGTCGACGCCCTGCTGCTTGTAGACCTTGTGGATCTCGTTCATCAGGTACTGCCGCGCCTTCTGCACCCCGGCCGCTTCGAGGAGCGTGTGCGGAGCGACGACGCCCTTGGTCAGCAGGTCCCCCTCCTCGACCTTGTCGCCAATGCGCACGGTGACCGCTTTGTCGATCTTCACGACGCTCTTCGGCTGAAGGTGGACGGTGGCGATCCCGCGCCGTTTTTCGATCGAATCGACCCGGACCAGCCCCTCGTGGGAGATGTCGAGCGCGACGAGCTGCTCGCCCGCCTTCACCGGATCCCCGTGTCGCTTAAGCGGCTTCAGATCGCTCGTCAGCGGGATCCGAAGCGCCAAGCCGTCCGGGTTGTAGACGACGATCCGATCCGGCAAAACCTGCGCGACGCCCTCGCCCTCCGCCGCGATGAAGATCGGCTTCGATCGGGAGGTGATCTGATCCCCCTCCTGCACGATCGTTCCGGGTTCGACCATCAGGCGGGCCCCGTAGGGAATCTCGTGCTCGACGGCCGCTCCGTCTTCGTCGACCAGCTCGACCACCCTGTCCTTCTCCTCCGACAGGCGAACCGTTCCGCGGCGATCGGCGGTGATCCCTTCGACGTTGAACCGCTCGGTCAGCGGGTCTCCCTCGGAGATCCGGTCCCCCGTTTCGACCTTCGGCCGCGCCACCGGCGGAAGCGAATACGATCGATCGCCGTTCGCCACGTCGATGGCGAACAGCTCCTGCCCGCCCTTCGCCACGTCGACGAGGACGACCTCGCCGGTGCACGGGCTCGCCGCGTCGATCAGTTCCTTCGCGTCGATCTCGTCTCCCTCTTCGGCCTTCACGAGGGCCGAGGGAATCCGCGCCGTCCGCAGGTCGCCGGTCACTTCGACTTGGTCCTCGCCGGTGGCGGTCGTCGTGATGTCCGTGACGTACCCATCGAGCGGTGACAGCCCGGCCTCGCCGCTCTTGATCGTCTTGCGGGCCTCGAACAGCTCCTCGGCCCGGGGGAGGCCCTGGGTGATGTCCTCTCCGGCGACGCCGCCGGTATGGAACGTCCGCATCGTCAGCTGCGTCCCCGGCTCACCGACCGACTGCGCGGCGATAACGCCGACGGCGGTGCCCATCTCGACCGGGAGGTGATTGCTCATGTCGTAGCCGTAGCACAGCTGGCAGATCCCGTTGGCCGTCTCGCAGGTCATCGCGGAGCGGATCACGATCCGCGGTCGGACCCGAACCGTCCTGATCCCCGCGCTCTTCATCGCCTCGATCTGGCGCGGCGTGACCAGTTCGTCGGCCTTCATGATCACCCGCTGCGTCTTCGGATCCCGGACCTCCTCGACGGTCTTCGTCCCGATCGCCCGCTCCCGTTGCGCCGGGCTGCGAAGCGGCATCTTGCACTCGAGCCGCCCGACGTGCTCCGCGATCTCCGCCGTGATCCACTGATTCGCCTCGACGAGGATCTCGCCGGTGCCCGGATCGACGACCGGCTGCGCGGTGACGCGCCCGTAGATGCGGTCCTCGATCGTCTCCATGATCTCGGTCCGGCTGAACCGCAACGGATCGATGTCGATCCCCTGCGTCGTCCCGCAATCGAGCTCCAGGATGACCGTGTCGGATGAGGCGTCGACGAGCCTCCGCGTGAGGTACCCCGAATCGGCCGTCTTGAGGGCCGTGTCGGCGGCCCCCTTCCGCCCTCCGTGGGTGGAGATGAAGTACTCCATCATGTCGAGCCCCTCGCGGAAGTTCGAGATCACCGGACGTTCGATGATGTCGCCCGAAGGGCCGGCCATCGGGCCGCGCATGCCGCACAGCTGCTTGACCTGATCCGGGCCGCCCCTCGCCCCGGAGGTGACGATCCCGTAGACGGGATTGAATCGGTGGCGCCGGAGGTTCTCCATCGTCGCGTCTTCGACGTCGTCGACGGTCCGCCTCCAGATCCGGATCACCGCGCTTCGACGCTCTTCCTCCGTCGAGAGGCCCATCCGGTACATCGTCTCGATCCGCTGTACCGCCGCAAGCGACTCGCGGACGATCTCCCCCTTCTCGTCCGGGATCAGGCAATCGGGAAGCGCGATCGTCAGCCCGGCCTGGGTGGCGTAGCGGAAGCCGAGCTCCTTGAGCCGGTCGAGAACCTCGGACGCCCTCTCCCAGCCGAAACGATGGTAGCACTCCATCACGAGACGCTTGATCGCTCGACGATCCATGACGATCCCGTAATCCCGGATCTCCTCGGGGAGGTTCAAGTTCAGCTCCGCACGCCCCAACGTCGTCTCGATCCGCTTCCCGTCGATCCGGATCACGATCGGGCTGTGGAGTTCGATGACGCCTTCCTCGAACGCCCTCCGGGCCTCGTCGATGTCGCGGAACGCCTTCCCGGCCCCCTTTCCGTCCTCGACTTCGAGCGTGAGGTAGTAGTACGCGTAGACGGGATCCTGCGTCGGGAGGCTGATCGGCTCTCCGTTCGACGGAGAGAGGATGTTCCGCGGTGCGGCCATCAGGCCGCGCGCCTCCGCGATCGCCTCCTCGGACAGCGGAAGGTGCACCGCCATCTGATCGCCGTCGAAGTCCGCGTTGTAAGGAGGGCAGACGAACGGGTGGATGTGAATCGCCTCTCCGTCGACCAGGACCGGCTCGAACGCCTGCATCGAAAGGCGGTGAAGCGTCGGAGCCCGATTGAGCAGAACCGGATGCTCCTTGATCAGGCGATCGAGGATGTCCCAGACCTCGGGCATCTCTCCCATCAACGCCCGGTTCTTGATCTCGTCGAAGTCGGAGAACGTCGTCGTCTCCAGATGATGCAGGATGAACGGCTTGAACAGCTCGAGCGCCATCTTCTTCGGCAGGCCGCATTGGTGAAGCTTCAACGTCGGATCGACGACGATCACCGCCCGGCCGGAGTAGTCGACGCGACGGCCGAGCAGGTTGCGCCGCAGCCGGCCGTGCTTTCCGTGGATCCGCTCGGAAAGGGACTTCAGCGGCCGGTTGTCCCGGCCGCGGATCGGGCTCTCCTTCTTCTCGTTGTGGATCAGCGCGTCGACCGCTTCCTGCAGCATCCGCCGCTCGTTTCGAAGGATCACCTCCGGCGCGCCCATGTCGATCAGCTTCTTCAGCCGATTGTTCCGATTGATGATCCGGCGGTAGAGGTCGTTCAGGTCGGTCGTGGCGAACTTTCCGCCTTCGAGCTGGATCATCGGACGGAGCTGGGGAGGAAGCACGGGGATGACCTCGAGGATCATGTCCTGCGGGTTGTTTCCCGAGGCTCGCAGCTGATCGACGATCTCCAGACGGCGGATCAGCCGTCGCTGATTGCCGACCGCCGTCTCCCGGTGAAGCTGCTCCATCAGCGATCGGTGCAGCTCATCGAGATCGATCCCCTCCAGCAGCCCCTTGATCCCCGCGGCGCCCGTCTGGGCGATGAACCCGTCGGGGTAGATCCGATCGTAGGCCCGCATCTCCAAGAACGAGAGACGATCGCCGATCGCCAGAGGGACCTTCGGATCCCTGATCCGCGTCACCAGGAAGACGAGGCTGTCGAGGATCTCCTGATCGAGGATCACGCCCTCCACGGACGCGCCGTACCGATCGACGAGCATCTCGAACGCGGTCTTCGAGCAGAGTTCATCGACGGGTCGCTCGACGATGACCGCTCCCGCCTCGATCTCGTCGCCGTCCTCGACCAGCTGCTCGACGTCGCCGAGCAGCGGGTACTCGACCGAACCGATCACCACCGAGACGACCTTCTCGCCGTTCGTCAGCAGGCGGTCCTCGATCGTCACGCGGCCGCCCTCCTCGGCGAGGACCCGAGGCGCGTCCTCCACGTAGTAGGCGGGCTCGACTTCGAACGCGAAGACCTTGGAAAGGACGTCGACTTCCGACGTATGAAGCGTCTCCCTCGGGCGGATCTCCTTGCAGTCCGAGGACGTGACGATGTACAGCGCCTGCTCGATCGGCTCCGTCTCGTAGTAGGCGATTCGCTGCAGCTCGCGCTTCTTCATCCCGAGAAGCCGGCTAAGCAGGCTCGAAACCCCCTTGAGGAACCAGAAATGAACGACCGGACTGGCGAGCTGAATGTGCCCCATGTTGACCCGTCGGACGGACGAGTCGGTCACCAGGACGTGGCACTTCTCACACGTGATCCCTTCGTATTTCTTCCCCTTGTACTTCCCGCACGCGCATTCGTAGTCGTTGTCAGGACCGAAGATCTCTTCCGCATACAGCCCCCCGCGTTCGGCGCGGTGCGTACGATAGTTGATCGTCTCGGATTCGGTGATTTCTCCGTGAGACCAATTCAGGATGACGGAAGGGGGAGCAAGCTGCAGCTTCACACGTTTGATGTCATCGCCCGAGATCACTCATCTCACCTCATTCGATGCAACGATTCCGATTCACCAGTCTGGTCGGGACACGGGGACTCGGTCCTCAACGCAGTGGCACCGTGGGGGCAACAGAGGGCGACTACGCCTCGCCCGGGAACTCGGCCTTCGACGCCGCGACCGTCGTCTCGCTCTTCGCGCTCCTTGCTTTCCTCTCGCTCTCCCTGCTCCGATTAGTCGGTCGAGTAATAGCCGCTCCCTTTGTAGATCACTCCGATGCGAGGAAGAAGACGAACCGCGTCCTTTCCACCACAGCTCGGGCAGCGGACCTGCGGCGACGTTCCGTTCCGGTGCAGGACCCTGAACGTTTCCCCACAACAGCCGCGGCATTCGTAACGATAAAAAGGCATAGAAAACCCCTTTCCCTCGCTCGGGGTTTCACGCATATTCTATCCGTTTCCTGGTCCGCGGTCCGTTTCGATCTCCGCGCTCCAGCACCTGCTAACGCAAGAGTATAGCGACCGCCGGGACGATTTCAACCGAGCAGCACCGCCTGTTCGCCAAGCGGGATCATCTCGACGGGCTCGAGTCGCGCGATCTCCTCCGGACTGTCGAAAGGGGTCGCATTGAGCAATTGCGTTTCGTCCTCGCTTTCGAGCCGGTAGTAGATCGGGACGGTGTCCGCACGCTTCGAGGCCGCAAACGTCGCCGTGATTCGCGCCGCCAGCCCGACGATCGTCTGCTGCTCCGCCCCTCCCTTTGCCTCCCAATCGGTGCGCACGAGGGTCATCGGCCCGTGAGGCGTCGCAGGATACACCCGAAGGTCTTGAGGCAGGAAGAGGTTCTGCAGCTCCTTCTTTTCCTGCTCGTTGCACGCGAGGGCGATCTTGACGTCCGGGCGGACCTTGTAGTAGAGCGGGAAATCCAGGAGACGAAGCGCGTTGAGCGTGAATCCGGGCTCGCCGAACAGGCTCGCCACGCGCTCGCCGAAACCCGGGGTCATCAGCTTGCACCGATGACAAGAGGCCAAAGGATCCGCGACCTCAAGGCCGACGTCTCCGGCGAGCTTCGTCAGGAGCGCGCGGCCGCCACGCGGTCTCTTTCCGTTTCGCTCGCGGTCGAGCCACTTCTCCAATCCGCGCGCCCCGCCACGCGGCGTGCCGACGCAGAGGGGGCGGAGGATCCGATCGGCGACGCCGACGTCCTTCGCGATGCCTCGAAGCTGCCTCGCCGTCAGCTGATTCGCTCCGGGGATCTCCCCCGACACGATGTATTCCGCTCCGACCCGCTCCATGTACCGAGCCGCCTTGGCGAACAACAACGTGCGGCAGTTGTAGCAGCTGAGCGGGAGCGAGAACTCCCCCTCGTCGGTGACCTCGACGAGCCTCCGATACTCCTTCTTGATCGATTGCGTTCGAAAGATGGCGTGCGGCCATTCGGACCTCACCAGCTGTCGGAGGCCCTCGGATTCCCGCGAGAAGGGCGATCGAAAGTGGAGCAGGTAAACGCAATCGACATCCGGATGCTGTTCGACGATACGGGTTGCCACTCGGCTCGCCAGGCTTCCGGAAAACAGCGACAAGACTTTCACCACGCCCTTACCCCACCCCTACTGGTGTCTACGTCCGAGGTTCGATCAGCCCGTAGTTGCCGTCGCGCCGGCGGTAGATGATCGCAACTCGATCGGTCTCCGAGTCGACGAAGACCAGGAAATCCTTTTCGATGGCGTCGAGTTGCAGCGCCGCCTCGTCGGGAGACATCGGTTTCTGGAAGTACGCCTCTGTGCGGATGATCTGGCGCCCGTCCGCACTTCCCTCTGGACCCTCCGGACCCTCCGCGGCCCGACCGGCCGCTCCCCCCCGTTCTCTTACCTCGTGAAGTTGATCCTTGAACTTCACCAGCTGGCGTCGCAGTCGGTCGACGGCCTTGTCGATCGACGCGTACATGTCGCCCGACTCCTCCCGGGCGCTGATGAGCTTGCGATTCGTCAAGTGCGCGTGAAAGTCGGCGATCTGTCGTTCCTTCTCCACCGAAAGGACGACGTCGACGCTGATGATCCGGTCGAAGAATCGCTCCAGGGCCTCCGTCTTCTCGACGACGTAGCCCCGGAGCGCTTCGCTGGCGTCGGTGTGCCGCTCCGCGATCTTGATCTTCACCGCTTCCCCCTTCCAACGAGATTGTAGCAGAAACGGAGGGAATGGTCAATGGAACGAGAGTCTGAAAATGCTGAACTTATCTAGGTATGCCGTTATCCGAGGGCGGCGAGCCGCTGGCGCAGCAACCGCGTCACGAGGTGGAGTCCGGCGCTCCCGATGTCCGGCTGATACACCTTGAACTCCTTGTTGACGAACGCTCGCAACGTGCCCCTATAGTGGACACCGTCGGTCCTTCGCTCCCGGCAGACCAGCCCTGCGTCCAGGAACTCTCGCGGAGGCTTCTCCTCGATCATCTCCGGCGCACAGCTCGTCCACGCCGAGATCTGATCCACGGAGTACGTTCCCGGCGCGTGCCCGATCAAGAAGCCGAGAAGCCGGCGATGCGCCAGTTCCTTCCTCCCGACCCGCGTCACCAGCCGGTTGATGTGCCGGAGCACCGCCGGAGGGAGCCCTTCCGGCGGCTTCGCGTCTTCGATCTCGACGATCGTGCCGACGGCCGCGTCCGGCTCCTCGGCCTCGTTCCCGCTCGGCCTCGCTTCCTCGCGGACGACCACCGGTCGATACGACCCGTACGGCAGCGATGTCGGATTCGCCGAACCGCCCGAGGAGAGGACGGGGGCGACCGGAGACGGAAGCTCCAGCTTGATGTAGCCGAGCGTCCGCGCCACCTCCTCGAGTTCGGCGATCCGCGCGTCCTTCGCGGCGACCGTCTCCTCCAGCCGCGCGATTCGATCCCGCAGTCCGTCCTCGACGCTCTTGCGCCGCTTCCCGTTTCGGGCCTTCTCGATCGCCTCGAGGATCGACGCGCTCACCTTCTTCAGCTCCGGCGACTTGACCGACTCCAGCGAAGGGGTGAAGCCGGCGTGGAAGGTCTCCCGCTCACGGACGTAGATCGGCAGAATCCTGTCTCCGTTGACGTAGATGCAGTCCCCGGTGTCGAGCGAGTTGACGATCTCCTTCACTTCGTTCTTCCGCCACGGAAGGAGCTCGCCGTAGACGCGCATGTCGACCTCGTGCACGACCCGATGCAGGAAGAGCATCCCGGCTTGGCTGAGCACGTCCTTGTCGACCTTGGCGCTCCGCTGAGAAACGATGATGCCGCCCAGCCCGCGCTTCCGGCCCCGGAGGGCGATCCGCGCGATCATCTCCTTCAGTTCCGTCTTGACCCCCTGCGGGATGAACTCGTGCGCCTCTTCGATCCCGATGATGTACGGCCGGCGGAGCGTCCCCGCCAGATTCCACAGGCTCGATAGGTACGCCTTCAGGAGTTCGGTCCGCTCGTCGGAGAGGAAGCCGCTCAGGTCGAGGACGACCGGGACGTTCCCCTCCATGCTGACCTGCGCGATCTCGCCGGCGCAGTCCGGATCGATCTCGATCTCGACGCCGTCGCCCGTCCCGACGACGAGGACCTCGTACTTCTCCTTCAACCCAAAGTACTCGCCCTCGATGTCGACGATCGACATCGGATACCGGTGGCGAAGGAGTTCCTCGAAGATGACCCCCGCGGTGTTCGATTTCCCCGAGCCGCGGATCCCGAGGATCGCGATGCACTGCCCGATGATCTCCTCGAGGTCGAGCTCGAGATCGCGGCTGACGTCCAACGTCGTTCCCATCGGCGTCCTCTCGGATGACGTGATGAGTCGACGGTAACCGGCCGGTCTTGCCGTCACCAGGGCGGCTGTCCCGTCACGGGTTCTCGAACGTCTCGCCGTCGCGATCGGCGATCAGACTCCGGGCCTCGGCGATCGCCGCTTCGCGCGTCGTGATCTGCCCGGCCAGGATCCGATCGTGCAACGCGTTCAGGATGGAGCCGAGCCGCGGGCCGGGGGGGACCCCGAGATCCATCAACGCGTGGCCGTCGACGATCTCGCGGGCCCGCCGCAGTCCGCAGACCCGGTCGATGTGCTCGATGACGTCGAGCGTCTCTCTCAGGATCGGCGCCCATCCGGAGGATCGATGGGCGCTCGCCTCGCAGTCCGCGACGAGCAGCTGAAGGAGCTGGAAGAAGAGCGGGAACCGCGCGCGGGGGCTCCTTCTCGCCTCGTCCTCCCCTTCACTGACGAATCGGACCTGCTTGCCTCGGCCCATCTGCGGAAAGTCGGCGATCCTCATGTGGTGTCTTACCAAGTAATGGAGGCGGAAGACGTCCTGTCGGCTCAATCGAAGCCTTCGCCCGACGTCCCTCGCCTTCCGGGCGCCGATGGCGCAATGCCCGCCCATGTTCTCTCCCCCACTTCGCTCGAGCGCGTCCGGCTTTCCGACGTCGTGGAGGACGACGGCCAGTTTGACGATCGGATCGTCGACGAACGCGTCGGCGACGCGGACGGCGGCCACCGTGTGCACGAAGACGTCCCCTTCGGGGTGATACGCCTCCGGCTGCGGGACCCCCTTGCACGCGGCCAGCTCGGGAAGGATCGGATCGAGGAGGCCCAGCTCGTCCATCAGCGCCAAACCCTTCGCCGCCCTGGGCGTCCCGAGGATCCGGACGATCTCCTCGCCGATCCGCTCGTTCGAGATCGCCCGGATCTTCCCCGCGTTGACCGAAATCGCCGCCGCCGTCCCGCCGTCGATCCGTCCGTCGATCTGACAGGCGAAGCGAACGGCCCGGAGCATCCGGAGGAAGTCCTCTTCGAACCGCGCCGTCGGGTCGCCGATCGCCCGGATTCGCGACGCGACCAGATCGGCTACCCCATCGACCAGATCGATCACTTCCCCGTCCGGCGTCGCCGCCAGGCCGTTGATCGTCAGGTCGCGTCGTCGGACGTCTCCCGCCAGGTCGCGCACCAGCTCGACCTTCCCCGGCCATCGACCGTCGTACTCCCCCTCGACGCGAAACGTCGCCACTTCGTACGCGCGGCCGTCCGGACCGACGATCAGGAGGACCCCGAATTCCTCGCCCAACCCGACGATCTGCCGATCCGGGAACAGCCGGCGGATCTCATCCGGGGCCGCCGAGGTCGCGATGTCGACGTCGTCCGGCGGGAAGGCGACCGAACGCCCCATTCGGTGCTGGAGCGCATCCCGCACGACCCCCCCGATGAGCACCGCTTCGTGCCCGGCTCGTCGAAGGCGCGAGAGGATGACTTCCACGAAAGGGTGCGCGGAAATGACCGCCTCAACGTCGATTCGATCCATCCCGGTCATGGCACGGTCGACTATACCGGCTTGCTTGCTCCCCCCGCAACCGTCATTTGTCCTTGTCAAAACACCCGCCCGTCCGCATGATGGGGGAGCACAAAGCACGAACGACCATAAGGGGGGAAGCATGAAGAGACGCATCGTGTGGGGGACGTGTGCTGGCGTGGGGTTGCTCCTCATCGCCGCTGGCTGCTTGTTCGTCGGGAATCTGAACCCCATCGCGAGCTTCACCGCGACGCCGGACCACGGAACGAGCCCGCTGTCCGTCGACTTCGACGCCTCCGCGTCCTCCGATCCGGACGGCACCATCGACGAGTACTACTGGGATTTCGGCGACGGACAGACCGCCTCGCTGACCCTGGCGACCGTCACGCACGTGTACACCAACGTACAGAGCGACCCGCTGGTCTTCACCGCGATCCTGATGGTGACCGACAATCTCGGGGCGGAAGACACCGCGGTCAAGAACATCACCGTCGATCCGTAGGAGGGCGGCGCGAGGCATCGCGCAGGCGTACTTAGGAACCGCTCGTCGCGTCGATATACGTCGACGTGACGAGCACGTTCATCCAGGTCAGCAGCAGACCGGTACCGACGACGGCGCCGAGGTGAACGACCGGCATGGGGGCGAGGGCCGCGAGGAGCGCGTCGAGGCCGAGCGCGCATCCGTACAGGGCCGCGAGGCCGACGAACAGCCGGAACGTCAAGCGCCCGTCCCGCGTCAGCCGAAGGCTTCCCCGAAGAGCGGAGAGGGTCGACGTCCGCTCGAAGACGATCGCTTGCTTGTAGTAGACGAACCGCATCCCGACGTAGATCCCTGGAATCAGAAACAGCAGCCCCCCGGCGATCACCGCGGCCCCGACGACGACCTCGCCGAGGAACAGCCGCTGGAACAGGCTCTGCCCGTCTCCGAGCACGGCGCGCCAGTCGGCTCGCTCCCCTCGCAGGGCACCGGCGATCGCAGGGAGAAGCGCCGCGTGGTAGATCGGCGAGAGCAAGAGAAGCCCCCCGACGCTCAGCACCCAGTAGGGGTTGCGAACGTCGAGGAATCCGGCCGCCAGGCTCGCCGCGTAGAGAAGTCCGGAGAAACCGACGGAAAGGACGAGCAGCGCGGGGAAGCGGAACGGAAGGGCGAGGCTCCTTCTAAGCCGTTCCCAGGTCATCGTCGTCCGCGCGGAGAAGCTCGCCCAATCGAATCGACCGCTCGACCGCCTCGTCGACGACGAATTGAAGCTCCGGCGTGTGGCGCAACGAAAGGCGTTCGGCGAGCTCGCTCCGATAGAATCCGCGATCCCGCACCAGCGCCGCGTGGAACGCGTCGCGCTCCGTGTCCGCCCCGGCGGCGACGTACACCTTGGCGTGCCGGGCGTCCGGGGAAAGACGCACCTCCATCACCGTGGGGAACGCGTCGCGCACCACGGGATCGCGGCTCTCGAACTCGATGATCGACGCCAACTCCCGTTGGATCTCTTCCCGGAGCCGCGCCAGTCGCCTCTTGCTGCTCATAGGATCTCGATCCGCGACTCGGCCGCCTCGCACCCGACGCTCCGTTCGAAGTCGGCCCGAAGCCGCTCGAGGACCGACTCGGTGAAGCGGGAATCGTTCGACAGGTGCGCGACACGGACCGTCAGCCAACGGAGGTCGTCCTGATCGTTCATCTCGCAGGCGGCGAAAGCCGGACCTCGTCGCTGCACGTCCGCGAGAAGCCGTTTGACGATCGACCGCTTTTCCTTGATCGAGTCGACGGAGTAGAGCCGAAACCGCAACGTTGCCAGGCCGACGTTCATCGCCCGCTAACGCACGACCTCTTCCATCTCGAAGATCTCGAGTCGGTCGCCGACTTCCACGGCGTCGAACCCGCTGATCCGCAAACCGCACTCTCGGCCGGCCTGGACCTCCCGTACGTCGTCCTCGAATCGACGGAGGGAGGCGATCTCGCCGACGTGCAGCTCCTCTCCGTTGCGCAGGACGCGGACGCGCGCCCGCCGGGTCACGCGGCCGTCCGCGACGTAGCAGCCGGCGACCACGCCGCTCGGAATCTTGAACAGGTCCCTCACCTCGGCGACCCCGATCTGCGTTTCGGTGAACTCGGGAGCGAGCTTCCGCTTCAACGCGGTCTCGACTTCTCCCACCAGATCGTAGATTACTTCGTAGGTGAGGACGGTGACGTTCTCCCGATCGGCGACCCTCGCCGCCTTCGGATTCGCCTTCACGCCGAAGCCGACGATCAGGCACTCCTCGGCGATCGAAGACGCGAGGAGGACGTCGCTCTCCGAGATCACCCCGACCCCGGCGTGGAGGATCTCCAGCTCCACATCGCCGACGTCGAGCGCTTCGATCTCCCGCCGCGCCGCTTCGAGCGCCCCGGTCGAACCCGCCTTGAGGACGAGCCGCAGCTTCGCCGTCTCCTCCGCCTGGGCGAAGAAGTCGTCGAAGCTCTTCGGACGCTCCACGACCTGCTGCCGCTTCTGCTCCCGCTGGCGCCCCTGGACGGCTTTTCGCGCCGCCGACTGATCCTTCACCACTTCGATTGCGCTCCCGACCTCGGGGACGTCCCCGAAGCCGAGGATCTCCGCGGACATGCCCGGGGACGCCTCGCCGATCCGGTTCCCGCCTTCATCGAGGAGGGCCTTGATCCGCCCGTAGGCCGAGCCGGCGACGACCCAGTCCTTTCCCCGAAGCGTTCCGTCTCGAACGACCACGGACGCGACGGCACCCCGACCGGTCGACAGATGGCTCTCGATCACCACCGCCTCGACGGGACCGTTCGGATCGGCGCGGAGGTCCTCCAGCTCGGCGACGAGAAGGATCATCTCCAGCAGGTCCTCGATGTTCTGACCCTGAAGCGCGGAGATCTCCACCGTGATCGTGTCGCCTCCCCAGGCCTCGGGCGTCATCCCGCGCTGCGCGAGGTCGTTCATGACCTTGCTCACGTCGGCGTTGGGACGATCGATCTTGTTGATCGCGACGATCATCGGGATCCCGGCGGCGTGGATGTGGTCGATCGCCTCGACCGTCTGCGCCATCACGGAGTCGTCGGCCGCCACGACGAGGATCGCGATGTCGGTGACCCGGGCGCCGCGGGCTCGCATCCCGGTGAACGCCTTGTGCCCCGGCGTGTCGATGAACGTGATCCGTTGGCCGTGGAGCTCCGCCTGATAGGCGGCGATCCCCTGCGTGATCCCGCCCGCTTCCTTGCTCGCGAGGTGGGACGCGCGAATCGCATCGAGCAGGGTCGTCTTCCCGTGGTCGATGTGACCGAGAACCGACACGATCGGCGGACGGGGAACGCCGTCGGTCCGCTTTTCACGTTTCGCCGGCGCGGCCTCAACGGGCTTTTCAGCGACGGCCGCCGGGGCCTCCTGCTCGGCGGCGTCCTCCTCGTAGAGGTGGAGGATCAGCGTGTATTCCTCCTCGTCGACGGAATTCGCCGCCTTCAGACCCGGCATGCCCATCTCGTCGAGCTTGGCGATCAGCTCCTTGCTCGCGATCCCGAGCTCCTTGGCAATCTCATAGATTCTCTTCTTGGCCAAACGCAGTCCTCGCTTCTCGTTCCGACATCGGGCAAACGCGGTGCAGACTATACGTAATCGCTAGGATCGCGTCAAACGCCTGATTGGATCGGGAATTCCTCGTCAGCGGCCGAACAGCCAGATCAGCAAGACCACCAATCCAAACCCACCGACAATCCACAGGGAAACCCTCATGCTGAGGAAGCGGATCCGCCGCTTCTCGCCCGCCGAGAACTTGATGTTCTTCGGGTGGCGAAGCGCCATCCGCTGCGACTTCTTGTACGTCTTCACGTACAGGGAGATCTTCTTCTGACGTTTGTAGACCACGGCGAGGTTGTGCATCGCGTTGACGTGCTTCGGGTCGACCTCGAGCGCCCGATTGTACGCGTACTCCGCGCGGCTCAGATCGGCGCCGTCGAAGTAGACGTTGCCAAGGCGGTAGTAGAGGTTCGCCTTGTCGATCCCGTACTGCAGTGCCTCGACGAGGAGCGAGATCGCCTCTTTGAATCGCTTCTCCTTGCGGAGGCCGTCCGCGCGCTCCACCGCGTCTCGAACGAAGGCGCTCTGTTCTTCACGCGTCCGCAGCGTCGGCGTACTCATCGAGCCACTTCCTCACCTTCTGGATATCCTCCCACGTCTGGTACTTCGGGCTCCCCTTCGCTCTCGACGGGTTGCGGAGAAGGTAGCTCGGATGAAACATCGGATACAACAGGATCCTGCCCCGCCAGGGGTAGAACGTCCCGTGGGACCTCGTGATCCCCGGCGCCTCGGGGAGGAGCCACTGCGTTGACGTGTTCCCCAGCGTGATGATCAACGCCGGCTGGATCAGCGCGATCTGGGCTTCGAGGTACGGGACGCAGACCTCCATCTCCGATTTCGAAGGGACGCGGTTCCCGGGCGGACGACACTTCACCACGTTGGTGATGTAGACGGACTCCCGTGCGATCTTCACCGACGCGAGGACCTCGTCGAGCTTCTGCCCCGCGGGTCCGACGAACGGCCTTCCGGTCTGATCCTCGACCTCGCCGGGCCCCTCGCCGACGAACAGGATCGTCGCGTCCGGATCCCCCTCGCCGAACACGGCGTGCGAGCGTGTCTCGTGCAGAGGGCACCGCGTACACGAGAGAACGCGCGGCCGAAGGGAATCGAGGGTCAAAGGGGAATCGGATGGGGCGCTCATCGGGACACTCCGATCGGATCCACGAGAAGGAGCACGACACGCAACACGGGAGCGGGCAACGGGACTCGAACCCGCGACCCTCAGCTTGGGAAGCTGATGCTCTACCACTGAGCTATGCCCGCGAGGGTTGAGGCATTATACCAGCCGCAAATCGGCCCAACAACGCTACGGTCGAAGCGCTTCCAGCGCCGGAAGCTGCTTCCCCCGCAGAAGCGCGAGGCAGGCGCCCCCTCCGGTGGAGACGTAGGAGATCCGATCGACGAGCCCGAATCGGGCCATCGCTTCGCCCGTCTCGCCTCCGCCGATCACGCTGTACGCGTCCGACGCGGCGATCGCCTCCCCGATCCGCTGCGTTCCGTTCGAGAACGGCTCGACCTCGAACGCCCCCAGCGGTCCAGTCCAGACGACCGTCTTCGCCGCCAGGATCCGCTCGGTGAACCGCTCGATCGTCTTCGGCCCGATGTCCAGCCCCTGCCAACCGGCCGGGATCGCGCGTGCATCGGACGTCCGGACCTCGCCTTCCGGCGACAGGTCGACCCCGATCACCACGTCCTCGGGAAGATGGATCGTCGTGCCCTCGCGCTCGGCCGCGGCGCCGACCTCGCGGATCTCGTCGAACAGCCCCTCGTCGACGACCGAATCCCCCACCTCGGCGCCGTGCGCGTGGAGGAACGTGAGGGCGACCCCGCCGCCGATCAGGATCTCGTCGACCCGGGGCACCAAATCGCGAAGCGCTCCGAGCTTGCTCCGAGCCTTCTTCCCGCCGACGATCGCCACGTACGGCCGCTCCGGATCGTCGAGACGGGAAAGCGCGGCGACCTCCCGTTCCATCAACAGCCCCGCGTAGGCCGGAAGATGGTCGGCGATCCCGACCGTCGACGCGTGCGCGCGGTGGACGGCGGCGAATGCGTCGTTCACGTAGACGTCGCCGAGCCGGGCCAGCTCGCGCGCGAATCCGGATTCGTTCGTCGACTCCTCCGGATGGAATCGGACGTTCTCCAGGAGAAAGACGTCTCCGGCGCTCCCCTGTTCGATCGCGGCGGAGACGTCCGGGCCGACGCAGTCCTCGAGCTGCCGGACCGGCCGGCCGAGCAGCTCCCCCAGTCGGGCCGCGACCGGTGCGAGCCGCAGCTCCTCGACGACGCGACCTTCCGGCCGCCCGAGGTGCGAGATCAGGACGACCTTCGCGCCGTGTTCGAGAAGATGCTGCACCGTCGGGAGCGACGCCCGCAGCCGCGCGTCGTCGGCGACCTCCCCTCCCGACAACGGCACGTTGTAGTCGACCCGAACCAGGGCCGTCTTTCCCTCAACGTCTGCCCGCTCGACGCCGCGTAGTTCCATCGCCGCTCCCTTCCACGTGGCTTCCCCTGGAGAAACAACCGCGATTGAACACCCTTCAGAAGGGGATTATAATGCGATGGGATGGACAATCAAAACCTCATCATCGTCGCCATCGGGGTCTTCGTGGCGCTGATCGTAACCGTCGTGGCGGTCGATCAGTACCTGCTGGACGAGCATCCCCCCACGGAGGTCAGCGGGCTCATCTGGCGGATCGAGAACGCGTTCTCCCGAATCCGGGATCTCGAAGCCGTCCTCGAGGTCACCAAGGCCGGCGCTCCGAACGAGCCGATCCGGATGGTCGTTCGATATCTCAACGGTCCGATCCCCGCCCTGTCCGTGCGCTATCTAAGGCCCGAGGTCATCAAGGACGAGCGGTTCGTCGTCCAGAACGATCAGCTGTGGCACTACCTCCCCCAGGAGAACCTCGTCGTCATCAAGAGATGGGTCGGCATTCCGCTGGCCGCCATCGGCCTGGGGAACCTCGACCTCTCGGGGCTGAAGGAGGATTGGTCCGCCGGAAGGGTGAAGGTCGAGGTCGTCCAGGACATGCCGGGGTTCACGCAGGATCTGTTCCAGACGCCGCTCGCTCTCGCGACGTCCTTTTCGCAGATCGACGACGGTACGAGCCCGTTCTCGTCCGCCTTCTCGACGCTGGACTGCCCGATCTCCTTCTCGTTCTGTCCGACCCTCGAAGCCCACGACGGTTCGTACACGACGAGCTGGGGACAGACGACGACGCTCGGAGCGAGCGGCGCCATCGGCGGAAGCTACATCCTGGAAGTCAGGGACGCCAGGTCGGACGAGCTCCTGCGTATGATCTGGGTCGAGCGCGACACCTACTTGATCCGGAAAATCGTCGCCTTCAAGGACGGGCAGCGTTCGACCTCGCTGTACGTCGAGCGGATCGATCTGGATCAGGGGCTGACCGAGGAAGAAGTCATCACCCTCCCGACACGGGGGGTGGAGACGATCCGAGGATAGTCCTACTCCGCGCGTTTGTGGTACAGCCGGTTTCGCTTTCGGAACTCGCGCAGGTCGAGGTTGTCCTCGACGAACTCCTGGAACTCGTCCTCGTCGGCGAACGGGGATTCGATCGCCGCCGTCTTGAAGACCTCGTCGGCGATGAAGATCGGGCAGCCGGAACGGAGCGAAAGGGCGAGCGAATCGGACGCACGCGCGTCGAACTCGAGGACCTCCTCGTGGACGTCGCGCAGGTAGACCGACGCGAAGTACGTTCCGTCCTGGATGGCCCGGATGACGACCTTCTCGACCCTCGCCTCAAGCTCCTCGATCATCTGCTTCATCAGGACGTGCGTCAGTGGGCGGGGAAACTCCTCGCTCTGGAGGCCGAACGCGATCGCGATCGCTTCCGCGTCGCCGATCCAGATCGGCAACGCCTTGCGCGACGTGCGGTCCTTCAGCAGGACGACGGGGGTATTGTTGGAAGGATCGACCAGGAGTGCCTTGATGACGACTTCATGCATTTCGGTCCTCCTTCGAGAGAACCCCACCGAGTTCGCATTATACCGTCGCCGCCGGGGTCAGCCAACACCGCCGGTTGGTCCGCCTCGAATCATGAGATACACTCCCCTCCCGGATCCGGAGGGAGGAAGCGTGTGCGGGATCATCGGCTACGTCGGCAGCGAGAGCGTCGTCCCGCTCCTGATCGAAGGGCTCAAGCGCCTGGAGTATCGCGGGTACGATTCGGCGGGGATCGCCGTCCTGGAGCAAGGGGCGCTCGTGCGGTTCCGCCGCGTCGGCAAGGTCCGCGAACTCGATGAGGACCTCCGCTCGAAGACGATCGCCGCCACGGTCGGGATCGGGCATACCCGGTGGGCGACGCACGGCAAGCCGACCGAAGAAAACGCGCACCCCCACTTCGACTGTCACGGCAGGCTCGCGGTGATCCACAACGGGATCATCGAGAATTACCTCCCGATTCGCGAGCGACTGCTCTCCGAGGGGCACCGCTTCAGCTCGGAGACCGACACCGAGGTCCTCGCCCACCTCATCGAGTCCCACTTCGACGGCGATCTCCTCGCGGCGGTCACCGCCGCCATCGAACAGGTCGAGGGCGCGTTCGCGCTGGCCGTCCTCTCCTCCGACGCGCCCGACCGGCTCGTCGTCGCGCGGCGGGGGAGCCCCCTCGTCCTCGCGAGCGACCACACCGGCTCGTTCGTCTCGTCGGACATCCCTGCCCTCCTCGGGCGGGCCGATTCGGTGCAGTTTCTCGCCGACGACGAGGTCGGCGAGCTGACCGCCGAAGGGTTCCGCATCTTCAACTTCGACGGCCGCGAAATCACGCGCCCCCCGCACCGCGTGACGACCGATCTCGTCGCCATCCAGAAGGGCGGGCACAAGCACTTCATGCTGAAGGAGATCCACGAGCAGGCCCGATCGGTCGGGGAGACGATCCGCGAGAAGGTCGGCCTCGACGGGCGGCCGATCCACCTTCCCCTCGTCGAGGGTCGAATCGACGCGTTCGACCACGTCTACCTGATCTCCTGCGGCACGGCGTACCACGCCAGCCTGGTCGCCGAGTACCTGTGGGAGGAGATCCTCCCGGTCCCGATCCAGGCGGTGATCGCCTCCGAGTTCCGCGTCCGCTCGCCGCACCTATCGCCCCGGACCCTGGTCGTCGCCGTGTCGCAGTCGGGGGAGACGATCGACACGCTGATGGCCGTTCGGCACGCCAAGGAACGCGGCGCCCGGATCGTCGCGCTGGTGAACAACGAGCAGTCGGCGATCGATCGCGAGGCGGACGCCTCCGTCTACACGCGGGCCGGGATCGAGATCGGCGTCGCCGCGACGAAGACGTTCACCGCGCAGATCGCCGCATTGGGCCTCTTGGGAATTCACTTGGCGCTCGAGCATTTCGACATGCCGCCGCAGGAAGCCCGGACCGAATTGGATCGCCTCGCGCTCCTGCCAGGGCGGATCACCGAAGGGCTTCAGGAGGAAGCCCGGATCGACGGCATCGCCGAACAGATCCACCGCGCCCGCGACGTGCTGTATCTGGCCCGCGGACCGCTCTTCCCGATCGCCCTCGAGGGAGCGCTCAAGCTGAAGGAGATCTCGTACATCCACGCCGAGGGGTATCCGGCCGGGGAGATGAAGCACGGGCCGATCGCCCTGATCGACGAGGGGACGCCGGTCGTGATCCTCCTGTCCAAAGGGAAGGCGTACGAGAAGGTCCTCTCCAACATCGAGGAGGTCAAGGCGCGGAACGGCTTCGTGATCGTCGTCACCGACGCCCCCGACGAACCGGCGCTCGCCCGCCTCGCCGACTTCGTCCTCCCGGTCCTGGCGGTCGATGGGATCTCCCGCCCGATCCTGTTCGCCGTCCCGCTCCAACTGCTCGCCTACCACGTCGCCGTCTGGAGGGGGACCGACATCGATCAGCCGCGAAACCTCGCCAAGACCGTGACCGTGGAGTGATCCGCGTCGCCGTCGTTCGCGGGCCTCCCGAACCGCTTCAGCCCGCCCCCTCGCGCTCGTAGACCCGCTCTCCTCCGACGAACGTCATCTCCACCGTCCGCTCGACGATCCGCTCGGGCTCGAGGGGCGGATCGTCGTCGAGGACAACCAGATCGGCGAGCATCCCCGGCTCGATCTTCCCCTTGACCGCCTCCTCGAAGCCGAACCAGGCGCCTCCGGCAGTGTAGCAGGCGATCGCCTCCTCGACGGTCAGCCGCTGATCCGGATACGGCGCGTTGACGGCCGAGTGAAGCCCGTACAGCGGGGAGACCGGCATCCCGTCGGAGCCGAACGCGAGCGGAAGTCCCCCGTCGACGACGCGCCGGAGCGGGTTGCTCGCCCGGTCCCTCTCCTCGCCGAGCCGGTCGACGTAGAGGCTCCCCGGTCCCGACCAGTTGCCGATGAAGTTCGGCTGCATGCTGATACAGAGGCCGAGCCTCACGGCGCGGTCGAGCTGCGCCTCGCGCGGGAGCTCGAAGTGCTCGATCCGATGCCGCAACGCCGGATCGGTCCCGACGGCCTCGTGCGCGTCGAGAACCTGACCGATCGCGCGATCCCCGATGGCGTGGATCACCGTCTGCCAGCCGGCGTCCTCGGCGGCGCAGATCATCGACGCCAGCACGGCGTCCTCGTGGTTCAGCTCTCCGGTTTCGCCTCCCCGGAACGGCTCGGAGACGGCGGCGTTCCGGGCCCCGATCGAGCCGTCCGCGAAGATCTTGACCCCCCCGAACCGGAGCCACGGATCGCCGAACCCGGTCTCGAGGCCGACCGCCTCCAGTCTGTCGAGGGAGGCGACCTCGGGACAGATCGTCACCCGCAGCCGCCGCTCCGACCGGCCGGCCATGAGCGCAGGCACGTGGCGCAGCCGCGACATCGTGTGCACGGACGTGACCCCGAGACGGTGACAGAGACGCGCCGCCGCCGAGAGCGCTTCCGCGGACGTCGCCCGATCCGGAACGACCCGATCGAGCATCTCGATCGCCGCCGCTTCGCGAAGGTGCCCCGCTTCGCGATCGACCCAACGCTCCGGCGCCGATTCGGGGAGAACGTCGAGAGCGCGCGCGTTCGCGGTCAGCAGGTGTCCGTCCTTCCGAACTGCCAGAACCGGGATCGCGGTCGTCACCCGGTCCAACTCCTCGCGGACGAGATACCGGCGGTCCTTCCAGTCGCTCTCGTCCCAGCCGGATCCGACGACCCACTCCCCGACGCCGCGGGATCTCGCGGCGTCCCGGAGGGCGGCGACGACTTCGTCTCGGCTTCTGTTCGCGAGGTCGATCCGCCAGCCGCTCTCCACGAGCCCGGTGTGCATCAGGTGAACGTGCGCGTCGATGAATCCCGGAAGGACCGCTCGCCCCTTGAGATCTATTCTCAGCGCGTTCTCACCGGCGTACGCCAGGAGCTCTTCGCCCCGACCGACCGCCAGAATTCTGTCTCCTGCGATGGCCACCGCATCGAGGTTCCTCCGGCCGTGGATCGTTCCGTTGTGAAGCACGACCGTCGCGCGCGTCATCCGTCATGACTCCTTCTTCCCGCTCGAGCCGGTGCAGCGTTGCGCTCCTCGGATCATCCGATCCTCACTGCTGGATCGCCAGCCCGCTCGTGCTCGCGCCGGGGAAGCCGGAGATGACGGCTCCGGTTCGCGCTCCGGTCGTCGGATCGATCTGGACGATCTCGTGGTCGTCGCGATCGACGACCCACAGGTAGCCGTCGTATTCGTCCATGCCCGCGACGGGGAAGACCGCGGCGTCGACCGAGACCGGATCCCGATCGATCTCCAACTGGATCCCCTCGAAGATGTTGATCGGCGGGTCGATCTCGATCGCGTACAGAAGCCGCGTCTCGCCCTCCAGGTACCACAAGAGGCCCGATTCCCCGCCGTCCTCGTCCCAGGCGAGCCCCTGCGGAGACTGGAGGAAAGTCTCGTTGCCGACTTGCTGCGACGCGCGGAAGTAGTTCGTCCCGAACGAATCCCGAACCTGCCCGTTGGTCGGGTTCAACTCGTAGATCTTCCGGCTGAGTCCGTCGACGTGCCAGATCCGCTGGGGCTCGAGCCACCCGTAGGTGAGGTAGAGCGGATCCTGCGCCGGGGCGACGTACTCCTCCGACACGGCGCCCGATGCCTGATCGACGCGGAGAATCCGCTGACTCCCGCCCCCGAAGCAGGCGACGAACACCCACGTCTTCCCCGCGGCCTCGGCGATTGCGACCCCCTTCGGGTCGGCCACCGGAAGATCGAACGTCTTCAGAGCGGTTCCGTCCATGTCGAGCTTGTAGACCCGATCCAGATTCTCATCGCAGATCCAGACGGCGGGCTCGACGACGACTTCGACCGACGTCGCGTCCGTCTTCCCGTCGGCGCTTCGGACGGTCAAGGTCAGCGTATATCGCCCGGCGTGCTCGTAGGTGTACGTTCCGCTCGGCTCGTACCATTCCTCGCCCATCCCGAACGACCATCGATGCGTGGTGATCTCCGACGGGCCGCTCGATCCCTCCCCGGTGAACGTGATCGTCAGCGGAACGACTCCCGTCGTCGCCGAGACTTCGATCACCGCTTCCGTCCGCGCGAAGAACATGCAGCCGCCCACGGCCGCCAAGATGCTGCCGCCGATCACCAGCCCCACCATCACACGCTTCGTCCACATGATCCCTCCTTACGAGGCATTGTAGCGTCCCGACCGAACCTTGGTGAAGCGGGGCAGGCCCGGCTCAGGAGACGGGCCGCGGCCCGGTTTTCATATTCCTTCCATCTTACTTTCTGCCCACCTCCATGGATTCCTCCCGGTGCGGTGATACGCTATGGGCGTTCATTCATTTTCGGCAATGTGAAGCTATCGTCCCAGAAAGTTTCCGCCGATGAAGGGAGGGGGTGAACTCCGTGCCGAAGAAAGAGATTCTGGACAAGCTCTCGATCTACATCCCCCAGAAGAAAATGGAGGAGAAACCGGTCGAGAGGCTGATCAGCCTCGGCGAGAAGCGCGATCGCTCGATCAACTATCTCGTCGTCGACGCGATCCTCCAGTACCTGGAGCGAGAAGAGAACAAGAGCTGAGTCGCGAAGTCGCAGCAACCAACCTCCTCCGCGTACCCGCGGAGGAACGACCGAGCGCGCCCCGTCAGCGAAGACGGGGCGCGCTCGCGTCCACGGCGAGGCAACGCCTCACGCGCTCGATCCGATAGAATAGGCCGCAGGTTCGAGACGGCGATCAAGCGACGGGGAGGAGAGGTCGATGAAGCGAGTCGGTATCGGGTGCGTCGTTGCGATGTTCTTCGCCCTCATGGCGTTCGCCCAATCGGGCATCGACGCGGAGGGCGTCGCCACGGGCAAGACCGTGCTGTGGTTTCACGGGACCGAAGTCACCGCGCTCATCGAGAGCGAGCTCCACGTGAACGGCTCGCTCGTGATCGACGGACGGACCGTCCCGTTCACCGCGTCCGGAACGGCGTTCGGAGAAGGGATCGGCGATTCCGCCGCGCTGACCCTCGACGTCTGGCTCATCCTGGAGGCCGTCGGCACGACCGAGGACGGAGATCCGATCTCGATCCGCGGAGGGATGGCCGGCTCCAGCGAGGACGCCGATCTCGCGGCCAGCGTCCTCGGCACTGCGACCGGGCCGTTCTTTCTCGTCGTCACGCTCGGAACCGATGTCTACCAAACGGAGGGAACGGCTGAAGGGAGCGCCGCCGGTGCGTTCGTCGTCCCCGACGATCCCCTCACGATGCAGATGGAGGGGACCGGCACGTACACCCTGGTCGGGGATCTCGTCCCGAACGCCCACCCCCCTGAAGCGGACGCCGAGCCGTCTGGCTACATCACTCACGTCCCCTGGGCCGCGGAGTCGTGGCCGCCCGAGCTGTTCGACAGGCTGCTCGCGCTCCTCGACGGAGCCCCCTGCGAGCCGACCGACGAGCCCGAGGGCGAGACGGCCGACGGCTGACTCGGCGGCGCGTCCCCTTCGCCGCCG
This sequence comes from uncultured Thermotogae bacterium, assembly GCA_964466035.1. Lineage (GTDB taxonomy): Bacteria > Bipolaricaulota > Bipolaricaulia > UBA7950 > UBA9294 > JANQEA01. The sequence goes on from CAYXLR010000012.1 coordinate 54,099, forward strand.
ACCTCGACGCCAGACCGTATCGGTGCGGTGATGCCGCGCCTGAACACAACCCGTATAGGTGCGGTGATGCCGCACCTGAACACAACCCGTATAATCGCCCGTCATGCCCATGCCGAGCCGAGAGAGCATCGAGCGACACCTGCTTGCGCGAGACAAGCCGGCGCGGTGGGGTTCGCGCTCGGTCCTGCCCGACTACGCCGGCTACTCGATCGCCGATCTCCCCGCGTGGGTCGAGCGACTCTTCGGACTCGACGGCCCGGAGACCCCGTTGACGGAGGCCGCCTCCGATCTTCCCCCGTTCGAGCACGTCGTCCTCTTGATCCTCGACGGATGGGGCTACCGGAAGGCGGAGTCGCTGTTCGAGCGATTCCCCGACCTCGCCCTTCGCTCCCTCGGCCGCAGAGGACTGTACTTCCCGCTCACGTCCGTCTTCCCCGCAACGACCGTTGCGGCCCTGGCTTCGATCGGCACCGGGCTGACACCGCTCGAGCACGGTCTGGTCGGGTACCGGCTGTACCTCCGTGAGACCTCGGCGATCACCAACATGGTCCGGTTCGCGATGGTCGGCAACGCGAGAAGCGACGCCGCGTTCTCCGCCGGACTCGACCCCGAAGCGATCATCCCCGGCCCGACGGTTCACGAACGCCTGGCGCACCACGGCGTGGACGTGCACACGCTCCTTCCGCAGTACATCGCCACCAGCGGCCTCTCGCGCGCGCTCTACCGGGGAAGCCAGCAGCTCCACGCGACCGTCGGCCTCTCCGACATGCTGGTGACCACGCGACAGCTCCTCCGCCGCGCCACCGCGACGACCTTCCTCTCCCTCTATTGGCCCGGGCTGGACGCGATTGCGCACATTCGCGGCCCGGAGACCGAAGCGTACGCCGCCGAACTGAGAGCGATCGACGACGCGATCCGCAGAGAGCTCGTCGGGCGCGTCGGGAATACCCTGTTCGTCGTCTCCTCCGACCACGGGTTCGTCTCGATGCGGCCGGACGACTACGTCAGGCTCAGCGACACCGCGGACGTCGAGCGGGCGCTGCTCCTTCCCCCGGTCGGCGAGCCCCGCGCGTCGTACCTGTACGTTCGCGAGGGAACGAGGGAGCGCGTTTCACAGGCGCTCACTCGGCGATCGGAGGACGGCCTCGTCTGCGTCGATTCGGCCGCCCTGATCGAAGATCGCCTCCTCGGCGAAGGGACGCCCCACCCCGAGATCACCGCCCGGATCGGAGACCTCGCCGTCGTCGCCACCGGCAGCGCCGGGATCTACCATCCGTACCACGATGCGGCTCTCCTTCGGGGAATGCACGGCGGCCTGACCGAAGACGAGATGCTCGTCCCGTTCATCGCGAGCCCGCTCTAGCGAAAGGAGATTCGATGGTGCACATCGGAAGAAGCCGAGACGTCGAAGCTCGGATGTACGATGACGGCGAGAACGCCCGCCGCGCGGAAAAGAGGGTCCTCGTCGGCCCGAGAGAGAACGCGCCCAACTTCTCGATGCGCAAGTTCACGATCGGAAAGGGCGGCTGCAGCCCGTACCACAAGCACCCTTGGGAGCACGAGGTCTACGTCCTCGCCGGGCGGGGCGAGGTCCGGTTCGCCGGCGGACGTCGCGCCGTCGGGCCGGACGACTTCGCCTACGTCCCGCCGAACGACGAGCACCAATTCGTCAACACCGGCGACGGCGTCCTCGAATTCCTGTGCGTGGTCCCGCTGGAAGGGGAAGACGGGTAGATGACAAAGCGCGTCGTCGTCTGCCTCAGCGGCGGCGTCGACAGCACCGTCGCCGCACAGCTCCTCGTGGAGCGAGGGTACGACGTCGCCGGGATCACGTTCTGGTTCTGGTCGTTCCCCGGAGCGCCCAACTACGCCGGGAAGACGAAGTGCTGCTCGCTCGATGCGGCCGCCCAGGCGGCGCGCGAAGTCGGCGTCCCTCACGAGGAGATCGACGCCAGCGAAGCGTTCCAGCGCCTCGTTCTGGAGGACTTCGTCGCGCGCTACCGCAACGGCGAGACGCCGAACCCTTGCGGGCGATGCAACCGCCACCTCCGGTTCGGCCTCGCCCTCGCCTACGCCGAGGAGCGAGGGTTCGACTTCGTCGCGACCGGACATCACGTCCGGCGGGTTCGCGAGCCGGACGGCGGGTTCTCCCTGCACAGGGGGGCCGATCCGGACAAGGACCAGACGTACTTCCTGTACGGATTGGCGCAGGGCGACCTGAAGCGGCTCCTGTTCCCCGTCGGTGAGCTGTCGAAGGAGAAGGTGTACGGGATCGCCCGCGATCACCGGCTGTCGTGCGCCGAGCTGCCGGAGAGCCAGGACCTCTGCTTCGCCGTCGCCGGGCGTACCGAATTCCTGTTCGATCGAACCGAGCTCCGGCCCGGGCCGATTCTCGACGTCCAAGGCGAACGGCTCGGAACGCACGAAGGGTTGCCACGTTACACCATCGGCCAGCGACGGGGGCTCAACGTTCCGTCGCGTCGGCCGCTCTACGTCATCGACATCGACCCGGCGCGCAACGCGCTCGTCGTCGGCGCGGAGGATCTGCTGTTTCGACGCGAGCTCACCGCGGTCGACGCGAACTACATCTCGAGGCGCCCGCCGGAAGATCGCTCCCATCTGGACGTCAAGCTCCGCTACCGATCGCCGGCCGTCGGCGCCACGTTCCGGGGAGGTTCCGCCGAACGGTTCGACCTCGTCCTCGACGAGCCGCAGCGCGCCGTCACGCCGGGGCAGCTGGCCGTCCTGTACGACGACGACCGCCTCCTCGGCGGAGGGACCATTGCGAAATCCTGACGCGAATCCGAGCCCCGCGCCGTCCCCGGTATAATCGAACGCAGGAGGGGTGGGTGAGCGGACGAAACCACCGGTCTTGAAAACCGGCGGGCCCTCGAGGCCTCGCGGGTTCGAATCCCGCCCCCTCCGCAGCGCGCTTGCTGCGTGAATCCGCAGCAAGCGCGTACGAGTTCGGGCGGAGCCCGAACTCGCGTGGGTGACGCATCCCTGTTGTCCTCGCAATCCTCAGTCGGTAGAATCCCGCGTTGGAGAGGTAGTCAAGCGGTCCAAGACACCGGTTTGCTAAACCGGCGAGGGGTTCACGCTCCTCCGCGGGTTCGAATCCCGCCCTCTCCGCAGCGAGCGCGCTTGCTTCGCAAGCGCGGGCGAGTTCGTGCAAGGCACGAACTCGCGTCGGTTGATGCCGCTGGAGTTGGAAGGCACAATCAACCGGCAGTTTCGCTTTGCGAAACTGCGCCGTGCGTCAACAAGCCCGAAGGGCTTGCTGGCTGCACGCATGCGCCCGTAGCTCAGTGGATCAGAGCGTTGGCCTCCGGCGCCAAAGGTCACAGGTTCGAATCCTGTCGGGCGTACCAGTT